>JBKPAI010000200.1:0-39293 GCA_046726355.1 Acidobacteriota bacterium | reverse complement strand
GAGCATGACCGAATGGTACGGCCGCCGCCGGCAGGAGGACACTACCCATCTTGGTAGGACGAGATTGTTGATTGATGATTGCTGATTGTTGATTGGTGATTGGTTTTTGGACACTGCTCTGAGCAATCAGCAATCAGCAATCAGCAATCAGCAATCAACAATCAACAATCAACAACCAACAACCAGCAATCAGCAATCTCAGGGTTTCCACGCCATTCCATCCGGCCCTTTGCCTGTGTCGAGGCGGCGCGAGACCTGCCATGTCCTGAGATCGATCACGGCGACCTGATTGTCGCCGTTGACCGCGACGAACGCGCGCGACCCGTCCGGTGAAAGCAGGAGGCCTTCAGGCATCCGGCCGAGCGGGATGCGCTTGATGACCTTCCGAGCCGGCGCGTCGAGAACGACGAGATCGCCGGCCTCGAGATCAGAGATGAGGGCGTACTTGCCGTCATGAGTCAGCTTGATGCGATTCGAGCGTTTCGTGGCCACGTCGAAGGTCGCGGTGACTTTTCCGTGCGCCGCGTCGATGACCGAAACGCCTCCGTCTCGCGAGTGCGCGGTCCAGAGTTCCCTGCCGTCGGGCGACAGGTCGATTCCTTCCGGTCCTTTGCCGACTGGCATCACCGTCTGCGTCCAGGTGCCGCCGGGCGCCTGCACGATCTGCGAGATGCTGTCGGACGCGATGTTCGACGTGAAAATCGTCTTCGCGTCTTTGCTCAGCAGCACCATGTGTGTCGCATTCTGACCGGTCTCGAACTGCCAGTCGATCTTGTCCGCCGCCGGATCGTAGCGCGCAATCGCCTGGTTGGCTTCGGCGGTGAAGTACAGCTTCCCGTTCGCAAACGCGAGGCCGTGGGGGCGGTTCAGCGGCGCGACGTCAATGCGGCGGATTTCCTTCAGCGCGGCAGTGTCGATCATCGAGATGGTATGGCCCGGCGCCTGCCCGCCTCCATAGTTGCTGGCGAACGCCCATTTGCCATCGGGCGTGGCGACGAGCTCGTGTGGTCCCTGACCCACGGGCACCGTACCCAGAACTCTGCCCGACACCGGGTCAACGGACGCGAGTGTCGCATCTTCCTTGTTGAGGACGAGCAGCCTGGACGATGACGGCTGGGCGTGGGCTGGCGCCCCGGCACTCGCGGCAATCGCCAGCGCCCCGACGAGAAGGACATTTCGGGCTCGCATCAACAGCCTCCCATGTGGTGCATCGTACACTGGTCTATCATCACCCCGTGCCGGCCGTCGACCTGCATCAGGACCTGCGCCGCGCGGTCCGCGATCTCTGCCGAGCGTTTCCGGATCCTTACTGGCGCGAGCTCGACGCGCGCCGCGGTTATCCCGATGCGTTCGTCCGCGCGCTGACCGAGGCCGGATATCTCGCCGCGCTGATTCCCGAAGAGTACGGCGGTTCCGGTCTCGGGGTCATGGAAGCATCCATCATCCTCGAAGAGATCAACCGGAGCGGCGGCAACGCGGCCGCGTGCCACGCGCAGATGTACACGATGGGCACGTTGCTGCGGCACGGGTCCGAGGCGCAAAAGCGCGCCTATCTGCCGAAGATTGCACGCGGCGAGCTCCGGCTGCAGGCCTTTGCCGTGACCGAACCGACGACCGGCTCCGATACGACGCAGCTGAAGACCGTGGCCGCGCGCAGCGACGACATCTACGTCGTCCGCGGGCAGAAAGTGTGGATCTCCCGCGCGGAACACTCGGACCTGATGCTGCTCGTCGTCCGGACCACGCCGATCGAACGGGTGGCCAAACGAACCGACGGGCTCTCGATCCTGCTGGTCGACCTGCGCCACGCCGTGGGCCGGGGCCTGACGATTCGCCCCGTGCGCACGATGATGAACCACGCCACCACCGAGCTGTTCTTCGACGACCTCGAAGTGCCTGCCGACGCGCTGGTCGGGGAGGAAGGCAAAGGATTCCGGTATCTCCTCGACGGCCTGAACGCCGAACGGATTCTCATTGCCGCCGAGTGCATCGGCGACGGACGCTGGTTCGTGGATCGGGCATCGGCGTACGCCAGGCAGCGCGTCGTCTTCAATCGGCCCATCGGCAAGAACCAGGGCGTGCAGTTTCCGATCGCGCGCGCGCACGTCAACGTCGAAGCGGCGGATCTGATGCGCTCTCGCGCGGCCGATCTGTTCGATCGTGGCGAGCCCTGTGGTGCTGAAGCCAACATGGCCAAGCTGCTGGCCGCCGATGCATCATGGGAGGCCGCCAACGTGGCGATCCAGACGCACGGCGGATTCGGGTTTGCCGAAGACTACGACGTGGAACGGAAATTCCGGGAGACGCGGCTCTACCAGGTGGCGCCGATCTCCACCAACCTGATTCTGGCCTACGTCGCCGAGCACGTACTTGGCTTGCCGCGGTCGTATTAGCCCGCCCATGCGTCCTCTTGCGCACGTCACCGTGGTCGCGCTCGAGCAGGCGGTCGCCGCGCCGTTCGCAACGCGTCATCTCGCCGACCTGGGCGCGCGCGTCATCAAGATCGAGCGGCCCGACGGAGGCGACTTCGCGCGCAGCTACGACGCGACTGTCAGGGGCATGTCGAGCTACTTTGTCTGGCTGAACCGGTCCAAGGAATCGCTGACGCTGGATCTGAAACAGCCCGAAGGCCTGCAGGTTTTGCAGCGGCTGCTGGAGCGCGCCGACGTGTTCATCCAGAATCTCGCCCCGGGCGCCGCGGACCGCTTCGGAACGCGCGCGGCCGATCTCCGGGCGCGGTATCCGAAGCTGATCGTGTGCACCGTCTCCGGTTACGGCACATCCGGTCCGTACGCGGATCACAAGGCGTACGACCTTCTGGTGCAGAGTGAAGTCGGATTGATCTCCATCACCGGGACCGAAGACCAGCCGGCAAAAGCCGGCATTTCGGCTGCGGACATCGCCGCGGGCATGTATGCCTTCTCCGGCATTCTGACGGCGCTCCTCGCGCGCAGCGCGACAGGGGACGGGACGTCAATCGACGTCTCGCTGTTCGACGCGCTGGGCGAATGGATGCAGCCGGCGGCGTACTACGCGGCTTACGGCGGATCGCCGCCGCGGCCGAGCGGTGCCAGTCACGCGTCGATTGCGCCGTATGGACCTTTTCGCGCCGGCGATGGCGGCCGCGTCTACCTCGCCGTTCAGAATGCCCGCGAATGGGTCCGTTTCTGCACCGACGTTCTCCAACAGCCGGCGCTTGCCGACATGGACCGGTTCCGCACCAATTCGGCGCGCGTGGCAAACCGGCAAGCCCTCGTCGACGTGATTGAATCGGCGTTTGCGCCGCTCTCGACCTGCGAGGTGATCGCACGCCTCGCCGGCGCACGCATCGCCTACGCGCAGATGAATTCCGTCCACGGTTTCCTCTCGCACCCGCAGCTGCTCGCCCGCGACTGCTGGCGGCAGATCGGATCACCGGTCGGCTTGCTCCGTGCGGTCGTGCCGCCGGCCCGCATTGCCGGCGTCGAGCCGGTCATGGGGGAGGTGCCGGCTGCGGGGCAGCACACCGACGGGATTCTCCATGAGCTCGGGATCGACAGCGGAACGATCGGGCGCTGGCGGAGCAGGGGGATTGTCTGAAATGCCCACGAAGCCAGGGTGGACCGGACGCCTCTACGAAGATTTTGCGGTCGGCGATGTCTACGAGCACCCGCTTGGCCGGACGCTGCTGGCCGCCGACAACGTGTGGTTCACGTGCCTCACGATGAACACCAATCCGATTCACTTCGATGCGGAGTACGCGGGCCGGACGGAGTTCGGCCGACCGCTGATGAACTCGTGTTTCACGCTGGCCCTGGTTACCGGCCTGTCCGTCACCGATCTGACGCAGAACGCCGTGGCCAATCTTGGCTGGGACGAAGTGAGACTGCCGCACCCGGTATTCGAGGGCGACACCATCTACGCGCGGAGCGAGGTCCTCGAGACGCGCGAATCCAGATCACGGCCTGACGTCGGCCTGGTCCGGGTGAAGACGATCGGAATCAACCAGCACGGCACGCCGGTGATCGAGTTCAAGCGGACGTTCATGGTGTGGAAGCGCGGCCACGAGCCGAGTGTCGCCCGCGCCGTCAAGTCCCAGGTGTAACTGGGACCTCCAGGTCCGCCCGGTGTCGTGCGGCGCCTTCCGCCTTCGCCAAGGCTACGGCGGACCACCGTAGCTTTAGCGGAGGTGGTCAGGTCCGCCCGCCAGGGTAGTGCGGTCTACGGTCTCGCACACGTGAAGCTGGCGGCCTCGTCGATGCTCCCCGATCCCTTGTAGCGCGCGACCTCCGGATACGGACACAACGGCCGCGTGCGCACGGGCTTCCCGTCCACCAGCCGCGATCCGATGATCGATCGCGGCGCCTCGCCCTTCTCCACCCATTCCACCAGCGGCGTGAATGTGTCGAACGTGCTCACGCCGATGCCGCCGCCGCAGTGGAACATGCCCGGCACCATGAACAGCCGGTAGAACTCGGTCGTGGACGGTCCCATTCGCCGCAAGACGCTCTCGTAATAGTTCACGCCCATCATCGGGTTCAACGCCGGATCGGCCCAGCCGAAATAGCTGACCATCTTTCCGCCGCGCGCCTTGAAACGCGACAGATCCGGATCGGTGGCGTCGAGCGCGCTGCGCGTCGCCTGCAGCTTGTCGTAATCGTTGTCGATGTTGAACGTCAGCCAGTCGTAGCTCGGGTTCGGGCGTCCAAACGCCATGTGTTTGAAGAAGGTCTCGCCGAACAGCACCTCGATCGGCCGCGCGTTGGGTGCAGCGACAAACCACGGCAGCCAGCCGCTCGACGACCCGCCGTTCGGCGCCGGCGCGGCGATCTCTGCGCCCGGCGGCCAGCCGGGCGCCAGCTCGACGCCATTGCGTGTCACACCACCGTAGATCGCGTCGAGCGTGCGGATTTGCGCCGCCGTGAAGCATGCGGGCCCGTCGGCATCGTCGGGACAGTGCGGAAGATCGGAGGGCTTGAACGCACAGCGCCGCGGGTCGTCGATCAACCCGTCGCTCAGGCCATCGGCCGCATCGCACTTCGCATAGACGGCGTCGGCGATCGGCTTCAGCTTGTCAGCGCCGATCGGGGCCGCCGAGAGCGCGCGCTGGTTATTGACATAGCCAATCATCGTCCCGGAAAAGTCCAGGACCGGCGCGCCGGCGACGATGCCGTCGAAGTCGTCGGGAAAACGCTGCGCCGAGACCAGGCCCTGACGGCCGCCGGTGGAACACCCGTCGAAATAGGAATACCGGGGAGCGTGGTCGTAGTACGCCTGCAGCAGGCGTTTCGCTGCGAGCGTCGTCACGTGCACGCCGCGGTACGCGTAATCGAGAAACTTCTGCGGATTGGCCGCAAACGTGCCGAGCGGCTCGGCCGCCGCATCGTGCCCGGTGTTCATCTGTGCGGTGGCAAACCCCCGCGCCAGCGCGCGCCGCATCGTGGCGACGCGTCCCGGCGCATCGAGCGCTTCGCCGGCGTATCCGCCATTCCCGAACATGTAGAGGCGGCCGTTCCAGGCGCTTGGCAGGCCGACCTCGAACCGGATCTCGGGCTGAATCTGTCCGGCAGCGCGGCAGAATTCCGGCGTGTCGCCGGCGGCCGGCACGATCGTCGCCGTTGTCACCGACAACTCGAACCCGGTGAGCGCGACGAGAGATGAGCACCCTGCGTGGGCGGTGAGCGCCGTCCGGTCCAGGCTGGACTTCCAGTCTCTGAACTGCGAACTGTTCTGTGCGCCGGCCAGGGTGCCGAGCGCGGCAAGCCATAGCGCCGTCTCCGGCCATGCGAGGAAACCGCGTGATCTCCCGCTCATATCGTTCCTCCCTCTGACCCGCACAGATTCGTCAGATTTCTGATGTCGAGAGCGCTGTCGATGGCCTGACACGCCTCGAGCGCCTGCCGGGCGCGAGCTTCGGGCAACGCGCGCACCGCGCAAGCGAGAAACTTGGCTGCCAGCTGCTCGCCGGTCGCCGGACGATCGGGGTAGCCGCGCGCACCGTTCGCATCGGCCGCGAGCACGCGGCCGTCCTTCAGCCGTATGCGAACACGAGCCTGCGTCAGGGCGGGCGCCGTGGAATCCAATGTCGCATCAACGTACATGGTGACGCGCCCACACAGGGCGGCACGCGCCGGATGATTCAGCCGATCCGCCGCGAATGTCTCGAGGCCGACGCAACCATCGAGGACGGCGGCGGCGGCGCAGTATGGCATGCTGAACTTTCCTTCCAGGCCGGTCGAGGGACGATCGTAGAGCAGCACTGTCGGCGTGATTGCATCGACGCCGATTTCGATGCGTTCGACGTCGTCCGCGGCGAACGGCTCGTGCCGTTTCAGATCGAGGAGCGCGTCGAGTGCCGGATGTGTCGCCGCGCATGACGGATAAAGCTTGACGGAAATGCCGGTGTCGAGAATTTCCCAACGGCTGCCGAGATCGCCGATACAGGCGCCGAGTGCCGGCAATTCGCTGTCCATGGCGGCGAGCAGCCCCTGCGGGCCTTCAATCGCGGCGGAGCTCGCCGTCATGCCTGCCTGCGCGAGAAGCGCCGCCAGCACGCCATTGCGGGCCGCGAGGCCGGCATGCAACGGCTTGACCATCGTGCCGAAGTTTTCCTTCAGACCGCACGCTTCGGATGCCGCAATGGCAAGCGCGTGTGCGGCCGCCGCCGGGGCGAGCGCGAGCAGGCGGGCGGCGGCCGCCGCCGCTCCAATCGTGCCGAGCGTCGACGTGCAATGCCATCCCCGCTGATAGTGGCGGGGGTTCATCGCGCGGCCGAGGCGGCCTTCGATCTCGAACCCGACCACGTAGGCATCGAGCAGCGCCCGGCCGGACGCCGCGGCGACTTCGCCCGCCGCCAGCGCCGCGGCGACCAGCGGCGCGCTCGGATGAGCGAGCGATACGAAGCACATGTCGTCGTAATCGTGCGCGTGCGCCGCGGTGCCGTTGGCCAGCGCCGCATCTGTTGCGCTGGTGCGCAAGGCCGTGCCGATGACGCGGCACGGTCCGGCATCCGAGTCCTGGCCGATGACCCGCTGGACCGATTGCGCCGCGGCTTCAGAGGCGCCGGCCAGCGTGACCCCGATGGTGTCGAGGACGGCGCGCGCCGCGGAACGGCGTGCCTCGACCGGCGGCACCGCGCGCGCGACGAATTCCGCAAACGCTAACATTGTCCCCGTGTGGCGGCTTCAGGATTGCCGATCGCCGCCATGAATCGTTGTTTGAGAAAGACGCAGTCGGTGGGCGGCCGGCTTGCCGGCGCTGATTCAGCGACCTTGGCAACAATCACACGCGACACGCCGAGGGCAGCCCTCAGCTCCGGCTCGCCTCGTACGACGGTGACCGCAGGAATCGCCATCGCGCTGGCGGCCGCGGCCAGGTCCGCGCCGCGGGCAGTCGGCGTCTGTTGGCCGCCGGTCGTGCCGTACTCTTCATTGTCCATGACGACGAGCGCCAGGTTCGCCGGCCGAAGCAGTCCGATCGTCGCGAGCGACCCGAGATTCATGAGCAGCGATCCGTCACCGTCGATGACGAACACGCGCAGGTCGGGCCGTGCCAGCGCAATGCCCAGCCCAATCGACGACGCCAGCCCCATGCTGCCCCAGGTGTAGAAGTTCTGCGGCCGATCGCGCGCGTCGAAGAGATCGTAGGCCGGATGGCCCAGGCTGGCGACAATCGGCGCTTCACCGGCCGCGTCCACGACCACACGAGTCGCTTCCAATCGTGTCATGAGCCGGGCCTGGCACCGGGAATGGACTCGAGCTCCAGCCCGGTGGTGACGCGTCGCGGCAACAGACAGGCGGCGGCCACCCGCGTATCGAAGGCCGTCTGCGCGGCCACCTTCACGGTTGCCAGGGCCGCGCCGGCTGATTCGACGGTTGAATGTGGAACGCCTATCGCGTCGAAGATCGCACGGACGGCGCGTCCCATCGGGACCTGCGCCGCATTCCACTCTCCGGCGTCGCCGCGCAGGCTCACAATCATCACGATCGGGATCTGATACGGAAGCAGCAGCGACGTCATCGCATTGAGCGAGTTGCCGATGCCGCTCGACTGCAGCAGTACCGCGGGTCTGCGGCCGCCAAGATAGAGACCTGCCGCGATGCCCATCGCCTCCTCCTCGCGTGTGGCCAGCACGAGCCGGACGTCCCCGTACCCGGCTTGGAAGGCGCGCAGGACATGGGACAAGGGATTGTCGGGAACATAGACGACGTCTCGAATGCCCGAGGCGTAGACGCCCGCGCACACCCCGGCCGCCCAGTCGCGCGTGTCATTACTGGCCACGGGCAAAGCGCAACACTCCGGCGACAGTTCCGCGCGACTGTCCAGGCGATCGCGGGATGACGACGCTACTCACCCAGTATCCTCGCCGATCGCAGCCAGAGGCCGCCGTCCACGACCAGGGTCACCCCGTTTACGAAGGAGGCCGCGTCAGAGCACAGAAACAGCGCCGCGTCGGCGATGTCGCGGATGGCGGCCATGCGGCCGAGCGGACAACCACGGATGGCAGCCGCGCGCGACTCTTCGGTGGTGAGCCGGCGAACACCTTCCGTCCCCTCGACCGGCCCGGGGGCGATGCCATTGACGCGAATACCGTACGGGCCCCACTCGCAGGCGAGCGTGCGGGTCAGGGAATCGATTCCCGCTTTGGCCGCAGCGGCGTGCGACTGACCCATCGTCCCGAGATACTGCAAGGTCGCACTGATATTGAGGATCACTCCGCCCCGCGCTTTGAGATGCGGCAGCGCCGCGCGGGATACATGGAAGGTGCCTTTGAGATCGATGTCTACGACGGCGCCGAAGCCGTTCGGCGACAGCTCCTCGGCGCGGCAGATGAAATTGCCCGCCGCCCCGTTGACGAGAATATCGAGGCGGCCAAGCTCGGCGATCGTCGTCGCAACCACGCGATCCACCGCCGCGGGATCGCGCACGTCCGCAGCTGCTGCCACGGCGCGACGGCCGACCGACCGCAGCTCCATCACGGCAGCCTCGAGATGTTCGATGCTGCGGCTCGTGACGGCCACGTCGCAGCCGTGCGCGGCGAACGCCAGCGCAATGCCGCGGCAGATGCCGGTGCCGCCGCCGGTGACGAGCGCCACGCGGCCGTGCAGGAGATCTGTGCGAAAAGACATCGAATCCCACCTGCGTTTCTGAGTACTGCCTTTCATGATTACGGTGACGCACCGAGGGCGGCGAGGCGCCCGTCTGGCAAGGCGCGAGGCGCGAGAGTATCGGGAATATTTGAGCGCCGAGCAACGCAGCCAGACGGGATGCATCGCCGGCCGAATGCCACCGTAATTGTGAAAGTCAGCACTAATTTCACCCGCGGCGGCGGCCGGCCGCGTGCACACCGGCAATCGAGAAGTCGGCAATGTGGGCCGCCACTGCCTCGATGTTGGCCCGCGACGGCTTGAACGCGAGCCCGAGCCGCGCGGCGATTGGGTTTGGCAGGTAGGCGACCGCCTGCGCCTGAATGCTGGCAACGCAGCGCAGCACGCGCTCGTCGGAAGGAGCGGCATCCAGGATTTCAGAGACCAGACGCGACAGGTATTCGATGCGCGGCCGGACGCCCTGCTCGACCAGCGCATCGAGCGCCGGCGTCGGATCGTTGATCTCGCGGGTGATTAACCGGTGCAGCCAGAGATGATCATCGGAGGCCAGCAGGCGACGCATCCAGGTCACAATGTAGCGGCGCAGCCGCTCGTCCGGGCGCCGGCCTGCCCCGGCCTGGCGCGCGGCATCGGTGGTGGCGCGCATCACGTCGATCGCTCCCTGCAGCACCTCGCGATACAGACCGAGCTTGTCGCCAAAGTGGTAGTTCACCGCCGCCACGTTCGCCCCGGCGGTTCGGCAGATTTCCCGGACGGTCACCTTCCGGAACCCGCGATCGGCGAAGAGCCGTCCCGCCGCCGCGAGCAGGCGTTCGCGTGTTTCCCGGTCCCGGTTCCGCCGGCCCACCGCCGCCGCGCGGCGCACCGGCTCGGCCGAATGATGAACAGCCGACGCGAGCGGCCCCATCGCTTTTTTCATAGCGTGCGCTTGAACAGCATGGTGGCGGCGGTCATGGCGACGGTCGAGAACAGCAGCAGAAACGCCAGGTCCGAGCCGATGGCGATGAAGCCCGTGTTCTTCAGCAGCAGGCTCTTGAATGCGTGCACGGAGTAGGTGAACGGATCAATCACCGCGATCACCTGCATCCAGCCGGGAAAGCCCTGCTGCGGATACACCGCGCCACTCGGGAAGTACAGGACCGTGTTCAGGATCCCGAAGGTCGCGCGCGGCAGCAGCGGATCGGTCACGCGGACCATCAGCAGGAACATCAGGCTGATCAAGGCGAACGAGGTGACGACGACCACCACGAACAGGCGCATCAGCCGGGCCGGATCGAACGGGTTCGGGATGCCGGCAATGATCGATCCGATGATGATCAGGAACATACCGGCGATGACCGCCTTGATTGTTCCGGAGACGTTGAAGCCGGCGATCAGCTCGAACTTCGAGATTGGCGTGACGAGATAGCCCTCGTGCAGTCCGCGCGCCTTGTCGTCGATGAAGATGATCCCGCCGCCGATCATCACCATCATGAAGATGGACATCACCACCGATCCGGGCAACAGGTACTGCACATACGGTACGTACGGATAGACCTCGACGACGTCGAGCGTCGCCTCGCCGCGGAGGCGCGGGGGGTTTCCCGGCGTGTTGTACGCCGTCACCAGGCTGCCGAGCGTGGCGGCCAGCGCGTTCGACACGAAATTATCGGTGTTGTCGGCGATAAGCGCGACGCGCGGCTCGTTGCGCTCGAGGACCCGCCGCGAAAACTCGGGCGGAATCGTGAGAACGCCGTTGACCCGCCCATTGCGCAGATCGGTGAGTGCCTGGCCCTGATCGGCGTAGTCGATGGTATCGATCGTCCTGGCCCCGGACGAGACGGCCGACGCCAGCTCGCGGACCTTCACCGCCGGCACGCCGCGATCCTGATCGACGATCGCCACCTTCAGGTGTTTCACGTTGCCGCCGAAGGCATAGCCGAGCACGACGAGCTGCACGATCGGGAACGTCATCGACATCGCGATGAGGACCGGGCTGCGGCGAAAGCGGCGCAGCTCGCGTTCAATGATGGCCCAGGCTCGGTACATGGATGTTGCTCACGGCTCTCGGCGCACGACTCCTGCCTCTTGGCTCTGGGCCAACGGGCCGTTACTCCCTCCGAATCATGAACCCGCGATCGAGCGGATTGGCCTCCTGCAGCGCATCGCGGAGCGCCCGGCCCGTGTAGTGCACGAACACATCGTCAAGCGACGTGCTCTGGACCGACAGCGACTGGATGGTGACGTTCGCGCGGGCCGCCGCCTCCATCAGCGCGAGGGTCGTCGCCGGGCCGTTCCGTGAGGCGATCCGGAAGACCTCGTCGTGCTCGACCACGCTCTCGACGTCAGCGAGCTGCTGCAGGCGCACCGGCCAGCCTGCCGGCCTCGCGGAGAAGCTGACGTCGAGGACGTTCTTGCCGGGAATCGACGCTTTCAGCTTCAGCGGCGAATCGAGCGCCTTCAATTCCCCGTGGTCGACGATGGCAACCCGGTCGCACAGCCTGTCGGCTTCGTCCATATAGTGCGTGGTGAGCAGCACGGTGAGGCGGCGCTCGGCTTTGATGGCCTGCAGCATCTCCCAGACCGCTACACGAGACACCGGATCGAGGCCGGTGGTCGGCTCGTCGAGGAAGAAAATCCGCGGCTCGTGCACGAGGCCGCGCGCGATCTCCACGCGCCGCCTCATGCCGCCGGACAGGTGTTTCACCTGCCGGTCCCGCCACTGCGTCAGCTCGACGGCGGCGAGGAGCTCGGCGATGAGCCGCTCCCGCTTCTGCCGGGGAACGCCGTACAGCTTCGCGAAGATAATCAGGTTCTCCTCAACGCTCAATTCGAGATCGCTGGTCATCGCCTGCGGGATGACGCCGATCGACTTCCGGACATCGTCCGCCTGCCGGACGATGTCGAAACCGTTGACCAGGGCGGTGCCGGCGGTGGGCGGGAGCAGCGTGGTGAGCATCCGGATCAGCGTCGATTTGCCGGCTCCATTGGGACCCAGCAAGCCGAAGATCTCTCCTTCGGCGACCGCGAAGCTGATCCCGTTGACGGCCGTGAAGCTGCCAAACCGCTTGACGATGTTGCGCACGTCGATGGCGTTCACGGTTGTCTCGTCGTCCCTTCCCCGTTGGCGCTCCGTTTCTCCGTTCCTCTCCGGTTCACACCGTTTCGTCCGTCTGCTCCGTTACCGGTCACGCCGGCCTTCAGGCGAGCGGTAATCTCACATACGCGGTCATCCCGACGGCGAGGCGGCGATCGTGGTTGTCGACGCGCAACCGGATCTCGAACGTCTTGATGTCGCGCTTCGTGCGGCTCACGTCCCGCTGCGTGGCGAACCCGGCGTCAGCGCCGCGATAGAAAACGGTGCCGTCGCGCTCGATGCCCGACGGCAGGCGCACCGTCAGGCGATCGCCGATGCGGATGCGGTCGATATACGTCTCTTCGATGTCGACCCTGACCCAGAGGTCGTCGGGATTGATGAGCGTGACCACCGGCTGTCCGGCGCCGACCACTTCACCAACCCGGGCGGCGCGCACGTCGACGAAACCGTCGATCGGTGCCCGCAGCTCCGTGTACCGCAGCCGCACATCGGCCTTCGCCTGCTGCGCGGCCGCCGCCGCCTGCATGTGCTCGTTCGCGCGCACCTGGCTGCGGCGGACAGCGATCTGTTCCGCGTTGGATCGCGCGAGCTGCACCGCCGCGCGCTGTGCCTCCACCTGCCTGGTCAACGCCGTCAGCTTGGCCTGCGCCGCCGCCGCTGCGGTCCGTGCCTGATCGAGCTCCTGGGGCGAAACCACGCCGCGCGCGCTCAGGTCCTGCGTGCGGCCGAAGGTCAGCCGCGCGCTCTCGAGATCCGCTGCTGCCGCCGCCATCTGCGCCTCGGTCGAGGCGAGCGTCGACTCGGCCTGATGAATCTGGTCCGCCGTCTGCCGCTCCTGGTAGCGCAGGGCCGCTTCCGACTCCTGCACCTGCGACGTCAGGCCGGCGACGTTATGCGCGTAGTAGGCGGTGTCCGCCTTCAGTTCGTCGGGCACGATAACCGCGAGCACCTGGCCCTTCGTGACCGCATCGCCCTCGACGACTCGCAGTTCGCCGATCTGGCCGGCGATCTGCGGGCTGACGATGACGTCGTTGGTCGTGACGATTCCGGTCAGCACCAGAGCGGCCGGCGCCGCACGCAGGTACAGGTAGGCGCCGGCGGCGGCGGCGGCAATCAAGCCGACGATCAACGATCGCCTGCTCCGCATCACGTATGAAGGTTCAAGGTATTGGCCGTGATCGACCGGGCAGGGCGGGGCCCGCCGCCGGCGACGGTTTCGAACACCTGTATAAAACAATTGTTTGACGCCGTCAACAGCAGAGCCGCGCCGGGTGCGGCGTCCGCCGCGCCGCGCCCGCTCTCGTTATACTGACAACGTCTTGCTCCGGGAGCTGCCCGCAAGCGCCCGTTGGTACATCCTGGCGGTGATTGCGCTCGGCGCAGTCGTCTTTTGCGTGCTGCTGCCGCTGGCCAGCTTCAAGCCGCTGCTGCCCCTCGTCCTGCTGATCCTCCTCTCGACCCTCGCCGCGGCCTTCAAGGTGCAGTTTCCCATCGCCAGCGGCTCGAACATGTCGGTCTCATACGTGGTCGACATCGCTGCGTTGATCCTGCGCGGCCCGCACGCGACGATGCTCGTCGGCGCCGCCGCCGCCTGGAGCCAGACCACCTTCAACACGAAAGGGCGCAACCCGCCGTATCGAACCTTGTTCAACATGGCCATCCTGGTCCTGACGGTACAGGCGTCAGGCCAGGTGTACCTGCGGCTGGGTGGAATGAGGAACCCCGCGCTTGACGCGCGGCTCGTAGTGCCGCTCGCCGGGATGGCTCTCACCTATTTCCTGGTCAACACCGTTCCGGTCGCTGCCGCGATCGCGCTGACGACGAATCAGAGCGTCTGGCGGCTCTGGCGGACCGACTTCGCGTCGAGTGCGCCCAGCTTCGCCATCGGTGCGGCGGCGGCCGCCGCCATCATCGCCGTGTCGGAGAGCTCCGGCTATTGGGTGACGTTGCTTCTGGCCGCGGCGCTGCTGTACCTCACCTACCAGTTGTATCGGGCCGGCGCCGAGATTGAAGCGCGGCAGGGGGCAATCCTCGAGGCTGCGCACGATGCGATCATCACGATGGACTCGCAGCTGAACATTCGTGAGTTCAACCCGGCGGCCGAGCGCATGTTCGGCCACGCGCGCCTCGACATCCTGGGCCGCAGCGTCGGACTGCTGCTGCCCGCCGCCGATCGGGCACGCTACGTCGCCGAGCTCGCCGAGTATTTCACGCACGGCACCGGCCGCCTCGCGGGCCGCCACATCGAAACGCACGGCTTGAGAGCCGACGGCTCGGAATTCCCGCTCGAGTTGACCGTCGCACGGGTGCGCGGCGACGCGCGGGCCGCACTCACGGGGTTCATCCGGGACATCACCGAACGGCGTGCGCTGGAGGATCAGCTGCGCCAGTCGCAGAAGCTCGAGGCGCTCGGCCGGCTCGCGGCCGGCGTGGCGCACGATTTCAACAACATGCTGATGAGCGTGATGGGCGCCGCCGATCTGCTGCTGCTTCAGCTCCGGCCCGGCGATCCCGCGCGCGACGAGGCGCTCGACATCAAGCGATCGGTGGAACGCGGCGCCGGCCTGACGCGGCAGCTGCTGGCATTCAGCCGGCGGCAGTCGACGCGGCCCCGGCTCTTCGCCCTCGCCGACGTCGTCCGCGGAATGGAGACGATGCTCCGGCGGCTGATGGGACCGGAAATCGAGCTGGCGATCGTCGACGGATCCGAGCCGGTCAATCTCGTCGCGGACACCGGCCATATCGAGCAGCTCGTGCTGAATCTCGTGGTCAACGCACGTGACGCGATGCCGCAGGGCGGCCGCATTACGGTCACGATCGATCAGGTGGAGCTGGACGAACCGGCGGCGGCCTCGATCGTCGATGCCAAACCCGGACGCTATGCGCGGTTGACGATCGCCGACACTGGAGCAGGCATGGACGAACAAACGCTGACGCGGGTGTTCGAGCCGTTTTTCAGCACCAAACCGCAGGGCAAGGGCACCGGCCTCGGGCTCTCAATCGTCTACGGCATCGTGAAGCAGAACGGAGGCGGCATTACGGTGAAAAGCGACCCAGGACGCGGCGCCACGTTCGTGATCTACTTGCCGGCGGCGAGTGTGGCGCCGATCTCGCCGGTTCCGGCCATGCCCTGATTGTCGGCGAGAACTGTTATGCTTCTGTCGTCGGAGGGGACGCGACCGTGACCGATCAAGAGCGCCAGAAGGCCGAGGAGTTGATCAGCCGTCTTGAAGTATCGGTGGGAGCCATTTTTCCGCGAGACGGCGCGAACGCTTCGCTCATCACCGGGATGATCCAGACATTGAACGGCCTGCGCAGCCTGCTCGGCCTTGTGAGACCGCATTAGCCTCAGCGGATTGGAGTCGCGGGGTGACCCCTCATCGCCCTTCGCAGGCGCTCTTCGTGTTTACTTGACCTCGAACACCGCCAGCACCGGCTCGTGATCCGAGGGCTCTACGTCGTCCGCGTCAGAGGTGTCGAAAGTCTGCACCCTGACCAGCTTCAACGCCGTCGCCTTCTTCGATTGAAAAATGTAGTCAATCCGGTGCTCGCCGTGGGTGACGCCGTTGCCCACCGCCGTGCCGAGCGTTTGTGCCGTCAGCCAGGTGTCCGTATAGTTCGACTTCATGGCCGCGATCTCGGCCGTGTCCGGCCACGCGTTGTAGTCGCCGAGGATCAGGCGCTGCTCGGCGAACGTCGTTTCCCAGGAGAGAAGATCGGCGATCTCCGCCAGGCGGTTCGCCGCCGAGACGTTGTCGAGATGCGTCGACGTGACATTGATCATGCGGCCATCCACCGAGACCGTGGCGTCCACCGCACTCCGGCCCGCCGGCAGCAGATGGCTGGCGGTTGCAATGAACGGATATCTGGACAGGATAAGATTGCCGTTTCCGGTCGTCGATCCGTCGTGGCTCATGAACACCTTGTACCAGGTCCGGCCGGTCGCGTTCTGCAGCAGCGTCTGATACAAGGTCGTCTGATCGGCGCCTTTGCTCCAGCCCGTCCCCACCTCGATCTCATTCATCGAAACGACGTCGGGGTTGGTTTTCACAATCCAGGCGACGATGCGGGACGGATCGTAAATGCCGTCGGTCCGCCATCCGCCGTGATGCGTGTTGTACTGCAGCACGCGAAGCGTCACCGCCGTCGGCGCCGGCGGACTTGGGGTATCGCCGTCGTACACCACGGTGAGCACCGGACGCAGTGATGCGATGGCGGTCTTTGACGAATAGAACTGTCGGAGCGATCCTGCGCTCGAAGCACCGAGATCGGCGAGACCGATACGTGTATACCGCGACGACGAGTTCCCGCTGACCGCTTCCTGAACGATGTTGGTCACGTTCAGCGTCACCTTCGCCCCGGCCACGTTCGAGACCGCCTGGCGGGCTGCCATCGGACCGAAATCGCCACCCGGCGTGGCCCAGGCGTACCCGCCGCGGCGAAGCGTCCACGTGGCCTCCTGCTGGACAAACGAACGTGTGATCGGAAACGCACCGACGATGCGCGTCGCGTCGGTGCCGCCGGATTTCACGGTGAGCGTGAGCGTTGCGGAGACGATATCCACGCCCGCCGGCATCGTGCTATCCGTGTCGAATTTCAGGAGTGCATGTCGCAGTTCGTCGGAACTCGTGCCGGCGCTGGTCCCAAGCACGTCTGACTTGGAAAAGTTGGTAGTGGCATTGAGCCCCCCCTGAACCGTGGTGTCCGTGACCTGCGTCCCCGCGACGTTCAGCACCACGGTCGTTTGTGCGCCTGCCCCCGCGACTGAACCGCCGACGCCGAGCATTGCCATCACCGCGGTCCGAGCCGCACGCGCGCCAAACCCGAGAGTCGACATCTCCTGCTCCTCTGCCGCGAGGCCGGGTCTCAGACACACGTCGCCGTGTCGAGCCCAGGGTCCTCAAAATCCGCGTCGAAAAAATTGATCGGGAACGGCGCCTGGCGCCGTCGGGAGGGACGCCGCACACCAGTGCGGCGACCGCATGTATCAAGGCAACGTGTGTGCCGGCGGGGTCGCGATCCGCGGCCTCGCGAAATCGACGGTTACAGAAGTCGCAACACCGCCCGACATTTCGTGCTCGATTTCAGCTGAGCTCCAGATCGGGCCCGGGTGGCGCGCCAGTTGCGCCTTTAGCGTTTCGTTACACAATCGCCGAGATCATTACGAATTCGGCGCATTTTCGAGCGGATCTAGGGGTGCGCTTCGGGTTCGACAGAGAGCCCGACGCTGAGCAGGAGTGTGCAGAGGAGGAATACCGCCGCTGACAGATACGGAACCGATTCGCCGGCGTGCTGCAGCGACGCGTTGCCCCAGATCGGGCCGACCGTGCGTCCCAGGCTCTCCACGGCGCTCGCCGCACCTTGCACGCGGCCTTGTTCGTCTCCTCTGGCCACCCGGCTCACCAGACTCGACACGGTGGGATGGCCGAAGCCCATTCCGAAAGCCAGCGGCACGAGGCTGATCGTCAGCACGACGACCGAGTGAGCCGCTGCCGCGGAGACAAGGCCCACCGCCGCGCAGACGAGCCCCAATCTGAACGTCGGCTGGTCGCCCAGCCGGTGCACGATGGGACGGATCATGCCGCCCTGAATCACCGCGCCGAGCAGTCCGAACGCCGCAAGAAAGTAGCCGGTACGGGGGGCATCGAATCCGAACCGTCTGGCCGCGAACAACGCGAAGGTCGTCTGGAATACGGAGAACGCCATCCAGTAGACGAAATCGATCACAAGCATGCGACGGACGACCGGGCGCTGAACCAGGCCGGGCAGATACCGCAACGGATTGCCGGTTCCAGCGTGCGCCCGATGGACCGTCTCCGGCAGCCACAGCCAGGCCATCGCGGTCGCCACCAGCGTCAGAGCGGCAGCCGCCCAGATTGGCGCGGTATAGCTGACGTGCGCCAACAGACCGCTGATGGCCGGACCGAGAATGAAGCCGAGCCCGAATGCCGCGCCAATGAGGCCGTAGGCACGCGCACGATCTTTCGGCCCGGTAATGTCAGCCACGTAGGCACGCGCCGTGGAAATGTTGCCGCCTGAAAGGCCGTCGACGATGCGCGCCGCGAACAGCAGCGCGATGCTGTTCGCCACCGCCAGCATGACGAAGCTGACGACCGTGCCGGCCAGGCTGAACACGAGGACGGGCCGACGGCCGTAGCGATCCGAAATATCACCGAGCGCAGGGGCCGCCACCAGCTGACACAAGGAGAACACGGCGAACAACAGCCCGATCGTCACCGGAGACGCGCCGAACGTTTCGGCGTAAAAGGGCAGCAGCGGGACAATGATTCCGAAGCCGACCAGATTGACGAAGATTGTGAGAAAGATGATGCCGAGCGGGCGTGTCACAAGGGTGACAACATTCTATACAATCACTGAAGCATGAGATCGCCGTTTACTCGGAGCGGATGGCTGCTGGTCATAGCCGGCGCCGTGCTGCTCGCCGCCGTCACGCGGTCCGGGACACAGCCGCCTCCGGCGCCGTTCCGTCGAGCGGACACGATGCGACCGGAGATCCTCGGCACGCACGGCATCGTCGCAGCAGGCCGCCACTATTCGGTCGCTGCCGGCGTTCGCATGCTGCAGCAGGGCGGGAACGCAGTAGACGCGGGCGTGGCAACGGTCTTCGCGGCCGCGGTCTGCGAGATCTCGCATTTCGGATTCGGCGGCGAGTCGCCGGTCCTGATCTACGACGCGAAGACACGCGAGATCCTCGTCATCAACGGACAGGGACCTGCGCCAAAAGCGGCGACGCCCGCGCTGTTCCAGGCGGACGGAAAGATCCCGGGAAACGGTCCGCTCGGCGCGACCATCCCTGCCGTCATGGACGCCCTGGCGCTCGCGCTCGACCGGCACGGCACGCTGCGGCTCGAACAGGTGATGCAGCCTGCTATCGAGCTGGCAGACGGGTTCCCGATGTACGCGTTCCTGCGTGGATTTCTCATCAGCGAACGCGAGGCCACCGAGCAGTACGAGTGGTCGGCCAGCACGTACTATCCAGGCGGCCACGTACCCGACGTGGGCGAAGTCTTCCGGCAGCCGAACCTGGCACGCACGCTGCGCGCGATCGTCGCCGCGGAGCAGAAGGCCTTTGCGGCCACCCGCGACCGCAGCGCGGCGATTCGCGCCGGACGGGACGCCTTCTACACCGGCGACATTGCGCACCGGATCGCGAACGCGAACCGCGCCGCAGGCGGCGTCTTCACCTACGAGGATCTTGCAGGGTATCACGGCGCTGTCGAAAAGCCGGTCGCGACGACGTTCCGCGGCTACGACGTGTACAAGGCGGCGCCCTGGAACCAGGGTCCCGTGCTCCTGCAGACGCTGAACATTCTCGAAGGACTCCGTCTCGAGTCGTTCGGCGACAACACCGCCGAGTACATTCATCACGTCCATGAAGCGATCAAGCTCGCGTACGATGATCGCAACGCGTACTACGGCGATCCCGCGTTCGTGCAGGTGCCGCTGGCCGGCCTGCTCTCGAAGGCGTATGCGGCCGAACGCCGCGCTCTCATCGGTTCGCAGGCGGCGCTCGATCACCGCGTGGGCGATCCGTATCCGTTCGATCCGGGCGTGACGCCGCCGGCGATCCGGTACACCCCGCACGCGCAGGGCACCAGGGCCGGATCCGGCGCGGGCGACACCACGTGCGTCGATGTGGTGGACAAGGACGGCAACCTGTTCAGCGCGACGCCGAGCTCCGGCTGGCTGATCGGCGGCGCCTTCGTGGCGGGCGACACCGGCGTGCCGCTGTCGAACCGGATGCAGGTGTTCGACCTCGATCCAGCGAGCCCGAATGTCCTCGCGGGCGGCAAGCGGCCGCGCACCACGCTGACTCCGACGCTGCTGCTGAAGGACGGCAAACCGTTTCTGGCCATCAGCACGCCGGGGGGCGACAGCCAGGATCAGCAGATCCTGAACGTGCTGCTTCAGCTGATCGTGTTCGAGAAGCGAATTCAGGAGGCGATCGAGGCGCCGCGCATCAACTCGCTGCATCCATACAGCTCGTTCGATAACCACGAGAGCGAACCGGGCGCCCTCGAGATCGAGAGCCGCGTTCCGCCGGCGGTCCGCGACGCGCTCACCGCGCGCGGCCACCGCCTCCGGGTGCTCGGGCCGTATGGAATGAGCACCGGCGTGGTGGCGGTTGGCGTCGATCCGCGAACGGGCACGCTGCGCGGCGGCGCCGATGTGAGACGCGAGCGCTACATCTTCGGCTGGTGAGTCGGCCGCGAACGCCATGCATCACGCGGTCGCGGGCCTTCTCGTCGCTCTCGCCACGATGCGCGCGGCCGCCGTCACGCAGCCGTCCTCTCCCACCGCCGATGACAGCGTCGTGCTCGTGGGGGCCGGCGACATCGCCAACTGTCAGATGCTCGGCGGTGCGCGGGCGACAGCCGCCCTCCTCGACACGATCGAAGGCACGGTCTTCACGACCGGCGACCACGCCTACCAGAACGGTTCCGACGCGGACTTCAAGAATTGCTACCAGCCCACCTGGGGCCGGCACAAGGCGCGGACGCGTCCCGCCGTCGGCAACCACGATCTGGTGACCGATCACGGCCGGCCGTACTTCGATTATTTCGGAGACAACGCGGGCCCGCGCGGACGCGGCTATTACAGCTACGACCTCGGCGCCTGGCACATCATCGCGCTGAACAGCGCCGCGCCGGCACGAAAGAACACGCCTCAGATGAAATGGCTCCTCGACGATCTGGCCGCGCACCCGGCCGCGTGCGTGCTGGCGTACTGGCACATCGCCCGGTTCAGCTCCGGCGGACACGGCAGCGACCCGCTGATGGCCGACGTCTGGCACGTGCTCTACGAGGCCGGCGCCGATATCGTCGTCAGCAGCCACGACCACGATTACGAGCGGTTTGCGCCGCAGGACGACAAAGGCAAAGCAGATCCCGAACGCGGCATCCGCGAGTTCATCGTCGGCACGGGCGGCGGAGGAGTCTATGAATTCAAACGGACGGCCGCGAACAGCGAGGTGCGCAACAACACGACGTACGGTGTGCTGAAGTTGATTCTCAGGCCGGGGCGCTACGTCTGGGAGTTCGTCCCGATGGCCGGACAGAAATTTCGTGATACCGGCAGCGGCACGTGCTCGCCGGCGCGATGAACAGGACTTCGAGCCGCAAAGAAGGCTAGCGCGGCATCATCCGGAACATCACGCAAACAGGCCGGCCATGGTGGCGACCTGACCGTGCAATCAGAGGTGCGCCCTGAGCTCGTGGATCCGGCGCCCATGCTCGAGCGAAGTGAGCACGATGTCGGCCGTGACCGGCGCCCGGCGGAAAACGTCTTCCCCGACCGCATCAGCGATCGCGTTCAGCACCGAGCCGAAGCCGGCCCCGACCGGCGGCTCACCGACACCCCGCGCGCCCACGGGCGTTTCCGGATCGGCGAGGCCCAGCGCGTCGGTCTGCATCTTCGCCGGAATGTCGAGCAGCGTGAGCGGCTTGTTCTGATGAAAGCGTTTCGCGAGCGGGACGCCGTACTGCGCGTCGTACACCCATTTCTGCGACAGCGCATGCCCGATGCCCAGGTTGATGCCGCCCAGGATCTGGCCGTGCAGGCTGCGCGGGTTGATCACGGTGCCGACGTCGGCGACCGCCAGGTAGTCGACCAGGCGTACCTTGCCCGTCTCGACGTCGACTTCCACCTCCGCAAAACCGACCACGAACGAGTAGGTGTCGCCATTGCGCGGATACGTATCCTTGGCCACACCCATCAGCCCGACGCCCGCCAGCGCGGCGGCGGCCGCCTTCGTCACCGGGTGAACGTCTTCCGGCAGCACGTGGCCATCGTACTTGCCGCCGAGTGCGATTGCGCGGGCGGACGCCTGGGCGTAGGTCATGCCGCGCGACGGATTATCGCGGCGATAGACGCGCTCGTTCCCGAGCGCGTAGTCGCCGGGCACGCCACCGAGATCGTGCGCTGCGAGCTCCTGCAGCTTCTGGCGGGCATCAGTGGCGCCGGCCAGATTCGCCCGGGTCATCGCGTGGGTCGACTGGCTTCCGACTGACATGCAGGACCACGGGACGTTGTGCGCGGTATTGCCCCAGTTCACGACGACCTTGTCCCATGGCATCGCCAGAACTTCTGCCGCGACGCGCGCCAGATCGATGCACGAGTGCGTGCCGAGATTGCCGACGCCCGACTGGACGTACAGCTTGCCGTCGGGCTGCAGCGTCATCAGGCCGTCGTAGCCGATGGAACCGGATCCATGCGGTCCCACCGCGACGCCAATCCCCCGGACTTTCGATCCTTCGCGCTTCCCTGCCCGCGCTTTGCGCGCTTGCCACTTGAACAGTTCGGCGCCGCGATCGAGCGCCTCACGGACGAACGCGCTCGTCACGTGCGGACGCTGCCCGTTCGGCCGCGGCGCGCCATAGACCGCTTGGCCGGCCGGTGCGTTGATGCGGCGGATCGCAATCTGATCCAGTCCCAGCTTCTTCGCCGCCTTCGTGACGACCGGCTCCATGATCGCGTTCGCCTGCATCGGCCCCGGAGACCGCTGCTGCGATCGGGGAGGCGTGTTGGTAACGACGGCTACTCCGCGCCAGCGCATCGCCAGCGGCTGCCAGATGAGCGACGCCGCGTTGGCGGCCGATCGGTAGTCGTTCATCGGCCCGTACGGGCCGTTGTCTTCGACGATGAACAGATCGAGGGCCGTGAGACGCCCGTCGGCGCGGAAGCCGGCGCGGGCACGCCCGGTCATGCCGGTTCGTGCCCGTCCGATGTAATGCTCTTCTTCCCGGCTGACACGCATCATCACGGGAGCGCCGGCTTTCCTCGACAGCAGCGCCGGAATCGCCATGAAGATCGAGCCGCCGCCCTTGCTCCCGAATCCGCCGCCGCAGTATTCGCTGATGAGAACGATGTTCTTCGGATCGACACCCACCCAGTTCGCCAGCGGATCGACGGTCCGGATGAGACTCTGCGTTGATCCATGCAGATAGAGCCGGCCGTTCTGCCAGTAGGCCATCGCGCTGCGCGTTTCCATCGGCTGGTGACCGGTCGACTGCACCACGAATGTCTCATCGACAATGATCGCGGCGTCCTTGAACCCGGCGTCGAGATCGCCGTACGACCATTCGTCCGGAGCCGGTCCGGTCGGCAGCGCCCCGTCTGGCGCCTCGGCGAAGTCCTTTTCGGTCCACTTGAGCGTCCGAAGTTTCGGGCGCGGCGGCGGCCCGCCGGACGCTCCGGATGCCGGCGCCGGGAACCAGACGTTTCCTTCGAGGCGGCCGTCGGGCCCGTCGGGACGCAGACTGTCGAGCGGATCGATGACAAATGGAAGCGGTTCGAGAGCCACGTCAATGTGTTCGATTGCTTCGGCGGCGGCCAGCTCGTCGACCGCCGCGACGGCGAGGATCGGTTCGCCCTGATAGAGCGGTTCGTTCGTGAGCGCCCGTTCAGCGCCCCGCGCGTCCGGAAGATCGTCAGCGGTCAGGATGGCCTTGACCCCGGGCATCGCCAGCGCTGCCCGCGTGTCGATATGCTTCACGCGCGCATGCGGCATCGGGCTCAGAAGCAGCTTCGCGAACAGCATGCCATCCACTCGATAGTCTTCGGCGTATTTGGCGCGTCCCGTCACTTTGGCCACCAGATCGGGTGGCGTGTAGTTCTCACCGATCAGCTTCCGGTCGGACATGACTTGCTCCTGCCTGGAAAACGATGGCGGACGCGGAGACGATCCTGACGACAGCAGAGCCCGCTCTCTTGCCTCGACAGGAGATCGCAGGCATTGTAGCCGGGGCGGGGCGCCTGAGGCGACGAGCGCTGCGCCGCTTCAGCGGCCCGTCATGCGGAACATGAAGGCGAGCAGAGCGGCCGTTGCCGGCACTTGACCGATCCAGAACACGAACGACCACTTGAACATCTCGACGCGGCCCTGATGGATTGCCTGCACGAGGGCGACGCGGAGCGTCGCGATCTCTTCGGCCAGACGTCGTTCGAATCGTTCAACACCAAGGCTCAACACGCGCTCACTCCAGGCCGCTTCTTCGGCGTCGAACATCTCCAGGAGGCCGAACGGTTCCCTCGTGGCCGAGCCGCTCCCGGAGCGCGGCAGACACTCGATTCGATCGCATTTCAATCTCACTTCCGAGCCCGACCTCCCCCTTCCCGACGACGATGCCATCGTCGTCGTTGTATGTCAAACGCCGGGCTCGGATCTTGTGCAACCGCGCACGACCGGATCAACGAGAACAACCTGGTCCTCACGCCGCCATATCGGGGTCCAGCGGACACGAAGGCCCGGCACCGCGGTCGCCGACTTCCAGCTCCAGCATCAGGCTTCCGTATAGATCCATGCGCCCGCGACGCCTGCGACAAGGAGCTCGACGAGTCCCCACACGGTCGCGATAACCATCAGCCTGACTGGAAACAGACCGAGGATCGCACTCGACAGGTTGGGATACAGGTAAGCGAGGCCCCAGATGACGAGGGATGCGCAGATCGCGGTCTGGACGCCCGGGCCCATTCGCGGCCGGATCGCCGCGTACACCCAGACCGCCATGACGCCGATCCCGAACGCCAGCACGACGAACCACATGATCATGGTGCTGTCGACCGGCGGCCGGTTGAGCGCCTTCAGCGCGTCGGTCATGTCCTGCGCGAGCACAACGGCGTTGAGCAGGTATTCGCTGATGTTGATCACCACGCCTGCGACAAGCCCGCCAACGACAACACGGCCCATGTTGATGCTGCCCATTGGTCACCTCTCTCTCTAACGTGGGGCTCCGCCCCACACCCCGGCTCGGTCGCTCGCGGGGCCCCTTCGCCCCGCTCCGCTCCCTCGCGGGCGCGCTGCGCACGCCTACGCCGTGCTTGCACGGCAAATTTGACACGTTCGTACACATTCAGGCCGTGCAAGCACGACTAGACCGGGGGGCTTCGCCCCGCCGGACCCCGCAACGCCGTCGCTCGCGGGGACCCCCGAGCGCCCCGCTCCGCCCGGCGGGCGCGCTGGCGCGCGCCTAAGCCGTGCGCGCACGGCCTGAATCGGACGAACGTGTCAAATCGCCGTGCAACCACGGCTTGGCCGCGGCCACGCCGTGCCGCGGGCCGCGGATCTATTAACGAAGATCCGCCGCAAACACGTCACTTGTCGGTTTGAGGCGGAGCTTCGTTAATGTGATGAATGGGCAGATTATAGAGGCCAACGGGCTGGTGGCGAGCACGTCTTTTCATGGCCCGGGCGCATTTCCAGCCGCTTTATTGGTTCTTCGTTCAGCGACCCAATCTCTCGGGGGCGCGAACAGCGATCCGACCAACGACGCGAATCCACTTCACATCACCGCCCGGCGTCCGGACGAACTCGATCGACTGCCCGCGATCCGTCCCTTCGGTGACGACGGCGCGATCCGGGCCGTAGAACGCCACCGGCATGTCCGGCTGCGGGTCGCCATCGTTGGGACGAACCTGCACATGAAGGCGGCCATGATCGGCCCGTACTACGACCTCGTTCATCGGCCTGACGTAGCGCCCAAGGTAGGCTGACAGGTCAGGTTGCACAGGAAGCGGCTCGAATACCGGGAGGCTCTCGACGAGGCCGCGGTGCCCAATTGCCTGGTTCGTTCGGAGCTTTGCATCGTGGTACGAGGCCAGCGCGGCGCGCTCCACGTCCTGAATCAGTCGCCAGCCGGTATTCGAATTGGTCAGAACGGCGATCCCGAAACGGCGCTCGGGCACAATCTCGAGGAGAAGAATATGGCCCGCCAGTGTTCCGCCGTGTCCGGCGGCCCGGATCAGACCGACTGGGCGCAGGTGCCACGCGATGCCGATGTCTTCGTCCGTGCTCTGTTTGCGGAGCTGCGGTGTCCGCATCTGTTCCAGGCTCGTCCGGGTGAGCACGCGTTCACCGCCCGCCGCTGTTCCGTCGCCCAGGTGGAAGCGCGCGTACGTCAGCAGGTCCGCCAGGCACAGACCGACACCGCCCGCGGTGACGCTCGTCGAAGGCACGAACGGACGCTGAAGGACGGGCGGACCGTCACCGCGCACGAGGTGACCGATGGCAAAGCGGTTCGCGATGAAGTCGCCGGCGGTTGTCCCGGCGTGCGCCAGGCCAAGCGGTTTGAACACGAGGTCGCGCATGGCATGGTTAATCGACATGCCGGTCACGGTTTCGATGACACGCCCCGCGACGCTGAACCCGGCATTGTTGTAGCTCCACGCTTCTCCCGGCGGCGCGAGCTGCATCAGCCCGCCGAGCGTCGCCACAAAGTTCTTCAACGTCTCCTCGCCACGATCCGGCGCTGCGATCTGTCCTTCCCAGCCACTGGTATGCGTCAGCAGGTTCCAGATCGTCACGTCGCGGCTGACGGCTTCGTCCTGGACGCGGAAGTCCGGAAGATACTTCCGCACGGGCGCACGCAGATCGACCTTGCCCTGCTCGGTGAGCCGCATCAGCGCAGTGGCGGTGAAGGTCTTGGAAATCGATGCAATCGGGAAGACGGTATGTTCCGTCACGGGCATGGGATCCTCGACGCCGGTCACGCCAAGTCCCCGCATCGTCGTCGTGCCGGCCTCGATGATTCCGAGCGCGACGCCGGGAACCCGATATTCACGCATCTTCGATGCAGCGAGCGACACGAGCGCTTCAAACCGCGCATCGACCGCCGTTCGTGCCTGCGTCCGGGGCGGCGCGAGCCAGCACACCGCCGCGATCGCCACGCCAAGCGCGAGGATTCTTTTCATGTGACCAGTTGTGTGAAGCTGAATCCGGTATTTCCGGAACCGCGGCCTAAGAAAATTGCGCGCAGCGCGCCTGCCAGGAGCCCGTTCGCCATGAACTGGCACGTCCTGGGCAAAAACCCGCGGATTATAGCCGGATCCGACGGCAAGGACGTCGGGCCGCGGTCACCGCACAGGTTCATGCGAATCCGGAATCCTGATTGCAATTTGGTAAACGCGGAATGGTGCGCCCGGATCGCACGTCGGCGTTCGCAACCAACCCCTGTGGGGGGCACCAGAAGCGACTCAACGGACACCCAGGGAACCCAAAACGAGGCTCAACCTTTGTGTCGTTGGTGTTCTTTGTGCCGTTCGACGTTGCTCAGGGCACTCACGGCGTCAATCGAGGGGTGGCGGCTCGCGCAGCGCCTCTAGTTCCGCAATTCACGTGCGGGCAGACCTCATCGGAATGGCGCAGTCCCTGCTTGCCAGACGGATGGACTTCGGGTAAGGTTTTTGCCTACTGAAGTACGGCTCCCAGCGTGTGTGCGCGTCTGCCTACCTGCGTTGTTTTTCCTGCCCTTCTTCCAATTTAGGAGAGAGTTGATTGGGTGTCCGCCTGTTCGTTGGAAATCTGTCGTACGCCACCACTGAAGCTGACTTGCGCAGCTACTTCGGCACGGTCGCACCTCCGTCACAGGTGGTCTTGCCGGTCGATCGCGAAACGGGGCGTCCCCGCGGCTTCGCGTTCGTGGAATTCACCGATCGCGCCCAAGCCGAACAGGCGATTCAGCGGTTCAACGGACAGGTCTTCAACGGCCGGCCGCTTGCGGTGAGCGAAGCCCGGGCGCGTGAAGACCGTGGGCCCGGCGGTCCAAGGCCTGGCGGTTTCAGCGGTCCCCGTCCCGGCGGATTCGGCGGGCCTCGGCCGGCTGGTCCCGCCCCCGGCTTTGGAGCACCACGACCAGCGGGAGGGTTCGGCAGTCCTCGTCCGTTCGATTCCGGTGCGGCGCCCGCAGCACCCGCGCGGAGCCGGAACTTCGGCCCGGACGCAAAACCGCGCGGGAGTCAAAAAGGGCCGAAGAAGAAGGAAGGCGAACGGCCGCGGGGTCCGATTCCGATGAAAACGACCGGCCGGTCCTTCACGCTCGACGATGTCGATGCACCGGACGACGATCTTCTGGAAGATATTGACAATTTCGCAACGAGCAAACCGACCGACAAGGACGACGAAGAGTAGTTCTTCCTCTCTATCTGTTCACGACAACCAGGATCGCCACGGCGCCGGGCATGGCGACGGGCGTAAACGCCCAGTAATCCGCGGCGTGATGCACGACCGTGCGCCCGGCAATCGATCCGACCGCAGCACCGAAGATGACATCACTTCCCTGCGGCACACGTGGTGTTCACGGCGTCGTCATGGCTGCCCAACCGGACGTTGAGGGTCTGATCGGCCGGATGGGTCGCCGTCGCCAAACCGCCCCCGATGGCGGCGAGGTAGAGGTTCGGTCTTGCCGGCAGGCGCCTCACGTCCTCGACGATGTTTCCAAACAGCGCGCGTAATCCGGTGCGGAGTGGTGTCGGCGGCTTTTTCTGCCCGGCCTGCTGCTCGTCGGGCGTTTGAGTATCAGACTGCTGCCCGCCGGACAGTTGATCCTCAGCACGCCTGACGTCCTGCAGGGTCACCGCAGGGTCAGCCGCAGCGGCGACGCCAGCGGCCGCGTGCTGCTCGACGTCTGCGGCGCTGAGAGTCACTGCGACGAACAACGTGACGAGCATGTCTCACATGGTTCGACAACGTTGCCACGTACAATGGTCGGGCAAGGGCTGCAGAGGCCACGCCAGAATGACCATCTGGGACGATATTCTCGACCGGCTCCGTAGCGGCATTCCGGACGACGACTTCCGCCGCTGGTTCGGCACAACCGCATACGCGAGCGACTCGGGCGATCAAATCACCGTCTGGGTGCCAAGCGAGGCGGTTCGCCGGCACATCAGCATCCACTATCAGGACAAGATCGAGAGCCTGCTGGCAGATATGGATCGTCCCGCCACCCGCCTGCGCCTCGTCGTCGGCGCAGACGAGGATGAAGAGTAAATCCGTCGGTCGTCAGTCGGCAGTCGCAGCCTCAGTGACAGTCGTTAGTCACGGTCGTGGTCGTCAGTCGCCGGTCAGTCGCGACGAGTGACACAGGCGTGTCTGGCTGACGACCCAGAGACTGAGACTGACGACTAGGACTGATGACTGATGGCTGATGGCTGATGGCTGATGACTACGTAGTCAGCTACGGAGCCGCATCGTACACGTGCGTGATAGTGCGTGCCCCCCGGCCACCCTCGATGCTCGCTGTGATCCGCATCTGATGCCGTTCCGGATCGACCGCGTAGCTCTGAGTGATTTTCCCGGGACCCGCGCCGCTGATTTCGGACACGAGCTTGTCCCCTTCCCATCGCGTCTTCCGCTCGATCCCGGTGTTGTCATCCTTGATCTTGCGTCCGTCCGGGGACAAGCGCGTGGTGCGCCCTTCCGCGTCGGTGATGAGGACCATGCTCTCGGTCTCCGTCACGGTGAGATGGTCGGGAGGTTCCATGATGTCGCGCATCGCCTCGCGTCTGCGGGCGATCGCCTCGCGGTCGACGTCCGGCCCGCGGCCGCCGCCGCTTCCCATCCCGCGGCGACCGAATCCACCGCGGCGACCGCCATACCCGCTGCGGCCACCCGCTGTACTGCCGTTGCGTTCGTCGCGATCCGGCGGCCGGTCACTCAGGTCCTTGTTGAGCGTCCACGCGCCCGCTAGCGACGGCTTCGTCTGCGTGCGACTCTCGGCCGACCGCCAGACCCCACTCAGAGCGGCGACCGAGACAACCATGACTGCCGATAACAGCTCGCGTGTCATCGTTCGATTATTCAAACGACCCCGCTCGGCGGATGAGAAAAGTCTGTGACAGCGAGCGGATGCCGGCCGTCCGCTCGTGTGCCTCCGTCCTTCCGGATTACCATTGGTCAATAGATGCAATCGCGGTGGTATCAGAGCCTCTACTGGCGCATCGCGATCGGGGTTGTTGCCTTTCTCGCCGCCATGCTCGTCGTCCAGGCGATGCTGTTCGTGTGGGCTGTGTCGCAGACTGGCCGCACGCTGCCGGGTCAGTCGCCGGGACGGCTCGGCATGACCGTCGCGCTCGATCTGACGAACGCACTCGAACGCGACCCGCAGCTCGATCTCAACAAGTACGTCAACGACCAGTACAAACAGTTCAACCATCCGTTCTTCGTCTTGATGAAAGACGGGCGGCTCGTGACGAGCGGCAGCGCGTCCTTTCCCGAGCCGCTGATGCGGCTGGCCCGCGCGCGGCTGGAGCGCACGCTCGAACGCGGTCCTGTCGATCGTCCGGATCGCGTGGACAACGGACGGCCGGAGCGCGGGCGGGGGCCGCATCCTCCGCCGGCGTGGTGGGAAATGCCGGATCGCTTCGCCGACCGCTTCGAGCGCGATGCGACCGGCTTCCGCTTCGTGCGACCGTTTCCGATCATCGTCCATGGCCAGCTCGCGGGCGTGGTCGCCGTGCCGCCGCAGGCCCCCTTCGGCTACCTTCTGAGCCGCTTTGCGCCCATGCTCGCGCTCGTTGCCGGCGGCGTGTTGATCGTCGGGACCGTCCTGACATCGCTGATGATCTTCGGGCCCGCGCGGCGGCGGCTGCGCGCGCTCGAGGTGGCGGCACGGCGTCTCGGGGCGGGCGATCTCGCGGCGCGCGCACCGGATCGAGGCGGCGACGAGATTTCGGCCGTGGCGCGGGCGTTCAACGCGATGGCGGACGATCTGGCTGCCCGGGCCGAGGCGCTTTCAGCATCCGACCGCGCCCGGCGTCAGCTGCTCGCCGACGTGTCGCATGAGCTCAACACCCCGATTACGGCAATGCGCGGCTATCTCGAGACGCTGATGATGCCGGAAATTGCGCTCGACGTAGCGACGCAGACCCGCTATCTCGGCGTGATCAGCGACGAAACCGCGCGGCTCGAACGGTTGATTGGCGAGCTCCTGGATCTCGCCCGCCTCGAGGGAGGCGGCGGTGAGCTGCGGGTCGGCCCGGTCCCGGTGGCGCAGCTTTTCGATCGCGTGGCCGCCCGGCACGAGCGCACGTGCGCGGCGGCCGGCATCACGATACGGACCAGCGTCGGGTCAGGCGCAGAAACACTCTCTGCCGATCGACACCGGCTGGAGCAGGCGATTCAGAACCTGGCTGCCAATGCGATCAGATACGGCCCCCCAGGCTCGGCCATCCGGCTCGAAGCGCGCCGTGCGCGTGGCGGCATCACGTTGTCGGTCGCCGATGAAGGGCCCGGCATCGCGGCAGAGCATCTGCCGCACATTTTCGATCGGTTCTACAAAGCTGATCCGGCCCGCGCAGGAGTATCGGGTGGAACGGGACTTGGCCTGTCGATCGTCAAGGCCATCGCAGAACGGCACGGAGCGTCGATCAGCGTGCGCAGCCGCCCTGGAGAGACTGTCTTCGATATTGCAGGGTTACGGCCGGGCTAAGCGGCGCTCTTGCTGTCCTTCTGCTGCGCGTTGACTTCGTCGCGGATCCGCTCGCGCAGCCAGGTGACCGGCTGCGGCTGACGCGCAACGAACGCCTGCCACTCGCTCTCCGAAAGGCTGATGGAGATCACTCGATCCCGATCGTTGCTCATCGTTTCCCTCGAAGTTGAGAGTACACGGTTTCCCAAGCAGACGTGAAATACAATGATCGAATACGACCCATCTAATCTGCTGATGCCTGGCGGGTCATATGGGTCAGGTCGGTCGCGTGGATTGAGTAGGGCAGGCCGGTCAGGTAGGGTTACGCGGCCTAACTGCCCTGCCTGCCCCGCGCCTGTCGGGCCTACCTGCGCTACCCGACCTCCTTGAGCGACTCGCGTCGTTTTCGTGACAGCGGTGGAGCGAGCCGCAAACGGCTCCGAACAGCTTCGAACGCCGAGAGCACCTCCTGAACCATTCGCGGGACACGGTTCGCCCGGCCGTACACCCATCCCGTTTCGCGGACCAGCTGGTGACCCTCGATTCGCGTGCAGAAGAACTGTCCGGCGCGAACTTCACGGGCCACGGCCTGATACGGGACAATCCCGATGCCCATGCCGGTCTTGACCATGGCCTTGATGATCTCGACATTCTCGGTATCCATCACGATGGTCGGCTCGATGTTCTCGCTCGCGAAAAAGCGGTCGATGACCCGGCGCGTCGCCGACCCGATCTCGAACAGGATGAACGGCTGGCGGACCAGGTCGCGCGGTGCCGCCCGCCGCCGGCGCGCCAGCGGATGCGTCGGTGTCGTGATGAGCAGCAACTCTTCGCGCAACACCGGCACCGCCACGACATCCGATTCGTCGATCGGCAGCGTCAGCAGGCCCGCATCGATCCGGCCGCCGCGGATCTCTTTCAAGGACTGGCCCGCCGTCGCAACGGTCAGGCGCACATCGAGGTGGGGGTGCACGCGGCGGAGGTGCTTCAGCAGCGCCGGGAAAACGTAGAGGCAGACGGTCATCCCGCCCGACAGGCGAAGCGTTCCGCGCAGTTCCGTCGTGCGATCGGTAATGCTCCCGAGCGTTTCCCGGACGTCCTGAAATACGCGCTGACCCAGCTGGACCAGGCTTTCAGCGGCCGGCGTCATGCGAACCTGCCGTCCCACGCGCAGGAACAGCGGCTCGCCGAGCTCTTCTTCGAGCAGCAGAATCTGCCGGCTGATTGCCGACTGGGAGACGTGCAGCTTGCGCCCGCATGCCGTGAACGAGCCGGTTTCGGCGATCGCCTGAAGGATCTCGAGCTGCCGCAAATCCACGACGCGAGCATTGTAACGAAGGCAGTCACATACTGGATTACCACAGAGGACGCGGAGGCTCGATCCTGCCAATCGACCTTCGGAAGCTCAGGAGTGTTCTGCCCAGCGTGGAGCGACGAAGGGCGATCGGCAAACAGGATTGTTCCTCCGGTGCTCCGTGTCCTCCGTGGCGAGATCGTCATTTCTCAGACGCGTTCTGGATCGGCCAGAGCCGGCTCGCGAACCGCCCCTACTTCCGAAAACTCACCCCACGCGCCTCCGGCCCCAGCAGCGTCACAATGAAACCTCCGATGAACACCACGGCCATCAGGCCGCCCATCGCCTGCGTGTACGTGAATTGCTCGCCCAGCAACGCCTCGAGGTAGGGAATGCTCGACGCGCACAGAATCCCGAGCTGGTAGGCCACGCCCGGCATGAACCCGCGCAGGTGACCGGGCGCAAGCTCGTTGATGTGCGCAGGGATCACGCCCCAGGCACCCTGGACGAAGAACTGCATGAAGAACACACCGATTAGGATCCGGCCCGGACTGTGGCCGGCAATCCAGAACGGGATGACGATGAGCCCGAACACCATCGCGGTCATCATCGCGCGCCGTCTGCCGATGCGGTCGGACCAGAAGCCGAATACCAGCCCCCCGATAATCGCGCCGATACCCGACAACATCGTCACGTCCGCGATGCGAGTCCTCGAATAGCCCAGCGATCCGAGCAGCGTCGGATACATGTCCTGCGTGCCGTGTGAGATGAAGCTCATCATCGTCATGAGCAGGACCAGGTAGGCGAACCGGCGCGTGTAATTCACAAGCGATCGGCGGTACGTGACCCAGTCGGTCCGGTGCTCGTGCCAGGCCGCCGATTCCTTCACCTTTGCGCGGATGAACAACGAGAGCAGCGCCGGCAAGCCTCCGAGAAAGAACATCAGCCGCCATCCGTTGCCCGGGTACAGCGTGTTGAATGTCGGGTACAACGCGCGGAACGCGACCGCCGACAGGAGGTTGCCGATCGCGTAGCCCTCCTGCAGCAGTCCCGACAGCAGGCCTCGAAGCCGGGGCGATGCCGATTCGAGCGCCAGTGAAGCGCCCACACCCCACTCGCCGCCCATGCCGATTCCGAACAGCATGCGAAGGAGCATGAAGATCTGGTATGACGGGGCCAGACCCGACAGCACAGAGATCACGGCGTAGAACACGATGTTGATCATCAGGGGCAGGCGGCGGCCCCAATGGTCGGCCATGATGCCGAAGATCACGGCGCCAATCGGTCTCGTGGCCAGCGCCACCGTGAGCGCGAGCGCGATTTCCGGCCGCGTCCGGCCGAACGATTTCGCGACGTCCTCGATGACCAGCGTCAGGATGAAGAAGTCGAAGGCATCGAGCGTCCAGCCGAGGAACCCGGCGAGCACCGCGTTTCGCTGGTTCGCGCGCTCGGCGGCGACTGTCGCCGCGGACGGCGCCGTGATGTGGGTTGCAGCCATGGTGGTCCGCGTCAGGGCTCTGCGAGTTGTGCGGATTTTGCGGCGACGGTCGATGCACGCGGCGCCATGGCGACGTGCGCCAGGCCCGCCGCGAAGAACCCGACGAACCAGGCGTAATCATACAAGGACTTGAGGGCCGGAACGGCCAGACCGATCCAGGCCAGCGCACAGCCAATCGCGGTTGCCGCAATCGCGCGCAGGTTCCAACCGCGATAGACGCCGTCCGCAAGGTACAGATCTTCCAGCCTCAGCTCGCGGCCTCGCACCAGCCAGTAATCGGCGATCAGGACGCCGGCAATCGATCCGAGTCCGCCCGAATATCCCAGCAGCCACGCGTAGATGTAGCCCGACGGATCCGCGAGCAGCTTCCACGGTTGAATGACGATGCCGAGCACGCCCGTGATCAGGCCGCCGGTCTTGAAGCGAATGACACGCGGGAACGCGTTCGCGAAGTCGTTTGCCGGCGAGACCACGTTCGCGGCGATGTTGACGGCGACTGTCGCCACGACAACAGTGAACATCGAGACGGCGACGACGATGGGTGAGCTGAACTTTCCGACCAGCTGCACGGGATCCCAGATCGCCTCGCCGTAGATGATCGCGGTCGCACTGGTGATCAAGACGCCCATCGCCGCAAACACCGACATCGTGGTCGGCAGGGCGACGACCTGGCCCACCGCCTGCTCACGCTGGCTGCGACCGAAGCGGGTGAAGTCGGGCATGTTCAGCGACAGCGTCGCCCAGAAGCCGATCATCGCGGTCAGTGAGGGCGCGAACACCGGCCAGAACTCGCCAAATGTCTGGAATCTGCCGGGATGCGCCAGAAGCGGACCGAGACCGTTCGCCCGATGGATGGCCCACCACAGGAGGATCGCCGTCATGATGAGCACGAACGGCGCGGCCCAGTTCTCGACTTTGCGGACCAGGTCCATGCCGCGATAGATAATGACGATGTTCAGCCCCCAGAACAGCAGAAACGAGAGCCACGCTGTCGTACTGTGGCCGCCGAAGCCTGGCCCGAGGAGCGTTGGCCACCCTGGAATGACCGCACTGAAAAAGGTGTACACCGCCTCGCCGCCGATCCACGCCTGGATCCCGAACCAGCCGCAGGCCACGAGTGCCCGCATCAACGCAGGCACGTTCGAACCGAAGGTGCCGTACGCCGCACGCGCGAACACGGGGAACGGGATCCCGTACTTCGTGCCCGGATGTGAGTTGAGGAGGATGGGCACGAGGACGATCGTGTTGCCCAGGAGAATGGTGATCAGCGCCTGCGACCAGTTCATGCCGGACGCCATGAGTCCCGATGCCAGCATGTAGGTGGGGATGCAGTGCGCCATGCTGATCCACAGCGCCGCATAGTTGTACGTGGACCAGTTGCGTCGCGAGATCGGGACCGGCGCGAGATCCTCGTTGTAGAGCGGACTGGTTTCGATCCGGTTCGTGCTGACGAGCTCGACACGACCGTCTGCGAGCCGGCGTTCGGAGGCCATAAGGCGGGGATTATATCGGGAGTCTCAGACGGCCCTGGCCGTCGGCGCCGGGGTGCGAAAGGATCCACTTCAGCGGCAGCTTCATCGGCCGAGGCACGCGGCGGAATGGATCGAGGACAAGCCCGATTCCCATGTCCTCGCTCGGGGTGGCCGCGGGCGCCCCCTACCTGCCCCACGTGCGCCACCCGCCCTATACTGCGCGGCATGGCGGACACGACCATCCCGGAAAATGCGCTGAACGCGTTCCTCGAGGCGCTCGACAAAGCGAATATCCGTGTCACGCAGCTCTTCCCCGGCGAGTCGGCACAGCGCCAGCCGGTGCACACCGTGTACGGCGGCGCTCACCTGTTCCAGGCGGATACCGCGGCGAAGCTCGGTGCGATCGCATTGCGGACGCTCGAGGAACACGCGCCCGACGCGCGTTCGCTGGCACAGGTGTTCGGCCTCGATCGAGACCTCGCCGCTCGAGTCTATCCGCGCATCATCGACAAGCTGACGCGCGAGCCGGTTGAAGATTTCCGCATCGACTTCGAAGACGGGTTCGGACACCGGCCGGAACACGAAGAAGACGGCCACGCGCTCCGGACGGCCGGCGAGGTGGCGGCGGGGTTGTCCGCAGGAACGCTGCCGGGATCCATTGGGATCCGCATCAAGCCGCTGAACGAAGAGCTGAAGCGCCGCAGCCTGCGCACCTTCGATCTGTTCCTCACGCGGCTGCTCGATCGCACCAGCGGAACGTTTCCCACGAACTTCGTGGTGACGCTGCCGAAGATCACCACGGTCGAGCAGGTGGCGGCGCTCGCCTCCGCATGCGACGCGTTCGAATACTGGCGGCAGCTGCCGGCGGGGACGCTCCGGTTCGAGGTCATGGTCGAGACGACGCAGGCGATTTTCTCGCCCGACGGGACCGTCGCGCTGCCGCGCTTCATCGCCGAAGGCGGCGGCCGCATCGTCGCGGCACACTTCGGCACCTATGACTACACGGCCGCCTGCAGCATCACCGCGGCGCACCAGCACATGCGCCATCCGTCATGTGACTTCGCGAAGCACGTCATGCAGGTCGCGCTGGCGGGCACAGGAATCGGCCTGTCGGACGGAGCAACGAACGTCATGCCCGTCGGATCGCGCGAGCAGGTTCATCGCGCGTGGCGGCTGCATTTCGAGCACGTTCAGCACTCGCTCATCACCGGGTTCTATCAAGGGTGGGATCTTCATCCCGCACAGTTGCCGAGCCGGTATGCGGCAGTGTACGCGTTTTTCGTGGAAGGACTGGCCGCCGCCGCGGACCGGTTGAAGAACTTCGTGCAGAAGGCCGCGCAGGCGACGCTGGCCGGCGAAGTATTCGATGACGCGGCGACCGGACAGGGACTCTTGAACTTCTTTCTCCGCGCGATGAACAGCGGCGCGATTACCGAGCAGGAAGCGCTCGAGATGAGCGGCCTCACACTGGACGAGCTGCGAAGCCGCTCGTTTGTGAAAATCCTCCAAGGCCGGCAGCCCTGACGGGCTGGGCTAGATGTGAGATTCAATGAATCTTCCGCTCGGCGGCTGCGATCTCGTCCTGATCCGCATATCCCTCCGCCTCGTATCCGCCCCGGTAGTCTTTCTCCGTCGGCCGCCGAATCTTCGACTGCGCGACCACGCAGTCGCGGCGGAGACCGACGAAGTCGCCCACGTCCTTCCAGCCCCGGCCGGCCTGCTTGTCGAGAAAACGGGTGAGCCCTTCCTTCAGCTCACGGATGATATTCGGGCCGATGGCGTGATCCAGCATCGCTGCCGTGCACACCTGCACCGTGCCGCACCCGAGCAGGAAATAGTTCAAGGCGTGGTCGAACGTTGAAATCCCGCCGATGCCGGAAAAGCTCTTGTCGGGGAAGGCCTGCGTGAGCTGGGAAATCTTCGCCAGCGACAACGGCAGGATCGCCGGGCCGCCGAGCCCGCCGGTTGAGACGAGACCGTCGACGTTGATCTCGAATTCGAGAGTGTCAGGGTCGATGAGCGGCAGCGACGTGAACGTGTTCGATGAGGAGATGGCGTCGGCGCCGCCGAGGAAGGCGCCGCGCGCCTCGAGGACAATGTCGGTCGTCGACGGGGTAAGCTTCGCCCATACCGGGATCTTGGCGACGTCCTTGACGACCTTCGTCACAATCGAGACCAGCTCTTTGTCTCGGCCGACGTTCGATCCCATGTCGGGCCGGTCCATGTGCGGGCACGAGAGGTTCAGCTCGAGGGCATCGCACCCCTGCTCCTGACAGGCGGTCGCGAGTCGCTGCCAGTTCCGCAGTTCCGTGTCGTTTCCCGAACCGGCCATGATGGACGCCACGAGCACGGGTTCCGGGAACGCACGTTTGATGCGTCCCAGTCGCGGAACCCACCAGTCCAGCGTCTTGTCCGAGATGAGCTCCCAGTTCCATGAGGAGTGCAGCGCGGCGGCGGGGCGCACCTTCATCGACAGACGCGGCGAATTGGCGTCGGCACGGAGAAACTTGGTCTTCGGGCCGACGACGTTCACAACCGGATGAAGACCGATCGTCTTGGTGACCACACCGCCCCACCCGACGTCGAACGCGCGCAGGATGTTCGACTCCGATTCGGTCGGCGGAGCGGACGACAGCAGGAACGGGTTCTGAAATCGCAGGCCGGTGAAAGTGGTCCCCAGGTTCATCTGATCCTCGGTTCTTTGGCGATCGTGGTAAGGCTTCGGGCTTTGGGATTACGTTCTTCGTACCGTCGCTTCGATCAAGCCATACGGCTCGTCGGTCGCGACGAACACTTCGTTCGGGTTATCCAGCCCGAACGGCGTCAGGTCCGCGAGCAGATGATGCCGGTTCGGCAGCGCCAGCGTGATTTCCGTGATGTCGGCGCATGCGGCGAGAGCGGCTTCCGCCATCGCATACAACGTGTGCTGCACCGAGGCACTCATGTGCCCGGCGAACGTCTCGACGAGCGCGGTCCGGATCCGCTGCCGGCCGCCGAAGTCGTTCAGTCCTGCACGGTACTTCCACGTCGCCGTCACCGACGTGGCCAGAATCCGGTCGTTCGTTTCCGGCAGCGTCGTGTATTGGTCGCGCGGAAAGCCGGAGAAAGCCGAATCGGTCGTTTTCAGCACGATCAGACCGGCCAGGCCGGACGCGAGCTCCGTCGTACCGCTGTTCCGCTCCACTCGCGTGGTCCAGTGCTCGGCTGGCTGCACGAACGCGTGCGGATGAGGCGTCGCATTCACCTGGAGCCGCACCCACTGGTGCTCGATGGCATTGATCCGCACGTGAGACACCTTCGGTTTTCGGATGAAATGATCCGCGAGCCGCATCGCGAACCGTTCCACCTGGTCGATCGGATCGTGCCGGGCGAGCGCGTACACAGTATTTTTCATCGTGTCCGTGGCCACGCACAGCGCGTTGTCGCCGGCGACAAACACGTGCTCAAACTCGCCTTCGAGCTGCACGTCGATCGTGAGATCGACAATCTCATGCGGCTCGCGAGCCCGCCGCAGCTTCACCAGCCGGACCCGGCACTTTCCGTAGCGATTCCAACTCAGTTCAGGGGACATCAAACATTATTACACCAGACCGCGCAGACGGTGGCGATTCACGTCCCCCGGTACGTGCTGTACCCAAAGGGGCTGATCAACAACGGCACATGAT
>JBKPAI010000199.1:0-15042 GCA_046726355.1 Acidobacteriota bacterium | reverse complement strand
TTCCCGCAATGACGGGCGAAGTGCGGCCACGCGGCCGGTTGAAGGTCTTCCTGGGCTATGCTGCGGGCGTCGGCAAGACCTACCAGATGCTGACCGAAGCCCGGGAGCTGAAGCAGCGCGGCGTGGACGTCGTCATCGGCTACTTCGAGCCTCACGCGCGACCGGAAACGATCGCGTTGAGCGAAGGCCTCGAGACGATTCCGCGAAGAGTGATCGAGTACCGGGACAGCCGTTTCGAGGAAATGGACACGGAGGCCATTCTTCGGCGCCATCCTCGTGTGGCGGTTGTCGACGAATTCCCGCACACCAACATTCCCGGATCGCCCCGGCAGAAGCGCTGGGAAGACGTGCATGTGCTGCTCGACGCCGGCATCGACGTGCGGACGACGATGAACGTGCAGCACCTCGAGAGTCTGAACGATCAGATCTACCACAGCACCGGCGTGCGCGTGCGCGAGACGATCCCGGACTGGGTGCTGAAGCAGGCCGACGAAGTCGTGATGGTCGACCTCACGCCCCGGGCCCTGCTGAACCGGCTCGCGCGAGGCGTTGTCTACACGCCGGAACGGGCACAGGAGGCGCTCGCCAATTTCTTCAAGGAATCCACGCTGGTCGCCCTGCGCGAGTTTGCGATGCGGCAGGCAGCGTACTCGGTAGAAAGCCGGTTACCGGACGAACCACCAGAGGTCCCGCCAACGGCGGCTGAAGGTGCGCAAGCCGATGATCGGTTGCTGCTGGTCATCACATCGGATCCCTCAAGCGCCGCGCTGATCCGCCGTGGCCGTCGAGTCGCCGACTATCTTCGAGCCGACTGTCTCGCGGTGCATGTGTCGACGACCTCCGATCTCCTGGATCTGCCGCCGGCAGAACGGGAGCATCTCGAACGTCATTTGAACTTCGCGCGCGGACTTCGAATCGAGACGCGAATTCTCGAAGGCACAGACGTCGCAGAGGCCATCGTCACCTTCGCGCGGCTCCATAGAGTGACCCAGATCTTCGTAACGCGGGAAAGAACAAGTGTGCTGCGTTCCTGGTTCGCGTCGGCCTTCGTCCAGCGAATCGTTAATCTGGCCAGGGACATGCAGGTGACGGTCGTCGCCGACCGTTCAGCCCTGCGCGGGTGACTCACAATGCCTGGCGCAGTCCGGTTCAATTCGATCTACTCGCACGGCTTCGTGCGTGTGGCTGTGGGGGTTCCATCGCTGCGGGTCGCCGACCCGGACTACAACGCGCACCGGACACTGGACGTCGCCGGACGGGCGTCCGACGCGCACGCTGCAGTGGTGCTGTTCCCGGAGCTTGGTCTCTCCGCCTACTCCAACGAAGATCTCTTTCATCAGGACGCCCTGCTCGAGGCGACGGAAAAGGCCCTGGAAGGTCTCATCGCCGCGAGCCGCGCGCTGTCGCCGATCCTGGTGGTCGGCGCACCGCTTCGCGTCCAGCACGCGCTGTTCAACTGCGCCGTGGTCATGTATCGCGGCCGCGTGCTGGGCGTGACGCCGAAGACGTATCTGCCGAATTACCGGGAGTTCTACGAGAAGCGACAGTTCACGGCCGGGCGCGATGCTGCGGTCCGCGAGACGGAGCTGTTCGGCGCCCGGGTGCCGTTCGGCACCGATCTGATCTACGACATCAGCGGCGTTCGCGGCTGCTCCCTCCACGTCGAGATCTGCGAGGACGTGTGGGTGCCGATTCCCCCCAGCACCTACGCGGCGCTGGCCGGCGCCACGGTGCTGCTGAATCTCTCTGCGAGCAACGTCACGATCGCCAAGGCCGAGTATCGGCGCCAGCTGTGTGCCTCGCAGTCGGCCAGGTGCCTGGCGGCTTATGTGTACGCCGCAGCCGGCGCGGGGGAATCGACAACGGACCTGGCGTGGGACGGACACGCGATGGTTTACGAGAACGGCGTGCTGCTCGCCGAATCGGTGCGATTCGCCGCTGACGAGCAGCTCATCACCGCCGACATTGATCTCGATCGCCTGGCGCAGGAGCGGATGCGCATGACCAGCTTTAACGACTCGGTCGGCGATCATCGCGGCCGCCTGGCCGCGATTCGGCGCGTGCCAGTGGACATCGATCGGCCGGCGCAGCCGGTGCCGCTGCAGCGGGCGGTGGATCGGTTTCCCTATGTGCCGAGCGATCCGGCTGCGCGCAACGAGCGGTGTGCCGAAGCCTACAACATCCAGGTCCACGGGCTGACGAAGCGGCTGGCCAGCACCGGCATTCACAAGGCGGTGATTGGCGTCTCCGGCGGCCTCGATTCATCCCAGGCTCTGATCGTGGCGGTCAAGGCCATGGACCGGCTCGGGCTGCCCCGGACCAACGTTCTGGCGTTCACCATGCCCGGGTTCGCCACGACCGAGACGACCCGCCTCAACGCACATGCCCTGATGCGCGCGCTTGGCGTGACCGCGGCGGAGGTCGACATCAGGCCATCGTGTCTGCAGATGCTGAAGGATATCGGCCATCCCTTTGCCGAAGGGAAACACGTCTGCGACGTCACCTTCGAGAACGTGCAGGCCGGCGAACGCACCTCGCACCTGTTCCGTCTCGCGAACCACCACCAGGCGCTCGTCGTCGGCACCGGCGATCTGAGCGAGCTGGCGCTCGGCTGGTGCACCTACGGCGTCGGCGACCAGATGTCACACTACAACGTGAACGCCTCGGTCCCGAAAACACTGATCCAGTACCTGATTGGCTGGGTGATCGCATCGAAGCAATTCAGCGACGAGGCGAACGCAGTCCTGGAGGCCATCGTCAGGACCAGAATCTCTCCCGAGCTCGTGCCCGGGCACAGCAGCGGGAACCCCGAGCCGCTGCAGCTGACGGAAGCGGTCATCGGTCCGTTCGAGCTGCAGGATTTCAATCTGTATTACATCAGCCGTTTCGGTTTCCCCCCGAGTAAAGTCGCGTTTCTTGCCCATCACAGCTGGGGCGATCGAGCCCGGGGCAGCTGGCCTGAGACCCTGCCCCTCGAGGAGCGGCGGGAGTACTCCCTCGGCGAGATCAAACAGTGGCTGGAGGTCTTCGTACGGCGGTTCTTCGGACTGAGCCAGTTCAAACGATCGTGTCTGCCCAACGCGCCGAAAGTCGGATCGGGAGGGTCGCTGTCGCCGCGCAGCGACTGGCGCGCGCCCTCGGACGCGGAAGCCGGCGCGTGGCTGCGCGAGCTGGCAGAGAACATCCCCGACGCGTGAGTGATCTGGAGGCCGTCCAACTGAGGTCCCGAGGGCGCGGAAGAGGTGGAATCACGACATTCAACGCAGAACCCGCGGAACACGCGGAACACTGAATGATGAATGTCACGACTGAACGAGAGCGGCCGCGAACGACGCAAACCAAGCCAGTGTTTCTTCGCAGCCTTTGCGGCCCGTGCATTCTCACGCCGTGTGCCGGCTCGGACCGTGCTTCATCTCTGCCGGCTCAGCGAGTTCTGCGTTGATCGTTGCTGGTCCACGTTGTCCTGTCCCGCGCGCGCCCGCGATCAGCGCGCGACATCTGCCGTCAGCCCAGTCAATTCGAGGCTGAGGCTGCGCAGCCGCTTTCGCGCACGCGAGTTGTAGGCTTCGGGATCGGCGCGCGACTCGCGCCGGCCGTCGAAGAACGCACCCGAAATGCCTTCCAGCTCCCGTGCCGTGGCGAGATGGACGATCGCGTCGGCACCGTCTTCGACCAGCGTGCGTGGTTCGATCCCGGCCTCGGTCACCATCTTCGTGTTCATGAACGTGGCCGGATGAAGCGCGTTGGCGGTCAGACCGGTGCCTTCGAGCAGGGCAGCCAGGTCGAAGGTGAACATCACCAGCGCCAGCTTGCTCTGCCGGTACGCGCGTATGCCGTCGTACTCATGCGTCAGCATCACATCGTCGAAATCGATTGGCAGCTGTCCGAGCGAGGCAACGTTCACGATGCGGGCGGGCGTGCTGCGTCGCAGTGTCGGCAGCAGGAGGTGGGTAAGGAGAAAGGGCGCCAGGTAGTTCACGGCGAAGCGGAGCTCGTATCCGTCGCGGCTGATCTCGCGGTTCGATCCCGGAGCGCCAAATCCGATGCCGGCGTTGTTGATCAACACGTCGATCCGACCGTGCGCGGTCGTGACGTCCTGAGCCAGGCGGCGTACCTCGTCCAGCGACGCGAAATCAGCCCGATAGTATTCGGCGCCGCGGGCGGTTTCCTGTTGGATGTCGCGAAGGGTATTCCGGCCCTTGTCGGCACTGCGCCCATGCAGGAGCACGCGCGCCCCGGATGCGGCCAGGCGCGTGGCTGCGGCCTTGCCGACCCCGTCGGTCGCTCCCGTGATCAGCACGGTTGGGTTCGGCACGCTCATGGCTTCGCGGCGTTGCCAGATGAACTCAGATTTCCCTTGGCGGCCTTCGCGTTCCTTCCGATGCAAGCTCCATGCTGCAACGATAATTATCCACCGGAGTCAGCGGACAGATCGAATCGCTGTACTCAACCAGGACGCCCCACGCAACCGCCGGCACGTGCAGCCCCACCAGCCGCGGCCAGCGGAGGACGAGCAGTCCGCCCAGCAGCACGAACAGGACGGACACAACGTGGACGAGTGCCACGGCATCGGCGTAGAGGCGGAACATGCCGGACCACATGATCTGGGCTTTGGGCTCCTCGCTCCGGGCGGTTGGCTCAGAGTTTTGGCCCTCCCGCGCGTCACCCTGCCGTTGTATCTTAAGACTTCCATTCCTGATGGAGATGTCATGCACGCAGTGGTTGTGAACGTCACGATTGCACCTGGGCAGGTCGAAGTCTCGCGCAAGGCGCTGCGCGAACAGGTCATTCCGCGCGTCAGCAAGGCGCCCGGGTTCGTCAAGGGTTACTGGACCGCGGCGGCCGACGCCGCGCACGGAATGTCTTTTGTGCTCTTCCGTACCGCCCAGGATGCGGAGAACGCGGTGAGCATGATCCGCACGGCACCACCGCCGCCTGGCGTGACGTTGAATGCCGTCGAGCTCCGCGAAGTCATCGCAGAAGCATAAGCACCTCGGAAAAATGAAGAGTTCGCCGCGCAGGACAGGACGAAAAACAGTCCCGGTGCCTCTCACGATTGTGCTGGTGCGTTCTCAACGTCGTCGGCGGCCGCCGGCGTGATGGACGGCAGCGTGACGCTGGCGGCGCTGCAGCAGATGAAGCGCGACGGCCGCAAGATCGTGGGGGCGGTGGTCTACGACTACCAGATGGCGCAGATTGTCGATCGGGCGGACGTCGACATCGTGTCGGCCGGCGATTCGGTCGGCGTGACGCTCTGGGGCCACCGGAGCGAATCAGAAATGACAGCGGATCATATGGTTCTCGTCTGCCAGGCGGTCCGGCGCGGCGTCAGGCGCGCGCTGGTGAGCTGCGACCTCCCCTTTGCTCCTCTTCACGAAGGCGCGGACGCGGCCGTCCGCGCGGCACGACGCCTGGTCGAGGAAGGCGGCGCCGATCTCGTGAAGGTCGATGCGCGCGCGTCGTCCCACGACGCGATTCGCGCCGTCGCTCGTGCCGGGATTCCGGTGTGGGCGCAGTTCGGGGCCGAGCGCGCGGCGCCGATGACCGATTCCCTGGTGCGCGAGGCCCAGCTGCTGGAACAGGCGGGCGCGTCGCTCCTCGACTTCAGACATTCCGGCCCGATTGCCGGTCCGGCAGTCGTGGGCACGGTCAGTATCCCGGTGATCGGCGGCCTGGGCGGCGGCCCGTGGCTGGATGGTCGCGTTCGCTCCGTCGCGGCGGCCATCGGCTACCTCGCCTCGGCACTGGACGATCAGGCGGATCGCTATGCGAACGTCGCCGGCATCGCGCTCGGTGCCGTTGCCGCGCTGTGCGACGATGTCCGCGCCGGCCGGCGGCTTCGGGGGGAGTAACGTTTGACCTGGCACGCTGCTGACACCCGCTGCGCGAGCCACCACACTGGTGAGCCCCGCAGGGACGGTCAGGACACCCATATTCCAAATTCTCAATAACCCCACATTCGCATCGAGGCCGGTTTGCCAACAGCATTGATCGACGGCATCACGACTCATTACGAGATGAGAGGGAGCGGTGTGCCGTTGCTCATGTTCTCACCCGGCGGATTCGACGCGACGCTCGACAAGTGGACCAGCCTGGGGGTGTACGCGCGTACGCGGCTGCTCGAGCACCTGTCGCGGAAATACATGTGCATCGTGTTCGATCGGCGCGAAACCGGCCAGTCCGGAGGTCGCGTCGAACGTATTACATGGACGCATTACGTCGAGCAGGGGTACGGGCTGCTCAGGCATCTGCACATCGATCGCGCGCATATCATGGGCGGGTGCATGGGATGCTCAACGGCTGTGGCGTTCGCCGTTGCACATTCCGACGCGACGCTGAGCCTGCTGTTATGGTGGCCCGTCGGCGGTGCCAGATATCGCATCAACGGCCGCCAGCGGTTTGCCGAGCACCTCGCCTTCGTCAGAGAGCAGGGGCTCGACGAAGTCATCGCGCTGGCAAAGAGCGGCGACAAGTCCTTCGGACAGGATCCAAGGGGCGGCCCCTGGATATCCCTGTTGAGGCGCGATCAGGCGTTCGCGGACTCTTACCGGCGCCAGAACGTGGATCGGTATCTGCGCGTCGTCGCGGGCATCGCGCAGCGGCTGTTCGACAGGGATACGGCGCCGGGCGCCGAGCCGGAAGAGCTGCTGCGTCTGGACATTCCAGCGCTCATCGTTCCCGGCCGCGATGCCACGCACGCGACGTCCGCGGCGCGATATCTCGAGGAGTGCCTGCCGAGAGCGGAGTACTGGGACGTTCCCGTGGACCAGCAGACGGAGCAGAACGCGCCGGCGCGGCTCCTCGAATTCCTCGAGGCCGTCGGGTCTCGGAGGTCAGCGTCGTAGAGTCTGGGCAGGATGCTGAGACGCACGAAAACGCAGAACTCGCAGAGAACGCAGAGCCCTTTTCTTGTGCGATTCGCACTAGCTGCTCAACCCGAACGTGTTCGCCGGGAACAGTTCTTCGAGCGTGAACGGCCGCGACAGGATCCCCTGTTCGACGCTGTACTGCACGATCGCTTCGAGGTTCTGCCGGTTTGCCTCGATGCCGTAGGGCAGCGGATCACCGGTAAGCTGCAACACGCGCAGGTGGACGGGATCTGCGCCATCGAGCTGGCCGGCTTTGAGACGGTCGATGTAGAGGCGCCTGGCGTCGGCGAACGCCTTGAAAACGTCCGGCGCCAGATCCGGGCTCGCATCGAGCAGCTCGTTTCTCACGACCACCGTGTGATTGATCGGGTAGAGGCCACGCTGACGGAGCGCGTCGTACCCGGCTTCTGCGGCGTTCGGAATGAGCGGCTTCACGTCGACCGATTCGACCCGGACTCCGATGGCGGCCGCAATCTCCCCGGACGTCAGCAGTTCCTCCAGCGTCCTGCCCGGCTCGATGGCGGTGACGTTCGATGGCGGGCGGTACTCGGCGACGTGCTCGTCGCCGGAGAGCACCCAGGTCACCCTGCGCAAATCGACGCCGTGCTCGTGCTGGAGGATGCTGCGCGCCCACAGTCCGGTGGTGACTGTGTATCCCCGATTGACGCCCACCTTCCGGCCTTCCAGATCTTTCGGCGTGCGGATGCCCGCCTTCGTGTTGTAGACGATCGCACCGTGATGAAAGGCGCGCATGGGAAACACCGGGAGTGCGGTGAACGGCCGGCCGTGCGCACGCGCGCACAGGTAGGTCGTCATGGCCAGCTCGCAGATGTCGAAGTCGAGACTCCGGACCATGCGGCGGAACGCCTTGATGATGACCGGCACGTCCTCGAACTCGAACGCGAATGTGCGCGGCGTGACGGTTCCGTCCTTCAGCGACGCGGTGTGCCCGCGTGTCGCGAGCGCGGTCTTGAGCCGTGGTTTCAATTCGCCCCGCTCCGCCAGGTTTTGGTCATACCATTTGGTCAGGCCAGCATCGATTGTCCGCCGGACGTTGTCAACGCAATGGACAAAAAGGTCGGGCTTCGGGCTTTCGGGTTGGGCGGGCCGAGAGCCGTGAGGCCGGAGCCTTCCTGGATCGTTGGCCGGGGATTGTGTCATGACGCTGACGCAGGCGCTCGATGAGCTGGTGACGGCAAACCGCATTCTGGCGCGCGAGGGTGTGGTCGATTCATTCGGGCACGTCAGCATCCGGCATCCCGATCGGCCGGATCGCTACATTCTCGCCCGCGCGCGGGCTCCCGAGTGTATCGAGGTCGAGGACTTGATGGAGTTCACCGGCGACGGCAGCCCTGTCGATCGGTCGGACCGCAAGCCGTACGCCGAGCGCTTCATTCACGCGGCCGTGTACGAGGCCCGCCCCGACGTCCGCGCGGTCGTCCATCACCATAGCCCCACGGTCATCCCATTCAGCGTGACGGGAACGCCGCTCTCGCCGGTGATGCATATGTGCGCCGGCATCGGCGCATCGGTTCCGACGTGGGACTCCAGGACTGGTTTCGGGGACACCAACCTGCTGGTGACGAACATGGAGATGGGACGCGATCTGGCCGCCACCCTTGGTCGTCGTCCGGTCGTCCTGATGCGCGGCCACGGCGCCGTCGTCGCAGGCGATGCGCTGCGCGAGGTGGTGTTCAATTCGATTTATCTTCAGTTGAACGCCGACCTGCAGATGAAGGCCGCTGCACTCGGCGAGATCACGTTTCTCAGCGACGGGGAGATCGCCGCGGTGCTCAGGACACGCGGGGCGTTTACCTTCGAGCGCGCGTGGGAGCGCTGGTGCCGGCGGGCCGAGCGTCCGTACGAGATCCGTCCGATGGACGGTCCTCTTGCACATTAGCACGGCCATCAGGCGCGCGGAGCCCGCCCGCCGGAGCGGAGCGGGGCGTGCGGGGTCCCCGCGGGCGACGGCGTTGGGGGGTCCGGCGGGGCGAAGCCCCCGGTTTAATAATGAATACAGAAGTACTCATCATCGGCGCGGGACCGGTGGGGTTGACGTTGGCGTGCGACCTCGGACGGCGCGGCGTGGCCTGCACGTTGATCGACAAGAAGCCGTCACCCGAGTTCCTGCCGAAGATGGAGCGGTGCAACGCCCGCACGATGGAGATTTTCCGCCGCATGGGTCTGGCCGATCAGATCCGCGCCGCTGGTCTGGATCGACACGTGCCGATGGATGTCTACATCGCGCTGGCAATGAACGAGCCGCCGCTTCTCCGGCTGCCCTATCCGTCGGTGGCCGAGGCGCAGGCGCAGATCGCGGCGTGCCACGACGGCTCGATGCCGCGCGAACCGTACCAACTCATTTCGCAGTACACGCTCGAGCCGCTGCTCAAGGCTGCCGCAGAGCGCCTGCCCTGCGTCGCCGTGCGCTACGGACACGAATTCCTGTCGCTTTCGCAGGAGGCGGGCAGCGCCACGGCAGCGGTACGGGACCCGGACGGGCGCATCGTCGGCATCACGGCCAGGTACATCGTGGGGTGCGATGGCGGATCGAGTCCGGTCCGCAAGCAGCTTGGGATTCAGCTTCACGGGGAAGGCAACCTGTTGCGCCTGGTTCAGGCGTTGTACCACGCCCCGGATCTGTTCGATCGAATTCCCATTGACGGCGGCCCGGGAAGAGGGCGGCACTATCACATTGCCGATGCGCAATCGACGTTTCTCATCATGCAGGACTCGACCAGGCACTGGACACTGCATGCCGTTGTCGAGAAGCCCGGGGACATGGCAGCCCAATTCGAGCGGACCATCGGGATCCGCGTGCCCTACGAGATGCTCTATGCCGGCGAGTGGAAGCAGAATCTGCTGCTCGCCGACCATTACCGCGCCGGCCGCGTGTTCCTCGCAGGCGATTCCGTGCACCTGGTGGTTCCCACCGGGGGCCTGGGGATGAATACAGGCGTCGGCGACGCGATCGACCTCTCGTGGAAGCTCCATGCCACGCTGCGCGGGTGGGGCGGGCCGAACCTTCTGCTCTCCTACGAAATCGAGCGGCGGCAGGTGGGCGACCGCAACGTCGGCGCATCCCGCTATGCTTCGCTGGGCCGGCGCACGTGGCGCTCGCAATATCGGCCGAACATCCGTGAGGCGACCGCCGAGGGCCAGGCGACGCGCGAGAACCTCGCCCGGGTCGCCGATGTCGAACAGCGCAAGACCAACGAGATGATTGGAGCCGAGCTCGGATATCGATACGTCGGATCGCCGATCATCTGGGACGAGCCGGGCGGTCCCGAACATCTCTTCCGGAAATATGTGCCGACGACGTGGCCGGGTGCGCGGCTGCCGCACGTGTGGCTGGAAGAGGGCGTCTCGGTGCACGATGTGATTGGCGACGGCTACACACTGCTGCGGCTCGGCCGCTCGCAGGCGGACACGGGCGGCCTCGAGCAGGCGATGCACGCCCGCCGCGCACCGTTTCAGACGCTGACGATTGAGGCCGAGGCGCCGCGCGACGTCTACGGCTACGACCTGATCCTCGTTCGACCGGACCTGCACGTGGTGTGGCGCGGGAACGCGCCGCCCGCCGATCCGGGTCAGCTGGCAGCGCTCGCGACAGGGCATCAGGTCGGGTAGGCAGGTGGGGCGGGTAGGGCAGCTAGGGCAGGTGAGGCAGGTGGGTACTTTCCGGATTGAACCTCCGCGTTCTCCGCGTCCTCCGTGGTAGTTATGACGTTGAAAATCGACGTCTTCAATCACATCTTTCCGAAGCCGTTCTTCGATCGCCTCGCGGAGGTCGTGGTCAACAAGGGCCCGATCAAGCGCTGGCTCAACATTCCGTTTTTGTACGACCTCGATGTGCGCTTCAGGATGCTCGAGGAATTCGGCCCCGACTACCGTCAGATCCTCTCGTTGTCGGCGCCGCCGATTGAATCCATCAATCCCGATCGTCGTGTCACTCTCGATCTGGCGAGGCTGGCGAACGATTCGATGGCCGATCTGGTGCGCCGCTGGCCCGGGCGCTTTGCGGGATTCATCGCGTCGCTGCCGCTCAATGACCCGGACGAGAGCGTCGCGGAGCTCGAACGCGCGGTGGCGGCCCTCGGCGCGCTGGGCGTTCAGGTGTTCTCCAACGTCAACGGGCTGCCGCTTGACGATCCGCAGTTTTTCCCCTTGTTCGAGGCTGCCGATCGGCTGCGGTGTCCGATCCTGCTGCATCCCGCACGCGGCGCCGGGTTCGCCGACTATCCCGGCGAGCACAAGTCGAAGTACGAGATCTGGTGGACGTTTGGATGGCCGTACGAGACGAGCGCGGCGATGCAGCGCCTCGTGTTCTCGCGGCTCTTCGATCGGCTTCCGAACATCCGGATCGTGGCGCATCATCTCGGCGCGATGATTCCGTATTTCGAAGGCCGGATCGGCTACGGGCTCGACCAGCTCGGCTCGAGAACGGCGGATGAGGACTATGGGGCGCTGCTCGCGTCGCTGGGCAAGCGGCCCTACGAGTACTTCAAGATGTTCTGGGCCGACACGGCCGTGTTCGGCAGCCGGGCCGCGACCGAGTGCGGGCTGAAGTTCTTCGGGACCGATCAGGTCGTGTTCGCGTCAGACGCGCCGTTCGACCCCGAAGGCGGGTCGTTGTACATCCGGGAGACGCTGAAAATCATCGATACTCTCGATCTGAGCGCGGACGACCGGCGGAAGATCTACCAGGGCAACGCCGAACGACTGTTCGATCGATCGTTCACATCGTTGCACGGCACGCAGACTGGCCGCGTCTGAATCGCCTGATCCGCGCGCGTTCGAGACTGACATCAGACGGTCCTTGGCAAACGAGATCCGGGGGGCTTCGCCCCCGCGGACCCCCCACGCCATCCCACCCCACGGCGCACAGTCCGCGCCGTGGGGGCCCCGGGGTCGTCGCGGGGGCCCGTTGCCCCGCTCCGCTCCGGCTAAAGGCTCCAGCCTCGCCAGCCGATAACCCGTCGTCAGATTCCCCATCACCAATCTGGAGGCTGGATGAACAAGGGTACTCTTCTGCTCGCCATTGCATTTTCATGTGCTTCGAGCGCGGCATTCGCACAGGATCACGAGCGGGTCTGGGTCGATGTCAACTTCGGCGGGGCGCAATCGGCGCAGGCCGCCACGACGACGAACTTCACGGCGACCGTGTTCGACGAGTCCGCGTCGGCGTCTGCGATCTATCCGAAGGCTGCACCCGGCGCGAACTTCGACTTCGGCGGCGGCTACATGTTCTCTCCGGTCATGGGCGTGGGGCTGAGCATCAGCGGCAACGCGTACAAAGATCCGGCGACCGTCAGCATGACGATGCCGGACCCGTTCTTCTACAACGATTCGGCGACCGGCAGGCTGCTCACCGAGGACGTACTGGAACGCCGGGAACGTGGCGTTCACATGCAGGCGATGATCAATGCGACTCCGAATGCCGAGCGGCTGCGGGTCCGTCTGTTCGGCGGGCCTTCGTACGTTCACGTGCAGCAGCATCTTGTGTCCAGAATCGAGTCCGTTCAGTTCGCGTCTCCGTTCATCCGTGCCAACGACGTGACGATTACCGGTTACGAGGCCGATGCGGTGTCGGACAACGCGTGGGGCGTCCACGGCGGAGCTGACGTCGGCGTGTTCTTCAATCAGATGGTCGGTATCGGCGGGACCGTGCGAATCAGCCGGGCCAACGTGACCCTGGTCGACCCGCTCACCGAAACAAACGTCGAGCGCAAGGCGGGCGGCGTCCAGTTCGGAGCCGGCCTCCGGCTGAAGTTCTAATCCGGAATCAGACGTTTTAAGAGAAGGTGCGATGCCGCAGGCCGCATCATCGGAATACTTCGCAGGGGAGGCGCACAGCCTCCCCTTTTTTTTTGTTCAATAGACTACCGCTTACCGCTTCAGCATTGCCGCCAGCGACTTCGCGGGATCCGCGAGTGCCGCGGGATCCACGGCAACGCGCCGCTCGATCAACCGCCGTGCGGCGCTCAGGTCGCGCTGGGCGTTGATGCCCATCGCATAGGTCAGGCGTCCATCGATCACGTCGAACACGAGCACGGCGTCGTTGGCGAGACGCCGATGCACGCGGGTACTGTTGGCTACCGGCCATCCGACGCCCTGGATGTACAGGTCGTACTGCTCCGACCAGAATGACGGCACCGCCGAATAGATCTCGGCGGCGCCGGCGGCGTTGCGGCCGGCGACGGCACCCTGATCCTGCGCGTGGCGCCAGTTCTCCAGGCGGACGAGACCGTCAGGACCGGGAAAGCGGACCGCATCACCGGCCGCAAAAATATTCGGATCTGACGTCCTGCATTGGCCATCGACCACGATGCCATCGTTCGTCGTCAGTCCTGCCGCGGCGGCAAGGCGGTCGTCCGGCCTGGCGCCGGTGCCGACGACGACAAGGTCGGCGGTCAGCCGATCGCCGGCGGCGGTGATTGCGGCGATCGTTCCGTCCGGCTGTGACGCAGCCGTCTGCACGCTCGTGGCGACACGGATGTCGACGCCGCGCCGCGCGTGTGCGGCATGCACGGCGGCCGCGGTCTGCTCGTCGCAGACGCGCTCGAGAATGCGCGGAGCGACTTCGAGAACAGTCGTTGTGATCCCCAGCGTAGCGGCCACAGCCGCGACCTCGAGGCCGATAAGTCCTCCACCGATGACGAGCAGGTCGCGACTGCGACCGAGGCCCGCCCGGAGTGCGCGGGCGTCGGCCTCACTGCGGAGATAGTGCACCCCCGCCGTGCCGATCGGCAATTGTGGAATCTGCCGCGGCGTTGAACCGGTCGCGATCACGAGCGCGTCGTAGTGCAGTCGGCGTGCATCCTCCAACAGCAGGCTGCGATCTTCGCGGTCGATCGCCGTGCAGTACGCGCTGGTCTCCAACGCGACCGCGTGTGCGGCAATGCCGCCGGGGCCGGCGATCGGTGCGTCGCCGGGCGACGCGTGGCCGAGAAGCACGGCCTTCGAGAGCGGCGGCTTTTCGTAGGGCTCGCAGTGTTCGCACGTGAGCAGTGTGAGGGACGCGGCAGGATCCTGCGTCCGGGCGGCGATCGCGGCCATCGTGCCTGCCGGGCCGCCGCCAATCACGAGAATGCTACGCATGGGGGCGGGTGGGGCAGGTGCACCGCGTGCGTCTGGTAGTACCGATCGGTCAGTTGGTTCGGCGCGTTCGTGCGATCGACTGGTTCCGCCCGTCCGACTAGACCCACTTGACTCAACTCATCAACCACACCACCCAGCCTCACCCGACCCACTCGACCCCCCTCGACCATTCACGCTCGCAGCGCGGTCATCATGTCGTCGATGTACTCATCATTCGCCGCGATCACGACCATCAGCGACCACGGACGCAGCTGCGCCAGAGTCTTCGACATTTCGGCATCCGAAGCGGACGTCGCGCCGACAACGAACCCCGTCGTCATGACACGGCGCCGGCTGCAGGCTTCGCCGATCGTGGAAGCCGCAGACGCACGCCCGCCAGGTCCCGCAAGAAGGACCACCAGGTCTGCGGCCGCCACCTCCTCGGGAAGGCGCTTCGCCTGGCCGGACAGGTCGCGGACCACATCGTCCTGTGACGTCGCCATGAGAAAGGTGGCGTGCGTCCACCCGCCGCCGGCAAGCCGACGGGCGACCGTCTCGCTCGGGCCATCGAGGGCGATGACTTTGATTACCCGCGGCATCGAGTTCGGCGCCTGCACGCGGAAGCGGGCTTCGGCCGCCGAATTCATGCGCGCTGATTCACTCTGCATAGCACGTGATTAGCCAGGCGCGAGATTTCACGTGAAACGGCGCCAGCACCTTGCAGCGCCAGCCTCCCAGCACCTTGCAGCGCTGAGCCGCCAGCACCTTGCAGCGCGGCTCCAAGCACCTTGCTGCGCAGCACCTTGCCGCGCCAGCCTCCCAGCACGTTGCCGCGTCAGCCTCCCAGCACCTTGCAGCCGCCAGGCCCCCAGCACCGTGCCGCGTACAGGCCCCCACCAACGTGCCGCGTCAGCCCCCAGTACCGTGCCGCGTCAGCCCCCCAGCACCGTGCCGCGTCAGGCCCCCAGCACCGTGCCGCGTCAGGCCCCCAGCACCGTGCCGCGTCAGGCCCCCAGCACCGTGCCGCGTACAGGCCCCCAGTACCGTGCCGCGTCAGCCCCCCAGTACCGTGCCGCGTACAGGCCCCCAGCAC
>JBKPAI010000198.1:0-39729 GCA_046726355.1 Acidobacteriota bacterium | reverse complement strand
GGCCGATGACATCGTGCCCCTGCTCGGCCAGAACCGCGGCGGCCACCGACGAATCGACGCCGCCCGACATCGCGACAGCTATGCGCATGATCCGGTAGACGTCTACGACTGACGGCTTCCAACCGGCGAGGGCCGGCCCGGCAACCGCGAAAGCGACCGCAACCGCTCGACGAGGCCGGGGAGCACCGCGACGACGCGGTCCACTTCCTCTTCGGTCGAGAAGAGCCCGAGGCTGAACCGCAGCGAGTTCTGCGTCCGGTGCGGCGGCAGCCCCATCGCGCGCAGGACGTGTGACGGCTCGAGCGATCCGGACGAGCACGCCGAGCCGGTGGACACGGCGACCCCTTCGAGATCGAGGGCGATGAGCAGGCTCTCCGCCTCGACGCGATCGAAACTGATGTTGGTGGTGTTCGGCACGCGCGGCGTGATCGCACCGTTGACCGTCGTGCCCGGTACCACGCGGAGGATGCCGGCTTCCAGCCGGTCGCGCAGCGCGGCGACGCGCACCGCTTCATCCCCGAGCTTGCGTCCGGCGAGCCGTGCTGCCATCCCCAGACCGGCGATTGCCGGCACGTTCTCGGTCCCGGCGCGGCGGTTCCGTTCGTGCTTCCCGCCGGTCAGAATCGGCTGAATGCGAGTGCCTCGCTTGATCCAGAGCGCCCCGGCCCCCTTCGGCCCGTTGAACTTGTGGGCCGAGAGCGACAGCAGGTCGACGCCGAGCGTGCGCGCGTCGACCGGAATCTTCCCCGCCGACTGCACGGCATCGGTGTGCATCAGCGCTCCGCGTTCGTGCGCGACGGACGCGAGCTCGGCGATCGGCTGCACCGTGCCGATCTCGTTGTTCGCGTGCATCACCGAGACGATTGCGGTGTCGTCGGTGATCGCCTCGCGCAGGCGATCCGGCGCCACGATTCCCGTGGCGTCGACCGGAAGGAGCGTCGTCCGCCAGCCGCGGCGCGCGAGCGCACGCAGCGTGTTCAACACCGCTTCGTGCTCGATGGCACTGGCGATGAGGTGTTTGCGGCCGGTCGCTTCGAGCGCATCAGCGGCGCCGCGCAGGGCGAAATTGTCGGCCTCGGTCCCGCCGCCGGTGAAGACCACTTCGGAGGGGTCCCCGTTGATCAGCGCCGCCACCGCGGAACGCGCGTCATCGATCGCGGCCTTCGCTTGTTGTCCGAAGTGGTGCACGCTCGAGGCATTACCGAAGAGGTCGCGGGTCACGTGGACGACGGCTTCGACCACCTCAGCAGCGAGAGGCGTCGTGGCGTTGTAGTCGAAGTAGACGCGCATGTGAACCTTTTATTGTATCATGGCCCTAACCCACCGTCACCAAAGGACTAGACAACTTTTTGGCGAGTTTCATATACTGACCGGACGTACTCCCGGCCCTGTAGTTGCCAGACCATCAGACCGACAAGATAAGTGTCCCGCCGGTCGACATGACGGCAGCGTGACGATTCGGGAAGATTTAACGCCCAGGCCCAAGGAGGGGCGGAGGAATACATGTGGAAACGCGATGAAGCGGTCCGACCTGCGAGCCAACCCGTTGCTGCGCCGCAGCCACCCGCACCCGTAACGACCGGGGCCCCCGCGCCCAGTCCTCGTCCTGAGACGAGCCATCATATGGAGAAAGACGTCGTGAATATTGGGAAGTCAGTGGTGATCAAGGGTGAGCTGAATGGTAGCGAGGACCTGACGATCGAAGGCCACGTCGAGGGAACGATCCAGTTGAAGGACAACGTGTTGACGATTGGTCCGAATGGCCGGATCAAAGCTCAGGTGTTCGCCAAGTCGGTGATCGTGCTGGGCGAGGTGACGGGCAACGTGACCGCGAGCGACAAGGTGGACATCCGTGACAACGGATCGGTCGACGGCGACATCGTCGCCCCGCGTGTGGCAATTGCCGAAGGCGCTCACTTCCGCGGCAGCGTCGACATGCAGCGCAAAGGCGCCGCGGCGCAGCCTGCGGGCAAGACGGAAACGAAGGCCCAGCCGCAGGCTGCCCAGCGCGTCGGCGCATAACGAGCAAGTCTCAAGTCCGACGTCTCCAGTCTCGCGAGGTCTCGGGTCTCAACAACCTCACATCGCCGATCTGAGCCCTGGGACTTGAGCCTTGACCGTTGAGAGTTGAAGGTGGGTCTCCTCGATCGCCTCGGTCCGCGCAAGACCGATCCCGACGTGCCGGCCGCGCCGGTGTCCGCCGAAGATCCAGTCTTCGCGACGAAAGCGCTGCGCAAGTTCCTGAAGAGTCTCGTTGAGCGCGAGTCGCCGATCCTGCTCGATCTTGGACCGGTGGTCGGCAGCAACGTGAGCTTCTTCGGCGCTCAGCTTGGCTGCAAGATTTTCGTCGAAGACATTTTTGCGGATCTCGATCGGCACATTCGGAGCGGCAAGCTCGAAGCCTTGCCCGAGTTTCTGAAGCAGCGGTTCCCGCAGGAGACCGGGAGCGTTGACGGCATTCTCGGCTGGGACCTGATCGATTACATGGACAAGGCGTCGGCGCAGGAGCTGGCCAACCAGCTCACGCGGCTGCTTCGTCCTGAAGGCGCGCTGCTCGCATTCTTCGGCAACACGCCGCCGCGCGAGACGCGCTATACGAAATTCATCATCGTCGACGAAGAGAATCTGAAGTACCGTTCCTACGACGCGGCCCGCGGGCGCCAGCCGATTCTTCTCAACCGCGACATCAGCCGGCTGTTCTCGGGACTGCGCGTCTCGGATTCCTACCTGTTGAAGAACAACCTGCGGGAGATGCTCTTCCGCAAGCCCGCATACCTGCCGACCGAGCCGCAGTAGCGGTTTTTCCGTGTCGCGCCGTAGCGCTTCGCGCGAAGGCGGACAAGGCGACGGCGGACCACCGCAGCTTTAGCGGAGGTGGTGAGGTCCGCCCGGCCACGGCAGTCCCGACGCCGGCACGAGAGAAACGTTCGCGGGCCACACCCCGACGGCCACTTGCAATATAAATAGATCATGGCGAGGCCATTGATCGCGATGCTCACCGATTTCGGCACGCGCGATCACTATGCCGGGACCATGAAGGGCGTGGCGCTCGGCATCTGCCCCGATGCCATGCTCGTCGACATCACGCATGAGGTGCCGGCACACGACGTCCTGGCCGGTGCGCTCGAGCTGGCGGCGGCGTACAAGTACTTTCCGGCCGGCACGATTTTTCTGGCCGTCGTCGATCCGGGCGTCGGGTCCGCTCGCCGCGGGATTGCCGCTGAAGCGGGGGATTTCAGGTTCGTGGCGCCGGACAACGGCGTGCTGACCGCGGTGCTCGACGAGCACGCGCCGAAGAAGGTCGTCGAGCTGAGCGAGCGGCGCTACGCGCGGCCGACCGTCAGCCGGACGTTCGAAGGCCGCGACCGGTTTGCGCCGGCGGCGGCGTGGCTGGCCAAAGGCATCGAGCTCGGCGCACTGGGTCGATCGGCCAGTCCCATTCATCGCCTGGACATTCCGCAGCCGGTGGTGACAGCTGATCACATTGCCGGAGAGGTGCTGCGCGTCGATCGGTTCGGCAATCTGATCACGAACATCGATCGGCGCACGTTCGACAAGGTGTCGGGCGAGACGCTCGACATCCGCGCCGGCACGTTTCAGGTCTCGAAGGTGATCTCGACCTATGCTGACGCATCGCCGGGCGACATCTGTGCGCTGTTCGGCAGCTCCGACCATCTCGAAATCGCGGCGAATGGCGCGAGCGCCGCAGCCCAACTGAACCTGGGGCGCGGGGCGCCGGTGCACATCGCGCGAGGCACGTCACATGATTGATTTCGAGCTCACTGACGAACACCGTCTCCTCGAACAGGCCGTGCGCGAGTGGGCCGGCAGGGAAGTCGCCCCGTTCATCCGCGAGAACGATCGCGCCCATCGTTTCGATCGCGAGCGCATTCTCGGCGGCATGGCGCGTCTTGGCCTGCTGGGCATCTCGGTCCCGTCCGAGTATGGCGGCGCCGGCATGGACTACATCAGCCTCGGGCTGGCGAGCGAGGAGCTCGAATACGTGGACACGTCGCTGCGTGTGATCATGTCGGTGCACGCCGGCCTGAATTGCCTGACGCTGTTGACGTGGGGCTCAGAGGATCAGAAGCGCCGCTATCTCGTGCCGCAGGCGCAGGGCAGGAAGATCGCCGGGTACGGCCTCACCGAGCCAGCGGCCGGCAGCGATGTACGCGCCATTCAGACGACGGCGATCAAGCGCGGCGACCGCTATGTCGTGAACGGCGAGAAGAGCTGGATTTCGCTCGCTGATGTCGCCGATCACTTTCTGATGGTGGCCTGGACCGATCCCGAAAAGAAGAAGCAGCGGGATCCGTCCGGGCTCACTGCCTTTCTCATCGAGCGGACGTTCAAGGGGTTCTCGAGCGGTCCGATGAAAGAGAAGTGGGGGATCCTCGCGGGCAACACCGGCTGGTTCAAGATGGCCGACATGGAGGTGCCCGAGGAAAACGTGCTGGGCCGCGTCGGCGAGGGCTTCAAGATCGCGATGTCCGCGCTCGATCAGGGGCGGTTCACCGTAGCGGCGGGCGCCACCGGTCTGATCCGGGCCTGCCGCGACGCGAGCGTGAAGTACGCGCTCGAGCGAAGGACGTTCGGCGTCGAGATCGGACAGCACCAGCTCGTGAAAGAAATGATCGCGCAGATGGAATCGGATTATCAGGCCGCGCGTCTGCTGTGGCTGCGTTCGGGCTGGTTGAAGAACCACGGCCGCCGGAACACGCGCGAGACGGGGCTGGCCAAGTGGTTCGCGACCGTCGCCTCGGAGAGGGCCGCCGGCGATGCCGTGCAGATTCACGGCGCCAACGGATACTCCGACGAATATCCGGTCGGCCGCTTCTACCGCAACTGCAAGGGCGCCGTAATCTACGAGGGGACGCGCGAGATCCACAAAGTGATGCAGGCCGACTACCTGCTCGGGTATCGGGCCGATCGTCCCACCCGCTGTGAGCTGCCGGCTCATGGGGAGAAGACCAAGGTGTGACCTGGAATGATTCGGAATTGGGAATCCTCAGGCGCATGCTGCGTGACGCCGCAGGCGTTCGCGTGAATTCCAATTACAGATTGCAGATGTCCAGATTCTGAATTGCGTGTCTTATGGATTCAGACCTCTCCCTCGAGTTTCTTCGCGTCGTCGAACAGGCTGCGATCGCGTGCGCCCACACCATGGGACAGGGTGATCGCCACAGGTCGGACAAGGTCGCGGTCGAGGCGATGCGGCGGGTACTCGACACCGTGCCGATCGACGGGACGATCGTCATCGGCGAGGGGGAGCGCGACGAAGCGCCGATGCTCTTCATCGGCGAGCGGGTGGGAATGGCGCAGGCGGCCGCGCAGGCGGCCGACAGCTTTCCGGCGATCGATATTGCGGTCGATCCGCTCGAGGGAACGAACCTGTGTGCGACCGGCGCGGCAAACGCCATTGCCGTTCTCGCGGCCTCGGATCGAGGCGGACTGCTGCACGCTCCGGATATCTACATGGAGAAGCTCGTCGTCGGCCCGGCCTCGAAGGATCTCGTCGATCTCGATGCGCCGCCGGCAGACAACCTCCGCGCGATCGCCCGGAGCCTGGGCCGTCAGGTCGAAGATCTCGTCGTGATCGTGCTGGATCGGCCGCGCCACGAAAAGCTGATTAACGACATCCGCGCCACCGGCGCCCGCATCCGTCTGATCGGAGACGGCGATCTCTCGGCTGGAATTGCCGCCGCCGTCGTCGGTTCGGGTGTACACGCCGTCATGGGCACGGGCGGCGCGCCGGAAGGCGTCCTGACTGCCGCCGCCATGCGCTGCCTCAACGGCGAAATCCTTGCCCGTCTCGTCATCAGCAAGCCCGAGCACGAGGAGCGGTGCCGCAAGATGGGGATCACCGATTTCAGGAAGGTTTACCGCGCGCGGGATCTTGCGCCGGGTCGAAGCATCATTTTCGCGGCAACCGGCGTGACCGACGGCACACTGATGCGCGGGGTCCGCTTCTTCGGCGACGGCACGCGCACCGGGTCGGTGATTATGCAGAACGATCCCCACCGCATCCGTTTCGTCGACAGCATTCATGTCACCCCGGCCAAGGACGTAAGGATCCACTTCTGAGCCGCGAAGGGCCAGGATCGTCCACGGTGGCGGCAGGTGACACGCCGCCTGTCGACACCGCCTGGCGGCGCAATGTCGCGGCCGTCACCGCAGCCTCGTTCATGGGCTACACGGGCTTTACGCTGGCCATGCCCTTCCTGCCCCTCTACATCGGACAACTGGGCGTGACGGACATCGGCCAGATCGCGATGTGGACGGGAATGAGCCTCGCGGTCACGCCCGGATTGACGGCCATCCTGGCTCCGGCGTGGGGCCGTCTGGGCGATCGCTACGGCCGGAAGCTGATGGTCGAGCGCTCGCTGGTGAGCTTCGTGATCATCATGGCCGCGATGGCGTACGTGACACGCCCCTGGCACGTGCTCGCGCTGCGCGTCGTCCAGGGGCTGTTCGCCGGCTATGGTTCGCTGTCGCTGACGATGGCCGCCGAGTCGGCGCCGCGGAAGCGGATGCCGTCGGCTATTGGCGTCGTGCAGACGGCACAGCGCCTCGGTCCCGCCGTCGGTCCGGTGATTGGGGGTGTGCTCGCCCGGCTGGTCGGTCTGCGCGACGCGTTTCTGGTCACGGCAGGGTTCTATGCCGGTGCGCTCGTTTGTGTCCTCGTGCTGTACGACGAGCACCTGACACACACAGCGCCGGAGCGCGCGCGCGAGAGCGGCCGCGTGACGTTCCGCAGCGTGCTGGCGTTCGAGAATTTCATCCTGATGATGGCGGTCATTTTCGGCCTCCAGTTCGTCGATCGCAGCTTCGGACCGGTGCTGCCGCTGTACGTCGAGATGAGCGGCGTCCGGCACGAGCAGGTGCCGCTCGTCTCCGGTATTCTCTTTTCGATCATGGCGTTCGCCGGCGCGATCGGCCACCACGTGTGCGGCAGGCTCCTGGATCATGTCCCGGCCCGCGCCGTGATCGCAGCCTGCGCGTCGGTCGCCGCGGCTGGCTGCGTCCTGTTCGCGCTGTCGACGAACATCCGGGTGATGAGCGTCGCGTCGCTTTTGCTGGGGATAGGCGTCGGTGCGGCGATGACCGCTGCGTACAGCGCCGCCGGCGGTGTGATTCCGGATGGCGCGCACGGCACCGGGTTCGGGGTGCTGACGAGTGCGTCGCTCGTGGGAATGGCCAGCAGCCCGTTTATTGCCGGGTTCCTGAGCGGCACCGGCATCCGGATCGTCTTCTTCGTCGATGTGGTGCTGATGGCGCTGCTCGCCGGAACCGTGCAGAAAACGATGGTCGATACGACGATGGATCAGACGGCCGGGGTCCTGCAACAGACCCAGGGAGAGCAGTCCTGAGACAAGGTGGACGGGAATCGGTGCTTGGGAGATCCAATCAAAGACGTCATCCATCGATGCGCCGCGTGTTCGTCGATCCCGCAGCCCCGCAGCGCGACGCCATTCACGAGGCCGCGCACTGGATCCGCAACGGAGGCATCATTGCCGTGCCGACCGACACGTTGTACGGTCTGGCGGTCGATCCGACCCGCACCGGCGCAGTGGCGCGCCTGTTTGCTGTCAAGGGCCGCGCCGCCGGACAGGCTGTCCCGTTGATTGCGGCGGATCTCCAGCAGGTGGCCGAGCACTTCGCTCCGCTGACGATGCGGGCGGCGCGGCTGGCCGATCGATTCTGGCCGGGACCGTTGACCGTGCTCGTGGCTACTCCGGCGGCCCTGGCGCGGGACGTGGACGGCGGCACCGGACAGGTTGGTGTTCGCGTGCCGGATCATGGCATCGCTCGCGCGATTGCGAGCGCCTGCGGCCGGCCGATCACGGCCACGAGCGCGAACATCAGCGGGGCACCGGCGACGGCCGATCCGGACGCTGTCGAGCGGACGCTTGGCGACCGGATCGATTTGCTCATCGATGCCGGCCCGACGCCTGGCGGTCCCCCGTCGACCATCGTGGACGTTGCTGGCGGCGCACCGCGGCTCGTCCGCGCGGGCGCGATTCCGTGGGAAGCGATTGAACGATGCCTGCGCGAATAGCCGCTCCTGAGCGCGCAGCGCTGGTCGGGTTGATTGCCGGCCGCGCGCGTCGGCTCGAGGCTGAGCGGTCGCTCGAGGAGCTTGCGAGCCTGGCCCGGGCCGCCGGCGCCGAGGTGGTGCTTCGTGTGCTGCAGGAGCGGCCGAAGCCGGACCCGGCCACGTTTCTGGGCGCCGGTAAAGTGCGGACGCTCGCCGCCTCGTGCGCGGAGCTGGCGGTGGACGTCGTCGTCTTCGACAACGAGCTCACGCCGGCGCAGCTCCGCCAGATCGAGGAGGAAGTCGCGCTGAAGATCATCGATCGGACGCAGTTGATTCTCGACATCTTTGCCCGGCGTGCGCAGACCCGCGAAGGCAAGCTGCAGGTCGAGCTCGCGCAGCTGAAATACCTGCTGCCGCGGCTGGTCGGCGCTGGTGCGGCGCTGTCGCGGCTTGGCGGCGGCATCGGCACCCGGGGCCCGGGCGAGACGAAGCTCGAGACCGACCGCCGCCGGATTCGCACCCGCATTCACGCTGTCAGCGAAGATATCGAGCACGTGCGTCGGCGCCGATCGCAGCTGCGCGAACGACGCCACAAGGCGTCGGTGCCGACGGTCGCTCTCGTCGGCTACACCAACGCCGGCAAGACCACGTTGTTCAACGTGCTCACGCGCGCACAGGCGGAGGCGTCGGACGCTCTGTTCGTCACGCTCGACCCGCTGGTGCGTCAGGTCCGCCTGCCGGACAGCCGGGAGCTGCTGATGTCGGACACCGTCGGGTTCATCGATCGCCTCCCGCACGCGCTGGTGGCGGCGTTTCGCGCGACGCTGGAAGAAGTAGCCAATGCCGATCTGATCCTGCATGTCATCGATGCCGCCGCGGCAGATCGCGATCGCCGGATCAACGCCGTCCGGCTGGTGCTCGAGGAAGTCGGCGCCACCGAGGTCCCGCGGCTCGATGTCTACAACAAATGTGATGCGCTGACGGCGGACGAGCGCCGCCGGCTCCAGGAGCAGGATCCCGCCGCGCTCTGCATTTCCGCCCTGGAGCGGGATGGGATTGGCGAGCTGGTCGAGACCATCGCGTCCAGGGTCGCGCTGGACGTCAGGCGGGTCACGCTGACATTCGATCCCGACAATCCCGCCGACCGCGAACGCGTCGCGCGCACGTACCGCCATGCCCGCGTGGTGGTGCACGAGACGCGCGACGGCCGCATTTCCATCACTGCGGATGTGCCGCGGCGCATGCTCGATCGGCTGGTGCGTGAGCCGTAAGTCGAAGCCTCTTGGAACGAGCGCTCAACGCCCAAAGCCGAACGCCCGAACCCGGAAGCGCAAAAACCCTGAGGATCGCTAACTTGCCCCCGATGCTTCGACGATCCGGGTCGCGTGCCGGACGTAGTGCAGGCCGGAGACCAGCGTGATCGCGAGCGACGCCCACACGAAAAGATCCACCACCCGCGACTGATAGCGCAGGTAGTTGAACAGCATCGTGACGACGGCTGTGACGATATAGATGGCGGTGGCGATCTTGCCGTACACCGATGGCCGGAAGGTCCGGGGCCCGATTGCCAGGTTTACGATGGCCACGGTCAGAACAATGCCGACGTCGCGGCTGATGATGAGCACGGTCAACCAGACGGGAAGCCGGTTGGCCAGGCCGAGACCCGGCAGGGTCAGGACGACGAAGGTCGTGACCAGCAACAGTTTGTCGGCCATTGGATCGAGCCACGCACCGAGGCTGGTCTTCTGGCCCGACCAACGCGCGATCAAGCCGTCGAGTGCATCCGTGATCCCCGCGAAGGCGAACACCGCGAGTGCCCATCCGAGATACCCGTAAACAACGAGGATGACGAATGCCGGAATCAACAGCATCCGCAGGAGCGTCAGCTGGTTCGCCAGCGTCAGCACGTGATCACCGAATGAGGTCTCGTGATGGCGGCGTGAGGCCCGCCAGCGCTTCCAGCCTGCTGATCGCGTCGATCGCCTCGGGACCCGTCACCGCTCGTGCAGGTTGAAAGCTGTTCTCGGGCGCCGTTTTTATGACGCCTGCCGCGACGGCCATCGATGCCGCCGGGTACGCGAGGTGACCGGGCGACAGATCGGTGAACTTCAGCCTGGCGGCGTCCCAGGCCTTCGCCTCTGCCCCATGCTGCGCCCCCATCCGGCCGAGCAGCCGCGCGACGGCCTGCGCCAGGTCGATCCGCCGGACGACCGATTGCGGCTGAAACGTATGATTGGCAAACGGCTCCATGATGCCGGCGCGCGCGACCATCATGATCCAGGTGGCGGCCCAGTGCGTGCGCGCATCGGTAATCAGCACCGCCTCGCGCGAACGTGCGGTCTGCAGCACCGGCGCCAGCCGGATGCCGATCAGCGCCGCGAGGTCGCCGCGGGTAACCTGCGGCGCCTCGTCGATCGCCCGATACTCGGCCGGCAGCCGGGACAGCGCGATGCGGTCGCGAACGGCATCCAGCTTCTTCTCGACCGACGGATTGGCCTCGAGCGCCAGCGCATCGGCAAACGACTTCTCGGCGCCTTCGAGATCGTTCTGAGCTTCGAGAACCTCACCGATCTGCTCGAGCGATCGCGCGTCGGTCGGGTCGAGCGCGAGAGCCTTCCGGAAATCGCCCAGGGCGGCGTCGAGGTTCCCTTTCTGCCGCTCGACGGCGGCGAGCTCGCGATACAGAAACGGACTGTCCGGCGAGCTCGCGATCGCGCTGGAATACGCCTGGAGCGCTTCGTCGAGGCGCCCCTGGCGGACAAGGTCGCGCGCGCGGGCGATTTGTTGTTCCTGGCGCCTGAACTTGAGTACCTCGACGCGCCGCCGCACATCCGTCAGCGCGGGGTCGGCGCTCAGGGCGGCCTCGAAGCTGGCAAGGGCGTCGGGCTCACGGTTGAGCGCGAGCAGCGCCTGACCGCGGCCGAGCAGCGCGGGCACGTTGGCCTGCTCGCCCTCGAGCACGCGGTCGAAGTGCGACAGCGCCGCCTTCGCGTCCTTGCGCGCCAGTTCGACGTACCCGAGCGAGGTTTCGGCCGGATGAAACGACGGCGCCGCGTTGACGGCAATCAGGAATTCCCGCTCGGCTGTTTTCAGATCCCCGGTCTGGAAGAAGGCCCACCCGCGGGTGAATGTCGCCGCAACCGGAGTGTTGGCAAACGCTGGAGGGATGGGCGGCTGCACGAATTCCGGAAATTTCGGAACCGTCACGACCGGCGCCGGGACGATCTTCGGCGCGCATGCGCTGGCAAGTACCAGGAGCGCCAGAGCGCACTTCCTCATTCCCGGAATATTACCCCAGCACATTGCAGCGTCAGGCCCAGCACGTGACAGCGTCAGGCACCCGTCCAGAGTCAGACCCCAGCGCGCGTGACCTTGATCGGGACGCCGACAACGTACTCGACCTGAATGTGATCGCCGGGTTCGAGGCCCTTGCCCATCATGGCTTCGGGCCCGATCCGCGCCACATGAACCTGGCCGTCGGGATCGTCGACATCGGTGAAGAACACGTCCAACGACACCTGGCCGTGAATGCTCATCGGCTGAATCTTCTTGAGGATGCCGTCGCGTGTGCCTTTGACCATATGGATGATTCAACAATCTCACGAGTGCTTGCGTGCCCACAAGAGAATCCGTCGGAAGGGGAAGAAGAACGGCCGATCGTCATCGACGCTGGCCAGCAGGCGCCGGCGGTACTCGTCGAGAAACGTGCCGAAGGCATCCGACGTCAGATGCCGCGAGTACTCCGCAAGCAGGGTGCCTTTCATCCATTCCACCACCTCGTCTGGTCCGCTGAGAACGTGCGGGTAGACGATCAACCGCACCAGCGGGTCGCGGAAGCCAAGCCGGAACAGCAGACGCGCATAGCCTTCGGGTGAAAGGACCGGCTGCGACCGCTGCCAGCCGCCGAGGGCCGACCGGAACGGTTCGATCCGGGCCAGCTCCGCGGCCACCGTGTGTGACGGATCGTCGTGCATCGCCGGCATCTGCACCGCGAGCTGACCGTTCACGGCGAGCGCATCCGCCAATCGTCCGAACAGCTCGGAATGATTGTCAACCCAGTGCAGGGCCGCATTGGAAAAGATCAGATCGTATCGGCCGGCCGTTTCCGGAAATGCTCCGATGTCGGCCTGCTCGAACCGCAGGCCGTCCGCTGCAAGATCGGCGGCTGCAGCCAGCATGCGCACCGACCGATCGACGCCAATCGTCTCGGCGGCCTGCAGCTGATCGTGAAGGCGTTTCGTCAACCTGCCGGTGCCGCACCCGAGGTCGACGATGCGCATCTGCGGCGCGGGCTGAACGAGCGCGAGGAGATCGACAAACGGCTGTTCTCGTTCGGCGAGAAACTTCGCGTACTGATCGGGATTCCAGGGATCCATCATTCACCACGGAGGACGCGGAGGACGCGGAGGTAAAATCGCGTCCGCGTCATGCACTCAAGCATACCGGCAGGCCCACTGCAAAGAAGAAGAGCCGAACGCAGCTTACCCACCTGCTGGATTCATCCTCCGCCTCCCCTCCGCGTCCTCCGCGTCCTCCGTGGTAAAAGAGTTCATTCCCCATCGAATGGCAACCGCCCCCCGTCGGCAGCCGTGCAGAAGTTGTGGACACTGACGCCGAGCAACCGGACCGGCCGTCCGCCCGCTTCGGTCCGCTCGAGCAGCCGAACGGCGCGCAGCGTCAGATCCAGTTCGTCCCGCGTCGGCGCCGCCGTGTGACTGCGGGTGATGGTGGTGAAATCGGAATAGCGCACCTTGAGCGTCACCGTTCGTGCGAACAGGTCCCTGCGCCTCAGCCAGCCAATCGCATGCGCCGCCATTTCCGCGACTTCGGCCCGGATCGTCTCGAGGTCCGTGAGGTCCTCGGGATAGGTGTTCTCGGACCCCGACGATTTTACTTCCCGGTTCGGAACGACCGGCCGATCGTCGATGCCGTTGGCCAGCTGACGAAGCCAGTCGGCGAGGCTGCCGACCGTCTCGCGCAGCAATCGGGCCTCGGCGGTTCGTACGTCGACGAGGCGCTCGATCCCGTTCGCGCGCAGCTTGCGCGCGGTCACCGGGCCAACGCCCCATAAGGCATCAACGGGCAGCTGCTGGAGGAACGGCTCCACGCGATCGGGGCTGATGACCGTCAGCCCGTCCGGCTTCTTCCAGCCCGAGGCAATCTTCGCCAGGAATTTGTTCGGAGCAACGCCCGCCGATGCCGTGAGTCCGGTCTCGTGGCGGATCTGCTCTTTCAGTCGCCGGGCGACGGCCGTGCCGAACGGCTCGCCCCAGGCGTTTTCGGTCACGTCAAGATATGCTTCGTCGAGCGACAGCGGTTCGACGAGCGGAGTGACTTCGTGAAAGACCGCGAAGATGGCGGCCGAGGCAGCTTTGTATCGTTTGAAATCCGCTGGGACGATGACGAGAGACGGACAGAGGCGCACGGCCTGCGCCATCGGCATGGCTGAGCGGACGCCGAAGGTCCGCGCTTCATAGCTCGCGGCGGCGACCACGCCGCGCTTGTCCGGCTGGCCGCCGACCGCGACGGGTCGGCCACGGAGCGCGGCGTTATCGCGCTGCTCGACCGACGCGTAAAACGCGTCCATGTCGATGTGCAGAACCCGGCGGATCATGAGATTGCTGATTGCTGATTGCTGATTGCTGATTTGATTGTTGCGTTGCCGATTGTTAACAATAACAATCGACATTGGCAATCACCAATCAACAATCGGCAATCAAAAATCAACGATCGACAATCTCATCGTCAGAAACCATGCCACAGTTCGTTTACACCATGAAGGGTCTCGGGAAGGTCCACCCTCCCGATAACAAAGTGCTCGAGGACATCTGGCTGTCCTTCCTGCCCGGCGCGAAGATCGGCGTGCTCGGGCTCAACGGCGCGGGCAAGAGCTCGCTGCTTCGGATCATGGCAGGGGAGGATCACGAGTTCCTCGGCGAAGCCTTCCCTGCCGACGGACTCTCGGTCGGGTTTCTTCCGCAGGAACCGCGATTGAACGCTGCCAAGAACGTGCTCGGGAACGTAGAGGAAGGCGTCGCCGAGATCAAATCGCTGCTCGCCCGCTATGACGAGGTGAATGCGAAGCTGGGCGAAGACCTGGCGCCTGAGCAACTGGACAAGGTGCTGGACGAGCAGGCGCGGATCCAGGACCGGATCGACGCCGCGAACGCCTGGGATCTCGACTCGCGGCTCGAGCTCGCGATGGACGCGCTCCGCCTGCCGCCGGCGGATGCCGAGGTCGCCACGCTGTCGGGCGGCGAGCGAAGGCGCGTGGCGCTCTGCCGCCTCCTGCTGCAGTCGCCCGATCTGCTGCTGCTCGACGAGCCGACCAATCATCTCGACGCCGAATCGGTCGCGTGGCTCGAACGCTTTCTCAAGGACTACCCGGGCACGGTCGTTGCCGTGACGCACGATCGCTACTTCCTCGACAACGTCGCCGGCTGGATTCTGGAGCTGGATCGCGGCCGGGGCATTCCCTGGGAAGGCAACTATTCATCGTGGCTCGACCAGAAGAAGACCCGTCTGGGGCAAGAGGAAAAAGCGGAAACGCGGCGCCAGCGGACGCTCGAACGCGAGCTCGAATGGATCCGGATGTCGCCGCGCGCGCGTCAGGCCAAGGGTAAAGCGCGCCTCAACGCCTACGAGGACCTGCTGAAGCAGGACACGGCACAGAAGATCGAGACCGCAGAGATCTACATCGCACCTGGCCCGCGGCTCGGCGACGTCGTGGTCGAAGCGCGGCGTCTCCGCAAGGGCTACGGCGACAACCTGCTCATCGAGGACCTGAACTTCACCCTGCCGCGCGGCGGCCTCGTCGGTGTCATCGGCCCGAACGGCGCCGGCAAGACGACCCTGTTCAGGATGATCACCGGCCAGGAAAAACCAGACGATGGCACCCTCAAAATCGGCGATACGGTGCGGATCGGCTACGTCGATCAGAGCCGCGAGGCGCTCGCCGCTGAAAAGACGGTGTGGGAGGAAATCTCGGGCGGGCACGACGATGTCGAGCTCGGGAAGCGGAAGGTCGCGTCGCGTGCGTACGTGTCCTGGTTCAACTTCAAGGGTCCGGCGCAGCAGCGCAAGGTGGGCACGCTCTCAGGGGGCGAGCGGAATCGGGTGCACCTCGCGAAGCTGTTAAAGCGGGGGAGCAATCTCCTGCTGCTCGACGAGCCTACCAACGATCTCGATGTCGATACGCTGCGCGCCCTCGAGGAGGCGCTGCTCAATTTCGCCGGCTGCGCGGTCGTCATCAGCCACGACCGCTGGTTCCTCGATCGCATCGCCACCCACATGCTGGCGTTCGAAGGCGACAGTCAGGTCGTGTGGTTCGAAGGGAATTATCAGGACTACGAGGCCGACCGCAAGCGCCGCCTCGGCGCCGCCGCGGACCAGCCGCACCGGATCAAGTACCGCAAGCTGACGCGATAGCGATTACCACGGAGGACGCGGAGGGATCTTCAACCCTGCATCACGGCTGAACGCCGAGGCCGCAAACGACGCAAACAACAAACGATCTTCTTCGTGTTGTTTTCTCCGTGGTCTTGGTGATCTTTGTGGTTCCGCATGTCGTGATCGTTGTGGTTCCTCTGGGCGCAGTTACCTCGCGCCGAAGCGCTCGGCGGCGCGCTCGCGGGCACGCGCTGCCACCTCTTCGCGATTCCTTGGCGTTGCCGTTGTGGTCAACGAGTCGATCAACTGGCGCGCCACGGTGGCGACGTCTCGCACCGCCCGGTCGAACGCCGCTTCGTTCGCCTTCGACGGAGCATTGAACCCGCTCAGCTTGCGCACGAACTGCAGCGAGGCCGAGTGGATCTCTTCGTCGGTCGCCGGTGGTTCGAAGTTGAAAAGCGTCTTGATGTTTCGACACATATCTTACGTGGGGCTCTGCCCCACACCCCGGCGCGGTCGCTCGCGGGGCCCCTCCGCCCCGCGCCGCTCCGTCCCACCCCACGGCGCCCACTCCGCGCCGCGGGGGCCCCGGCTCGCAGGCGCGCTATGCGCGCCTAACAGCCCGTGCTTGCACGGCAAACATGACACGTTCCTACACATTCACGCTCACGCAGTACCCGCACGCTCTAACGGTAACTCGCCACAACCTTGTTCCGGAAATACTCGATCGTCTTGACCAGGCCTTCTTCGAGGTTCACCTTCGGCTCCCACGCGAGCAGCGTGCGCGCGCGGGTGATGTCGGGACGCCGCTGCTTGGGATCGTCGGTGGGCAGCGGCTTGTAGATGATCCGGCTCTTCGATTCCGTCATCCGGATGATCGTCCTCGCGATCTCGTCGATGGTCATCTCCCGCGGGTTGCCGATGTTGATCGGATCGTTCTCCGCCGACAGCATCAGCCTGATGATCCCGTCCACGAGATCGGTGATGTAGGTGAAGCTGCGGGTCTGCGTGCCGTCCCCGAAGACGGTCACGTCCTCGTTCCGGAGTGCCTGCGACATGAACGCCGGCACGGCGCGGCCGTCGTTCAGACGCATGCGCGGGCCGTAAGTGTTGAAGATGCGGACGATCTTCGTGTCCAGCCCGTGATACCGATGGTACGCCATCGTCATCGCTTCGGCGAAGCGCTTGGCTTCGTCGTACACGCCGCGCGGCCCGACCGGGTTCACGTTGCCCCAGTAGGTCTCCTTCTGCGGATGTTCCGCCGGATCGCCGTACACCTCCGAAGTCGAGGCGAGCACGAACGTCGCGGTCTTCTCCTTGGCGAGGCCGAGCGCTTTGTGCGTGCCGAGTGCGCCGACTTTCAAGGTGGGGATGGGCAGTTCGAGATAGTCGATCGGGCTCGCCGGGCTGGCCCAGTGCAGCACGTAATCGACCGGCCCGTCGATGTAGATGTAGTTCGTGACGTCGTGCTTGATGAACGTGAAATCCCTGTTCACCAGGTGCGAGATGTTGCCGGTGTCGCCGGTGAGCAGGTTGTCGATACCGATCACGGAGAAACCGCGATCGAGCAGCGTTTCGGCCAGGTGCGAGCCGATGAAACCGGCCGCGCCCGTGATGACGACGCGCTTCTTAGTAGGCATGTTTGTGGAAGAAGCCGCGAATGAGTGTGAGCCACATGATCTTGAAGTCGAGCCGTACCGACCAGTTCTCGATGTAATAGAGGTCGTACTCGATGCGCTTCTCGATCGACGTGTTTCCCCGCCAGCCGTGCACCTGGGCCCAGCCCGTCATACCGGCCTTCACCTTGTGCCGCAGCATGTACTGGGGAATCTTGTCCCTGAATTCCGCGACGAAGTTCGGCCGTTCCGGCCGCGGCCCGACGATGGACATCTCGCCGCGGACGACATTCCAGAGCTGGGGCAACTCGTCGATGTTCGACCGCCGCAGCAGCTTGCCAATCGCCGTGCGTCGCGGATCGTCGTCGCGCGCAAACACCGGTCCCGTCCGCGCCTCGGCGTCGTGATGCATCGAACGGAACTTGTAGATCAGAAACCGCCGTCCGTCGAGTCCCATGCGCTCCTGCCGGTAGAACACCGGTCCGCTCGAGGTGAGCTTCACCAGCGCGGCAATGATCGCGAAGGGAAGGGCCAGCACGACGAGCGCCGCGCTCGAGATCACCACGTCAATCGTGCGCTTGACCAGGCTGTTGAATCCCTGCAGCGGGACGTCGTTGATGTTGATGACCGGCACGCCATCGAGATCCTCGAGGCGGGCGCGCAGGGCGATCACCTGGAGCAGGTCGGGCACCACCTTGACGTCGACGCATTCGCGGCTCGTGCTCTCGATGAGCTGCAGCATCCGCACGTGCTGATCCGGCGGGAGAGCGACGTAGAGGTGGTGAGCTCCTTCCCGCGCCGCGATTTCCGGGGCCTCGTCTATCGTCCCGAGGAGCGGCAGGCCGCGATAACCGAGATGATCTCCCGCCGCCCGGTCGTCCACGAACCCGACGATGTGATAGCCGAGCTCGCGGTGCTCGAGGATCTTGTCGGCGACCAGCCGTCCGAGCTCGCCGGATCCCGCAATCAGAATGCGCTTCAGTCCGATGCCGGCCTTCCACCGCCGCTCGAACGTTTTGCGCACGATCTCCCGCGTCGAGAACGTCAGGATGACGTTGAGCACGAGGAAGATGGCCCAGGCCGCCTGCGAGACTTCGAGGGCGCCCCGGTCGCGCGCCGCCGGCGTCGCGAAGTAGATCTCGGCGTACATCGTGGCCACGATGCCGAAGACCACCGCGAGGATGCTGCCGACGAAGACACCGAAGAAGTCGTCGACGCGCGATCGGCCGCGGCGCAGGCGGTACAGCCCCTGCAGGTGAAAGCCGAAAGGCACGAGCACGGCGACGACCGGAATCAGATTGATGTACTGCTGGAGCGGCGGAATGCCTTTGGTGACCGGAATGAGACGGGCGAATGCGCTGTGGAACCGCAACACGTAGGCTGTCAGGAAGGCGGCCGTTCCGAGGAGGGCATCAGAGACAACGTAAAACGTGACGAGCAGCCGATTGTGGCGGTTCAGCATCGTGACGTACTAAGGTGGGGCTCCGCCCCACTTCCCGGCTCACACCACCCCACGGCGCTCAGTCCGCGCCGTGGGGACCCCCGGGTCGCTCGCTGGGAGCCCTCGGCCCCGCTCCGCTCGTCCCACCCCACGATGCAGAAACCACATCGTGGGGGCCCCGGCTCGCGGGCGCGCTCCGCGCGCCTACGCCGTGTTTGAACGGCAAACGTGATACGTTCGTACATATTCACGCCGTGCAAGCACGGCTAAAGGATTTTTCCTCCTGTCCGCCGCGTCCTCGGTGGTGGAAATCATGTTTCGGACGTGCTCGGAGCGGGACTCCATTCGCGCGCGCGATCCAGACCCTGTCCGCGCCCCGGCGCATAAACGGCAGACAGGGTATGCTGAATCGCCGCATCCATTTCGGCATGGAACCGCGCGCGGCTGAACCGCTCCGCGTGGCACCGAATGACCGTTGAATCGAATCGGCGCGCGCCAGCTTCTACGATTGCGTCGGCAAACGCTTCGGCAGTTGGACTGTCGACCAGCAGCCCCGTTTCACCAGGCACGACGGTTTCAAGGGCACCCCCGCGGGCGAGCGCGACCACCGGCCGGCCGCAGGCTTGAGCTTCCAGCGGCGCGATGCCGAAATCTTCCTCACCGGTCATCACCGTGACGGTGGCCCGGCGATACAGCTCCCGGAGGGTGTCGTCAGCTACCCGGCCGAGAAACTCGACCTCACTCCCGGCGCGGCTGGCCAGCCGCGCGCGGTCGGGTCCGCCGCCGACGACCTTGAGCGGCATGCGCGCCAGACGACACGCGTCGATGGCGACGTCGATTCGTTTATACGGCACCAGGGCCGACACGACCAGTGCGAATCTTTCCGGTCCTACGGCGTCGGGATAGAAGAAGTCGGTGTCGACCGGCGGATACACCACATGCGCCTCGCGATTATAATATCGGCGGATCCTGCCAGCAACATGCTGTGAGTTCGTGAGATAGCGGTCCACACGACCGGCCGTGTCGCGATCCCATCTCGCCAGGCGCGCCATCACCGCGCGCATGAGCCGGTGTGGGACCCGGCCGAGCCGCTCCCGCCCGAAGTACGCGTCGAACTGATCCCACGCATAGCGCATCGGCGTATGGCAGTAGCAGATGTGCACCGTATCGGGCCGGGTAAGGACCGACTTCGCGACGCAATGGCTGCTGCTGATCACCACGTCGAATCGCTCGAGATCGAACTGTTCGACGAGCGCGGGATAGAGAGGCAGGCACTTGCGGTAGTAATGGCGGATGCCGGGCAGTCGCTGGGCCAGGGACGTGTGAATGCGGCGCCTCTCGACGACCGGCGCGACCGATCCGCGCACGTGCAGCAGGGTGAAGAGCTCGGCGTCCGGATACCGCTGACACAACGCCTCGAGGAGCCGTTCGCCGCCGCGCATGCCGGTCAACCAGTCGTGAACGATCGCCAGGTTCATTCGTTGGCGACCTCCTGGTAGATGTCGTGCACGCGGCGCACCGACGTCTCCCACGAGAACTGGCGCGCCCGCGCCAGCCCCTTCGTGCGCAGCTCGCGCCGGAGCCGTTCGTCGGTCAGGAGGCGGTAGATACCGTCGGCGATCGCCGGCGGATCGCGCGGGTCGACGAGCATGGCGGCATCACCGGCCACTTCGGGCAGCGACGACACGTTCGAGGTCACCACCGGCGTCCCGCTCGCCATCGCTTCGAGCGGCGGCAGCCCGAACCCCTCGTACAGCGAAGGAAACACGAAGACCCCGGCGAGCCGGTACATGACGGCCAGAGTCTCTTCAGGCAGGTAGCCGAGGAACCGCACGTGCTTGTGAAGCTGGTGCTGGTGCACGGCGCGCCGGAGCGAGGAATACCTGGAGATCTCATCGCCAATCAGCACCAGCTTCAACCGATCCAGGCCGCGCTTCCGCACCAGATCGAACGCGACGATCAGTCGCTCGAGATTCTTGTGCGGCTTGACGTTGCCGGCGTAGAAGACGAACTCGTCGTGCAGCTGGTACCGCTCGCGCACGCGGATGACGTCCTCCTCACGCGGCTCGACCGCGAACCGCTCGTCGTACGCGTTGTGGATCACGTCGATCCGGTTCGGGGGCATATCGACGAACCTGAGGATGTCGCGCTTGGAGCTTTCGGAGACCGTCAGCACGCGGTTCGCCCGCCGGGTCGCCAGCGCAATCGACATCCGGGCGTACGCGAGCGCGAGCCGGTTGGGCAGGTACTGCGGGAACATCAGATGGATACAGTCGTGAATCGTGACCACCGACCGGCACCGGACGAGCGGCGGCAGCACGTAATGCGGGGCGTGGAACAGCGTCACGCGCTCGCGCCTGATCGCGAGCGGAATCCGCACCTGCTCGGCAAGCGAGTAGTTCGGCGCCGTTTCTTCGACCGGCCGGAAGTTGTCGCCGAGCGAGGCCAGCGTCTCGCGATCCTCGGGGCGGCAGAAGACGACGAACTCGGTCTGCCGGTCGATCCGGGCCAGCTGCCGCAGCAGGTTGCGGATATAGGTCCCTATCCCGAAATCGTGGAGCTTGCGCGCATCGATGCCGATTCGCACCGCCAGATCTTACAGTCTGCCGCTATACGGTGCTGCGGGCCTTACGGTGCAAGGTGCTGGCTGACTCGGCAAGGTGCCGAGTGTCTGACGCGGCAAGGTGCCGAGTGTCCGACGCTGCAAGGTGCTGGGGGCCGAGGTGGGTGCCGGATAGCTTTGCGCTGCGGCGTACCCGGTCAGCTCACGCTGCGAATTGCGGCTTGGTTTGGACTGCAATCCACAGCGCAGCCTTCAGCACTCTACAGCGTCAGGTCCAGCACCTTGCGCCGCCAGTTGCCGAGCACCTCCAGGGTCAGTTCCAACGCTGGCCCTTGACCCGCAAGTAGAGTCTGAGGAGCGGGACCCAGCGCGGATGGTGCTTCTCGTAGAACGCCAGCTGGCTTCTGCGATACGCCTCGAATGTAGCAGCTGAGGCGGTCGCAGCCGACCGCCCGCGCAAGTGCACGATCTCGATCTCCGGCGCGAACAGGATCCGGCGCTTGCGCGCGCGGATGGCGGCGCAGAAGTCGACGTCCTCGGTGTACATGAAATACCGCTCGTCGAGCAGCCCGACGGCTTCCGCATCCGACCGCCGCACCAGCAGACATGCGCCGCTCACCCAGTCGGGATACGTCTCGACCCGCGTCAGCCGTTCGATATCGCCGCGGGCCCGCCATTGCTGGCGGAGCTCGTTGAACGGACCAATCATGCGACCGAACGACAACTCGGCGCGTCCGGTACCGTCGACAAGCCGGGGCCCCACAACCGCCACATCGGGATGTTGATTCAATTTCTCGAGCAGCCGATCGACGGCGCGCGGCGGCACGACGGTATCGCTGTTCAGCAGCAGCAGGTTGGTCCCATGGCTGGCACGGATGCCGAGGTTGGTCGCACGGGTGAACCCGAGGTTCTCGCCGGCGCGAATCAGCTGCACCGCGGGCCAGCGCGCGGCCGCATCAGCGCTGCCGTCCTCCGACTGATTGTCGACGACGATGATCTCCCGGGAGTGGCCGGGGGTGGACGCGTGCAGTGACTCGAGGCAGCGCTCGAGATCCGCGCGCGTGTTGTACGACACGATGATGATGGAGACGTCCGGCAGACGTGCTCTCCCCTTATCGGTTACCTGCCGCTTCGAGTACGCGCAACGTTTCCGCCGCGGCGTGCGGCCAGCTGTACTTTGCCAGCGCCGCCGGCGCCGCGGCGAGCACACGCGCGCGGACCGCCGGGTCGAACAGTGCCGCCTCGAGCGCGCGCGCGATTGCCGGCACGTCGCTGTTGAACGGGACGTACACGGCGGCCTCGCCGAGACTCTCACGCGCCACGTCGGTGTCGAGCACCACCGGGGGCACGCCGCAGGCGAGCGCCTCGAGCGGCGGCAGTCCGAGCCCTTCGTATTCCGAGAGAAAGGCAAACGCACGCGCCCCCGCATACAGCCGCTGCAGTTGATCATCGGCAGCGTAGCGATGCCACCGCGCCCGCTCCGACAGCTGGCTGATCCCAATCGCCCGCTCCACGTCCTCGCGCGGAAACGTCCGGTTGTCGCCGACGATGTCGAGCGTGACGTCCGGGAATCGGCGCGCAAGCGCAGCGGTTCCGCGTATCAGATCCACGACACGCCGCCGGTTGAAGATCGATCCGACGTAGAGAATGCGCGGCCGGCCATCATCCGCCGGCCGGCGGACGGCCGGCACATCGACGCCGATCGGGATGACACGCACGTGGGACTCCTCCACCGCCAGGCGATTCACGATCTCGCGCTTCGAGAATTCAGAGATCGTGATGATCGTGCGGGCGCGGCGAGCACTGACCCGGGTCGTCCAGCGCCGGCGGATCCCTTCCCGCAGCGCGAACCACTCGGGATGCGCCACGTACGACACATCGTGAATCGCGACGACGGTCGGCACCCGCAACCGGATCGGTGCGGCGTAGCCAGGCGCGAAAAAGACATCGAGTGAGTCAGCCGTCACGGCGGCAGGCAGTTGCGCCTGCTGCCACCACGTCCCTCCAGTGCCGCGAACCAGACGAACCACGAATCGGCGGGACTCGATCCCGAGTTCGAGCGGTGATGCGGTGTAGAGCACGAACTCATGAAACGGCGGCTGCGCGGGGTCTGCCCAGTGCCGCAGGAGTCCGGCCAGGTAGCGGCCCACGCCGGTCGGGCGCCCGGTAAGCTCGCGGGCGTCAATACCGATTCGCATTCGACGCACAGTTCAGCATGGAACGGGCGGCTACCACGGAGGACGCGGAGGACGTTCAACTCGTCCGCCTTCGCGCGAAGCGCTACGGCGAGACCTCGACGCCGCTCGAAGAGCGGAGTCGGGCCGCGAAGGTGGCCGTGTCCTCCCCGGTGAGATTGTCACCGCTTCCGCCGCCCTCGCTGCCTTTCCGCTGACGATCGGATGGCGCACTCGTACGCGCTGTAGATCCGCTGCGCCGTTCGCTCCCAGGTGAACCCGCGCGCACGAACCGTGCCCCGGGCCGCGCATGCGGCCGCAAACGCCTCGTCGTCAATCATGCGGAGCATGGCCGCGCCGAGCGCCATCCGGTTCTCGGGATCGACGAGGGGCCCGGCATCGCCCAGAACTTCGGGCAGCGCGCCACGGTCCGCCGCGACGACCGGAACGCCCAGCGACATCGCTTCGAGCACCGGCAGGCCAAAACCCTCGTCGAAGGACGGCTGCACGAGAAATCGCGCGCCCTCGTAGAGCGCGCGGCGGCTCGAGGGCTCGACATAGCCGATATGCCGCACGTGACCGGCCAGGGGTGGCCGCGAAATCCGTTCGAGCCACGGTCGCGCTTCGCCGGTAGCTTTACCCGCCAGTACCAGTTCCGGAACGGCCGCGAAGGCTACCGGGGCAGATCGAGATCGCGCGTCAACTGAGTGGAGCAGCCATTCGTAGGCGTCGAGGAGCCCGCCGACATTCTTCCGAGGCTCCAATGTCCCGAAGAACAGGAGGTAGCCGGAGGTGGGGGGGCTGGGGCGAGGCGTCCAATCCGGGGCACCCGGCGAACAGACCACGATCCGATCCGGCTCCACGTCGAGCTGTTGTTCGACCTGACGCGCCGTGAAGTGCGACACCACGGCGATCGCGTCGGCGCGCCTGGCGTGATCACGGGCAAGCGCAACGTAATCCCGCCTGATTTCCGCGCGCGTGCGCTCCGGATGCGTGAGGAAATCCAGATCGTGAATCGTGACCACCTGCGCCGCGCGCCGGGTCGGGAGCAGCAGCGGATGGAGCGAGTGGGTCACGTCGAACGATTGCCCGGCCACATCTTCGGCCGGCGGCCATTCGAGACGATGCCAGGCGTAATTGAGGATCCGGACCGGGATGCGCCGATCGACCGTGGCGGCTCCAGCCAGCTCCGCCTCGGGGGTCAGCCGATCCTTCCAGGAGCTCGAGAATAGCGTCAAGTTCAGAGGACTGCAGGTGTTGCGGTGAAACTGTGCCAGCAGGGTGCGGGCAAGCTGGTGCGTGTACTCGCCGACGCCGCTCCGCTCGCGCAGAGCCGGCCGATAGTCGATCAGTACTCTCACTTGTGTAAGTCTTTCCAGATCAGTATCTTATTGTGAAATATGAAAATAGCGGTTGTTGGAACAGGGTACGTCGGGCTCGTTCTGGGAGCTTGTCTCGCCGAGAACGGCAACGATGTGATTTGCGTTGATAAAGACGAGTCGAAGATCGAGACGCTGAATGCCGGGGGCATTCCCATTTACGAGCCGGGGCTCGAGGAGATGGTGCGTCGCAATCGCCACGAGGAGCGGCTCACGTTCACCACCGATCTGCCGGCGGCGGTGCGGGCTTCGTCGATCGTGTTCATCGCCGTCGGGACACCGCAGGGTGAAGACGGATCGGCCGACCTGCGGCACGTGCTGGCGGTCGCCCGTGACGTCGGCCGGGCAATGAACAAGTACACCGTTGTCGTCGACAAGAGCACCGTCCCGGTCGGCACGGCCAAGAAAGTGACCGAGACGATTGCTCAAGAGACGACGCAGCCGTTCAGCGTCGCGAGCAACCCGGAGTTCCTCAAGCAGGGCGCCGCGATCGAAGACTTCATGAAGCCCGATCGGGTGGTCATCGGCACTGCGCCGGGGGACGATCGGGCTGCCGCCGTCATGAAGGAGCTGTACGCGCCGTTCACGCGGACCGGGGCGCCGATCCTGATGATGGATACGGCGAGCGCGGAATTGTCCAAGTACGCAGCGAATTCGATCCTCGCGGCGCGCATCTCCTTCATGAACGAGATTGCCAACGTGTGCGAGCTGGTCGGCGCGGATGTCGATCACGTCCGCAAGGCGATCGGCGCGGATCGGCGCATCGGCACCTCGTTCCTGTTCCCCGGCGTCGGATACGGGGGCAGCTGCTTTCCCAAGGACGTGAAGGCGCTGCTCAAGTCGGCGCAGGATCACCAGTACGACTTCAAGACGCTGCGGGCGGTCGAAGCCGTGAACGAGGCGCAGAAGGAGCGGCTCGTCCACAAGATGCAGCAGCATTTCCAGGATCTCAACGGCCGCACGATCGCGCTGTGGGGACTCGCCTTCAAGCCCCGCACCGACGACATGCGCGAAGCGCCGGCGATTCCAATCATCGAGCGCCTGCTCGAGCGCGGCGCGAAGGTCCGCGCCTACGACCCGGCGGCGGCGCCGGTGGCGCGGCGGCTGTTCGACGGCCGCATCGCGCTGTGCGAGAAGAGCTACGACGCGCTCGACGACGCCGACGCCCTGGCCATCGTCACCGAGTGGAACGAATTCCGCGAGCCGGACTTCAGCAAGATGCGCGCGCTGCTGCGCTCGCCGGTCGTGTTCGACGGCCGCAACATTTACTCTCCCGGGCAGATGCGCGCGCTCGGCTTCACGTATTTCTCCATTGGCCGCTGATCCGCGCGCCGTCCTCGTGACCGGCGGCGCCGGCTACATCGGCAGTCACGCGGCGAAGGCGCTCAAGCAGGCCGGCTACCGCGTCGTCGTGTACGACAGCCTCGTCGCCGGCCATCGGGCCGCGGTCAAATTCGGCGAGCTGGTCGAGGGCGACATCAACGACGTCGACGGGCTGCGCCTGGCGCTTCGCCGGCACGAAATCGGATCGGTCATGCATTTTGCCGCGTTCCTCGACGTCGGTGAATCGGTCGCGCAGCCGGTGAAGTACTACCGTAATAACGTCGGCGGCGCCGTCTCGGTGATTCAGGCGATGATCGCCGAGTCGCTCGCATACTTCGTCTTTTCGTCGACCTGCGCCACCTACGGCGAACCCGTCGAGACCCCGATCGTCGAGACCCACCCGCAGCGTCCGATCAACAGCTACGGCGAATCGAAACTGGCGGTCGAGCGGGCGCTGCCGCATTTCGAGCGCGCCCACGGCATCCGATCGGTCGTGCTGCGGTACTTCAACGCCGCCGGCGCCGATCCGGACGGAGAGATCGGCGAGGATCATTCGCCGGAGATTCACATCATCCCGCGCGCGATCGAGGCGACGACGGGCGGCCGCGGGCTGCAGGTCTTCGGCGACGACTACCCGACACCGGACGGCACGTGCCTGCGCGATTACGTGCACGTCAGCGATCTGGCCGACGCCCACGTACGCGCGCTCGACGCGATCGTTGATACGGGGAAATCGGCGATCTACAACCTCGGCACCGGCCGGCCGCATTCGGTCAAGGAAGTCATCACCGCAGTTGGTCGTGTGTGCGGCAGACCCGTGCCGTGGACCCTGGCGCCGCGCCGCCCCGGAGATCCCGCCATCCTGTACGCCTCGCCTCAGAAGGCGCAGACCGAGTTGCGCTGGAAGCCCCGTTTATCCGACCTTGAGACGATCGTCAGCACCGCGTGGGCGTGGCACCGAACGCATCCGCACGGGTATGGCGACAGCTAAGCACACACTCGCACGGCTGTTCGACTACGCGAGGCCCTACCGCGGGCGAATGGCCTGGGCGGTCGTGGCCATGATCATCTACGCCGCGGGATCCGCCGGCCTCGCGTATCTCATCAAACCCATTTTCGACAACGTCCTGCCGAACCAGGAACATGTCGCGTGGACGGCCTGGGCGGTGGTCGGTGTGTACCTGCTCAAAGGCGTCGGCTCCTACGGATCGTCCTACCTGATGGCCGATGTCGGCCAGTGCGTCGTCAGAGACGTGCGGAACGAGCTGTTCCGGCACATCCTGAATCAGTCGGCCGGCTTTTTCGCGCACGGCGCCACCGGCCGGCTGCTGTCGCGAATCAACAACGACGTCGGACAGATCCAGCAGGCGGTATCGGAGACGGCGGGCGATCTCGCGCGCGAGACGCTTGCGCTCGTCGGCTATGCGAGCCTGTTGTTGTATTACAACGCGAGGCTGACGGTCGTCTGCCTGACGGGGGCGCCGTTGATCGTGTATCCGCTGGCGCGCCTCGGCCGGCGGGTCCGCCGGACGACGCACCGGAGTCAGGAAGCGCTCGAGCACCTGTCGCACCTGGGTGCCGAGGCGTTCACCGGCCATCGGATTGTGAAGGCATTCGGCATGGAGGCGTACGAGAGCGAGAAGTTCAGGCGCGCCGGCCATCACCTTTTTCGCACCAACATGAAAGTGACGGCGGCGCTCTCGGGCCTGCCGCCGCTGATGGAGGTGATTGGCGGCCTCGGAATGGCGGGCGCGCTGGTGTACGGCAGCCGTCAGATCGCTTCAGGCCGCTTGACGCCGGGCCAGTTTGCCCTGTTCATCGGCACGCTGTTCCTGATGTACGGTCCGGCGAAGAAGCTCAGTCGCGTGAACGCCAACCTGCAGCAGGCCGTCGCAGCGTCGGAGCGGATCTTCGACATGCTCGACACGCACACCGAGGTGCGCGAGGCGGCGGATGCGCGCCCATTGCCCCCATTCCAAGGCAGGATTGAGTTCCGGGGCGTCGGGTTCGGCTACGACGACCGGCTGAGCCGCGTTCTGCACGAGGTGACGTTCACGGTCCGCGCGGGACAGATGGTGGCGATTGTCGGCCGCAGTGGCGCCGGCAAAACAACGCTCGTCAATCTGTTGCCGCGTTTCTACGACGTGAGCGACGGAGAAATCCTGATCGACGGCGTGGACATCCGCGACGTGACGCTGGCGTCGCTGCGCGGTCAGGTGGGCATCGTCACGCAGGACACCGTCCTGTTCGACGATTCCATCGCCAGCAACATCGCCTACGGATCGCCGGACACGACGCGGGAGCGGATCGAGGCGGCGGCGCGGGCCGCGAACGCCCACGAGTTCATCATGGCGCTGCCGGAGGGGTACGAGACGATGATCGGCGAGCGCGGGCAGCGGCTCTCGGGCGGACAGCGGCAGAGGATCGCCATTGCCCGCGCGCTGCTGAAGGACGCCCCGATCCTGGTCCTCGACGAGGCCACCTCGGCGCTCGATACCGAGTCGGAGATCCTCGTCCAGGGCGCCCTCGCCAATCTGATGTTGAACCGCACGTCGTTCGTCATTGCCCACCGGCTGTCGACGATCCGGCGGGCCGATTCGATTATCGTCCTCGAGCACGGGACCGTCGTCGAGAAGGGCCGGCACGAGGAGCTGCTGGCGCGTCCGGACGGCGTCTACGCCGCGCTGTATCAAATGCAGCTGCTCGAACGGAAGGAGGAACGGCAATCGATTGAGATTTAAGATTGAAGACTTCATTTCATGATCAAATCGATGACCGGGTTCTCGAGTGTGATGAGCGAGGACGAGCGCGCGACCATCGCGGTCACCGTACGGGCCGTCAATCACCGTTACCTCGATCTGCAGCTTCGTCTGCCGCAGTCGCTGGGTGCCATTGAGGCGGAAGTCAGAGCACTGGTCGGGAAGCACGTGGCACGCGGCCGCATCGAGCTCGGTCTCTCGCTGCAGCTGCGGGAGACCCCCGCGGTCGAGGTGGAGTTCAACGACGAGTTCGGGCGCGCGCTCGAGAAGGCCCTGGCCAGTGCGCGCGCGCGCGGACTCGTTTCAGGCGATCTGACGCCGGGCGACCTGCTGCGCCTTCCCCAGGCCATCACCATCAGGGACCGCCAGCCGTCGGCCGATCCCTCCGCGCCGGCGATCCTCGATCAGGCGCGCACCGTCATCGATCGCGCTCTCACCGACCTCGATGCCATGCGCGCGCGCGAAGGGGATCACCTGCGCGCCGATCTCGACGAGCGGCGCCTGGCGGTTGCCGACCTGGTCGAGCGGATTGCCGGCGCAGCCGACGACGGACGGGCCGCGATGGAGGAGCGCCTGCGCGAGCGGATACGGGAGATCCGTACCGACGTCCAGCTCGATGACTCGCTGCTGGCGCAGGAAGTCGTTCGCTGGGCCGCGCGTTCGGACATCAGTGAGGAAGTGGCCCGCTTCCGCGCCCACGTGCTGCACTGGCAGGCGCTCGCGGACAGTCCCGAGCCGTGCGGCCGGAAGCTGGATTTCCTGCTCCAGGAGATGAACCGCGAAGTGAACACGATGGCCTCGAAGGCCGACGGGCTCCGCGTTTCAGACCTCATCATCGCGGCAAAAGCGGAGCTCGAGAAGATGCGCGAGCAGGTTCAGAATGTCGAGTGACCCTCGCGGTCTGCTGTTCATCGTCTCCGCTCCATCCGGCGCGGGCAAGACGACGCTGGTCGAGCGCCTCGTCGACGGGTTGCCCAATCTGAAGATGTCGCGGTCCTACACGTCGCGGCCGGCGCGCGACGGCGAAACCGATGGGGTGGACTATAATTTCATTTCCCGCGGGCGCTTCGAGCGGATGATCGCCGCGGGCGACTTCCTCGAGTGGGCGGAGGTGTTCGGGAATCTCTATGGCACCTGCGCCAAGGATACCGACGTGCTGCTGGGCGAGGGATTCGATGTCGTCCTCGTCATCGACGTTCAGGGCGCGCGGAAGGTCCGTGCACGCGGAGTCGAGACCACGACCGTCTTCGTGATGCCGCCGTCGTTCAATGAGCTGGAGCATCGGCTGCGCCGCCGGAGCAAGGACAGCGAGGAGGCCATCCAGCGGCGGCTCGAGATCGCGCGTGCCGAAGTGGCCGCGTTTGCCGACTACGATTACGTGGTCGTCAACGACGAGCTGGCGGGCGCAGTCGACCGACTGCGAAGCATTGTGATGGCCGAACGCGCGGCGCTGCAGCGGATGCGGAGTACCGCCGACACCATTGTCAGGACATTCTCATGATTGATCGCAGCAAATTGTCCAACTCGTTCGAGTTCGTCGTGACCGCCGGCGCCCGCGCACGGCAGCTCCTCAACGGCTCGACGCCGCGCGTCGCGGCCGGTGAGCACAAGAAAACGACCATCGCCCAGCAGGAAGTAATCACCAGGCAGGTGGAGAAGGTCGACGGTGAAAATCTGGTGATTGAGTGATCTGGTGAGCTGGTGATTGATTTGTCGATCGGCCAATCAATCACAAGATCGCCAGGATCACCAGACCAACCGATCAATCACCAGATTCAGCGATGCTGATAGCCCTGGGCGTCACCGGCGGCATCGGCGCCTACAAGGCGGTCGAGGTCGCGCGCGGACTGCAGAAGCGCGGGCACGACGTCATCGCGGTGATGACGCGGTCGGCCGCGCAGTTCGTCGGTCCGATCACCTTTGAAGCGATCACGCGGCGGCGCGTCATCACCGATCAGTTCGCGCCGGGGATGAACGCCGACATCGAGCACATCGCGCTGGCGTCCACGATCGATCTGCTCCTCATCGCCCCGGCCACCGCGAACATCATCGGGAAGCTCGCCAACGGCATTGCCGACGATTTCCTTTCCACGCTGTACACCGCAACGCGGGCGCCGGTCCTGATCGCGCCCGCGATGAATTCGCAGATGTTCGCCCACGAGGCGATTCGCAGGAATCTGGAGACGCTGGCCGGCCGCGGGGTGCGGTTCGTCGAGCCCGGCGAGGGCTATCTCGCGTGCGGCTGGATTGGGAAAGGCCGCCTCGCGGAGCCGGACGACATCGTGGCAGCCGTCGAGCGCGTGCTGCGGCCCGACGGACCGCTGCGCGGGCAGCGCGTGCTGGTCACGGCGGGGCCGACGTTCGAGGATTTCGATCCGGTCCGCTTCATCGGCAACCGTTCCAGCGGCCGCATGGGGTTTGCCCTCGCCGCGGAAGCGATGCGTCGCGGCGCGGAGGTTGTGCTGGTGGCCGGGCCGACGGCTCTCGATCCGCCGCCGGTCGCGGAGGTCGTGCGGGTCCGAAGCGCCGCACAGATGCACGATGCGGTCCTGGCTCGTGCCGGCGACATGCACGTCGTCGTCATGGCCGCGGCCGTCGCGGATTACGCGCCGCAGCGTGCGCCGCACAAGGTCCAGAAGGGGAGCGACACGCTCACCCTCGTGCTCCATCCGACGCCGGACATTCTCGCCGAGCTGGGCCTCCGGCGGCTCGCGTCAGGCCGGGGACCGCTGCTGGTCGGGTTCGCGGCCGAGACGGAGGACGTGGTGACGCGAGCCACCGAGAAGCGCGCCAGGAAACACGTCGATCTGATTGTCGCCAACGACGTGGCCCGGAGCGACGCCGGGTTCGACGTGGAGACCAACGCGGTGACCATCATCGGCGCCGACGGCGCGGAGACCTTGCCGCTCGAATCAAAAACGCGGGTCGCGGCGGCGATTCTGGATCGGATCGAGCGGATGTTGACGTCGCGGGCAGTGTGAAGCTGAAATCAGCTGGAATTACGCTACGCGAGTGACCACAACGGACGAAGGACACAACGGGTAAGCCCCGTCATGGTTTTTCCTTTGTGTCCTTTGTGTCCTCGGTGTCCTTTGTGTTGAGCCCCGCAGGGGGACTTCAGATTCCAAATTGTCATGGATCGTGAACAGCTCAATGCCCACCTTCAATTCGCCGCGGAGCTCGGCGTTGCCGGCATGAGCCGGGATCCGGTGTGGCGGCGGCGGCCGTCGGATCCGTCTGCCATGGCGGCTGACAACCCGGCGCCGGTCGCCTTTTCGAAAAATGCTGCTGACGCGCTGCGCGGCGTACGCGCGGAGATCGGCGACTGCACCCGCTGCAAGCTGCACGGCCTCGGCCGAAGGCAGATTGTGTTCGGTGTCGGCAATCCTGAGGCCGACCTCATGTTCGTCGGCGAGGCGCCCGGCGCCGATGAAGACCTGCAGGGGATTCCGTTCGTCGGCCGCGCCGGTCAGCTGCTGACGAAAATCATCGAGGCGATCGATCTGAAACGCGAAGACGTCTACATCGCCAACGTCATCAAGTGCCGGCCGCCGGAGAACCGCAACCCCGAGCAGGACGAAGTCGAGACGTGCGAACCGTTCCTGTTTCAGCAGATCGATATCGTCAGGCCGAAGGTCATCGTGGCGCTCGGGAAATTCGCCGCGCAGGCGCTTCTGCGAACGCTCGATCCGATCTCGCGTCTCCGCGGGCGCGTGTACAACTATCGCGGCGCGAAGCTGGTTCCGACGTTCCATCCGGCCTACCTGCTGCGGAACCCGGCCTCGAAGCGTGAGACATGGGAGGACATGAAGGTGGTGAAGAGGTTGCTGGCGGACGAGCCGGACACGTAAAATTTGAACCGCTGCGCGGCAAACACTTTGTGTTGAGCCCCGCAGGGACGTAATTCAAATTCCAAGTTCCAACTTCCAGATTGCAGTGTTCATCCAAGTAGCCGTTCCCGTCCCCCATCTCGATCTGCTCACCTACAGCGTGCCCGATGGCGAAGCGCTTCCGGCGCCGGGCGCTCGCGTTGTCGTGCCGCTTGGTACGCGCCTCGTGACCGGGATCGTCGTGGAGCACGTGCCCGCCGCCGATGCGGGCGTAGCCGTCAGACCGATCCGGCAGGTGTTGGATAGAGACGCGTTCATCCCGCGGGACGTGCTCGCCCTGGCCCGCTGGACCGCCGAGTACTACGCCGCCGGCGTCGGCGATACCCTTCCGGCGTTGTTGCCGCCGATGGCGCGCGGGGGCCGGATCGACGCGCACAAGGTGCAGCGGATGGCCGCGATCACCGCGGCAGGCATCGAGGCGCTGGCGGCCGCGCCCGGTGGGGCCTGTATAGCAGCCGGCGGCAAGATGGACGAAGAGGTCCGTGGGTCCAGCCGCTTGACCGCCAGGCAGCGCGAGGCGCTGGCACTGCTCGCTGGAGCCTCGGAGGGCCTTGCAACGGCGGTTCTTGCCGGCCGCGGCATTCCTGCCGATACGGTCGCGCGTCTGGTTCGACACGGGTTTGTCAGCATGCGCCAGGATCGGATCGAGCGGGATCCGTTCGCGGGACGGAGGGGGGACGGAGGAGGGACGGACCCGGGACGGAGTGGGGACGGAGGAGGGACGGAGCCGGGACAGAGTGGGGACGGAGGGGGGACGCATCCCGGACGCGACCGCAGGCTGACCCCCGACCAGGCCAACGCCTTCGAACGGCTCCAGGCCCTTGCCGGCACCGGCCGGTTTCGCGTCGCGCTGCTTCACGGCGTCACCGGCAGCGGCAAGACCGAGATTTACCTCCGCCTCGCCGCCGACGTCTCCCGCCACGGTCGCCGCGTGCTGATGCTGGTGCCGGAGATTGCGCTGACGCCCGCGGTGACCGACATTTTTCGTCATCAGTTCGGCGGCCGCGTTGCCATTCAGCACAGCGGCCTCTCCGCCGGCGAGCGCCACGACCAGTGGCAGCGCATCCGCCGCGGCGACGTCGCCGTCGTGGTCGGCACGCGATCGGCGGTCTTTGCACCGCTCGCCAGCGTCGGCCTCATCGTCGTCGACGAGGAGCATGACGCGTCGTACAAGCAGGACGAGAGTCCCCGGTACAACGGCCGCGACGTCGCCATTGTCCGTGGTCAGCGCACCGACGCGCTCGTAGTCCTCGGATCCGCAACCCCGTCTCTGGAAAGCTACTACCACGCGATGGCGGGCAAATACGAGCGCGTGGTACTCGACCGTCGTGTCCTCGATCGGCCGCTGGCCGCCGTCACCGTCGTCGACATGCGCGAGGAGTACGCGGCCGGTGGACCCGATGTCATTCTGAGTCGCGTCCTCGGCGACGCCATCCGCGCGCGCGTCGATCGGCGCGAGCAGGCGCTGGTTCTTCTGAACCGGCGCGGCTTTGCGACGGCGGTCTTCTGCCGCCAGTGCGCCGGGACGATCGATTGTCCGAACTGCAGCGTCTCGCTGGTCGTGCACGGCGAAGGCTCCGCCAGGCGCGCCCGCTGTCACTACTGCAACTACACGACGCGCGTGCCGAAAGGCTGTCCGCAGTGCGGCGGGGAATATCTCGAGCAGACCGGCTTCGGCACCGAACGTCTCGAAGCGGAGGTCAAGGCCGCGTGCCCGCGGGCACGGGTCGGCCGGCTCGATCGCGATGCGATCCGGCGAAGGGGAACGTTATCCGCGCTGCTCCTGCAGTTCCGCAGCGGCGACATCGACGTCCTGGTCGGCACGCAGATGATCGCGAAGGGCCACGACTTTCCGCGGGTGACCCTTGTCGGCGTCGTCTCGGCGGACGTGGGTCTCGGGCTGGCCGATTTCCGCGCGTCGGAGCGGACGTTTCAGCTCCTGACGCAGGTCGCGGGCCGCGCCGGGCGCGGCGATCAGGCCGGCGAAGCGATCATCCAGACGCTGTATCCCGGGCATTACAGCATCCAGCTGGCCTGCAGGCAGGATTATCCGGCGTTCTATCAGCGCGAGCTGCACTTCCGGCGCGCGATGCGGTACCCGCCCGTGCTCTCGCTCGTCAACACCGTTGTCCGGTCGCGGACCTTCAGCGGGGCGATGGACGATGCCGCGGATATCGTCCAGAAGCTGCGGGACGCGGACGGCAGCCACGACCAATTCCGCGTGCTCGGTCCGGCGCCGGCCCCCCTGGGCAGGCTTCGCGGCGAGTACCGCGCCCAGCTACTCGTCAAGGGCACGAACCGCAAATTGATCCGCGACGCGCTTCGCCGGGCGCTCGCCACGCGTCCCGACCTGCAACGGCGGATCGTCGTGGACGTCGATCCGCTGAACGTGCTGTGACTCGGGCCGGATCAAGTCGATCGGCTCGATCGGCGCCGGCGTGAAGCAGACCGCAAACATCGCGAGCGCTGCCAGCGCGAGCAGCCGTCGCGGGCGGTCGAGCGGCACCTCTTCGTCGAACACGCGCGGATGATGGCGGCCGAACACCATCAGCATCACGATCATCAGCAGTGTCCACACGCGCCAGCTCATCGCGAAGTAGCTGAGTGCGACGGCGACCGCGACCGTCAGGAGCGTCACATAGGACGATCGCGAGCCGAGCACCGCGTACGAGATGTGGCCGCCGTCGAGCTGTCCAATCGGAAAGAGATTGAGAGCGGTCGCGAGCAGCCCCCACCAGGCTGCGAATGCCATCGGGTGCAGGTTGAGCGAGTAGCCGTCCGGAGTGGATCCCCACAGCAGCCACGAGGCGAGCTTGAACAGCAGCGGCTCGCCGAGCTCGAGCAGGCTCGTATCGGACGGTACCCGGACGAGGTGCGACATCGAGACGCCGATGAACAAGGCCGGGACGGCCACCACAAACCCGGCAATCGGACCGGCAATCCCGATGTCGAAGAGCATCCGCTTCTGCGGAATCGGCTCACGAATGCGGATGAAGGCGCCGAGGGTGCCGGTGATCGAGATAGGGATCGGCAGAAAGAACGGCAGCGAGGCGTCGACGTCGTAATACCGGCAGGCCACGTAGTGACCGAGCTCGTGGCAGCCGAGGATCGCCAGGATGGTCGCGCTGTACCACAGGCCGTTGAGAAACAATTGGAACGTGAGCGTCGGCGGCCGGACCGGGCGCACGAAATCGGTGAGAAAGCCGAGGTATTGCTCGGCGCCGACAAGGGTCGTCGTGGCAATCGTCAGCAGGAACAGGACAACGTGCAGCCAGACGCGGTCCTGAAACTTGCGCCGCGGCTGCCAGTGGACTGCTTCGGATATGGGAAGACCGAAATCGTCGCGCGCTGGTTCCAAGAGGTACTAGATTATTGTAACGAAGGTCTGGCTCAAACCGACGAGTGCTGCGGCTGCCGCGGTAGACCTTCGTTCCCAGCGGCTGCAGGGCGGCCGCACGCTGAAACGTGTCCGGCACGGCCGAAACGCGATTTGGTCGCTCGGACAGCGGCTCGAGCAGGCGCCCGACGACGGTCGTCAACCGATGTTCTGCAAATCCTTGCCGGGTTTGAATCGAATGGTGCGCCCGGGCGGAATACGGACTTCCTTCCCGGTACGCGGGTTCCGTCCGATCCCCCGCTTGCGCGGCTTCACCTGAAATACCCCGAACCCGCGGAGCTCGATGCGTTCTCCGCGTTGCATGGACGTCCGCATCGCATCGAAAACGGCGTCGACGGCGACCTCAGCCTTTACCTTGGTGATGTCGGCAATTTTCGACACTTCGTTGACGATGTCGACCTTGATCATGCTTAGAGTCTCCAGTAGGCGTGTAACTACTATAAATACTGGCACTTACGCTGTCAAGGCACTCGCTAAGTTGTTTCAACAATGTCGCGACGAGAACTCTCGGTCGTGCTGGCCGGTCGGCCGAACGTCGGGAAGTCCACACTGTTCAACCGCATGACGGGCAGCCGACGGGCCATTGTCGCCCCGGTCGCCGGCACGACGCGAGACGCGCTGGCGCGGCCGGTCGAATGGGGCGGAACCGCCTTTCAACTGTTCGATACGGGTGGACTGTTCGGCGCCAGCGAGGATCCGCTGCACGAGCTCGTGGTGCAGCAGGGTCAACGCGCGATGAAGCGCGCCGATCTGCTCGTGATGCTGGTCGACGGCCGCGAGGGGCTGGTTGCCGGCGACGAGCGGATAGCCCGTGAACTGCGCCGCAGCGGCCGGCCGGTGCTCCTCGCGATCAACAAGACCGACGACAAGCGCGCGCAGGTGAACATCGCTGAATTCTTCGCGCTCGGATTCGATCCGGTGATCGAGATCTCGGCCGAGCATGGCCACGGTGTCGCGGAGCTGCTCGACGCGATCGTGGAGCGACTGCCAACCCGTGCCCGGGCTCGCATCGATCCTGCGGTCCAACTGTCCCCCGAGCTCGGCGACGGGCGCATAGTCGAATTTCCGGCCTCCCAAGGAGAACCACGGCGGGACGAACCGGCGGTGGATGCCGCCGCTCGTCACGAGACCCGCGTGGCCATTGTCGGCCGGCCCAACGTCGGCAAGTCGTCGCTGACGAACCGTCTCCTGCGGGAGGAGCGGGTCCTGGTCAGCGAGATGCCGGGCACGACGCGCGACGCGATCGACGTGCCGCTCGTGTGGCATCGGCGGCGGTTCCGGATCGTCGACACCGCCGGCATCCGCCGCGCCGGCCGTGTCGGTCGGGGAGGCAAGGTGGAGCTGGTCAGCGTTGCGCTCGCGAAAGAATCAATCGCCCAGTCCGATGTCGTGGCGTTGATCATCGATGCGAAGGAGGGAGCGACCGATCAGGACGCGGCGATCGGGGGAGAGGCCGACCGCGCCGGGCGCGGCATCGTGATCGTGGCGAACAAGTGGGATCTCGTGAAGCGCGCCGACCCGGCGTTTGCGAAGGAGTTCGACGAGGAGCTGCGCTATCAGATGAAGTTCCTGGACTACGCGCCGATCCTGCACATTTCCGCGCTCACGGGCGAACGCCTGCCGAAAGTGCTCGAGATGATCGACAGGGTGGCCGCATCGCGGAGGCAGCGCGTTCCGACGCCGTCGCTGAACCGGTTCATCGAAGCGGTCACCGCGGCGCACCCCCCGGTCAGTCCGGGCCGGAAACACGTTCGCATCCTGTATACGGCGCAGATCGGCGCCGCGCCCCCGTCGTTCGTGTTCTTCACGAACGTCGCGACAACATTCCATTTTTCTTACGAGCGGTTTCTGGTGAACCGGATCCGGGAGGAGTTCGGGTTCGTGGGCACGCCGATCCGCGTCCAGGTCCGCCGCCGGAAGTGAGCGTTCATGGTCGTCCAGGTGCAGATTCGTCGTCTTTCCTCTTCCGCCGGTCTGCCGCTGCCGTCGTATATGACAGCCGGCGCGGCGGGAATGGACCTACATGCCGCCGTACTGGCTGACGTCGTGATTGAGCCTCGCGCAATCACCCTCATACCGACCGGACTCGAAGTGGCGATACCGGACGGATTCGAGGGCCAGGTCCGTCCGCGCTCGGGTCTTGCGGTGCGACACGGGATCACGCTGCCGAACACGCCGGCGACAATTGATGCGGACTTTCGCGGCGAGATTCGCGTGCCGCTGATCAACCTTGGGACGGAGCCATTTCGCGTATGTCGCGGCATGCGGATCGCGCAGCTGGTGGTGGCGCCGGTGGCTCGCGTCACGTGGCAGGAGGTGGCGGCGTTGCCGCCGACTGAGCGCGGAGAGAACGGGTTCGGGCATACCGGCAGCGTTGTGAGAGCGTGTCGGACAGATGAAAATCCCACCGCGGAGGACACGGAGGACCGGAGGAAAAATCCTGTTGGCGGTCCCTCGACGGAGCCCGCGAGCCACGGCGAACGGCCGGACTGAAGCCTCCGCGTCCTCCCGCGTCCTCCGTGGTGTCAGGCGTGATTCGCGATTCGCGCCCGCACGTTTGATATACTTTCGAACTGTCTTCGACGCATGCCGGGCGCTTCTGCTCAGATCGAGATTCCGAATCGGGCGCTGTTCAAGGCGGCTGAGGTCTGCGAGCTGCTCAACGTGCAGCCGTACGTACTGCGCTCCTGGGAGTCGGAGTTTCCGGCGCTTGGGGTGGCGAAGACCGCGGGCGGGCCGCGGGTGTATCGACGCGTGGATGTGGAACAGGTGCTGCGAATCAAGCATCTGCTGCTCGTCGAGGGGCTGACGCTCGCGGGTGCGCGGCGGCGGCTGGAAGAGGAGACCGGGCCGGTTGCGGCAGATGCCCCGGTGATTGACGAGCTCATCGGGCGGAACGCGCGCGAGCGGCTGACCGACGTGAAACGCGGGCTGCGATCGATCCTCGACTTGCTCTCGGGCCGCGGCAGCGTCGAAGAGTTCCGGCTGGCGCCGCCGATGGCGGCGAGACGGCCCCGCAGCGTTGTTGTTTCCCGCACAAAGCCGGTGCGCAGCAAGTCATCATCGACGCGTAACGGTTCGCGCACGCCGCCCGCACGGTCCCGCCGATAACCCCGGACCTGCGGCCGCTGTTGGACATCGGGATGTAGCGCAGCCTGGATAGCGCACCTGACTGGGGGTCAGGGGGTCGCCGGTTCGAATCCGGCCATCCCGACCAATTTTGTCCAAGGCTCATAGTGATCGCTTGCGCGCCGCTTCCAGGGCCTCCACCGGGATTGAGCCGCGATGCTCTGCGAGACGATTCGAACCCCTGGTGCCGAGCTCAATCGAGCGTGGCGATCGCGTGGACGAGCGCGGCCGGCACGTCCTTAGCCGCGGTGCCGTAGCCGGTCGAGAATTCGATGAGGGCCGGCTGCGAACGAGCGGAACCCGGTTGCCGGCCACGCGGAGTCGTCCTGGAGCACGAGCCGAGCCGGACACGAGAACGTGTCCACGGAGTAGTTGGCGGGAAAGGGGGCAGTCACCGGGCAGAACGACATGAACCGCCACGTCGCGCGCGGTCCCGAGGAACTTGTCAATCGTTCCGACCCGAAAAATGACTGAGCGATCATGCCGCACCGGTTTGTCCACTGGTCAACCCGGCGTAGAATTCGCCGATGAGACAACTGCGCCTTCAATGTTCTGTCGCGCTCGCGGTCGTTCTCCTGGCAGCCCCGTCACCGCCGCGAGCCGCTGCGGCGGACGACCTCATCGTGCTCTG
>JBKPAI010000197.1:0-25659 GCA_046726355.1 Acidobacteriota bacterium | reverse complement strand
CCCTGGGGACGTAAAAAATACTTCGACCGGTCACGGTTCGAAGCCGACCTCAAGCGTCTGCAGGCGTTCTATGCCGATCGCGGGTATCCGGATGCGCGCGTCACAGCTTTCGACGTGAAGCTCAATCCGCGGCAGGACGCTGTCGACGTCACTATTACGATTGCGGAAGGCGAGCCCATCAAGGTCGCCTCGATCGAGTTCGTCGGCTTCGACGTGATCCCGCCACAGCACTTCAACGATCTGAAGGCCCGTGTTCCGGTCAAAGCAGGCCAGCCGCGCGACCGCCAGCTCGTGGTGAGCTCGCACGAGATGGCCATCAACGAGCTGCGCGATCACGGGTTTCCGTACTCGAAGGTCTCCACGTCGGAAGAGGCGGCGGCGCGTACGAAAGAAGTCGTCGTGACGTTTACCGCCGAACCCGGCCCGGAGGCGCATTTCGGGTCGGTGGAAATTGCGGGTAACAACAGCGTCAGCGACAACGTGATCCGGCGCGAGCTCGCCTTCGGGCCCGGCGATTTGTACCGCCGCAGCCTGGTGCAGGCTTCACAGCGGCGGCTCTACGGTCTGGAACTGTTCCAGTTTGCCAACATCGAGTCGCTCAACCAGGAGCAGCAGCCGAAAGAGGTGCCGATGCGCGTCACCGTCGCCGAAGGGAACCATCAGCGGGTGAATTTCGGCGTCGGCTACGGCACCGAGGAGAAGGCCCGGGTCGACGCCGAGTATCACCATCTGAACTTCCTCGGCGGCGCGCGATCGGGAGGCGCACACCTGCGCTATTCGTCCCTCGACCGCGGACTGCGCTTCGACTTCAAGCAGCCCTACTTCTTCCGGCCGCATTTCTCGCTGGGCGCCGAAGGCCAGCAGTGGTACACCTACACACCCGCGTACCGATCGGTGGTCACCGGCGCGAAGGCGATACTCACGCATCGCGAGAACCCGCGCACCTCGTGGTCGATATCGCTGACGAGCGAGCACGACAGCAGCGCGATCTCGAATGACGTCTGTCTCGATCCCAAGAACCGCACCTATCTGATTTCGCTCGGCCTCGACCCACGCACGTGCACGCAGAACGGAACGTTGAATGCCATGGGCGTCGACTTCCAGCATTCGACCGCCGACAACGTGCTGAATGCGCATCGCGGGTATCAGCTCGCGTTCCACGCGGAGCAGGCGGGACGGCTCGTGCCGGGCACGTTCAACTACTACGCGGCGTCGATGGATGGCCGCCACTATCTTCCCGTCGTCGGAGACTCCGTGACGCTTGCCACCCGGGTGCAGCTCGGGAGCATCCGGCCGTTCGGCGAGGAACAGATCAGCGTGCCGCTCTCGAAGAAGTACTTCCTCGGTGGCGCCACGAGCATCCGCGGCTGGGGCCGCTACGAAGTGAGCCCGCTGAGCGGGTCGGGCCTGCCGATTGGCGGCAACAGCATGTTCGCGTTCAGCGAGGAAGTACGCGCGGTCCTGCGTGGCAATCTCGGAGGCGTAGTGTTCCTCGACGCCGGCAACGTGTGGGACCGGGCTGGAGAGTTTTCATTCGGCGATCTGCGGTACGCGATCGGTCCCGGGTTGCGCTATCAGACCCCAATCGGGCCGGTCCGCTTCGACATCGGATATCAGCTCAATCCGATTGAAGAACTGCTGGTGGAAGGGGCGCCGCAAGCGCGGCGCTGGCGCATCCATTTCAGCATCGGTCAGGCCTATTAAGCCCATGAGAATCGCCAGGCGGCTCGTTCATGCGCTGGTCATCGTCGTTACGCTGGTGATCGGCGCGGCGGCTGCGGCGATTATCGTGTCGCAGACAGCGTGGTTCAAGAACTGGCTCAGAGGCTACATCGTCGCGCAGGCCAATCAGTATCTGAACGGCACGCTCACGGTTGGCCGTCTCAAGGGCAACCTATTTTTCGGGCTCGAGATGGAGAACATCGGCGTGTCCATGGAAGGACAGCCGCTGGTTGCGGTCAAAGATCTGGGCGTCAATTACAACGCCTACGATCTGATTACCAAGGGTCTGTCAGTCGACAGCATCCGTATCGACAAGCCGGTCATCTATCTGCGGCGTGAGGGCGACACGTGGTCCCTGAGCCGGTTGGTGAAAAAGCAGGAGCAGGAGGCGAACCGCGAGAGGCCGGCGCGGCCGATCGAAGTCGACGAGATCGGGATCTCCGACGGCTCCCTGGTGATCGACGGCCCGGTCGGCACGTCAGGCGTTGAGGTCCCGAAACGGTTCGATCATCTTGACGCCAAGCTCTCGTTCGCTTACGAACCGGTCCGGTACTCGGTCGAAATCACCCACGTGTCGTTCCGCGGATCCCAGCCTGCGATCGCGCTGAACGCACTGTCGGGCGGCATTTCCGTCCACGACGATGCCCTGCACGTGGAACGGCTGGCGTTGCGCACGGCGGAAACATCGCTGTCGCTGAACGGCGCGGTCCAGAACTACCTGACCACGCCGAACCTCAATCTCCAGATCAGCGCCGACAGATTGTCGGTGCCGGAGATTGCGCGGCTCGTGCCGGCGCTCGCGGGCGTGAAGCTGAAGCCCCAGGTGCAGGTGAAAGTCGACGGCCCGCTGAATCAGCTGGGCGTTGAGATGAACGTGCAATCGGAGGCGGGCTCCGTCGCCGGCCGGGTTGTCGCAGACGTGGAGGCGCCAGGACAGTCCGTCCGGGGCACGGTCTCGGTGCGGCATCTCAATCTGGCGCCGCTGCTGAACGATCCGAAGCAGACCAGCGACATCACCGCCGACGCCGGCGTCGACGTGCACGGAGCGGCGCTGTCCGACATCAACACCCTGCGCGGATCCCTCTCGCTCCAATCGTCGCGAATGGCGGCGTCCGGGTACACCGCGGGGCCGATTGACGCCCGAGTGCAGATCGACGGCCGCCGCCTTGGCCTGGACGCCCACGCGGCGGCGTACGGCGCGCAGGCCACGGCCAACGGTGCCGTCACGTTGCCAGAGTCGAGCGCCGGGAAGCGCGCCGAGCCGATGGCGTTCGACGTTCACGGCCAGCTGCGGAATCTCGATCTTCGCAAGATGCCGCGGAACCTGAAGATCCCGGCCGCCGACACCGACGTGAACGCGGATTACCACGTTGAGGGATCCGTCGAGACCGGTGCGCCCGCAAGATCGGCCGCGAGCCGCGCGAAGACAGCTTCAGCTGCGTCAAGCTTCAGAGGGACCAACGGCGACGGCGACTCCGGCGGCAACCGGATGAACGTCAGCGGCACTCTGCGCTTCCTGACGTCGACTGTTGCCGGCGCTGAAATCGAGGGCGGAAGCACGGCATCGGCCGCCCTCAACGGCGACGATGTCAGCTACGCGGCCGATGCGACCGTGGCGAACCTCGATCTGCGGCGAGTGGGCAGGGAGTTCAACGTCGCGGCGCTTGCGTCGGATCGCTACGCCAGCTCGATTAACGGCCACCTCGTAGCGCAAGGCCGGGGGACCGATCCCAAGGTCATGAACGTGACCACGAATGGTCTGCTGACCGACACGTCGATCATGGGCGGCCGGATTCCCGAGCTCGAGTTCTCGGCGGAGTTCGCAGACGACACGGCGCACCTGAAGGCAACCGGCACCTTCGCCGAGCTCGATCCGGCGGTGGCAAGCGGACGAGCCGACATGAAGGGCGCGGTCGGCGGTCGGCTCGACGTCGACGCGACTGTCGCGAACGTCTCACAGGGTGTGACGCCGGATAGCGTGGAGGCCCGCGTCGAGGCGGGCCTCGATCCCTCGACCGTAGGCGGTGTCGAGATCGCGAGCGCAAAGATCGATGCCGACTACAGGAACTCCACCGGAGACATCCGGACACTGGAGCTGACCGGCACCGAGATGAACGTCAAGGCGACTGGCGTCCTGGCGCTCAACGACGACGGCGCCTCGAACCTGCAGGTCCATGTCGACAGCTCGGACCTGGATCGCGTTGGTAAGCTGATGAATCAGCCGCTCAGTGGCAGTGCCCGGCTCGATGCGACCGTCACTGGCAATCGCCGCGAGCTCCAGGCGAACGGAACGCTGGCGGGAAGCGGGTTCAAGTACGGCAATAACGGGGCGCTCACGCTGTCGTCCGATTTCACCGCGGCGGTGCCGGAGCTGCGCGCGGCCGACGCGACCGGCAGCGCCACCACGCACGCCACGTTCGTCACGGTCGGCGGACAGAACATCAACCAGATTGACGCGACCACAGCCTACGAGGAAAAGCAGATCGAGTTCGACGCGACCGCCACCCAGCCGCAGCAGTCGCTGTCCGCCGCCGGCACAGTTGACATGCACCCGGAACACCAAGAGCTTCACCTGCGCAGCCTCGGGTTCGTTTCGCAGGGCATTCAATGGCAGCTTGCCGGCGGCGATCCGGCGATCCAGTACGGCAACGACGCCGTGACCGTCAAGGATCTGAGGCTGGTGAATGGCGATCAGGAAATCACGGTGGAGGGAACATTCGGACGGCCGGGCGAGGCGCTCCATGTGTCGGCGCGCAACATCGACGTGGCGACCGTCGACACGCTGATGCTGCGCGAGCCGCAGCTGTCGGGATGGCTGAATGCGACGGCCACGGTGTCGGGCACGAAAGAGGCGCCAGACGTCCAGGCCGAGTTCAACATCGAACAAGGCGGGTTCCGTCAATTCCGATACGACAAGTTCGGCGGCACGGTGAACTACGCCGGCCAGGGAGTGACACTCGACACCCGCCTGGATCAGAATCCGACCACGTGGATCGCCGCCAAGGGCTATCTTCCGCTGGCGCTCTTCAAGCCGGGCACCGCGGAGAGCCGGGCCGCGGCCCACGGCGCACCCTTCCGTCCCGAAGACCGGATCGATTTCCACGTCGAAAGCAGTCCAATCGATATCGGCCTGGTCCAGGGATTCACGACCAGTCTGACCGACGTGACCGGCACGCTGCAGGCAAAGGCGGATCTCGGCGGTTCTGCCGCCGATCCGCACGTTGAAGGTTTGATCACGATCGAGAACGGAGCGTTCACGGTCGTACCGACCGGAGTGAGCTACACGAACCTCGAAGGCCGGATCGAGCTGCAGCCCGACCGGGTGCACATCCCCTCGCTCAGCGTGCTCGACAATCATCACAACCCGCTCAACATCAGCGGTGATCTGGCGGTGCACGAACGTGCGATTGGCGGCGTCGAGATCTACGTGAACGCCGACGATTTCAAGATCGTCGACAACAAGATGGGCAACGTGCGGATCTACTCCAGCATGCAGCTGAGCGGCGAGCTGCGCGCGCCGCACATTGCCGGCGACCTCGGGGTTACCACCGGCCAGATCAATCTCGATCCGATTCTGGCGTCGATCGGCGAGTCCGGGTACGCGACGGAGCCGACGGAATTACCCGAGCGCGGGACGGGCGAGGCCGAGCAGCAGCCGGCCCCTGGCCCGAAGGATGCCGCGCAGATCGATGTCCGCGTCACCGTCCCGAACGATCTGGTCGTCAAGGCAAGCGATCTGAAGGCGCCGGGTGCGGTCATCGGCCTCGGCGCCATGACGATCACGCTGGGCGGCGACGTGCGCGCACACAAGGAGCCGGGGAAGGGCGTGCAGCTGGTCGGCGTAGTCAACACGGTCCGCGGGTTCTACGACTTCCAGGGGCGCCGTTTCACCATCCTGCGCGACGGGAAGGTCAGGTTCGAAGGTTTCGAGCAGATCAATCCGTCGCTGGATCTGCAGGCCGAGCGGATGATTCAGGCCGTCAAGGCGAACGTCCGCGTGCGCGGTACGCTGCTGAAGCCGGAGATTGAGCTCTCCAGCGTTCCGCCGCTCGAACAGGCCGATATCCTCTCGCTCGTCGTGTTCAACCAGCCGGTGAATTCGCTCGGAGAAGGGGACCAGGTGTCACTCGCCCAGCGCGCGCAGGCGATGGCGCTCGGCTCGGCGGCGGGCGGCCTGGCGAAGTCGATCGGCGGTGCGTTGAACCTCAACGAATTCGAAATCAACGTTGCGCCGGAAGGGGGCGGGAGCCCCGAGGTGACCCTGGGGCAGCAGGTTGGACAGAACCTGTATCTCAAGCTCCAGCAGGGCATCGGCGATCAGAGCACGACCAACGTGATCCTCGAGTACGAGTTGACGAACTGGCTGCGCTTCCGTACGAACGTGATGCAGGGATCCAGCGCGCAGCCGCAGTTGTTCCAGCGCGCGCAAGGCAGCGGCGCGGACGTCCTGTTTTTCTTCAGTTACTGAAGCTGCCCATCGTCGGACAGTGGACTGGTCATCCTCCACAAAAAACCTCGACCCCTGGCGGGAACGAGGCGCGGACTTCGGGTGTGACTCCTCGTCCCGAGACACGTAGCTCGCGCAGCTTCGGCAGGCGCGCCAGCCGCGCGATGCCGGCGTTCGTCAGGCCGTGACATGTATCGAACGTTATGCGCTCGAGGGAATCCATCGCGGACAGCAACTCGGGAGTACGGTCCGTGATCGTCGTGTAGCTGTTGAAGTAGTACGAGAGGTTACGGAGCCCTGTAATGTGCTCGGTGGCGGTGTCCGTCGTGCCGCGACAGTACATCAGGATGAGCGACTCGAGCCGCTCGCACTTGCCGATGTGCCGATAGCCTGCGTCGGGGACATCCATCGGCATCAGCTCCCTGAGCGCCGGGAACGCCGGCAGCGTCCCGATCCCTTCATCGTCCACGTTCAGACAGCTCACCGAGAGCCCGCGCAGGGCGGGCATGGCCGCGAGCGCCAGGAATCCGCGTGTGCGGAGATTGTGACAACGGCGACCCCAGATGTACTCGATCGATCGCGACCTGCTGAGCGCCACGAACCCCTCGTCACCTGCCGTGGTGTCCTGTGCTCCGAGAGCCCGCAGGTGCGGCATCTGTGCGATCTGCGGCATCCAGTCGTCCTTTGCGTCCACGCCGAGCACGGCAAGATGTGCGAGCGAGATCAGCGGCTCGAGGCCGGCAGCCGTGATCGAGAGACGGCTGTCATCGAGGTTGAGGCTGAAGAGACCGTCGAGTCCGCGCAGATGCCGCATGCCGGCATCGGTGAACGTGCCTCGAAGAGAGAGGTGGTTCGGTAGCGACTTGTGCCCGACCAGCCCCAGGTCCGCGTCACCACCTTGCCACGACTTGAACACGGGCAGTTCGTGCAGCAGAGGCAGCCCGGCATCGGTCAGCGCGATCGTGAGATGGCGGAGTTTACGCTTCCCGGCGAGCGCCCGGACCGCGGCATCGCCGATCTCTGTCGAAACGCCGAGGTTCAGATGCTCGAGTTGGTCGCAACGGGCGAGGACTCGGATGCCCGCATCTGTCAGGCGGTTCCATGCGAGCGACAGGCTGCGCAGCTCTGGAAGATGGCCCAGAGCCTGCAACCCGGCGTCACTTACGCTGGTGCCGGTCAGATCCAGATGCTGCAGCGACGGGATCCTTGCCAGATGACGCACTCCCGCGTCGGTGATCTGTGTGCACCCGGACAGGCCAAGCGCCGTAAGCGCTTGGGCACGATGCGACAGGTGTTCGAGCAGATCGTCTGTCATCTGCTGCTCGCCGCTGAGGCCCGCCGCCGGGTGTCGGGCGAGGAGCTCGAGAATCTCTCCCCATTCGCGCGAGCCTGCGATCGGTTCCCAGTGATCCGGCCCTTTTCGAATCACCAGCCGTAACGGCTTCGCAGTGACGCGCCGCTCCGGCTTCACAGATTTCGTGAACGCTTCGAGGTCACGCCAGTTGGCAAACCCGTGCTCCAGCGCAATGAGGTGTCGCGCGTCGTCGAGGGTGATCTCGACATCGTCATCCGGGTGCGCCGGCCGCTTGCCGAGATCGAGCTGTACGTAGGTGCGCATCGCGCGCCACGCGCGCCGATGCCACGTCTGGTTGTAGTGACGCTCCATCGCTTCGGGCGTGCCGGTGCGGTACGCTTCGAGCAGCGCATCTGCCTTCGCTTCGTAGAGCGCGAGCACCTTGGCGCCTGCATCAGCGGCTTCCGGCGACCGTTTCTCGATGGCCTCCTTCAGTAGTGTCCATCCTGCGAAGCCGTGCTCCCGCGCCAACGCATGCTGCACGTGACGCAGGCTCGGCGTGGCGGGAGCGTCAGGAAACGCGCGCGCCAGCCGCGCACGCGCCTCGGGATCGCCGGCCTGGAGCTTGCCGAACCAGCGCTTGGCCTCCTTCTTAAGGCTTTCGAGATTGCGACGCGGTGGGGGTTCGTGGCTCATGAGACCTTCCTCCAATGTGCCCGAAGTCCGCTGAGTTCAGGCCGGAGAAAGGCCGATCCGATCAGGCCGTGCCGAGTGGGTGGGAGAATTCCCTTGCCGCGGACAGGAGGCGCCCCAGCGCGCGCTGGTCGGAAGTCTCGACCAGGTTGGGCGCACTGTCAAGCGACGGCGTCATGACGCCGCCGTTGTCGCAAAGATGGGCCACTCACGATAGAACGAGTGATGTGCGTGACGGTCGGTTCCCTTGGCAGGACGCGAAAAACTGTGCTCGATTTGGCTCGCGAATCGTGACGCGTGCGGCGAGTCCGTCGGCCAATCCGATGGATCTCACGCGTTCGGAAGCGACGCCACCTCCACCCGTGCGTCGTTGAAGCACGCGCCGGCACCGAGGTCGGTAAGGGTGTCCGGCACGAGGGCGGTCCCCGTCGTATTGTTCCTGCTGCTGCGCCGCCATAACCCCTTTGGCAGGCTGACGGTGCCGCGCCGGATAGTCCCAAGCACGTTCAGCGTGCAGTGGACCTCGCCGAGGTCGTTGAAGACCCGGACGGGATCGCCGTCCGACAGCCCGCGGTCCTGCGCATCCTCCGGACTCATCAGCAGCTTGACGTCCGGACGCGGCAGCTCGCCGAGCGTCGAACTGATGGTTCGATCGCTGGCCGGTGAAATAAGCGCCAGCGGATAGCGATCGGTCGCCGGATCGGGCTGATATCGGTAGAGTCCCGCCGGCGCGGTCTCGTCCAGTTCCTTCGCGAACAGATTCACCTTGCGATCCGGCGTATTCGGAAAGACGTCGACGAACTGGACCGGTGCGACGCCACATGGCGGGGACGGACTTGCGCCACGGCGCAGATCGGATCCAACGGTGCCGGGCAGGTGGTCCAGCACGTGAAGCAGCAGGTCGAGCTCTCCCGACGGCTCGTGTTCTTCGAGCAGCCCCAGCCGCGTGCACAGCTCGCCGAAGACATCGGGGTTCGAACGCGCCTCGCCGGCCGCGTCCACGACCGGCCGTCCGAGCTCCAGGCTGATTGGACCGTAGGCTCGCGCGAAATCGTAGCCTTCGAGGAACGTGGTCGCCGGCAGGACGACGTCGGCATAGAGCGCCGTATCCGTCATGACTTGTTCGAACACGATCGTAAAGAGATCCTCACGTTCCAGCCCGCGGAGGACGCGCTTCTGATCGGGCACCGTGACCGCGGGGTTGCAGTTGTAGACGAACAGCACGTTCACCGGCGGATCGGTGTACTCGGTCAGCGCACGCCCCAGGTGGTTCATGTTCACGAGCCGGGTGGCTGGTTCGGGCGTTCCAATCCAGGACCGGTCGATGTTCCACGAGGCCGAATTGCTCATCGAGTAGCCGCCGCCGCGGACGCCGAATTTACCGCCGACGGCCGGCAGCGCAAGAACCGCCATTGCGGCGTTGCCGCCGTTGCGGTTCCGTTCGAGCCCCCACCCGCAGCGCACGAGCGCGGGCGTGCTGGTCGCATAGAGCGACGCCGCGCGCTCCAGCGCCCCAGGATCGATGCCGGCGACCGCCGCCGCCTCGGCAATCGTCCACGGCTCGGCCCGCTCACGCAGCTCGTCCGCGCCGTTGGTGTGCTGACGCAGAAACGCTTCGTCGGCGAACCCGTTGGCGAACAGGTAACGATGAATCGCAAGCGCCACGACCACGTCGGTCCCGGGCCTGACCGGCAGGTGAATGTCGGCGGCACGCGCCATCGCGGTGGCGCGCGGATCAACAACGATCAGTCTGGCGCCCCGTTTCTGGGCTTCCCGGACGAACGGGATCAGATGAATGCCCGACGCCGATGGGTTCACGCCCCAGAGCACAATGAGCCGGGCTTCCGGATAGTCCTGATAGGTCACGGACGGCATCTTGCCGTAGAGGGCTTGGTTGGCCGCGCCGGTCGGCGCCGCACACACCGTACGGGCGAGCCGTGAGGTGCCGAAGCGCCGCCACAGCTGTGCGTCGAGGTTGTCCTGGGTGAGGAGACCATTGGAGCCGCCGTACGAAAACGGAAGAATGGAGGCCGCGCCGGTCTCGCGCTTCGCGCGCTGAAAGCGATTGACGATCAGCTCGAGCGCTTCATCCCATGAGACGCGCTTGAACTGGCCCTGGCCCTTTCGGCCGTTGCGAACGGCCGGATACAGCAGGCGGTCCGGACCGTACAGGCGGTCGCCGAATTGGCGCACTTTGGCACAGATGTACCCGTCCGTGACCGGATTGCGATGCGATCCGTCAATCTTGAGCACCTTGCCGTGCTGCACGGTGACAGACAGACTGCAGGCGTCCGGACAGTCCAGCGGACAAGCCGTGTCGACGACAGAGGCCGGACCGCCCAGGGCCGGTTCGGTTCGAGATGCCATACACGGTACGATAGCACTAAACCTGAGCGCTCCTGGCTTCGGGCTCTTGGCCTTGCGCGGCTTAAGGCGTTGGGCTTGTGGCAACCCGGCGGCGCAACCGTGCAGGGTGCTGTCTGCACGGCCTCCAATCGCCCGGAGCTCAAAGCCGAAAGCCCAGCGCCTGGAGCCCTGAGCCTGGAGCCCTGAGCCTGGAGCCCAGAGCCCAGAGCCCAGAGCCCAGAGTCTGGAGCCCAGAGTCCCGCAATTGACTCCACACGTTGTCATCCTCGGCGGCGGGTTCGGAGGGCTGTTTGCCGCTCGCGCCTTCGATCGCGCGCCTGTCCGGGTCACGCTGATCGATCGGCACAACTACCATCTTTTTCAGCCGCTCCTGTATCAGGTCGCCACCGCGTCGCTGTCGCCGGCGGATGTCGCGTCGCCCATTCGATGGGTACTTCGGCGGCAGAAGAACGTCGAGGTGCTGCTCGCGGACGTCCGCGCGATAGATCCGATCGGGCGGCAGGTCGTGCTCGATCCCGGCCCAACTGCACGCCGTGTGGATCCCGCTGCAGCCGGCCACAACCCTGATCGGCCTGCCCGAGCCGGCGCGGTGGAGACCGTCGTTCCTTTCGACTACCTCATTCTGGCCACCGGCGCCACGCATTCGTACTTCGGTCATTCCGACTGGGCGCAATGGGCGCCCGGCCTGAAGACGCTCAACGACGCGCTGGAAATGCGCCAGCGGATCCTCCTGGCGTTCGAGGCTGCCGAGCGAACGACCGACGCGGAGGAACAGCGCCGGCTGCTGACGTTCGTGATCGTCGGCGGCGGACCGACGGGCGTCGAGCTCGCCGGGGCGCTCGCGGAAATCGCGCGGCAGTCGCTGCGCAAAGACTTCCGCCGCATTCATCCGGAATCGGCGCACATCATGCTGCTCGAAGGCGGTCCGCACCTGCTCGGCGCGTTTCCGGAACCGTTGCGGCAGGCGGCACGACGTTCCCTCGAGCGCCTTGGCGTCGACGTGCGCACAGGCGCGCAGGTCATCGGCGTGGACGAAGCGGGCGTTCACTGGCGTTCAACATCCACCGCGCAGCAGGTTCAGGAGGAGCGCATCTCCGCGGACACAATCCTGTGGGCGGCCGGCGTTTCCGCGTCGCCCCTTGCTGCGTCGCTCGGCGTCCCTCTGGATCGCGCCGGCCGGATCGTTGCAGATCCGACGCTCCAGGTTCCGGGCCTTCCCGGCATTTTCGTGGCTGGCGATATCTGCGCGTTCCGCGAGAACGGAAACCTGCTGCCCGGTGTCGCACAGGTCGCGATGCAGCAGGGCGCGCATGCGGCGCGCAACATCGTGCGCGCGATCCGAAACCAGCCGCTCCAGCCGTTCCGGTACCGCGACTACGGCATCATGGCGACCATCGGCCGGGGATCGGCGGTCGGTGACGTCTATGGGCTGAAGATCTCCGGGTTTTTCGCGTGGGTGTTCTGGATTTTTCTGCACATTTTCTGGCTCATCGGATTTCGTAACCGCATCGCCGTCATGACGGAATGGGCGTGGGCGTACGTCACTTTTCAGCGTCGCGTGCGTCTGATTACGGCAGACGACGTATGGCAGAGCTCGAGCCATCATCAATAGCGCGGCCGTAGGGCACACCTGAGGTCGACAACGAAAGCGAGGCCTCCAGTTTGCTCAGGAACGGTCGGGGAGCATGCTGAACCGGCCGCGCGGCATCACTCGGAACTTACCAGCTGCCTGGCGGGAATTGCGCCGCAGCGAACGTCGTCGCACGGCAGCGCATCGTGGCCTGCGCGCACGCCTGCGACAGCCGGCGCCGATACCGCCGCACGAGTCGGCAAAACTCGCGGGCCTCCGGTATGTGGACCACCGATTAATTCCCGGCATCCGCCGGACGGGCTCGGCGAAGCGGTTTCGCTACGTGACGGCGCGCGGCCGCCCGGTGCGGAACGCGGCCGTGCTGAGGCGGATCAGGGCGCTCGCGATTCCGCCGGCGTGGACGGGTGTCTGGATCTGCCCCGACCCTCATGGGCATGTCCAGGCGACAGGCCGCGATGCGCGCGGCCGCAGACAGTACCGCTATCACCCTCAGTGGCGCGACGTGCGCGATGAGGTGAAGTACGGCCGGCTGCTCGCGTTTGCGCGCATTCTTCCCCGCATTCGCGCCCGCGCGCAGGCCGCGTTGAAGCAGCGCGGCCTGCCGCGCGAAAAAGTCGTCGCCGCCGTGGTGCTTCTGCTCGAGAGAACCCTCATCCGCATCGGCAATGAGGAATACGCGCGCAGCAACGGCTCGATCGGCCTGACGACGATGCGCGACGCGCACGCCCGGATCCGCGGCGGCTCCGTCCGGTTCGAATTTCGCGGCAAGAGCCGCATCCGGCACACGATTGATCTGCACGACTCCAGCCTGGCCCGCATCATCAAGGCATGCCGCGATCTTCCCGGCCAGGAGCTGTTTCAGTATGTGGACGCCGCCGGCAGGCGCCAGGTCGTCGGGTCGGCGGACGTCAATGCGTACCTGCGCGAGGTTGGCGGAGAAGACTTCACCGCGAAGGACTTCCGCACCTGGGTCGGCACTGTGCTTGCCGCAAGGGCGCTCGCAGAGACAGCGGCGTTCCGATCCGCCGCGGAAGCCCGGCGCAGAATCTCGACGGCAATCGAGGTGGTCGCCGGGCAGCTCGGGAACAGCAAGACGGTGTGCCGCAAGAGTTATATCCATCCTGCGATCCTCGACGCGTACATGAACGGCGCAACCGTGGCGGCGTCGAAGAAGCCCGGCGCGCGTCTTGCGCACGGCAGGGGTCTGAGTGCGGACGAGGCGGCCGTCGTCCGACTGCTTGAGCAACAGATCGGTTCCAGGCGTGCCCAGCCGGTTACGCGGCTGAAGCGAGGACCTTGTACTCGTTTCGACCACCGGGCCGCATAACCGGCTGAGGCGCGCACTGCGCGCCTGCGAGGGGAGCGGCCCGCCTTCGCGCCAGAGGCGCTACGGCGCGTCCGCCGTAGCTTAGCGGAGGCGGAAGCGGGGCGAAGGGGGGCCCTGCGAGCGACCGCGGGGGTGGTGTGAGCCGGTTCGGGGCGAAGCCCAAACGGGTAAGCGCGCGCCAGCGCGCCCGCCGGGCCGGAGCGGGGCTTGCGGCGGCCCAGCGAGCGACGGCGTTGGGGGGTCCGGCGGGGCGAAGCCCCCGGTCTAGGATTATTCGGAGCGATAATCGCGAGATGCTGCGATCGCGTTCGCCTCGGGCAGTGGGCCGTAACGTTCGGCGCAAGGAAGGCATCGACAAGGTCACGGGGGCCGCGCGGTATATCGACGATCTCACGTTCCCCGGCATGCTCTACGGCAGGACGATTCGTTCGACCATTCCGGCGGGCGACATCACGCGCGTGCGCCTGAACTTCGATCCCGGCGGCTTTACGATTGTCGATTACCACGATATTCCCGGTCGGAACGTCATCGCGCTGATTGAGGACGATCAACCCTGTCTGGCGGAACAAACGGTCCGCCACGTGGCCGAGCCGATCCTGCTCCTCGCTCACGAAGATCGCGAGGCGCTCCATGCGGCCGACGTCCAGATCGAGTATCGCGAGACTACGCCGCATTACGACGCCGCCAGCTCTCCGGTCACGTTCAAGGCCATTACCATCGACAAAGGAGACGTCGCCGCCGGGTTCGCGGCGGCGCACCTGATTGTCAATGGCGAGTACCGCGTCGGGCATCAGGAACAGCTCTACATCGAGACGAATGGGATGATTGCCGTGCCCGATCCGCGCGGCGCCGACGCCGGCATGACCGTCTACGGCTCGATGCAGTGTCCCTACTACGTGCATCGTGCGCTGAAGATCCTGCTCGGCCTTCCGCCCGACAAGGTCCGCATCGTCCAGACCGAGACCGGCGGCGGCTTCGGCGGCAAGGAAGAATACCCGTCGATGATCGCCGGCCACGCAGCGCTTCTCGCGCGCAAGGCCGGCCGACCGGTGAAACTGGTCTACGACCGCGGCGAAGACATGATCGCGACCACCAAACGCCATCCCGGCGTCATCCGGCACCGCACCGGTGTGACGAAAGACGGCCGTCTCACCGCGATGGACATCGAGGCGGTACTCGACGGCGGGGCCTATTCAACGCTGAGCGCCGTTGTGTTGTCGCGCGGCCTCATTCATGCGAGCGGGCCGTACCGGTGCGATCACATCAGGATCAGCGGGCGCGTGACGATGACGAACACGCCGCCGAACGGCGCGTTCCGCGGGTTCGGCGCCCCGCAGACCCAGTTCGCCACCGAGGTGCATCTCGATCGCATCGCACAGCAGCTCGGGCTGGACCCGGTGCGCATCCGGGCGATCAACGCCCTTCGTCCCGGTGACACGACGGCGACCGGGCAGCGGCTGGGCGGCGATGCGAGCGCTCTCCGGGTCCTGCGCGAGGCGGTCAAGCGGTCGCATTTCCGGCGCCGCCGCCGCGCAATCAGTCGGATGGAGCGCCGTCCCGGACGGCCCCGACACGGCATCGGCCTGTCGCTCTTCTTCCATGGGTCGGGGTTCACCGGCGGCGGCGAGGTGAGGCTCGCTTCCCGCGCATCCCTCGCGCTGACCGAGCATGGCGTCCGCATTCTCGCCGCGAGCACCGAGATCGGACAGGGGACCCGAACGATGCACGCGCAGATCGTCGCCGACACGCTTGGCATCCCCTACAATGCGGTCGAGGTGAACGCCGCGGATACAGGCGTCGTGCCGGACAGCGGCCCGACCGTGGCGTCGCGGACGTGTATGATCGTCGGCCGCATTCTCCAGCGGTGCGCCCAGGACATGAAAGCCCGCCTCGGAGGAATGACGCCGGGCCAGTATTTCCGCCGGCACGGTCCGCTCGTCATAACCAGGGAATTCGACCCGCCGGCGGGCATGCAATGGGATGATCGGACATATCGCGGTGATGCGTACGGCGCGTTCGGGTGGGCGTGCGACGTCGTGGAAGTCGCCGTCGATCGCGACACGTGGGAGGTCAAGCCGGTCGCATTCACCAGCGTGCACGAGATCGGCAAGGCGATTCATCCGGTGCTGGTACGCGGACAGATCGAAGGCGGCAATGCACAGGGGCTCGGCTACGCGCTGCTGGAAGACGTCGTCATGCGCGACGGCCGGATGGCAAACGCCCAGCTCACGAACTATCTGATCCCGACGACGCTCGACACGCCGCCGATGGACGTTGCCGTGCTCGGGAAACCGTACCGGCATGGACCGTTCGGCGCAAAAGGCCTTGGTGAGCTGCCCATCGACGGGCCTGCGCCCGCCGTGATCAACGCGCTGCGGCACGCAGGGTTCGATGTTCGTGAGATTCCGGCGACGGCCGAGAAGGTGATGAGAGCGGATACCATCCTCGGTTCTCAGATCTCCACAGCTCGAGAGAAGTCACGGTAATGTGGGGCCTCGGGCACTCCCGGTCCGCCTCCGCCGGACGCGAGGGAGCGGCCCGCCTTCGCGCCGGAGGCGCTACCGCGCGTCCGCCGTAGGTTTAGCGGAGGCGGAAGCGGGGCAAAGGGGTCCCCGCGAGCGACCGAGACGGGGTGTGGGGCGGAGCCCCACGTTAGTACGTCAATGTTGAAACTGACACTTAACGGCAAACGGACAAAACTGGACGTTCATCCGATGAAGCGGCTGCTCGACGTGCTACGTGAGGATTGCCGCCTGACCGGAACGAAGGAGGGGTGCGGCGAAGGCGAATGCGGCGCCTGCACCGTGCTCGTCAACGGCGCGGCGGTCAACTCATGTCTCGTGCCGGCGGGGCACGTCGAGGGCGCCCGTGTCATGACCATCGAGGGCCTCGGCGGACGGCACCCGTTGCAGCGCGCCTTCATCGAGCACGGCGGCGCGCAGTGCGGGATCTGCACGCCGGGTATGATCATGGCCGCGATTGCGCTCGGCCGCAAGCCGACGCTCGATCGCATCCGCACGGGTCTTGCCGGCAATCTGTGCCGATGTACCGGCTACGAGGCGATCTATCGCTCGATCAAAGGGGCGATGAAAGAATGATCGGATCGATCGCCAACCGCACGCTGTTTCAGCCCCGGTCGTTGGCCGAGGCGTTGGACATGCTGCGCGACGAGGGGCCGCTGACGCCGCTGGCCGGCTGCACCGATCTGTACGTCGCGTTGAATTTCGACACGTTGCGCGAGACGCGGTTCCTGAGTCTTTGGAAGCTCGACGGCCTGCGTGTGATCGGCGCGCGTGCAGGCACCCTGTCGATTGGTGCGCTCGCCACGTTCACGGACCTGATCCGATCCTGGCTGGTGAACAAGCGCCTGCCGATGCTCGCAGCCGCGGCGCGCGAGGTCGGGGGCGTTCAGATTCAGAACCGCGGCACTATCGGCGGCAATGTCGTCAACGCCTCGCCGGCGGGCGATACCCTGCCCGTCCTGGCGGCGGCCGACGCCATCGTCGTCCTGAAGAGCGCTTCTGGCGTACGGCGCGTGCCTCTCACAACGTTCTACACCGGGTACCGCCAGACCGTACGGCGCGACGATGAGCTGGTCGTTGCGATCGAGGTTCCGCCTGTACGCGGACGACAGTATTTCCGCAAGGTCGGGACGCGCGCGGCGCAGGCGATCTCCAAAGTGGTCATGGCGGGCGTTGCCGACTCGCCGCCGCGCATTGCGCTGGGCAGTGTCGCGCCGACGGTCATACGGGTGCCGCGGACTGAAGCCGCTCTGGCGCGCGGCGCCTCGATCGAAGAAGCCCGGCAAACGTTGGAGGCGGAGCTTTCGCCAATCGACGACCTGCGGTCGACCGCGGAATACCGGCGCCGCGTGGCCGGCAACCTGCTCGCCCGATTCCTCAAGGGCGAGTGAACCGCCATGCGGCGTGTTTCGACGAATGCTGTTCTCGTTGCAGCCGCGGTATAGCGGTAGGCGCGCACAGCGCGCCTGCGAGGGAGCGGCCCGCCGTCGCTTTTAGCGGAGGCGGAAGCGGGGCGGAGGGTCCCCGCTAGCGACCGAGCCAGGGTCCGGGGCGGAGCCCCGTCTAGTTCGCCCGGGGCCGCGCCGGTCTCCAGACTGTGCTACGCTCGCTCGCGCGTCACGCCCGCACGGTTCCACTCTTTCACCTCACATGCGAGCCGCTCTCGTCGCCGTCGCCGATCTCGGCCGAAGTCCCCGCATGCAATACCATGCGCGTGCGCTAGCCGCGTGTGATGTGCTCGTCGACCTGATCGGCTACGAAGGCGCAGCGCTGCCGCAGGTGATCGTGGATGATCGGCGGATCACCGTCCACCGCGTGCGCGAGCCGCGGCTGCGGGATCGGTCGCGCCGATCCACGTCGTACGTGCTGTTCGCCGTGGTTGACGGCTTCCGGTCCACGATCCGCATCGGCCGTGCGCTGTGGCGTGCCCCGGCTCCGGACCTGATCCTCGCGCAGAACCCGCCGTCGGTGCCGACACTCGCAATCGCGTGGCTGGTGGCCCGCCTCAGGAACGCGAAGCTGGTCATCGACTGGCACAACCTGGGATATACGCTGGTGACGCTGCGGCTCGGACGCTGGCATCCGGTGGTGCGGCTCGCGCGATGGTTCGAGCGGATCTTCGGCAGCACGGCGGACGCCCATCTGTGCGTATCGCGCGGGTTCGCCAGATTTCTCCAGGAGCGGTTCAGGCTCGCGGGGGTCACGGTGTTCTACGACCGGCCCGCCGCAGCATTCGTGCCGGTCGAGCGCACCGAGCGCGAGCAGCTGCGGCAGGCGCTGTTTTCGCGCCTTGGCATCCGCGGCAGCGGGCGCGTCGGCTTCATCGTCTGTCCCACGAGCTGGACCGAAGACGAAGACTTCGATGTCGTGATCGAGGCGGTGCGCCGGATCGAAGATCGCATCCGGGGCTGGGAGGCGGCGCAAGGTCCGCGCAGGTTCGCCGACCTCGTGATGCTCGTCACCGGCGACGGCCGGCGGCGGAGGCAGTTCGAGCGCCGGTTCGCCGGGCTGCCGGCGCGGCGCGTTCAGCTCCGCACCCGCTGGCTCGAGCCTGAAGACTACCCGCGCATCGTGGGCGCCGCGGATCTGGGATTGTGCCTGCACCGGTCATCCTCCGGACTCGACATTCCGATGAAGGTCGCGGATCTGTTCGGCGCCGGCGTGCCCGTCTGCGCGCTCGACTACGGCGCCTGCCTCGCCGAGCGCGTGCGGCATGGCGACAACGGGCTGCTCTTCTCGACCGCGCGCCAGCTGGCCGATGTCCTGTTCGATCTGTTCGAGACGTATCCGGCCGAACCGTCGCAGCTCGGGCGTTTGCGTGCCGGCGCGCGTCGATCGGCGCGGCCGACCTGGGAGGAAGGTTGGGCCACGGAAGCCCGGCCGGTGTTGGTGGGCCTTCAGGAGCGTGTCTGACTTAGACCCGGGGCTTCGCCCCGCCGGACCCCCAACGCCGTCGCTCGCGGGGCCCCGCAAGCCCCGCTTCCGCCTCCGCTAAAGCTACGGCTAAAGCTACGGCGGGCGCGCCGTGCGCGCCGTCGTTACGCGGCCCGACGAGGAACGAGTACGAAATCCTCGTGGCGGCCGCATCACGGGCGACTATATGGAACGCAAAGGCCCAGTCTTCGCTCGACGGCGATTCAGGCGAGCGCGTACGGGACGCGCCTATAATGAGCGTTTCACGACAAAGGGGAAATCACATGCTGGACGCGGCCATTCCGACGGATCTCACTGTGCTCGACAATTTCATCGGCGGCTGCTGGGTGAAGGCCCGGACCACCGAGTTCTTTGACGTGCACAACCCGGCTGTCGGCGAGATCATCGGCCGGACTCCGCTTTCCACGGCCGCCGATCTCGACGCCGCCGTGCGCGCGGCGGCGGACGCGTTCCCGGCGTGGCGCGACACCCCGGTGAACGCGCGCGCGCAGGTGCTCTATCGGCTCAAGGGACGGCTCGAGCAGCATTTCGACGAGATGGCCCGCATTGTGACCACCGAGCATGGGAAGACCATCGACGAAGCGCGCGGCAGCGTGCGGCGCGCGATCGAGTGCGTGGAAGTCGCGTGCGGCGCCCCGTCGCTGATGCAGGGATCCGGTCTCGAGGATATCGCACAGGGCATCGACTGCCACGTGGTGCGACAGCCGCTCGGAGTGTGCGCGGCGATTGCCCCGTTCAATTTTCCCGCGATGGTCCCGATGTGGTTCGTGCCGTTCGCGATCGTGACCGGCAACACGTTCGTGCTCAAGCCGTCGGAACAGGTGCCGTTCTCGATGCGGCGGATGATGGAGCTCCTGCAGGAGGCGGGGCTGCCGCCGGGCGTCGTGAACCTGGTGAACGGAGGGCGCGACGTCGTGGACGCCATCTGCGACCATCCAGGAATCCGTGCCGTCTCGTTCGTCGGCTCGACCGCGGTGGCGCGCCACGTTTACCAGCGGGCGACTCATGCCGGCAAACGGGTGCAGGCGCTGGGCGGTGCCAAGAACTTCGTCGTCGTCATGCCCGATGCCGAGCTGGAGCGCTCGATGGCCGCGATCACGGAATCGTTTTATGGGTGTGCCGGTGAACGATGTCTTGCCGGCAGCATGCTGGTGCCGGTCGGCGCTGCGCATCGTGAGGCGCGCGAGCGACTGGTCGAATCCGCCAGGGCCTTGAAGGTCGGCGACGGCGCCCAACCCGGCGTGACCATGGGACCGGTGATCAGCCAGCAGCACCGGGAGCGCGTCGTCGGATACATCGACAGAGGCCACTCCGAAGGGGCGAAGCTGCTGCTTGACGGCCGGCAGATCCGCGTGCCCGACCGTCCGAACGGTTATTTTGTCGGTCCGACGGTGTTCGACGACGTGTCAACCCGCATGGCCATCGGCCGCGACGAGATTTTTGGTCCCGTCGCTTCGATCGCGCCGGTAAAAACGCTCGATGAGGCGATTGATTTGATGCGGTCGCACCCGAATGCGAACGCGACCTCGATCTTCACGTCGAGCGGCAAGGCGGCGCGGGAATTCGCGAAGCATGCCACGGCATCGATGGTCGGAGTGAACATCGGCGTCGCCGCGCCGATGGCCTACTTCCCGTTCGGTGGCGCGAAGGACAGCTTCTTCGGCGACCTCAAGGTCCACGGCCGTGACGCGTTCGAGTTCTACACCGACAAGAAGGTGACCATATCGAGGTGGTTTTGAACATGTCACCACGGGGGACGCCGAGGACGCGGAGGTTCGATCCCGAAGAGCAACGGGATTTTTCCTCCTGTCCTCTGTGTCCTCCGTGGTGAGCTTGGCCACGCACACCAGCATGCGAACGCTCATCAAAAACGGGACCGTCGTCACCGCCACCGATCACTACAAGGGCGACGTGCTCGTAGACGACGACAAGATCGCGCTGATTGGCATGTCGTTGGAGGTGCCGTCGGACAAGATCATCGACGCCGCCGGCCGGTACGTGCTGCCCGGGGGGGTCGACGTGCACACGCACCTCGATATGCCGTTCGGCGGCACGACGTCTGCCGACGATTTCGAATCGGGCACCACCGCCGCGGCGTTTGGCGGCACGACCGCGATCGTTGATTTCGCGATTCAGTACCGCGGCCAGACGCTGCACCACGCGTGGGAAACGTGGATGAAAAAGGCCGAGGGCAGGGCGGTCATCGATTATGGCTTCCACATGATCATGACCGACCTGAACGACCAGACCGAAGTCGAGATGGACGCGCTCGTGCGCGAGGGCGTCACGTCGTTCAAGCTGTTCATGGCCTACCGGGGCGTCTTCATGCTCGACGACGGCAGCATCTTCAAGGCGCTGCTGCGGACGGGCCGGAACGGGGGCACAATCTGCATGCACGCGGAGAACGGCGACGTGATCGACGTGCTGGTCCAGCGCGCGCTCGCCGAAGGCAAGACCGCGCCGAAATACCACGCGCTCACGCGGCCGGCGCGCGCGGAAGCCGAGGCGACTCACCGCGCCATCGCCCTGGCCGAGATCGCCGACGTGCCGATTTACATCGTCCACCTCTCCGCCGCGGAAGCGCTCGAGATCGTGACTGAAGCGCGGGATCGCGGGCTGCCCGCGTTCGCCGAGACCTGCCCGCAGTACCTGTTTCTGTCGTACGACAACTACGAGGAGGCGGGCTTCGAAGGCGCGAAGTACGTCATGAGTCCGCCGCTCCGGGAGAGGGCCAAGCAGGAGCAGTTGTGGCGCGGGCTGAAGTTCAACGACCTGCAATGCGTGTCGACGGATCACTGTCCGTTCTGCATGAAGGAGCAGAAAGAGCTCGGCCGGAACGACTTCTCGAAAATCCCGAACGGAGCGCCCGGGATTGAAACGCGCATGAGCCTGCTCTATGACGGCGGCGTCCGGACGGGCCGCATCTCGCTGAATCGCTTCGTCGAGCTGACGTCGACGTCTCCCGCGAAAATCTTCGGTCTCTTCCCGCGCAAAGGCACGATTGCGCCGGGTTCGGATGCGGATATCGTCGTGTTCGATCCGAACCGTACGGTCACGTTGTCTGCACGCAGCCTGCACATGAAAGTCGACTACAACCCGTACGAAGGCCGCCAGGTGACCGGCGCGACCGACACCGTGCTCTCGCGCGGACGCGTGGTGATCGAGAACGGCCGTTTCACCGGCCGCGCCGGCAATGGAGTGTTCCTCAAGCGATGCCCGCGTTCATGAAGCAGGGAAGCGCCTCATCGCTGAAAACGCGAAGAACGCGGAAGCCGGAACCCGCCGCAATCGGGCGCGATCCGTCGCGTCGACCCGGGTAGATCTTGTTTGCGGTTCGCAGCACCCGCGTCGTCCTGCCCGACGCCGTGCGTCCGGCGGTTCTCCATATCCGGGACGGGACCATCGTACATATCGGAGACCACGACGAAGCGGTCCCACAGAACGTGCCGACGCACGATTTCGGCGACTTCGTCGTGTCTCCCGGGCTCGTTGACACCCACGTCCACGTGAACGAGCCCGGCCGGACCGACTGGGAAGGGTTCGACACCGCAACGCGCGCGGCAGCGGCGGGTGGCGTCACAACGATCGTGGACATGCCGCTGAACAGTGTGCCGGCGACGACGACCGTTTTCGCGCTCGAGGAAAAACGGCGGGCGGCACGCGGACGCTGCCATGTGGACGTGGCGTTCTGGGGCGGCGTCGTGCCGGGGAATGCCTCCGAGCTTGACGGCCTCATCGCTGCCGGAGTGCGCGGGTTCAAGTGTTTCCTGGTGCCATCCGGCGTGGACGAGTTCCCGGCCGTCGGTGAACGCGATCTTCGGCGCGCGCTGCCGATCCTCGCGCCGAGCGGCGTACCGTTGCTGGTCCACGCTGAATCCCCGGACGTGATCAATCGTTCGGCTCCGCGCCCCGGGCCGGAGCCGGTTCGCCGGTACTGCGCGTATCTCGCCACGCGGCCTCCTGAGGCAGAGGTGGACGCCATCCGGCTCATCATCCGGCTCGCGCGCGAATTCAAAGCGCACGTTCACATCGTGCACGTGGCCGCCGCGGAGGCAGTGGACGAGATAGCGGGCGCTCAGTATGACGGCGTGTCAATAACGGCCGAAACCTGTCCGCACTATCTCACCTTTGCGGACGGGGAGATACCCGACGGCGCGACGGAGTTCAAATGTGCGCCGCCCATTCGCGAGCTCCGTCACCGCAAGGCGTTGTGGCACGGGCTCGACCGCGGGGTTCTCGATCTGATCGCGACCGATCATTCGCCCGCTCCGCCGGCAATGAAATGCACCGGAGATTTCCTGCGCGCGTGGGGCGGGATCGGCTCGCTGGAATTGTCGCTCGCGGCGGTCTGGACTGCCGTCCCGGCGGCGACTGAGAGGCTCTGGCAACATGCGCGACCTCCGCTCGTGCGTGTCGCTCAGTGGATGAGTACTGCGCCCGCGAGGCTCGCTCGGCTCCAGCACAAAGGGCGGATTGCGGTGGGCTGCGATGCCGATCTGGCCGTTTGGGATCCCGAAGGGGTGCGGACCGTTGATCCGGCGACGCTTCATCAGCGGCACAAGCTCACCCCGTATGCCGGCCGTCATCTCCGGGGTCTCGTCCGCGCGACATTTGTGCGCGGCGGTCAGGTCTGGGACGGCGAACGGCTGACGGCTTCGGGAATCGGTCAGCTGCTGTGACCGAGTCGTTTGTCGATCTCGTCGATCTGGCCTCCGATCGGTTCGGCGCATCGGTCGTTGCGGCGAACGACGAATTTTTCGCGCCCAAGGAAAACCTGATCAGGCGCGAGGCGCCCGTCTACATCGAGGATCGCTATACCGAGCGCGGCAAATGGATGGACGGCTGGGAGACGCGCAGGCGGCGCGATGTCACCGACGACAGCCACGACTGGTGCATCATCCGTCTCGGAACGCCTGGTTATCTCGCGGGTGTGAACGTCGACACCGCCCACTTCAAAGGGAACTACCCTGCCGCGTGCGCGGTCGATCTCGCCGATGTCGCCGGGCTGCCGCCGGTGGATCTCGTGCTCGCCGCGTTCTGGCGGGAGGTGCTGCCGCGGTCACCGCTGAGGGGCGACACGCAGAACCTGCTGCCGATTGCGGGCGCGCCGCTGGGGACGCACCTGCGCCTGCGCATCTACCCCGATGGCGGCGTCGCCCGGCTCCGCGCGCACGGCCGCGTCGCGGCAGACTGGAATGCGCTCGCGCGTCGAGGCGACGTCGATCTCGCCGCCGCCGAGCACGGCGGGTTCGTCCTCGCCTGCAGCGACATGTTTTTCGGATCGCGTCACAACCTGATCATGCCGGGCGATGCGACGCACATGGGTGACGGGTGGGAAACCCGGCGGCGGCGCGGTCCGGGGCACGACTGGACGATCGTCCGGCTGGGTGCGCGGGGCGCGATTCGGCGGGTCGAGGTCGATACGAGGCATTTCAAAGGGAATGCGCCCGGCGCCTGCAGTCTCGACGCCTGCACGGTCGATGATGAATCGCTCGTGCTTCGATCGCTCGACGAGGGAGGAATGTGGCAGGAGCTGATGCCACGCGCCGCGCTGCAGCCGCATGCGCGGCATTCGTTCGAGGATCAGATCCGGCCGCTTGGCGACGTGACGCATGTGCGCTTCAACATCTACCCGGATGGCGGGGTGGGCCGCCTGCGCCTGTACGGCCGGCCGGCGGCGGTCAGATAGGGCAGCCAGGGGCGCCAGCGCCAGTGCAAGAAAGATGCGACCGTGCGGCTCGAACATCTGAACGCGCTCGATTCAGCCGCCGCGATTCGCGAGCTGCTCCGGTGCTGCGGATCACGGCAATGGGCGGAGCAGATGGCCGCCGCGCGGCCGTTTTCGAGCGTCGAACAACTGACTGCGAGGGCTGACAGCATCTGGCACTCGCTCGATCGCCAGGACTGGCTCGAAGCGTTTGCAGCCCACCCGCGGATCGGGGAAGGCGGCTCCGCCGCGTCAGGTGGGCCGGCTGGGGCTGGTGGGGCAGATGCGTCGACTGCGTCGCACGCTGCCGGATGGTCAGAGGAGGAACAGGCTGGCACGCGATTGGCGAATGACCGCCAGCGAGAACGGCTCATCGCGCAAAACCGTGCATACGAGGCACGTTTCGGCCACATTTTCATCATCTGTGCGGCAGGAAAGTCCGCCGGAGAGATGCTGGCGCGGCTGGAGGAGCGGCTGACCAACGACCCGGACCGGGAGCTTCGCGTGGCCGCTGGAGAACAGCGGAAGATTGCGCATCTGCGCCTGGCGAAGCTGCTCGCTGACTAGTCATGATCACGACTCATGTGCTCGATCTCGTGAAGGGCGGCGCGGCGCGCGGCGTCCCGGTGAAACTGGAGATGCAGCGGGCCGGTGAATGGGTCCCTATTGGCGGCGGCGTCACCGACGAGAACGGCCGGCTCGCCACGCTGACCGAGGGCCGGACCGCTGCCGCGGGCACCTATCGGCTGATCTTCGAGCTCTCACGCTATCATCGCGAACACGGGCTCGAGCAGCCGTTTTTTCCCGAAGCGACCATCACGTTCGGCGTGCGGGACCCGGCGGAGCATTATCATGTGCCGTTGTTGATCAGCCCCTTTGGGTACAGCACGTACCGGGGGACGTGAATCGCCACCGTCTGCGCGGCCGGTCTGGTGTAATAATGTTTGATGTCCCCTGAACTCAGTTGGAATCGCTACGGGAAGTGCCGGGTCCGGCTGGTGAAGCTGCGGCGGGTTCGCGATCCGCATGAGATTGTCGATCTCACGATCGACGTG
>JBKPAI010000196.1:0-17175 GCA_046726355.1 Acidobacteriota bacterium | reverse complement strand
AATCTCAGCTGCATGAAGGTCCTCTTCGCCGGCATCATCGCGCGCTACCCGTTCGGCGGCGTCACCTGGTGTTCGCTGATGTACCTGCTCGGCCTGCGCGCGCTCGGTCACGAGGTCTTCTACATCGAAGACACAGGCGAGTGCGTCTACGACCCGGTGCAGAACACGCGGTCCATCGACCCGGGCTACGGGACGACCTATATTCACAACGCGCTCGCGCCCTTCGGCCTGGGCGACCGCTGGTCGTTCGTCAATTACGACGGTATCTACCATGGCCGGACCGCGGCCGACGTCCGGCAGTATGCCGCTGACGCCGATCTCTTCATCAATCTCTCCGGCGGGTGCTGGTTCTGGCGCGACGAGTACGTTCGCATCCCGCGCCGCGTGTTCATCGACTCCGACCCGGCCTTCACGCAGCTCGCCATCGCGAAGGCGGAACCGTGGTACGTGCAGTTCTTCCAGCAGTTCGATCACCTGTTCACGTTCGGCGCCAACATCGGCACGCCGGCCAGCCCGATCCCGACCGGTGCGTTTGTGTGGCACAAGACCTGGCAGCCGGTGACGATCAGGGACTGGTGCACCAGCAGCGCTGGCCGCGATCGCTTCACCACGGTGATGACCTGGCAGATCGAGAGCTTCACCGACGTCGGCGGGAACAAGGACCAGGAGTTCATCAAGTTCATCGACCTGCCCTCGCGGACCGCGCAGCGCTTCGAGCTGGCGATCAACGGACCGCAGAAGCTGCTGCGGCAGTTCGGCTGGGACACGGTGGACGCGATGGCGGTCTCGCGCACGCCGGACCAGTATCGCGACTTCATCCATCATTCGAAGGCCGAGTTCGGCGTCGCGAAGCACACGTACGTCACGAGCCGTTCCGGGTGGTTCAGCGATCGCACCGAGTGTTACCTGGCCGCCGGACGGCCGGCGCTGGTACAGGACACGGGCTGGTCGTCCCACCTGCCCTCGGGGCAGGGGCTGCTTGCCTTCACGTCGCCCGACGATGCGGTGGCGGGGATCGAGCGGATCAATGCCGATTACGAGAAACATGCGCGCGCGGCGCGCGAGATCGCCCGCGAGCACTTTGAAGCCGGATCGGTGCTCACCCGGCTGCTGGATGTGGCCTGCGGATGAGCGTGCTGCGTATCGCTCATATCGCGCCGGTCGCGACGACGATTCCGCCGCCCAAGTCGGGATCGGTGGAGACGATGACCGCGCTGCTCACGGACGGCCTGGTTGCGCGCGGCCACGATGTCACGCTGTTTGCAACCGGCGATTCGAAGACGACGGCCCGGCTGCACGCCACTTACCCGCACGGCTACTGGCACGATCTGGAGATGTGGCCGTGGGAGCTGTACGAGATGCTGAACCTGGCGGCCGCCGTCGAACGCGCCAGCGAGTTCGACATCATCCATTACGAAGCGGCGTATTACCCGATCTCGCTGGCGTTTGCCCGTCTGTCGCCCGTACCCATCGTGCAGACGCTGCATCACTCGCCGAGCGCGGCCGAAGTCACCTTGTGGTCACGCTATCCTGAGGCGCCCTTTGTTGCGATCTCGAACGAACAGGCGCGGCTCCTCGCCGGGCTGAACGTGATCAGCACCGTGCTGCACGGTATCGACACCGATGTCTTTGCCCTTCGCGAACAGCCCGACGACTATCTGCTGTTTCTCGGCCGCTTCACCGAAGGCAAGGGCGTCCTGCAGGCGATCGAGCTCGCGCGGCGCGTCGGCCTGCGCCTGATTCTGGCCGCGGCGGAAGACGACTATTACCGCCAGCACGTGGCGCCGCACGTCGACGGCCGCAATATCGTGTACTTCGGCGAGGCCGACCTCGAGGCCAAGGTGAAGTTGTACGGCGGCGCGCGCGCGCTCGTCTATCCGATTCAGGCGGGGGAGCCGTTCGGCCTGGTGCTGGCCGAAGCCATGGCGTGCGGCACGCCCGTGGCCGCGCTCGATCGCGGCGCCGTTCGCGAGATCGTGGATGACGGCGTGACCGGGCTGGTGTTCAGCGACCTCGAGCACATGGCCAACGAGCTGCCCCGCGTGTTCGATCTCGACCGCCGGCGCGTGCGCGACCGCGCCGTCGCGCGTTTCGGCAGTGCGCGCATGGTGGACGAATACATCGCGGTGTACCGGCGGCTGGTGGATGCACATCGTGATCGACGACCCTTGTAGCGATCCCGCCGATCCCTGCCTCGAGGATCGGACCGTGCTCGCGGTCTTCGCTCATCCGGACGACGAGTCGCTGGCGTGCGGCGGCACGCTCGCCCGGCTTGCCGATGCCGGCGCGCGCGTCGTGCTGCTCTGCGCGTCGCGCGGCGAGGCCGGGTCGGTGTCCGATCCGGCGCTGCTGGCGAATGCCGATCTCGGCGCGGTCCGGACGCGCGAGCTGTACGATGCGGCGACGATACTCGGCGTCCGCGATGTCCTCATCAGGGACCACCCCGACGGCGACCTGCGCTGGGATCACGTGCCGGAGCTGCACGCCGATATCGTCAGTGCCATTCAGCACTATCGTCCCGACGCGGTGGTCACCTTCGACGCCGACGGCCTGTACTGGCATCTGGATCATGTCGGCGTCCACGAACGGACGTTTACCGCCGTGCGCTCGTTCGGCATCGAGGCACCGGCGCTCTACTACGTGACGATGCTCAAAGGGATCATGCGGGAGATCATGAACGCTGCCCATGCCAAGGGCGGCGTCGCGCCGGATTCGGGCCTGTGGGGGATTACTCCAGATGCCTTCGGCGAGGGTGCCAAGCCGCCGACGCTGGCTGTCGATGTCCGACGCTGGGTGTCGCGCAAGCTGGCCGCGCTGCGCTGCCATCAGACGCAGATGGGCGGCCGCGATCACCCGATTGCCTGGATCGACGAGGACGATGCGCGGCGGTGGCTCGGGTTCGAGTATTTCCGCCGCGCGGACCAGGCGGGTGGTGCGGCGATCGTGCTCGAACAGCTCGGAGAGCGGTATGCCGCTCAGGATGCGTGAGTTGTCAGCTTTCAGTCCTGAGTTTTGAGTTCTGAGAAACTCCTGTGCGGCCTCCGCGGCCGTTGCGTTCCATGGCCGCGTCAGTTACCGCGGCAGCGCGTTCACGTACTGCTCGACGGTCCGCGGTGCCACGCCGAATCGATCCGCTGACACCTTCCATTCCGGAAACGGCCGCGACAGCGTCGCGGCGTAGAGTCCCAGCGTCATCATGCGCGCGGCCACTTCATTGAACGGTCGCACGAGCGGCGGGAGAAGCTTCATCGCAGCGACCGGGATGTGCCGCCGCTTCCCCGGCGCCTGCAGGCGCCGTTCAATGAGCGTCGTCAGGTCGTTGTACGACATGTCCGACGGACCGCCGAGGTCGACGACCTCGTTCATCACGTCGTCGCGGGCGAGAATCTTCACGGCGAATTCCGCGACGTCTTCAACCGCGATGTAGTTGGCGACGGCCGTTCCATCCCCGAAGACCATTGCCACGCCTTTCTTCCGGATGCCGTCGGCGATCAGTTGATCGATCCACACGTCCATGAACGCCGTCGGACGGAGGATGACGTAGGGCACGCCGCTTCGCCGGATGGCGTCCTCGATGTACCATTTCAATCGAAAGATATCGACTGGAAGATGCGGCGAGACGCCGCGGAACGAGACGTACAGCAGCCGGCGCACGCCCGTGTTTCGAACCGCGGCAATCAGGTTCTGATAGCCGGCGAGGTCGATGCGCATCGGGCTCGTCGCGCCCTTTCCCATGTTGTTGTTTGCCGTGGCGATGATCTGCGAGATGCCGCGGCACGCGTCGGTCAGTTTGGCGAGGTCGAGCAGGTCGACCGGAGCGATCTCGGCGCCCTTTGTCTCCAGCGCTGCGAGCTTGTCGCGGCGCCGCGCCAGGGCCCGTACCGGAACGCCCGCGGCGAGCAGTCTTCTGGTGATCACGCCGCCAAGCTGGCCGGTCGCGCCAACGACGAGCACTCGATTGTCGGGCATAGGTGACATTGTGCATCATTCATTGGATCTTCTCCGTTTCGTCTCCGTTCCTCCGTTTCTCTGTGTTTTACCGTTTCCTCCGTCGCCTCCGTTTCCCGAGGTACTGCGAGACGGGGAGGCATAGCAACGGCATGCGACTCGAGACGCTCGAGATTCTCCGCTGCCCGTACTGCGGCGGTCGGCTGGACCTGGTCGAATCGCTGTTCCACAGGCAGGACGCCGGCGAAATCCAGGACGGCATACTGGGGTGCCACTGCTGCGTGTTCCCTGTCGTCGACGGCATCCCGGTCTTACATCTTCAGCCGGCCGCTGTGACGGCACGCGACCAGGTGCAGGCGGCGCGCCCCGATCTCGCCCGTAGAACGATGGTTGGATTGGAGGACGAGGCGCAGGCCGCCGCCTTCGAAGCGGCCGCGATCTCCGAGACCGCGACCTACCGTGAGACCGTCGAGGCGTTCGGCCCGACCTTCGAAGGCGGATACTTTCTCTACCGATTCTCCGACCCGACGTATGTCGTTGCCGATGCGGTCGTGCGGGCGGTGGCCGGCGCCGTGCTCGGCCGCCGGCGCGGGTCGAAGCGGCGCGCCATTGACATCTGCGGCGGCTCGGGGCACCTGACCCGGTCCCTGATGGCAGTCTCATCGACACCGCCGGTGCTGGCAGACCTGTTTTTCGCCAAGGTGTGGCTCGCGCGCCGCTTCACGGCTCCGGGGTGCGAGCCGGTCTGCTGCGACGGCAATGCGCCGTTGCCGTTTGCGCGCGGCACTTTCGCGCTCGCGATGTGCACAGACGCGTTCATGTACATCTGGACGAAGCGGCAGTTCGTCGGCGAGATGGAACGCCTGGTGGACGATGTGCGCCGCGCTGACGGCCAGCCGGGCGCGGTGCTGATCGGCCACACGCACAACGAACGGACGTGGACGCCGTCGCACGGGCAGCCGTTGTCGCACGAAGGGTACCGCGATCTGTTCGAGGCGCTCGAGCCCAGAGTCTTCGCTGAGGCGGGCCTCTTCGACGACGTCGTGAAGCGAGCGCAGCTCGATCTGAAGCGCCGCGATTCGGATGCAACGCTCGACGCCGATCCGGCGTTGACGATTGTCGCCACGCGCGATGAAGGGGTGTTTACACACCATGGCGTCCAGCCTCCCGCGGCGTCGCACGCCAGCGGCGAATTCCGGCTCAACCCACTCTACACGGCGGTCGCGGACGGCGATCGCGTCCGGCTGCGGCTGCATTTTCCGTCAGAGGATTATGCCGAGGAGTACGGGGCGTGCCGCGCGTATTTGCCTGAAGAGGTCACCGCCGATCGGGCGGTACTCGAGGCGCTCCCCGCCAGCGCCGTGCCGCCACCCCTGGCGCCGCTTGTCGCCAATCGGGTGATTCTCGACCTGCCGAAGCGGTACTACTGAGTGAGCCGCCGCGGTGTCTAACATCGCATGGGGCGGCGGTTCAAGCGCATATCGCCCACGCCGGCGCGCGAGATCGGGCGCGACCGTCGGCTGCAGCTGACACTGCGCGGCGGCGGTGTTGAAAACGGCGAGGTCGTCGAGTCAGAACCGGCAGACCGAGAAGCACGAGCGCCCGGCGTCCGATCACCAATGCTCGTGCGCCCGATTCGTGAACAGCCAGGAAGAAGCCGACTTCATCGAACTCGCCCCTCGCATCAAGCCGTATTGCACGGTCCGCGCCGAACGCCCCCGGTCGCTGGCGGGCGGATCGAGGCGGCCCATGTCAACTCCACTGCGGCAGCTTGAGCGTCCGGCAGGCCCGGGTCCAGTTGCTCCCGTCCACGTCCGTTCCCGGCGAGCAGCTGCGTGAGGCGGTCGGCCCTGGTGTTTCTACGGTTCGCACAACCTCGATGACTGAAGCGGTTGCCAACTCCATGTGCCCCGCTTGAAGCGTGAGTCTGTCGGCTGCGACGTCGGCAACGGCATCCGGATTCTGATTCATCGAAGGGATTCCTGAGCCCAGGTCGAAGCCGGGGCACACACAGGATTCGGCTCGCGCGATCGGTGTTGTCACCGGCATCAGGCGTGGCCTCACCAGTTGATGCGCGACACCAGTTGCACGATGCGGCTCATGTTCGTGCCGCTCCCGGCGACACCAGGATCGCCGAGGTCACGAGGACCAGGAACAAGCCTCTCATCCCTTTCCTCCACGAAAACCTGCAGGACTTGCAAAGTGTTACGCGACGGCGCGCACGGCCCGACCGTAAAGCAACACGTATTCCGGAGCCGCGCGAAAATTCAACCGTTCGGGTCATTTCCGCAAATGCGCGCGTCTGAGGAATTTGCGCGTGCGGACCGATCCGGCTGTTTCCCGAGTCGAGTTCCACGCCGGACGACACTGCATTAAAACAGGAAGGGCGGTGTCAGAGAACAATGCAGCGAGACGCCGCGACGCGATCCAAATTCATGGAGAGCACGGCGATAGGAGACCGATGCGGCGAAGACCCCAGTCTAGAATGTCCGCCGCGCGACCCACTCGCGCAGCAACGAATCGACGACGGCGTATCCGTCGGGTGCGCGTGTCACGATTTCGTCGCGCACGAGCGCAGTGAGCGCGGCCTGCACGGTCGACGGCCCGCCGAGGCGATGCCGTGTGCGGACGTCGCTCGAGAGCAGCTCGGTCCCCTCCTCGAGCACGACCGCCCGCAGCACCGCGCGCTGCTGCAGCGTCAGGCGCTGCCAAACGGCTTCAAAGACCGTCTGCTGTTCGATCAGCAGGCGCTTGAGAGCCTGGTGCAGATCATCGAGCGTCGCGCGCCGGCGGTTCCGGCCGCGGACCTCGTCCCAGGTCTCGTGTGCGAGCCGCTGGACGTCGTACGGCAGGTTGCCGGCGAGCTCGACGATCGCCGCACCGAGACCAGGTTCGGGTTTCATGCCCGAGCGTGAGAACCGCGCTTCGAGAAAAGCGGCAAACTCCTCGGCCGGGATCTTCTCCAGGCGCATGACCGGGCCGGCCTTGTAAAACGGCCGCCGGGGGCCGAGCATCCGTTCCATCAGACTCGGCTCCGATCCCGCGAACACGTAGCCGACGTCGCGCTGGCGCTGCACCGCGGCGCGCAGCGCGTGCTCGACCGAGCCGCCGTTGAAGGCGGCAATGGCCTGGAACTCGTCGAGCGCGACCACCACGGTGCGCCGGCGCTCCCCGGCCAGGCGCGCCGGCAGGGCAAAGACCTCCTCGGCAAGCCGGGAGACCTCGCGATCGGTTCGGGCATTCGGAAACGAGATCCTGAGGGCTGGCGCCCTCTTCGCTGCCGGCCGGCCGGACTCGGCCAGCGGACCCGGCCCGATTTCGACGCGTGTGGACGAAACCGCCTCGCGCAGCCACCGGGGCCCCCAGCCGGCCAGCTGCGATGGACCGGAGCCCCACGACCGGTCCGCGCCCGCGAGGGCGCGTGCGTAGCCTTCGAGAAAGCCGACGTAGGAGCTGAAGCTGCTGACGGTCACGTCGACCGTCAACGCGCCGCGTCGCGCCATGGCGGCGAGCGCCAGGCGAATCAGCGACGACTTGCCATAGCGCCGCGGAGAGATGAGGAAGACCTTCTGCGCGGCGGCGAGGTCGGCGACGAGCCGATCGAGCTCGACGACGCGATCCGCGAAGGCCGCCGCCGGCACCACCTCACCGTACACGAACGGGTTCCTGGTTACGTCGAATAGCGTAATGGCTACGTAGTATAACGTAACCAGAGGCGCTGCGGCCTGGCGCTGCAAGCCCGGGGCCTGGCGCCGCAAGGTGCTGGGGGCCTGACGCTGGAACGTGCTGACGCTGCCCGGCCTCGGTGATGAACGTGTGGGTGACGAGCCGTCTCAGCGCAGGGCCGCCAGGGCGCCGACAATCAGCTCGATGAGGACGACGAGCGTCAACAGCGTGAACATCCAGTCGCGCTCGAGCGCGTACTCGGCAATCGACACCATGACCCGCGCCACCGGCGTCCCCAGCAGCACGATGATGCCGACTCGCATGAGAAGATTGGCCAGCGCCGCGGCCGACGTGAATGTCAGCGCCAGCCCGGTACCGAGGCAGATTGAGCTCGAAGCGACGCCGACCCGCAGCACCACGCCGATGGCGCGCTCCAGCCGCGGGGTGTAGACGGGTCCCGCCATCCGGGCTATCTCGAGCGAACGAACATCATCACCGACACAATCATCAGCACCGCCGCCATCATCAGCTTGAGCCACCTGGCGGGCGCGTGCTGACCGAAGCGCATGCCGGCCCACGATCCGAGCTGGACGCCGAGCACGGCGGCGGCCGCCAGTGCCGGAACGAGCTGTCCGTGGCCGTAGTAAATGACGGCTCCGGCCGTCGCGGTCACACCGATCATGAACGCGCTGGTTGCCGCCGCCGCGCGCAGCGGCACCCCGCACCAGGCGTTCAGCACCGGCACCTTGATGATTCCTCCGCCGATCCCGAGCAGCGAAGAGATGTTGCCGGCGATGAACGATGCGACGATCGCGAGCGGCAGGTGCCGCACCTGATAGATCACGGTAGTACGGCTTTCCTGCTCGTAGTACCGTCCGCCGAGAAGCCCTGGATCGGCAGACGGATCCAGGATGACATTCCGCCGCTGCAGGCGCGTCAGCATGATGACGGCCACGAGCGCGGCGACGACGCCGAAAGTCTTCTGCAGGACCGACTGGCGGAGAACCAGGGCGGTCACACCGCCAAGAACGCTGCCGGCTGCCGTCGCGACTTCGAGCAGCATGCCGAGCTTCATGTTGATCAACTGCTTGCCGGCGCGTCCGGCCGACACGGAGCTCGACGTCGCAATGACCGTCGTCAGGCTGATGGCGGCCGCCGCCGTGAGAGGGAACTCCAGGACGAGATTGAGGAACGGAACGAGAAAGATGCCGCCGCCCAGACCGAGCAGCGCACCGAGCGCCCCCGCGATGATGCCGGCGATGAAGATGACGAACGCATGCGCAGTCGTGACGGCGGGCATTTCCCGGGCGCGATAGCGGCTAGGTCCGGTAACGGTAGAACGCAGAGACCGCAAAGCGGCCTTCGCGGCCGTTGCGTTCCCACCGGGCGTCAGTCACTCAGACACGCTCCTGATCGTCTGCGCCGCGGCAGCTCCCCGCCCTGAAGTCCGGCCGTCCCGGTCACGGCTTGATCTTACGTGTTTGCGACAGATAGCGCACGGCCTTCTCGGTGGCCTGCCTCTCGGCTTCCTCGCGCGTCGAGCCGTCGGCACGGGCGACGCGCGCGCCCGGGTCCACGTTCGCAATCGTGCAGTGATACACGTCGCCGAGTTTGTAGGTCTCAATCGTGACGGGCCAGCCCGCGAGCTCGTCCTGACGCCGCGTGTGTTCTTCCGGTTTCATCTTATGAGACGACAGAGCTGCCCCACTCGGCTCGGGGCTGGCAGGTTGCTGGAAAACACCGCATTCAACGCAGAACCCGCTGAGATTGCAGAGACTGCTTGGGAAAGATACGCTGCGGTCTCCGCGGGTTCTGCGTTTTCGTGCTTTTTCAGCATCCCGTCAGGGTTTCTCCACCGGCGCGCCGACGAGATTGCCCCACTCGGTCCACGATCCATCGTAGTTCTTGACGTTGTTGAACCCGAGCAGGTGCTTCAAGGCGAACCAGGTCAGGCTGGAACGTTCGCCGATGCGGCAGTACGCGATCACCGGCCGGTTGCCGGTGATACCCTGCGCGGCGTACAGCGCACGCAGGTCGTCGAAGCTCTTGAACGTGCCATCATCGTTGCAGTTCTTGCCCCACGGAATGCTTTTGGCGCCGGGGATGTGACCGCCGCGCTGACACGTTTCGGGCAGGCCCGGCGGCGAGAGGATTTCACCCGTGAATTCCTGCGGGCTGCGAACGTCCACGAGCTCGGCCGATTTCGTCTTCATCGCCTGCTGCACTTCGGGCAGGAATGCACGAAGCGAGTTGTCGGGAGGCTTCGTCTTGTAGGTCGTGGCCGGAAAGACCGGTTTGTCGGTGCTGAGGTCGCGTCCCTCTGCGAGCCATTTCTTGCGGCCGCCGTCCATGATCTGGACGCGGTCATGGCCGTACACCTTCAGCTGCCAGAATGCCCAGGCCGCGAACCAGTTGTTGTTGTCGCCATACAGCACGATCACGGTTTTCGGGTCGATGCCGGTGCGCGAAAGCAGGCCTTCGAGCTTCTCGGCCGGCACAATGTCGCGGACCAGCGTGTCGCACAGCTCGGTGGTCCAGTTCCATCCGGCGGCGCCGGGGACGTGGCCTTGATCGTAGGCGGTCGTATCGACGTCGACTTCCACGACCCGCACGCCCGCATCGGTCGCATGTTGCGCGACCCATTCAGTGGTCACGAGAACTTCGGGTACTGTGACGGTCATAACACCTCTTCAAGAAACCAGAATCGTTCATGTTACCGCACTCGCGCGGCGAATGCGTCGAATGCGCCGGGCGCGACGGCGTTCCACCACGCGATGTACGCCTGCGCGGCGTCCTCGAGGTTCTTCAGCTCGCGCGGATGTCTGTAGCTGTCGCGGAGGGCGGGAACAATAGCACGGACGCGTTCCCACGTGAAGAGCAATTCGCGGCCGCTCTGATAGAAGAGCTCCGGGTTGAGGACGCCGCTCGTCAGAAACGATGCGACCATTTCCCAGTAGGTCGTGACCATTCGGTACGAGGCGTTGGCCTCGCTGCCGGGCGGGCAAAGCGATCGGAACTCGTCGATCGTCCGCGGCTTGAAGGATGCGGCAAACCACATCCGCGCTTCGCGCAGACGCGGTTCGCGCCGCATCTCGTAGAGTTTGATGATCAGGTTGACATCGTCGAACGTCGCCTTCGGCGCCGCAGTTTTCATGTTCGTACCTGCTCCGAACCCGTGTGGCCTGCCTGCCGCACCCGCCCTACCTGCCTTTCTTAATCACTCCGATGCTGGCGATGGTGTCGCCCTTTTTCACCGACGGCAGGGCGCGGACGAAGAGAATCAAGCCAGCCTCCGGCGCCGCGATTTCCTGGAGCGGGCGGTTCAGGTAGTCCGTCACAACCCCGATTTTCATACCGGCCGTCACTTCGCGATCCCGTTCGACGGCTGGATGAAACATGCCGCCCTGATCGGCAGTCACTGTGATCAGCTTCTCGATCCACAACGTGCGCTGCCCCGGGCTCTCGCTCTGGGCCGTCATCTTCAGGTGCGCCATCACGTTCCGCACGCCGCGGACCAGGACCGCCACATCACTCGGATCGACCGGTCCGGACCGTCCGGCCTCGGCAGTGATCGATGGCTTGCCGCGAGTCGTCGCCGTGTTTTCCAGAAAGCGCGAGGCATTCGGGTCGCCTGGCCGGTCTTTGGAGATGATGATGTGGATCAAGCCGAACGCTTCGGCCATGGCGCGCGACAGGGCATCCTGCTTTTCGTTGCCGGTGACCGTCCAGTAGGTGTACGGGCGCAGGTTTTCGTCGAGGTCGCCCCCGTGAAGGTCGATCAGATGATCGCACCGCTCCACGACCTCCCTGGTGATGACGTAGGAGGCGCGCTCTGTCTGCGTTCCGTTCGGAGCACCCGGATAAAACCGGTTCATGTTCTTGCCGTCGACCGGGTTCACGTGCGGGACGATCTGCTCGAACGACGGCACGTTCACGATCGGGAGCAGGATCAGCGTGCCGGACACGTCCGCAGCGTTGACGGACGTGACCAACTGCTCGACCGCGAGGATCGACGCATACTCCGAGCCGTGCGATCCGGAGACGACCGCAAGCACCGGACCGGGCCTCGCGCCATGAATGACCGCCACCGGCATGTCGTAGCCCGCATCGATGCCGGGCGGCACCGTCAGCACACCGAACGATTTCTGCCCGCGTTGCGCGGTCGCGGTACCGACGGTGAACGTCGGATGCGCGTCCTGGGGAGGAGCGGCTCCGGCTGGAGCACCGCCCGATACCGAAAGCCCAGCCGCCACTGTCACGGTGCGCAGACAGCCTTGCCATTTCATTTGTCGACTCCGGGATGAGCCCGTTATGCGGCTCGAACGAAAATTTTGTATCCGCTCCTCGCCGAGCCGCATAACGGGCAAGGCGCGCCTGCGAGGGAGCGGAGCGGGGCGAAGGGGGCCCCGCGAACGACCGAGCCGGGGTCCGGGGCAGAGCCCCGTTTAATCATAGATGCGAGTACCGCCCGCAACTTTACAACGGTTCCCCTCAGCCGCTATAGTCGCTGTTCCGCCTGATCCAGAAATTCAGAGGATTTTGCCAGAACAGGGGAAGGAGAGTCTCCATGACGTATTACGGCGGCAAGGATTTGGCAGCGGCTTTCCGGACGGTCCGCACCAACACGATTCAGATCGCTCAAGACATTCCCGAAGACCAGTATCAGTTCCGCGCGGCACCGGAAACCCGATCCGTCGCGCAGCTGCTGGGGCACATTACCGTGGCCACGCGGTTTCAGACCAAGGTCCACGCGGACAAGCTGACCGACATGACCAGGTTGAACTTTCAGGCGCTGTTTCAGGAGCTGGCCGCCGAGGAGAACAAGCCGCGCTCGAAGGCCGAGTTGATCGCGGCGCTCCGGTCGGAAGGCGATGCGTTTGCCTCGTTTCTCGAGGGGCTGGACGATGCGTTCCTGTCCGAGCAGGTGACGATGCCGCCGAGCGCGCAGCCGCCCAGGAAATCGCGGTTCGAAATGCTCCTCAGCGCCAAGGAGCACGAAATGCATCACCGCGGGCAGCTGATGCTCATCGAACGGATGCTTGGCCTCGTGCCGCACCTCACGCGGCTGATGCAGGAACGGATGGCCGCGTCGATGGCCGCCGCGCAGGCCCAGCGGTGACGAGCACGGCCGCGACCGCTGTGTTCAGCGTCGTTGCGGCCGCGAGCCTGTTTGCCCGGTCCCCGGCAGGCTGGGGAGATCCTGCCGGGGACCAGTCGGGCCCGCCCGCGATCGCCCACGAGTACGCCGAGGTGAACGGCGTGCGGCTGCACTACGTCCGCGCCGGCCGCGGGCCGCTGATGCTGTTCCTCCATGGGTTTCCGGAATTCTGGTACGAATGGAAAAACCAGCTCGCCGAGTTCAGCCGCGATCACACGGTTGTGGCGCCGGATCTCCGCGGCTACAACTTGTCGTCGAAGCCCGAGGCGGTCTCGGCCTACCTGCTGCCGAATATCGTCGAGGACGTCCGCGCGCTGGCGGCCGATCTGCTGAAGTCGACGGGCGGAAGCACGTTCACCTTGGTCGGCCACGACTGGGGCGGCGTCGTCGCCTGGGTGCTTGCCGCACAACACCCGCAGATGCTCGACAAGCTGGTGATTCTCAACGCGCCGCACCCGACGATTTTCGGCCGCGAGCTGCGCGAGAATCCTGCCCAGCAGCAGGCCAGCCAATACATGCTGATGTTCCGCAGCGCGGAAGCCGAAGCGCTGCTCTCGGAGAATTCCTATGCCTGGCTGAAACAGGCGGTCCTCGGCGCGAATGCCTCGGACGCGGATATCGCCGCCTATGTCGAGGCCTGGTCCCAGCCGGGTGCGCTGACCGGGGGTCTGAATTATTACCGCGCGTCGGCCGCCGGCCCTCCGCTGCCGAACGCGCCGGCGTCCGCATCGCCGCTCGCCGCGCTGCCGCCGATGACCGTGCGGGTCCCGACCCTGGTTATCTGGGGTGAAAAGGACATCGCGCTTCTGACCGGCAATCTGGATGGACTCGATCAACTGGTGCCGGCGCTGACGATCAAGCGCATACCGGACGGCACGCACTGGATCCCGCGGCAGAAGGCGGGCGAAGTCAACACGTTCATCCGCGACTTCCTTTCTTCGGCCGATTCGACAAAACCGCGGAAGCCGTAAAAGGCAACATGCCAGCCGATCGGCCCCGTTTCACGCCGGCGACGCTGAAGTTCCTGCGCGCGCTGAAACGGAACAACCGGCGCGAATGGTTCAACACGCATCGGAACGAATACGAGGCCTACGTGCACGGGCCGATGACGGCGATCGTGGAGCAGCTCGCCGTCGACCTGCGGAGTTTCGCGCCGGAGCTGATCGCGTCGCCGAAAATCTCGGTGTACCGAATCCACCGCGACACGCGCTTCTCGGAGAACAAGACGCCGTACAAGACGCACGTGGCGGCAGTGTTTCCGACGCGAGGACTGGCGAAGCACGAAGGCGCGGGCGCGTATTTCCACGTTTCGTCCACTGAAGTCTGGATCGGCGGCGGCATGTACGCGCCGCAGATGCCGCAGCTGCAGGCGGTGCGCGAGCACATCGCCGCCAACGTGAACCGCCTGCGCGCCATCGTCGAGTCGTCGGCATTCCGGCGGCAGATCGGCCATCTCGAGGGCGATCGGCTGCAACGCGTACCGCGCGGCTTTCCCAAGGATCACGAGGCCGCTGAGTTCCTGAAATTCCGCCAGTTTCTCGCCGGCCGCCAGTTCCCGCCTGGACTCGCCGTCAGCCCGTCGTTCTACCGCACCGTTCTGTCGGTGTTCCGTCAGGTGGCACCGCTCGCGCGGTTTCTCAACGAGCCGCTGCTTCGCCAGGGACGATGAACCGATTTCCTGATGATCTGGACGATCTGGTCACCGCGCTGAATGCCGGTGTGCCGCGGGCTGTCCCGGCGTCGCACGAGACCGCGCGCCTGCGGTCATGGCTGGAGCACGTCGTCGAACGCGGCGCGAGCGATCTGCTGCTGGTCGCCGGCGTGCCGCCGGCGCTGCGGGTGGACGGCGCGGTCACGCCGCTTCTCGAAGCCCCACTCGGCAGCGAAGAGATCGAGGAAACCGTCCTTGTCGCGCTCCCGCCGCACGCGCGCCGGCAATACGAGGCGGCGCGTATCGCCGACGCATCACTGCGCACGCGCGATCTCGGCCGGTTCCGCATCAACCTGCACCACGAACGCGGCCGCGCGGCGGCCGCCATCCGGCGCCTGCCGTCGATCGTCCCGCGGCTCGCATCTCTGGGACTTCCCGCCGGCATCGAAGCTCTGAGCCGCCTGCCGCGCGGACTCGTGCTGGTCGGCGGTCCGACCGGATCGGGCAAGTCAACGACGCTGGCCGCGCTCGTGAACGAAATCAACTTCCGCGACGCGCGCCACATCATCACCATCGAGGATCCGATCGAGTACGAGCACCCGCACCGGCGCTCGGTGATCGAACAGGTCGAGATCGGCGTCGACGCGCCCGATTTTCCGACTGCGCTGCGCGCCGCTCTGCGACAGGCTCCCGACGTGATCGTCGTCGGCGAAATGCGCGATCCCGAGACGATGCAGATTGCCATCGCCGCCGGCGAGACCGGCCACCTGGTGTTCTCGAGCCTGCACACGCCCGACGTGGCGACGACGGTCGCGCGCATTGCCGATTCGGTCCCGCTGGAGCGCCAGAACACGATCCGCCAGGAGCTGGCCATGGCGCTCGCTGCGGTGCTCACCCAGACGCTGATGCCGAAAATCGGAGGCGGACGCGTGCCCGCCGCCGAACTCCTGATCGTCGGCTACGGGGCACGGCAGCACGTCAGGAAGAACGCGCTTCACCATCTCCACCAGGAGATCACGATCACGCGCAAGCAGGGTTCGTTCACGCTCGAGGAGTCGCTGACTGAGCTCGTCAGACAGGGACTGGTCGACCGCAGGGACGCGATGACGCGGGCGGTTCATCCCGAGGAGCTCGAACGGCTGCTGGGGTGACGGCCTGTTGTTGCGCCGGCCACGGAGCAGAGGTGTGAGCGCCATCACTCGCGGGGACATCGAGCGCACGTACACGACGATCCGGCCGTTCATCAGGCGGACGCCGGTCATGGAGATCGACGGACGCGATCTGGGGCTGTCGCATCCGGCGGTGACGCTCAAGCTCGAGCTCCTGCAGTGCGCGGGATCGTTCAAAGCACGCGGCGCGTTCACCCATCTGCTGACTCGCGACGTGCCGCCGGCCGGCGTCGTGGCGGCCTCGGGCGGCAATCACGGCGCGGCGGTCGCCTATGCCGCCATGAAACGGCGCGTGCCGGCGAGGATTTTTGTCCCGCGCGTGTCGGCGCCGGCAAAGATGGAGCGCATCCGCGCGTGCGGCGCCACGCTGACGGTCGTCGGCGAACGGTACGCGGATGCTCTTGCCGCAAGCGAGGCGTGGGCCGCTGAATCGGGCGCGCTCGTTGTCCATGCCTTCGATCAGGTGGAGACTCTGCTCGGTCAGGGGACACTGGCGCTCGAACTGAGCGAGCAGGCAGATCTCGATACCGTGCTGGTCGCGGTCGGCGGAGGCGGACTGATTGGCGGCATGGCGGCGTTCTACGCCGGGGACGTCCGCGTGGTGGGCGTCGAACCAGACGGCGCGCCGACCCTGACGGCGGCACTTGCGGCCGGCCGGCCCGTCGACGCACCGGCCGGCAGCATCGCCGCTGATTCACTCGCGCCGCACCGAGTCGGCGAGCTGATGTTCCCGATTGCGCGCGCCCACGTCGAGCGCGTCATCCTGGTCTCGGACGATGGCATCATCGCCGCGCAACGGGCGCTGTGGGACGGCGCCCGTGTGTTCGCGGAAGCCGGCGGAGCGGCGGCATTCGCGGCGCTGCACAGCGGCGCTTACGCGCCGCAGTCAGGTGAGCGCGTCGGCGTCGTCGTGAGCGGAGGGAACAGCACGATCACGGTGGGATGACGCAAACGAAGAGGACGGAGGAAAGGGAGACGAAGCGAACCGAGGGAACGCGAAGGGAGCGATCGGAGGAAACGGGAAGGGAGGCGAACCGAGGAAACGGGAAGGGAGGCGAACCGAGGAAACGGGAACGGAGGCGACAGAGGAAACGGTAATAACACAGAGAAACGGAGGAACGGAGACGAGCAGAGGGTTTGATAACTGAACTTCTTGTCGCCGCGGGCAAGGGAACGTCCCTGACGAATCCGCGATCGGTTTGTCCGTTTTGTCTCCGTTCCTCTCAATTTACCTCCACTGCCTTCAGTTCGAGCTCACCGCGCGCAATTTGAAATTCGACGTGCAGCGACCGTTCGCCATTATGTATAAGGGGGTTCCACTCGAACTGTCGTACCGCATCGACCTGATCGTCGAGGACCTGATTGTTGTGGAAGTAAAGTCTGTTGCGACACTGACCGCGGTGTTCGAAGCCCAGCTCCTCACCTACCTGCAGTTGACACATTGTCCGGCGGGCCTGACGGGGACGGACCCGGGACGCAGTGGGGACGGACCCGGGACGCAGGGGGGACGGACCCGGGACGCGGTCCTGACCGACGCGGGGAGGTTCCGTGTCCTACGAGACAGCCGGTGGGTGCGTACCCGC
>JBKPAI010000195.1:0-23737 GCA_046726355.1 Acidobacteriota bacterium | reverse complement strand
CTGGTAACGCGTCCCGCTACCACAGGGCCCGGATCAGCTGTGTTGATCCCGGCCGGCCTGCCCCGAGCCACCGCTCGCCGGAAATTCGGTCTCGAATGCCGGAAAAACCGTCGCATTCTACAGAGGCAATCACCCCGAATGACCCTAGTGCCACAGGGCGTCGAGCGCGTCGAGAACCGACCAGCGGCGATACTTCGCAAGACGGGTATTGGGATGGAAGACTTTTCTCCTCAGTCCCGATTCAAATCTTTATCCAGCCTGGATATTTCGTTTACTGTTGAGCTATCATCTGATCCTCCAGACAACGGAGCGCGGATGAACGCGGTAATTGCTGCCCGTATTGGGGTTGGTGTGGCCGCGGACCATCTTGAACAACAGGACCGGTGAGCGATGAGGATGATTTCATTCGTCGCTGGCGTTATCGTCGGTGCCGTGCTCTGGGCGCTGGCCGACCTCGCCTTCGCGGATGCAGGCCGCGATGGGAAGAGTGCTGTTGGCCGTGCTGTTCCCTCTCGACTGCCTACCCAGTCATTCGGTCGGAAGCGTCGGGCAATTCAAAGAGTTCACTGATAGCGTCGACGCTGTCGCATCGAAAACGCCGTTCGGACACCGATTCTGTCAGCCTGCAAGTGAGCGGGCGCACACCGGGGAATGTAGCCGCGCCGGTCCTTGCGTGCAGGTCTCGACCCGCGTGTCGCTGAGCATGATCCCGCGCTTCCTCCCCGTCGCTCACTTCTCGGAGCTCGAACACGCTGAGAGTGGCGGCTCGGAAGGGGGCCTCAATTTCATCACACGAAAAGGACGTGAATCATCCGCGCTAGCGGCGGTCGCGGCAGCGCGCGCACAGTCCGTGCAGCTGCACGTCGCGACGATCGATCCGAAAGCCGTTCAACGGCGATCGTTGTCTGTCCAGTCTCACGGCGACCTGATCGAGGTAGACGTCCCACACCCGCCCGCAGCGCCGGCACATGAAATGATGGTGGTGATCAGGGTTGATTTCGAACTGGACGGCGCCGCCGCTGCGCTCCAGCCTGCCGATCAGCCCGGCGCGCACCAGTTCCTGCACGTTGCGATAGACGGTCGCATGTGAGACGGTCGGCAGTACTTTCCGGACTTTCTTGACCAGGTCGTCAGCAGTGGGATGACCTGTCGTCTCGCTGAGGGCGCGAAGCAGGACGTCTCGTTGAGGCGTGAGGCGGAGACCGCTTGCGACGCAGGTCTGTCGCAACTGGGCGTACCGGTCGCGGGTCGATTTCGTCGACACTGCCGGAAGGGTACACTGGCCAGCACTGCGGCAGCAATCCCACGTGATGCCAATGCTCAGTTGATAACCGTTACGATTGCGATAGACTCCCGCAAGATGCCCAATGCCCAACGTATCGCCCCGGCTGCTCTCACGTCCGGCGAGTGCACAGCCGACGTGCGATCGCGGATAGGCGATATAGGGGGCGGGATCCAGCGCAACCAAGATCAAGATCAGGATCAAATCAAGAGCGATGAGCCCGCAACGGCAGACAGGTAGGAAGGAGAAGGAGAAACGTGACTGACAAGGACGTCATTCGGACGCATGACAAGGATGCGACTACGAGCGTCAGCGAGAGCGAGAACCCGGCAATCCCCTCTCCCACTCCCAAGCGAACCCGGCCCAGGACGAACAAGGACTGGTGGCCGAATCAACTGGACCTCTCGGTTCTCCACCAGCACTCGCAGTTATCCAATCCGATGGGCGAGGACTTCAACTACCGCGAGGCGTTCAAGACGCTCGACCTCGACGCGCTGAGGCGGGACCTGATCGAGCTGATGACCACCTCACAGGACTGGTGGCCGGCCGACTACGGCCACTACGGAGGGCTCTTCATCCGGATGACGTGGCATGCCGCAGGCACGTACCGCATCGCCGACGGCCGCGGCGGTGGCGGCAGCGGCGCGCAGCGCTTCGCCCCGCTGAACAGCTGGCCCGACAACGCAAACCTCGACAAGGCGCGCCGCTTGCTCTGGCCGATCAAACAGAAGTACGGCCGGAAGATCTCCTGGGCCGACCTGCTGATCTTCGCCGGCAACGTGGCTTTGGAATCGATGGGGTTCAGGACGTTCGGCTTCGGGTTCGGGCGACCCGACATCTGGGAACCCGAGGAGATCTTCTGGGGCTCGGAGGACACGTGGCTCGGCGACGAGCGCCACGCAGACGACGGGCAAATCCAGGGGCCGTTCGGTGCTGATCACATGGGCCTGATCTACGTGAATCCGGAGGGGCCTGGCGGCAAGCCGGACCCGCACCGCGCGGCGAAGTACATTCGAGAGACCTTCCGCCGCATGGCCATGAACGACGAGGAGACGGTGGCGCTGATCGCCGGTGGACACACCTTCGGCAAGACACACGGTGCCGCCCCCGCGCTCCAGTACGTCGGTCCCGAACCAGAGGGCGCTCCCGTCGAGGAGCAGGGCCTCGGCTGGAGGAACACCTTCGCCACCGGCAAGGGCCCCCATGCGATTACCAGCGGGCTGGAGGGCGCTTGGACCAACGAGCCGACGAAGTGGGACAACGGGTTCTTGGAGAACCTGTACAAGTACGACTGGGAGCAGACGACGAGCCCCGCCGGTGCGAAGCAGTGGAGTCCGAAGAACCCGGAGGCCCAGGGCACAGTGCCGGACGCACATGATCCGTCGAAAAGGCACGCCCCCATGATGCTGACGACGGACCTGGCTCTGAGGTTGGATCCGATCTACGGGCCGATCACGCAGCGCTTCCGCGAGAATCCCGACGAATTCGCAGAAGCCTTCGCCAAGGCCTGGTACAAGCTGCTTCACCGCGACATGGGCCCCCTCTCGCGCTACCTCGGGCCGTGGGTGCCGGAGCCGCAGATTTGGCAGGACCCGGTCCCGCCGGTCGACCATGAGCTGATCAGCGAGCAGGACATCGCTGCCCTGAAGGCCAAGCTCCTCGCATCGGGACTGTCGATCTCCCAGCTGGTTTCCACCGCCTGGGCGTCGGCGGCGACCTTCCGCGGCACCGACAAGCGTGGCGGGGCCAACGGCGCACGGATTCGCCTGGCGCCGCAAAAGGACTGGAAGGTCAACAACCCCCCGGAGCTGGCCAAGGCCCTGCGAGTCCTCGAGCAGATCCAGCAGGATTTCAACCGGTCACAGTCTGGCGGGAAGCGGGTCTCGCTCGCCGATCTGATCGTCCTGGGCGGCTGCGCGGCCGTCGAGCAAGCGGCAAAGAATGCCGGTCACAAGGTCAGGGTGCCATTCGCGCCCGGACGCACGGACGCCTCCCAAAAGCAAACCGATGTGGAGTCGTTCGCCGTGCTCGAACCGACCTTCGACGGGTTCCGCAACTACCTCCATTCCGGAGAGGAGCGGCGCGCCGAGACGCTGCTGGTGGAGCGGGCATTCATGTTGAAGTTGACTGCTCCCGAGATGACGGTTCTCATCGGCGGCATGCGCGCCCTGAACGCCAACTCCGGGCAATCCAAACACGGCGTCTTCACCGAGCGGCCGGAGACACTGACCAACGACTTCTTCGTGAACCTGCTCGACATGCGCACGGAGTGGAAGCCCGGCTCGGCGGCGCACGTGTACGAGGGTCGCGATCGCGCCACGGGCAAGGTCAAGTGGACCGCCACGGCCGTCGACCTCGTCTTCGGTGCGCATTCCCAGCTCCGCGCATTCGCGGAGGTGTACGCCTGTCACGACGCCAAGGAGAAGTTCGTGCGCGACTTCGTCGCGGCGTGGGACAAGGTCATGAACCTTGATCGTTTCGACCTTGTCGCCCACGGCGATGGCGAGCGGCCGCGGGTTGGGGCCGGAGCCGGCCGTCACTAACTTAACAGGATGCTGGAAAAGCACGAAAACGCAGAACACGCAGAGCCCGCAGAGTCTTTTTCCTAAGTATTCTCTGCGGTTTCAGCGGGTTCTGCGTTGAATGTCGGGCTTTTTCAGCAAAACCTGCCAAATCCTCAACTCACGATCATTGCGGACTCGTAGTGCGCGTCCGGTTGAGACACATACGCGCGTGGAGTGGTACAGGGCAGCGCCTTTGGCCGCGTGATGCGACCGGAACGGGAAGGCTTACCCGTTCAGCGAGCCGCATAACCGCGTCCGTCTGGTATGGAGGCACTATGCCCGAACGTCGTTGCCGCTCCGCGATCAGCCGGCGCCGCCTGCTGCAGGCGCTCGCGGCTGTCGGCATCACCGGCCCTGCCGCCGTCGAACTCATCGCGCAGGCCCGTAAACCGGTTTCGGTCGACAGCCTTCGCAACGCGGCCGCCGTCCTTGGAGAAGAGTTCAGCGACGAGCGCCTGAAAGTCATCGAAACGGCGCTGCAGCGCAATCTCGATCAATTCCAGATGGTGCGCGATCTCGAAATCGACGATCTCGTCGAGCCGGCGCCGATCTTCAACGCGCGGCGGAGGTGAGCCTTGGCCGCAGATACAGCTCGGGTTGCGCTTGATGTTTTGATCGCACGTGCTTCAAGGCCGTGCGCCACCGTTGTCCGTGAAGTGTCGACAACTTCTTCACAGCACTGCGGATATGCGCGATCTGGCAGAGACAAAAAAAGACAGCGCGCCCTTTCTCGACGGCTACCAAGCCGGCGCATACTAATTTTTCGGTCAGTCGCCTGGCAGTTTCGGGGGAAACGAATGAGGATGATCCTCCGCGTCGGAGTGGCGCTACTCTCGGCCGAGGCGCTCGTTGCCGCCGCCCAGGCGCCGACCCCACCCGCGCCGTCTCCGCAGCAGGCTCTCGTCGATAAGTACTGTCTCGGCTGTCACAACGATCGACGGAAATCCGGCGGCTTCTCCTGGACGACGATCGATCTGAACGATCCGGCCCGCAACGCAGAGATGTCCGAGCGCGTGATTCGGAAGCTGCGGGCCGGTCTGATGCCTCCCGCAGGCGCACCGCGGCCGGAGGCGGCGAGCACGAAGGCGCTGATCGACATGCTGGGAACGGTCATCGATCGCGCCGCTGCCGCGCATCCCTTCGCCGGCGCGCCCGATCTGCACCGCGTCAACCGCACGGAGTACCGCAACGCACTTCGGGATCTGCTCGCGCTCGACGTCGACGTCTCGTCGCTGCTGCCGCCCGATGAGTCAGGGCGCGGCTTCGACAACATGGCCGACACGCTCGCCGTCACGCCCGCCCTGGTGCAAGGCTACGTCCGCGCGGCTGGCAAGATCAGCCGCCTCGCCGTCGGCGACACCAACGTCCAGCCCGCGATGACGATGTACACGGTAGCAAAGGTCGTGAACCAGATGCGGCACGTTGATGGCGCGCCGCTCGGTACGCGCGGCGGCACGGCGGTCGTCCACACCTTCCCCGCCGACGGCGACTACGCGTTCACGGTGAAGTTCTATTACGACTTCCTCGAAACGCTCTTTGGCCAGAGTCTCCCGGACACGCTGCAGGGCCAGGAGATCGAGGTGTCGGTCGATGGCGCACGCGTCGCGATCTTCACGATCGATCCAAACATTCCCGAGACCAAATACAACCTGACCACGCCGAAGATTCCGATCAAGGCGGGGCCGCACCGCGTGGCCGCGGCATTCATCGCGAAGTTCGACGGTCCGACCGAGGACGAATTCCGGCAGGTCGAGCAATCGATGGTCGACATCAGCGCCGGCGTTCCCGGATTCGTGGCCCTGCCGCACCTGCAATCGATGACGATTGCCGGGCCGTTCAGCGTGACTGGTGTGTCGGACACGCCGAGCCGCCGTCGGATCTTCAGCTGCACGCCGACGTCGTCGAAAGAGGAAGACACCTGCGCGTACGAGATCATCGCCAACCTCGGTCACAAGGCGTTCCGCCGGCCGCTCAGCGAGACCGATGAGACGTTCCTGTTCGACTATTACAAGGAAGGGCGCAACGAAGGCAGCTTCGAGAGCGGCATCCGTATGGCGGTGCAGGCGATCATCGCGAACCCGAAGTTTGTCTTCCGGCTCGAGCGGACGCCGTCTGACGCGAAACCTGGCACGAACTTCCGGCTCGACGACGTCGACCTCGCCTCGCGGCTCTCGTTCTTCCTGTGGAGCAGCAGTCCGGACGATCAGCTCCTGGCGCTCGCCGAGCGCGGGAAGCTGAAGGATCCGGCGGTGCTCGAGCGCGAAGTGCACCGGATGCTCGCCGACAAACGGGCGGAGGCGCTCGTCGACAATTTCGCCGAGCAGTGGCTGCGGCTGCGCAGCGTGAAGATGGCCGATCCCGACACCGGGCTGTTTCCCGAGTACAGCCGCAACGTCGGCGAGTCGATGACGAAGGAGACGAAGCTGCTCTTCGACAGCATCATGCGCGAGGATCGCAGCATCACGGATCTGCTCACCGCCGATTACACCTTCGTCGACGAGGTGCTCGCCAGGCACTACGGCATCCCCAATATCCAGGGGAGCACGTTCCGGCGGGTGCCGGTGACCGACCCGAATCGCATCGGCCTGCTCGGGCACGCCGGCATCCTGACGCTCACGTCGCTCGCGAACCGCACGTCGCCGGTGCTGCGCGGCAAGTACGTGATGGAGGTGCTGCTCGGAGTCGCGCCGCCGCCGCCGCCGGCCAACGTGCCGCCGCTCATGGAGAACGTTGAGAACCAGAAACCGCTGCCGGTCCGCGAGCGTCTGGCCGAGCACCGCAACAACGCGGCCTGCGCATCGTGCCACAAGATGATGGACCCGATCGGCCTGTCGCTCGAGAACTTCAATGCCATCGGGCGGTGGCGAACGGTCGACAGCGGCACACGGATCGATCCGTCGGGCGAGCTGTTCGACGGCACGAAGCTCGATGGGCCGGTGAGCCTGCGCAACGCAATCCTCAAGCACAGCGATGCGTTCATCGCGAGCTTCGCAGAGAACCTGCTGGCGTACGGGCTCGGCCGCCTGGCCGACTCTCGCGACATGCCCGCGGTCCGCGCGATCGTGCGCGACGCCGCGAAGAGCGACAACCGCCTCTCCTCCTTCATCCTCGGCGTGGTCCGGAGCGTGCCGTTCCAGTTCCGGCGCGCCGACGACGTGGTGACCACCGCCGAGAAGCGGACGGAAGAACGGGAACGAATGAAAAAGCCGCAACGGCAATGAGGGAGTAACAGATCCCCATGTTCATCACCAACAAACATCTGTCCCGCCGCACCGTGTTGAAGGGCATGGGCGCGACGCTCACGCTGCCGTTCTTCGAAGCGATGCTGCCGGCGCAGACCTTGACACGGAAGAGCGCGGCGACTCCGCGCGTCCGGCTCTGCTGCATCGAGATGGTGCACGGCTCGGCCGGGAGCACGAAGTACGGCCTCGAGCAGAACCTGTGGATGCCGGCAAGGGTCGGACCGGATTTCGAGTTCACGCCGATCCTGAAGTCGCTCGAGCCGTTCCGTGAGTACGTGACGGTGATCACGCACACCGATTTGAAGCCGGCAGAGGCGTGGACCGCGGCCGAAGAGGGCGCCGATCACTTCCGGTCGAGCGCCGTGTTCCTCACGGCGGCGCACCCGAAGCAGACCGAGGGCTCCGACGTCAGCGCCGGCACGTCGATCGACCAGATCTACGCGCAGCAGTACGGCCAGGACACGCCGCTCCCGTCGCTGCAGCTCGGGATCGAGAACGTTGATGCCGCGGGCACCTGCGGCTTCAACTACGCGTGCGTCTATTCGGGACCGATCAGCTGGTCGTCGCCGACGACGCCGATGCCGCTGACGATTGATCCGCGCATGGCGTTCGAAAATCTGTTCGGCGACGGAGCTACCGCCGTCGAGCGGGCCGCACGGCAGCGCGCGAACCGCAGCATCCTCGACGGCATCACGCGCGAGGTCATCCGCCTGCGCAAGGATCTCGGCGCCGGCGATCAGGATCGGCTCAACGCCTATCTCGACAGCGTGCGCGAAATCGAGCGGCGCATCCAGCGGATCGAGCAGCACAACATGAGCGGCGACCACCGCGAGCTGCCGTCGGCGCCGATCGGCGTCCCCGACTCGTGGGAAGAACACGTGAAGCTGATGTTCGACCTGCAGGTCCTCGCGTTCCAGTCGGAGGCGACGCGGGTGTCGTCGTTCAAGTTGAGCCGCGACACGAGCAACCGCGTGTTTCCCGAGAGCGGCATCAAGATGCCGTTCCATGCGATGTCGCATCACGGATCGATCGGGTCCAAGATCGCCGATTATGCGAAGCTGAACGTCTATCATATGAGTCTGCTGCCGTACTTCCTGCAGAAGCTGAAGGACACGCCGGACGGCGACGGCAACCTGCTCGATCACGCTCTTATTCTCTGGGGCAGCCCGATGGGCGATTCCAACGTGCACACACATCGGAAGCTGCCGGTTCTGCTGGTCGGTCACGCGAGCGGTCAGATCAAAGGGAATCTGCATGTGCGGTGCGCCGACGAAACTCCGTTTGCGAACGTGCTGCTGACGATGCTGCACAAGCTCGGCATCGACCAGGAGAGCATCGGCGACAGCACCGGCGAGGTGGCGATATGAGGAGGGTGGCGATCGTATGTGCTGCCGGGCTGCTGGCGGCGACGCTCGTCTCGGCGACGGATGTCGATTCGCGGCTGATTGATGCGGTCAAGGAGCGCGACGCGGCGACCGTTCGAGCGCTCATCGCGCGCGGTGTCGACGTCAACGCGCCGGACGGCGACGGCAGCACTGCGCTGCACTGGGCGGCCGCCAACGGCGATCTCGCGATGACCGAGGCGTTGCTGAAGGCCGGCGCGAGCGTGAAGGCCGTGACGCGCATCGGCGGCATGAGCCCTCTGTTCATGGCCGCCAGGCACGGCAACGCCGACGTCGTCATCGCGCTGCTCAAGGCCGGCGCGAACGCGGACGAGGCGAACAGCAACGGGACCACCGTCCTGATGGTGGCGGCGGCATCCGGCAGCGCGCCGGCGGTGAAGGCGCTGCTCGATCGCGGCGCCGATCCGAACGCGACGGAGTTGACCAACGGCCAGACCGCGCTGATGTTCGCGGCGGCGCGCAACGGTGCCGACAGCCTTCGTGTGCTGCTGGCGAACAAGGCAGATCCCTCCGTGCTGACGAAGGTCGTCGCGCTGAAGCGCGTGCGGGTCGACGCCAACGGCGACCCGCTGCCCGACGATGCGGCCGACAGGAAGCCGGCGGCGAAACCCGCCGCGGCTGGCGGCGACGGCGACAAGGAAAAGCTGCCGGGGGTGGGCTTCGACAAGGACGGTCACCCGCTCCGCTACAAGGACAACGAGCGTGTCTTCGGCGCGACGGTGATGGGCGGCATGACGGCACTGCATTTCGCCGCGCGTGAGGGCGCGGCCGAGGCGGCGCGCGCGCTCGTCGAGGGCGGCGCCGACGTGAACCTGGTGAGCGGCGGCGAAAAGACGCCGCCAATTGTCGAGGCGATCATCAACGGCCATCTCGATCTCGCGAAGTACCTCCTCGACCACGGTGCCGACGTCACGCTCGCGAACATCGACGGCCTGACGCCGCTCTACTCGACGATCGACATGCGGTGGCGCCACAACACCTGGTACCCGCAGCCGACGATCGAGCAGGAGAAGACCGACTACCTCGATTTCATGAAGGCGCTGATCGATCGCGGCGCCGACGTGAACGCGCCGATCGCACGCAAGCTCTGGTTCCGGAAGTTCCGCTACGGTGACGACTGGGTGGAGCCGGTGGGCGCCACGCCGTTCTGGCGCGCGGCGCAGGCCAACGACGTCGACGCGATGCGGCTGCTGATCGCCCGCGGCGCCGATCCGAACCGTCCGACGAAGCGCGGCGTGACGCCGCTGATGGTCGCTTCGGGGTACGGTTTCGAGTACCAGGGCACCAACATCAAGCCCGATTCGCGGATCGACGCGGTGAAGTTCCTCGTCGAGGAATGCCACGCCGACGTCAATGCGAAGAACGATCAGAAGTACACGCCGCTCCACGGCGCCGCGTACATCGGCAACAACGACCTGGTGACGTACCTCGTGTCGAAGGGCGCCGACGTCAAGGCGCGCGCGAGCGCGCGGCTCGGTGGCACGCAGGGGGCCGAGAACGTACCCGAGGGCACTGGCGACAGCGTGGCCGACATGGCGAATGGTCCGCGGGAGAAATCGCTGCTGTACCCGAAAACCGTGGCGCTCCTCGAGTCGCTCGGTTCGGAGAACTCGCAGGACTGCCGCTCGACCGCGTGCGTGAACAACACCAAGGCGGAGAAGCCGGCGGCTGAGAAGAAAGACAAGCAGTAGGGCTGGCCGAGCGAGACGGATGAGATGTGGCGCTGCCCTGTGCGCAGAACGCGTCAAGTTTGCCGTGCAAGCACGGCTTAAGGCGAGCGCAGCGCGTGGGGGGGGCCGCGGGGGCGAAGCCCCGGATCTACGTTAGAAAAAGAACTTGATCCCGAACTGCAGTTGGCGCTGGTCCAGCGCCGTGAAGATCTTGCCGAACTGCGTCGAATCGGCCTGATTGTTCGGGAGCTGGAAGTTGTCGTGGTTCAACAGGTTGAACGCCTCGAACCGCAAATCGATCGATTTGCGGCTGAAGGGAATGCGGCGTGAGATCGCCAGGTTCAGCGTTTGGAACCCCGGACCGTTGATGACGCTGCGGCCGGCGCTGCCGTAGGTGAACGGCGCCGGCAGCGAAAACACCGACGCGTTGAACCACTGGTCCGGCGTATGCGGCGGGTTCTGGTTCGGATCGCCGTTGACGTCCGGCCGCTGCGCGTTGGTGGTGCCGACGTTCGCGCGATCGCCGTTGAGCACGGCGGTCACGGGCATGCCGCTTGTCGCAGTGATAATCGCCGACGCCCGCCAGTCCTTGACCACGATGTTCTGGAACGGCAGCTCGTAGCTGGCGCTCAGGACGAAACGGTGGCGCCGGTCGAACGAGGCGCGCCCCTCGTCGGCCGCACGGTTGCGCGGATCCTGGTTCGGCACGCCGTCCTGCGTGTTGTCGATCGTCTTCGACAGCGTGTAGGACACCAGCATGTCGAGCCCCTTCGAGAGCCGCCGCTGGAATTTCGAGAGCAGCGCGTTGTAGCGCGCGTAGCCGGTGGCGTCGGTCCAGGTGATCCCCGAATAGTCCGGGTACGGCCGCCGCGGCTGGATCGCACCGGGGCCCGGATCCGGCTGGTTCAGGTTGTACTGACTCGCCAGCCCCGTGCTGCGCGACCCGACGTAGGTGACGTCGAACATGCCGTCGGCGCCGACGGCCTGCTGGATGCCGGCGCTCCAGCGCTGCACGCGGCCGCCGTGGTAACCAGGGTCGACGCCCGATGCCGCCAGCACGCTGTTCGCCAGCGACGCCGGGAACGGATCGCTCAACGAGATGTTCGGCATCGTCGTCGAGGCGTTGAACTGGCCCGCCTGCGCGATCGGCGCCGTGGTGAAGCCGCTGGGCGAGAAGATGTTGTGGATGAGCGCCTCGTAGTAGATTCCGTAGTTGGCGCGGAACACGCGCGATCCGGCGCCGGTCGGATCGAACACCAGACCGAGGCGCGGGGCGAAGTTCTTGTAGTAGTTATTGCGAATCCCTGCAGGCACGCCGTTGGTGCCGACGCGCACCGCCTGGCCGAGGCGCGGAATGAAGGTGCCCCACTCGTTGTTCGCCTCGGTGTCAGGCGCCTGGTACTCGTAGCGCAGGCCGTAATTGAGCGTCAGCCGGCGCGAGACGCGCCAGTCGTCCTGCACGTACCCCGCCAGCTGCCACGACCGCTCGGTGCTCGTCTGCGGTCCGATCAGATTACGCGTCTGCGACGGGTAGCCGAGCAGCAGATCCGCGATCGCGTCGCCGGTGTAGCGGCCGGTGAAGGTGAAGATCCCTTCCGGTGTGTTCGAGTCGCGGATGTCCATGCCGTACTTGCGGTACTCGAATCCGCTCTTGATCGCGTGATTGTTGCGGTTGTGAATCAGGGTGTGCGCGATCTGTCCGAGATCGTGGAGCCGGATGAACGGATTCGTGAACGGCGTTACGCCGGAATAGCCGGTGACGCCGACGCTCGGCGGGCCCATGGTCAGGAACTCGGGCGACTCGGCATCGAGCGTGCCAGGGATGCCGAGCTCGCGCCCCCAGTCGGTGCGATCGGTTGGCCACTTCTCGTTGTCGACGTGGCCATAGCCGATGCGCATCTCCTGGACGGTCCGCGCGCTGTAGACGTGCGTCCACTCGAACCCGACGTTGTAGTTGTGCTTGACGATCGTGGTGAACGAGTTCTCGAACGTCGCCGTGCTGGGGTCGATCTTCGTGTCCCAGTAGTTCTGGAACCGCACGAACATCGCGTTCTTCTCCGACTTGTTCCAGTCGACGCGGAAGCTCCCGACGTGGAGGTCGTCGCGGATGCCGGAGTTGGCGATGTAGTTGCGCGCGCCGCTCGCGTTCGGCAACGGGAACAGCCGGTTGAGGATGGCCGCGCCGATCGGATTGAAGCGGCTGGCGGGAATCTGGTTGCCCGCGAATGGCTCGCCGGTCAGCGGATCCCGGAGCCGCGTCGAGAGCGCGCTGTAATCGCCGCGCTTCATCGCGTCGGTGGGCACGACGCCGGTCAGCGTGAACCCCTCGCGGTGCCGCAGCCGCTCGTACGAGCCGAAAAAGTACACGTTCTTCAGGCCGGCCGGGCCGCCGAAGGTTCCGCCGAACTGGTTCCGGTTCAGGGGTGCCTTCGTCGTCGCGAAGTAGTTCTTCGCGTCGAACCTGTCGTCGCGCAGGAACTCGAACAGGTTGCCGCGGAACTTCGATGATCCCGACTTGCCGACGAGGCTCACGACGCCGCCCGACGCGAAGCCGACGTCGGCACCGTAGCTGGCGCCGAGAATCGTGAACTCCTGCACGCCCTCGATCGACGGGAACGTCTGGATCTCACCGGTCGTCGGGTCATTGTTGTCGAAGCCGTCGATCAGGAAATTGTTGTTGAAGTCCTGCGCCCCGACGATGTTCATGCCGCCGCCCCGGCTGGCGAGGTTCGAGTTCTGCGCCATGTCCTGAACCCCGGGCACGATCAGCCCCAGGTCGCGGAAGTTCCGTCCGTTGAGCGGCAGCGCGACGACCTGCGTACTGTCGACCACCTGGCGCACCGAGCTGTCCCGCGTGTCGACGAGCGGCGCCTGGGCGGTCACCTGCACGGACTCCTCGACGGCGCTCAGCTCCAGCGTGAAATCGACGCGGGCGTTCTGATTGACCTGCAGAATGAGGCCGGTTTTCTCGAGCCTTCGGAATCCCGGCAGCTCCGCTGTGATGTTGTACCGACCTGGCGGCAGCAGAGGCGCATCGTAGTTGCCCGACGTGTTCGTCTCGGTCGTGCGGATGAAGTTCGTGTCGGGGTTGGTGATCGTGACCGTCACACCGGGCAGCGCGGCGCTCGAGGGATCGGTGACCGTGCCCTGGAAGCTGCCGGTCGTGCTCTGTGCGAAGAGCGGCGGCGCGGTGAGACCGGCCGCCACAATCGCCGCGATGAAGCCGGAACGCAGGACCAACATCACCGTTCCTCAAAATCAAATCTCGCGGCCAGCCGGATCGTCCGCGCGTCCAAGCGCGCCGACGACTTTCCGTGCTCCCGTAGTTCGCGCCGTTGGTGACGAAGAAGTTCGTCACCCCTCGGCTGTCAAGTCGGCGATTCTAGCGCGAAGAATGGCGTCGGGGAGCCGTTGTGCCGGCGCCGGATCCGCGGTGGCCGCGGGGATCCAGCATCTCGGAACGTCTTTTTTTGTCACCACGGTCGCGCTGCTCTTGCGCGCCGATCTCGTCGGCGAACGGCGTGCCGACGGTGCTCCACAACGCCGCGTCGCGCGACTCCGAACCACACAAAATCGCCGCAATACACTCCATCCCGCCCGGCGCGCGCCGGATTCTGGAGAAATGACCGCGCCGCCGAAGGCACCTTCTTCTGGTGCCCTTCTGGTGCCGCAGCATCTGCGGCCCAGATGCCGCACGTCAGCCGTGTGAACCGGTCGATGCAACGGCAGGAATTTCGCTTGCTGAATTCCTGCGAGGACGGGGTGATCGGTCCGGCTCCGCTCAGCACAGCCGCGCTGACCACGGGCATCGTGTTTACCACGACTGTTAGTCGATAGTAAGCCCAACGCGTAGCGGCCTGGTCCTCCGAAGGGCCAATGTACGAGCGGTTCCGCGTGTTGGTCGCGGAAGACGACGCCTCGCTGCTCGCCCTGATTTCGACCTGGCTCGAGCAGCAAGGCTTCGATGTGAAGCGAGCAGGGACGGGATCCGATCTGGTGCTTTCTCTCGCCGATCAGGGTCCGTTCGATCTCGTCATCACGGATATCGCCATGCCATGGATGGATGGGCTCGAAGCCATGCGATCCGTGCGCCACGCGGGAGTCACACCAGCTGTCATCTTCATCACAGGGTCTGACGATCCGGCGCTCGATCATCGCGTGGCGGAGCTGGGCAGGGCCGCCGTGCTGCTGCGCAAGCCGATTCAGCTCGACGAGCTGCGACCGCTGGTGGACAGACTGCTCGAGGAGAGGCCCTCAAAGCGATGAACGCCGCCGACGCCGCTGACGCCGCCTGTGCGTCGACCCACGTCTTTCCGCCTGCGCTGGTCCCCGCGTTACGCGAGCGCGTGCCCAATCATCGATGTATCAGCGTCCCCGACGAGATCCTGAATCAGCTCGTCACGACGACGTTCTTCGCCGGCCTCGATACGTATGAAGCCGAACGGCAGCACGTCCGCGTGCTGTTTGTCGGAACGACCGAGCTCGACATGATGCTGCCAGACGACGCCACGGTGAGCGCGGCTCCCGTGTATCGTTGGAAGGCGCTGCGCTTCGCAGACCCGCGACCCTTTTCCGTTCGCGAACTCGTGAAGCTGGCGGTCGCGGCGGCCGACGATCGCATGTATACGATGGTGCGCCTGATTGACGATCGCTTGCTCGTCACCGGCCTCGCTCGCGAGGGCATCAACTTCGAGGGCGATCCGTTTCTCAAGCTGGTCGTGGCACATCCGGGCGGGCTATCGATTCAGAGCGGTCGAGACCGAATCGTCGCCTATGAGCACGGGTGCATTCGTGGCGGTGCAGACAATCTCCTGTTCGGCGCGGGCGCCGTCGGCCGCGCCCTCGAAGCGATCGCCCGCAGCGCCGGCATCGAGCCCGACGGAGTGCCTCAGTACATCCACGCGGTACGGGCGATCGTCCGCGAAATGAGCGGCCAGGGGCATGGCGGGATCCTCGTCGTCAGCACCGAGGAGCACCCGGAACTTCCGAACGATGTCGCGTTTCGGATGATGACGGACTCGGCCCTGGTGACGCTGGTTCGCCTGTCGCGACTGTTGGACCGTCGCGCACGGGACACCGACGGCTCGCCACTCCCCGAACGAGACGCGCCGGGTCAAGGCGACACCGTCGAGCGCATGTCGTCGAGACACCTGCTGCGCAACGCCCTCCTGAGTGAAACCGAGCACGTGATCCGGGCCATCGGTGCGCTGAGCGCGATCGACGGGGCGACGGTGCTGAACCGGAGTCTCGCGCTCGTTGCGTTTGGCGTTACGCTGACGGTCTCCGGCAGCGTGCGCGCGCAGGTGGCCGCCGATGTCGATGGCCTCGATCTTCGACCGTTCAACACCGGCAGCCGAGGGACTCGGCACCGCGCTGGAATCTCGTACGCCTGGCATCATCCAGGCAGCGTCGTCGTCGTCGCGTCTCAGGACGGGCCGGTCAGCTGCATGTTGCGGTCGCCGGTACGCGACGAAGTGATCGTGTGGCTCGTCGACGGCGTGCGGCCGCGGGCGGCGTGATCACCTACCGGGGGCCCCGCATCGATGGGCAGCTCGAGGATGAACGTCATGCCTCGAGCAGGCCGACCTTTCGCCGCACAAACACTTGCCCGGAGCGAGTGAGCCGCGGACAATACATCCTATCGTCTGATGCCACGCAGCAGGTTTGTTCCGGCGATCGTCGTGGTGGGTCTTGCGCTGACTGGCGCTGCGGCCGAGCAACAGCGTCCGCGTATTCCGCCGACCGGCACGATCAAGAAGGTCCGCGACAACCTGTACGTGATTCCCGGTGCCGGCGGCAACACGACGGTGTTCGTGACCCAGGCCGGCGTCGTCCTCGTCGACACCAAGCTCCCGAATAACGGCGAAGCGATCCTGAACCAGGTGCGCCGCGTGACCGACAAGCCGGTGTCGACGATCGTCAACACGCATACCCACCCCGATCACATCGGCAGCAACGAGTACTTCCCGGCGTCGGTCGACGTGGTGACGCACGAGAACACACGGAAATGGATGGCCGCCAATCCGCGTGTGGCGTCGAACCCGGCGGCGATGCCCGACCGGACGTTCACCGACCGGATGACGCTCGGGAGCGGCGACGATCGGATCGAGCTCTATTATTTCGGCGCCGGCCACACCGATGGCGACGCCTTCATCGTCTTTCCCGCGTCCCGCGCGATGGCCGCCGGAGACATCTTCGCCTGGAAGATGGCGCCGCTCATCGATCCCATGGCGGGCGGCAGCGTCCTGGCGCTGCCCGACACGCTCGAGAAGGCCGTGAACGGCATCCCGGACGTCGACACCGTGATCGAAGGCCACGGCGACGTCAACACCTGGCCGGGATTTCGCGACTACGTGCAGTTCAATCGGACCCTGGTCGACGCCGCGAAAGCCGGGACGGGGCAGAAGACCGCCGAGGAGATCGCAGCCGGGCTGAGGTCGAGATTCCCCGTCTTCACGAAGGAGGAACTGCTGCCGGACCTGGAGTACGGCGGCACGCCGTTGTCGCGCGCGGTGATCAACGTGAACGTCGCGTTCCAGGAGTTGGCCCGCCTGCGCTGAAGCTACGGCGCGCCAGGGAAGCGCCAGAAAGCCGGTTGCTGAAGATCCAACGTTCAACAGATTCAGAGTAAAGACGGGGAGCAAGCGATCGAACGGATCGGACGGCGCCGTTGGCGAGATCTCGCCCGAGACGGCACTGGCGGCGTTCCGGCAGCTTCCTCTCACCCCAGACGAGTTCCGCATCATCGAGAGCAACGTCGCGCCGTACATGCGCTGATTCCGGAGAGCCCAAAGCCGTGAGCCTGAAGCCATGCCGGCCGCCCAGATCCAGGGTCCGCACTCGCGCGACCGACGAGCCCACGGCCTCATATCCGCGACAGCGCCGGTCGAAGTACAAGAAGTGCTGTGGATGGTGAGCGGCCGGCTCCATTCGAGCTCAACTGCCGCAACCCGCGATCGTCGTATCTGCTCAACGCCGTCATTTCTCAGTCCACCGGATAGTCCAGATCGCGTGTGTCGTTCGGTTTGCCGATTGCCCGGCAGATCGCGAGTACCTGGCCCTGGTGGTTGAAGATGTGGGTCACGACACGCATGATCACATCCGCCGGCCGGAGGAGCCGCGTTTTGCCTGGATCGCTGATCATCTGGCGCGGCGTGTTCAATTCCGCCTCGCTGGCGCGTTCGAGATACGAGCGGGTGGCAGATGCCGTCTGCTGCCGGAACGCCTCAATAGCGGTTACATCCGGCAAATCCGGCAGCCTCGCTTCCTCGGTGTAGCCCCTGGTGACCACAGTCTGCCAGTAAACCTCGGCGCCGATCGTGTGTTCGAGCTGGCCGAGGACCGTGGGGAAACCGAATCCCGTCAACGGCCGACGCCACTCGTCGTCCGTCAGGTTGCCGCAGAAGACGATCAGGCGACGCAGGCTCTCGTGCGCGCGCGCGTGTACGTCCAGCAGAATCGTTGCGTTGTACATGGTGGGATATTCGATCTTATATCACTGCCTCGCTGACAAGGTCGAACTCCCAGCGGTTGTCGCGACGGCGAAATTGAAACTCACTCTTCGAGCAACAGACGACCGAGGTGTGTTTCTTTGATCGTTCATCGATCATCCACGAATTGAAAATGGCAATGGCATCTTCACGCCCAGATGGTATGCCTTCCGCGCTGCAGAATTGACCGGTTTTGAAGGTCGGAGTGGCCGACGATTACCGGACGACATGGCGTAATTCAATGGCCTGAATGCCGGATTCAATTCCAAGTAGGTTTTCGCTCTGCTCACGTTGTCCACGAGCATCGTGTTCGGCATCGGGCCCGCGCTGACGCTCGGACCGCACGCCCGACCTCCAAACATTACGGTCGCAGTCGGCGACGGGTCGTCGGACCGGCCGCTGGCGTGCGACGCTCGTCGTTACCGAAGAAGAAATCAGCGGCCATTTCGGGAGGCTCCAAGATTCTTTCCGGACCGGACGCGCCAGCCTGATGCAGCCGTGACGGCTTTGAAACAGCTCGACGTATGCTCCGCGCAGGTCGTGTGCGATTCCCGGGTGCCGAGAAGACATCGGCTGCCTGTCCGCGAACTCAAGGTCAAAGGCCGGAGGTCGGAGCGGCATGCACTATATCGGCATGGCCGCGATGCAGCTTCCGGCGGTGGTTGAACTCCATGGCGGCACCGTGTCCGCGGAGAGTGCCGGCATCGGACACGGCGCGACGTTCACCGTGCGTCTGCCATGCCAGGCACCCACGCCAGTCCCCGGCATACCGTGGACCGAGCAGCGCCAGACGGTCTGAGCCGCGCGATCGATGCAGATCCGCGGGGCTTCGCCCCTCCGCACCCCCGCCTTCGGTCAAGGGGCCTCGCTGCTCCGCTCCCGCCTCCCCTGAAGCATCGGGCCGGACCACGCTGCGCTTTAGTGGTGCAGAACGCCGATGGGAAGGAGGTAGCATGTCACGGCGACTTGAGTGGATCGGCGAATGGGAGGACACGCATGGCAACGTCATCGAATGCCGGTTGGCGGCCATGGGCTCGAGCATCCGCGGATATTCCTCCTATAAGTCGCACCGAATCGTCGGACGGATGACGAGCCGACTCGGCTCCTGAATCTTCACGAGCGGGCTGCGCTCTCAAAGGAACACCGGCGCTCTTCGCCAGTCCCGATTCACTCCGCTCGCAGCGCCAGGAGCGGATCGACCCTGGTGGCCCGCTCCGCGGGTATGTAGCACGCCAGCAGCGCGACGGCCGCCAGCAGCGTCGCGACGACACCCATCGTCATTGGATCCCTCGCGCTGACGCCGTACAGCAGGGACGCCATCAGACGCGTCAACCCCCACGAGCCGGCGACGCCGATCACGAGACCGATCATCGTGAGCATTAATCCCCGGCTCAGCACGAGCTGGAGCAGCACGCCGCGCGAGGCGCCGAGCGCCGAACGGATACCAATCTCCTGTGTCCGCTGCGCAACGGAGTACGAGATCACGCCGTAAATCCCGATCCCCGCAAGCAGCAGTGCAACAGTGGCGAAGATGCCGAGGAGCACCGACTGCAGCCGATTGTTGGCCAGCGAGAGCTCTTTGATCTGATCGACGGTCCGGATATCGGTCAGCGCCTGATCCTTGTTCACGGCATGAATCGCGACGGTAATCGCCTTCTGCAGCGCAAGCGGATCGAGATTGGTGCGAACGCTCAACGTCTGGAAATACGCCGGGCTCTGCTCGTTCGAGACATACACGCCGGTGCTCCGATCGTCCGCAATGCCGTTGACCTTTTCGTCGCGAACGACGCCGACGATCTGCCACGGAATTTCAGGGCCGAGCTCCGTCTTGCCGGGCACGATCTCCTGAATCAGCAGACGCTCGCCGATCGGATCCTTGTCGCCGAACTCGCGTCTGGCGAGCCGTTCGTTGATCACGAGCACCGGCGGCGCCTCTCTGGTATCGCGATCGGACAGCGGGCGGCCGCGGATTATCTTCAGCCTGAGGGCGGAAAAGTACGAGGGACTGACGATCTTGAAGAAGCCCCCGGGGCGATTGGCGCGGTCGACGATGGTCCGGCCGGCCACCTGCATCGGCATTCCGTAGCAGGCGCCCTGCAGGGGGGGCGCGCAGCTCCACGCGGTTTCGGCTACGCCGGGAACCGCATCGACGGCGGCGCGAATCTCACGCAGGTACAGGTTGAGTGGCGTGGCGTCCGGAAATCGCTGCGTCGTGACCGGCACGCCCACCGTCAGGACGTTCGACGCGTCGATGCCGGTCTCCCCGTTCATCAGGCGGAAGAAACTTCGCATCATCAGCCCGGATCCGACGAGCAGGATGAACGCCATCGCCACTTCCGCCACGATCAGGACATCGCGCAGCCGCTTCCGTCCAGCCCGATCCGTGGATCCGCGTCCGCCGTCCTTCGTGAGTCCCGCCAGCTCCGGAGAGGTCGCCTGCAGCGCCGGCACGATCCCGAACAGCAGGCCGGTCACGAACGACACCGCGACCGAAAACAGCAGCACGCGCGCGTCCATGCCGATGCGAGCTTCGCGCGCGAACGAAAACGGCGGCACCAGGAGCTGCAGCCAGCGCATCGCGCCATAGCCGAGGGCAATACCCAGCAGCCCTCCGAACGCGGAGATCAGGAGGTTCTCGGTCAGGAACTGCCGGATCAACCGGCCTCGCCCGGCGCCGATCGATGCGCGAATCGCCACTTCCCGCTCGCGCGAGATCCCGCGCGCCAGCGCGAGGTTGGCCAGATTGGCGCAGCCGATCAGCAGCACGAGGCCGGTCGCCGTCATCAGCACGAGCAATGCCGTCCGCATCTGCTGGCCGACGAGCGTATCGCCGTAGCGCTCGACGATGACGCCCCAGCCCTTGTTCGAATCGGGAAAATCGCGCTCGATCCGGGATCCGATGGCGCTCATGTTGGCCTGCGCCTGCTGCAGCGTCACGCCCGGCTTCAGCCGTGCGAACGACACGAGCCAGTGGAAATTGCGCGTCATGTTCGACGGCTCGAACGCGAGCGGCCGCCAGAGTTGATTGAACGCACGGTCGAAGGCGCTGCCCGCCGGCAGGATGCCGATGACGATGTGCGGCCGGTTGTCGAGCAGAATCGTGCGGTTGACGATGCCGGAATCCGCGCCGAACTGGCTGACCCAGAGCGCGTGGCTCAGGATCACGACGCCGTCCTTACCAGCCTGATCTTCGTCGGGCAGAAACGTCCGCCCGCGCGCCGCCTGGATGCCGAAGATGTCGAAGTAGTGCGGCGAGACCCGGGCGCCGCGAAGCTGAACGGCGTCGCCACTGCCGGTCAGCGTCGCCGGCCCGCCCGTCTGCGCGGCCATGAACTCGAAGACGGTATTGTCTTTCTGCCAATCGAGAAAATTGAGCGTCGAGATGCCGTTGCGATCGCCGCGCGGCGGCTTTTCGAGCACGCGAACGATCCGGTCGGCGTCCCTGTACGGGAGCGGCTTCAGCAGGACGCCGTCGACGAAGCTGAAAATCGCGGTATTGCCGCCGACGCCGAGCGCCAGTGTAAGGATGGCGACCGCCGCAAACGCGGGGGTTCGAGCCAGCGTCCGGCAGGCGTAGCGGATGTCCTGCACAAATGACGACACGGGGCCCTCCTGCCGGTTCTTAGACGGATCGCGGCATGCAACAGTTGTCTCAGGGCCCCGGCCGGCGGAAAGTCTGAGATTATCGGAGCGTTTGCCGGGCGCGGACCCGAATCAGCGCGGCATTAACCACTACACGCCGCTTCACCTGGCGGTCTCCGCGCGGAATGCGCTCGCGGTTCAGATTCTCCTCGACAGCGGTGCCGATCCCGGGTTGCGCACGCGGATCGACGAGTGTGAGACGCCGCTCGAATGGCAGAAGCGGCCGGACTCGAAGCCGTCGCGTCGATGCTTGCGCGCCGAGGCCGGCCGCTTCGACAACGCCTCCGATCGGGTTTGACGCTGCGACAGGCCGAATCAAGGCCCGGCGACCTCGGCGCCTGACGCCTGGACCTGACAGGCATGCTGCCACCGATCGCCCCGCCGGCAGTTACAATGCGGCGTTGACGGCCTCCCCGCACTGGTTCCCGAAGCAGCGCCTGCAAGACTGGCTGTACGAAGGGTATGAGCAGCAGATCGGGCCTCATGTCCGCGTGGCGCACACCGCCGCGTGGTGGAAGGTGATGTGCCTCACCGGCGTGGACTACTTCTCGACGCTCGCTTACCAGCCGGGAATTGCATTCCTCGCCGCCGGCACGCTGTCCCCACTCGCGACACTGATCCTCGTGCTGGTGACGATCTTCGCCGCGCTTCCGATGTACGTCTTCAGGGCGGATGTCGAGGCGCAGGGAGGCGCGTACGCCACCGGTGTGCTGGTGCTGATGAGCTCGGCTGCTGTGGCCGTCGCGATCAGCGAGTGGCGCCAGGTTGCGCGATGGGCGCCGTTTTTTGCGATTGCCGCTGTCTTTGCCTCAGGAGTCACGACGATCTATATTGATCGAAGTGGCGAAGACGCCGAAACCCGCACGGCGCCGGAGGGTAGTCTTCCAGGAACGGCGCAAGAGCGCTCTGGTTGTGTTGTTCGTGCCCAGCGTCGAACGCGACGGAAAGACGCCGATCGACCAGAATCGGTGGGTCGAGGCGGCACTGGAAATGTCTGGCCGCACATTCGGCGGCGCGACCGCCTATCGACTGAGGAGTAGAGGATGAAGACGCGGCTGAACATGAACAAGATTGCCGCTGGTCTCGGGGCCGAACGGCGGGGAAGGGTCGCTTCGTCGGGCGGTTATTTCGGGGCGGTGCAGCTGCGCGCGGAAATCGACGCCCGCTTCCGGGTTCCGGCGGGTGGCGGACGAGCGACCGATCCACGGTGGACCGAACGTCGGCTTGTCCCTCTCGCGCCTCGCACGCTCGAGCGGTTGGAGGCCCTCACCGAGAAGGTTCGCCGACAGGAAGGCATCAACGTCGAGCCGATGCAGTTGGCGGCACTGCTGCTCGAGAAGACGGCCGAGCGCCTCAGCGAGGAAAAAGTGGGTAAATTCCTTCGGCGCAGACGGCGAGCTGTCCGGTGATCGAGAGGTATTTCTCGACGACTGAAGGTATCTCACCGTCGTCGTTTTCCACTGACTTACCGCTTCCTGAACTCCACCGGTGCGCCGCCCTGGATGCTGCCCGTCACACCGGTGATGGTGGTGCCGTCGGCAGAGAGCTCTCCGGCAAAGTTCCACGACTGCGTGTTCGGGAACTCCCAATTCATCCGACGGTCTTTCATGGTGAAGCGCCTGAGCGGCTTGTCGATCGTTCGTTCCTTCGGAAGGGTCGTGCCGATCAGCTTGCCCACAACACCGCCATCCGCGTTCCTCGTGAACGCCAGCTCGATGTCGTAGTCGATCGTGGCGATACGGGGCCGCCCGACCCACGTCCCGGCCAGCGCGTTGGCAATGTCCGCTTCCACCTGAATCGGGATAGCCATTTCCTGCTGCGGATTCTCACGCTCGAAGCGCGAGGTCGTGACGTAGTTCGGGACGATCGTGTTCCCCTCATGGCAGGCGTACTCCCACCACTCGTACGTCGGATCGTGGCGCATCGGGTAGCGGACGGTGAACGGGCGCGTGAGAATGACCGGATCCTCCGTCTTGATCTCGTAGAGCCACATCTCGTCATTCAGCCGCGTGATCCGCTCCGTCGTCTTCATCTGGTCGCTTTGCGGGAAGCGGTTCCCGGCCGGCGACCCGACGACGGCAAGGTTGATCATCGGCGCGAGCCCGCCCTTGTAGTTGGTCGTCTCGACGACGAGGGTGTTGCCCTCCCAGTGGCCGCGTGAATCGCCCATGTAATGTTTGTGCGCCGACTCGAGCGGCGGCCGGCCGTCCGTGAAGACGACGCGCGCGTCGTGGATCATCTCGAGCTCGAACACGACGACGCGCGGCGCCTGCCAGATCCTGAACCCGCCGTTGTAGCGGTAGGGCATCATCGACGAGGGCATGCCGCGCGTGATGCAGCGGTCCCAGCTGTCGAAGTCGGCAGGCGAGTCGTAGGCCGGCGACTCGCCGGGCAGCGACCAGCCGCTGCGCATCTCGAGCGCGCGGCGTTTTCCTTCCGGGGTC
>JBKPAI010000194.1:0-20712 GCA_046726355.1 Acidobacteriota bacterium | reverse complement strand
ACCTCGTGGGTCACATTCGCTTCGCGGAATCCGACGCTTCCCGTCTCGAATTCTGTCGTCTCCGTCGGCTTGCCGGGCTCGGTGAAGGTGAGCGAGCCGGCGGTCAGAATCACGCCGACGTGCGGGAACTCGTGCGTGTGCAGTCCTGTATCTTTGACGCCCGGCGGAAACGTGACGTCTCGAACACGGACGCGATTGTTCTCGAGTACGACTTTGATCGGGTACTTCGCCGCCTGTGCGCGACCGTCCGCGAGGACGGACCGGCCTCCGAGCCCGATGGCCGTCACGACTGCGCCGGCCGCTGCACCTGCGAAGAACGCCGTTCGTCGAGTGTGCATCGATCACCCCCGGGCGCATCATACAAGCGTTCCATCGGATCGTCATCGTGCAATCAACCGCTTGAACTCGGCGAGGTCGCGCATCTTTGCGAAAATCGGATCGGCCGCCGCCTGCCTGGCGAGATTCGGATGCAGAGACAAAATGGCATCGGCCTACAGGCCGAGCGTCGACCACACAGAGTAGATCGCGAAGCCGAGCATCACCGCCGTCGACAGCCACAGCAAGCCCGTGGTGGCCACGGAGGGGCGGATTTCCATCGGGACGCGCGTGTGCCGCAGATACGTCACGGCAAAGGCGATGAGCGGCAGCATCAAGGCCTGCGCGATGCCGCCAGCGACCACCATCCGCACGGGCGATTCGAAGAGCCAGTACAGGAGCGCCGGAACGCTGGCGAGCACGACGACGAAGCGGTCACGCCATCGCCGGCGGCTGTCGGCATCCTCGCGCGCATAGACGCCCATGATTCGAATCGCGTCCGCAGACAGGCGTGCGTGCGCGGCGGTGGACGCAAAAATCGTCCCGTACAGCGTCACTACGACGCCGAGATAGAACACCCACAGCGCCCAGCCGCCAAGCGTCTGCGTGTAGATCCGGGAAAGGACCACGACGGTATCGCGGCTCGCCGGCACGACACCGGCACGATGGAGCACGCCCGCACCCAGGAGGTAGAATGCGACGGTCGCCAGGGTATAGACGGCGAGCGAGCAGAGGATGTCGACGTGCATGACGCGAATCCATCCACGCGCGCGCATGAGCCAGGCGGTCGACGGATCGCGGGGCCCGACGAACCGGGCGTACCCCTTCTCGATGCACCAGTACGGATACATCACGAGCTCGGTGGCGCCCACCCCGGTGATTCCAAAGACGGCAATCGCAGTGACGAGGCCGGCCGGCGGAAGACGCAAACTGAGACCGGACGCGAGATCGCTCATCTCGACGGCACCTGGCCGCCGGAGCAGAACCGCCGCCGCGCACATGGTCAGGAGCGTGAACAATCCGACCTTGACGAGCGCGAACCGCTCGATGCGCTGGTATCCGCTGCCCAGCAGCATCGCCAGGGTGACGACGAGGCAGATGCCGACCCAGACGTTGACCGACAGCGCGGGCACCAGCAGATGCAGTACCTGCGCAACGCCGCCGTACATGCCGCCGACCTGCATCAGCGTCGAGGCGACCGTGACCGCCCAGGCCCACACGAGCCAGTTCACCCCCGCGTGCGGTCCGGGCACCTGATTGAACCCGTCGAGCCCGGTCTGACCGGTCGCAATCGTGTATCTTCCGAACTCGCCCTGCACGACCGGCTTGATCGCGCAGCTCACCAGAACGATCCACAGGGCCGCGAAGCCCACTTGTGCCCCGAGCGTCGTCGTCGCAATAACTTCGCCGGATCCGACGATCGACGCCGCGAGCACGACGCCCGGGCCGGTGCGCCGGAGCGCCGACGCGAGCAACCGAGGCGGCGCTTCGACCGCGTCGGGCGACAGCGCGTACGGGTCGACTGCACGGACGGCGACGTCTGACGCCGGGGGCGACAGGCCCATGCGGAGGCGACGATAACACGCCGACCATTTCGTGATGGAAATCGACGGTTACTGTGGCCACGACGGTGCCGAGGCCCCGTGAGTTCAGGTCGCTCAGCGACACGCCGGCACCGGCGAGGATGTGCCATCCCGCGTCGTCAAAGAAAGCGGCGTAGTGACGGACGTTCATGTGTCCGTAGTGGTCGCAATGCGCGGGCATCACGATGGTGCGATACGTCTCGAACCACTTCCTCATGCGGTGGGAAACGACTCGTGGCTGCTCGCATGCGGCGCGATCGATTGTTCCGGCTTGCGTCCGCCCATGTCGCAGGGCTTATGCGCCTTCAGATGAGCGCGCAAGCGCTCGCGGTGCCTTGTCGTGACTGCCAGACACGTTGATAAACCGGCAATTCCTGCGACCAGTCGTCCTGACATGCGGGCGCGATCTGCGGAAGGGCCGCCATGCGGAATCTGAGCCTCATTACTGCGAGCCGGTCGATGCGCGGTCGAGACGACCAAGAATTCCGTCTCGAGCGGATCCGGGAGGTGTAGGATGCTGGCGGGATCCGGCAACCGGAATCGGAAATGTCCGCGAAGATGAACAGGCGCGACTTCCTGATGCTGCCTTGCGGCGTCGGTGAAGGTGTGATCGTCAACGACGAAAGGAGCGTCTTCATGCCTGTACGAATCGCGTCCGCGGCCGTTCTCGCGGCGATCGTTTTGCTCGCTGCGGCTCCGGCGGCGCTGCAGGAAAAGGGCGGCCAGGAAGAGTTCGGCCCGTACGAGCTCGTGGAGAACTGGCCGCTGCCGCTGCCGGACGGGCCGGACGGCGTCAAACACGACGGCTGGACGTGGGGATCGGTCGGCGCGGTGTACGCCGAAACGCCCGATCGCATCTGGATCGCCCAGCGCGGCGAGCTGCCGCTGCCGCAGGGTGCCAGGCCGTGGACGCCGTACAGCCTCCTCCAGCCGCCGCGTACGGCCACCGGCAATACTGACGGCCTGAGCGCCACGTGCGAGCCGGTCGCGAAGCGCGGATGGGAACGCCGGTGGCACCATTCGGTCTTCGTGGTCGATCGCAACGGCAAGCTGGTTCAGGACTGGCCCCACCTCGAGAAAATGTTCAGCGCGGACCCGTGCGGACGCGGGCCCCACAAGATCAAGATGAGCCCGTACGATCGCGACAAGCACGTCTGGATCATCGACGATCAGCTGCACGTCATCTGGAAGTTCACCTACGAAGGGAAGCTGGTGATGACGCTCGGCACAACCGGCAAACGAGGTCGTGAGGCCGGCAGCTTGTTCGACCGTCCCACCGATATCGCGTGGCTGCCGGACGGGACCTTCTTCATCAGCGACGGATACGGCGGTACACGCGTGGCGAAGTTCGACCGGGACGGCAAGTTCATCAAAGACTGGGGGACGCCGCCGAAAGACCCGAAGAATCCGGGACCGAACGAATGGAACACGGTTCACAGCATTCAGATCAGCAAGGATCGCCGCCTCTTCGTCGTCGATCGCGGACACCGCAGAATCCAGGTATTCGACGAGAACGGCAAGTTCCTCGACATGTGGACGACCGGCGTGCGCTCGCAGCCGTACGCCCATCTGATCACCACCGACCAGTTCCTCTGGGAATCCGACGGCGGGACGAATCGGATCGTCAAATACGACCTGAATGGCCAGTACTTGTACGGTTGGGGAATTTCCGGCGGGCAGCCCGGGCAGTTCAACGGACCGCATTCGATCACGACGGACCAGGATGGAAATCTGTATCTGGCTGAAGTGTTCAACGGCCGTGTGCAGAAGTTCCGCCCGAAGCCGGGTGCCGATAAGTCCAAGATGGTTGGCCAGGAGCTTCGATACGGCGGGACGTAACTAAACCGGGGCTCTGCCCCGGACCCCGGCTCGGTCGCTCGCGGGGCCCCTCCGTCCCGCTCCCTCGCAGGCGCGCTGTACGCGCCTGCCGCTGTACGGCGCTCACAACGAGAATAAAATTATCGTAGCGCGCCGTATAGCGGTCCAACGTGGGGCTCCGCCCCACACCCCGGCTCGGTCGCTCGCGGGGACCCCTTTGCCCCGCTCCGCTCCGTCCCACCCCACGATGCACAAACCGCATCGTGGGGGCCCCGGGTCGCGGGCGCGCTGCGCGCGCCTACTGCTATCCGCCGCGCTTACAACGAGAGCAAAACTGTCGTAACACGCGTATAGCGGTCTAGATTCGGGGGGCTTCGTCCCTGCGGGGCCCCCACGCGTCGCTCCTGGGCCTGTTGCCGCTCCGCTCCGTCCCACGCCGCGATGCAGGAACCGCCTCTGGGGGCCCGGCCCGTAGGCGCGCCTCCGCTCTAAGACGGCGCGCACCCGAATCGAGTTTTCGCACGCGCCGTAAAGGTTTCGCGACCGGGATCTGCCACCGACCCGGGCTCGCGTCGATTCGACCGCCCGCGGGTTCACACGCCCTCAGCTGTCAGCTTTCAGTTGACGCGCGATGAAGCTCTTGACCATCTCGCGGGCGCGGTCCGTCTGCGGCCCTGGCTGCGCCACCCACTCGTGCTCGCAGCCCTCGAACAGCTGATACTGGCAATCGCCGCCCGCTGCCTTGTACGCGGCCGCAAATTTTTCCTGGATCGCGGGAAGCATGTTGTCGTCGAGAGCGCCCTGCATGATCAGCATCGGCACCAGCGTGACCGCTTCGCGACGCTCGAGAATCTCCTGCGGATTGCTTTCGTGAATCGTGTCCCACGGTTTGAAGAACGTGACATGGTTTTTGACCATGCTGTCGCGCTTCATCTTCTCGGCATTCTGAAAGCGGGCGTAGGGGTCGCTGATCGGCGAGCGCATCGCGACATACGCCACCCGCGCATCGATGGCCGGGGCCTCGGGCAGCGGAATCGCGTTGTACCGTGCGTCGCGCGGCCGCATGGCCAGAAGTTCCGCGACGTGACCGCCGCTGGAGCTTCCGTAGATGCCGATCTTCGATGGATCGCCGTTCCACGACGCGGCCTTCCATTTCAGCCAGCGGACGCCGTAGTTGGCATCCTGCACGCACGCCGGGTACGGCGCCTCGGGCGCCAGGGTCATGTCGATCGCCACCACGAGCAGGCCGCTGGCCGCCAACGCGCGATCCATTGGTTCCTCGGCGCGGCGGTCTTTGCCATTCCAGGCGCCGCCGTGCAGATCGAGGACGGTGGGAAACGGTCCCTCGCCGCCCGGTCGATACACGCGTGCCATCAACAGGCGGCCCGCCTGGTTGCGCCGGAACTCGACCTCGCTGACAGTGAGGTCGAATCGTGCCGCCGGATCGTAACGCGTCGCCGCGCCGGCACGGGCCGCGACATCGGCACCAGCATGCGGACCACTCCCTGAACGCCTCGCTGAACCAGCCGGCCCCGGAACAGGCGGCGATCTGAAGGCGTGCGCGACGACGGGTAGTCCGGCCGCGCCGAGTGCCGTCATCTGGATGAGGAAGTCGCGGCGTCCGGCGGCAGGATACTTTTGCATGCAGATCTCCTTGCAAAGCGTCGGTGAAATCATACCGCGGCGGCTCATATCGTCCGCTGTTCTGCTATGACCGCTTTTATTGCCGGAATTCCGGCGAAGAACTTTTCCAGCGTCGTCTGCCCGGCCATTTCATACCACTGATCGGACGTGTCCTTGGGCAGGTGCGAGCGCAGCACACCCCGCGGCAATGAGCTCCGAGAGGCCGTTAGCGTGACGGTTGATTGCCGTTGGCGCACCGACGTCGACGATCGGCACACCACTGGGGTCGACGAATAGCACAGTCGCGCTCCCGCATGTCACGATTCCCGCATCGGCCGGGAACGCTGTCGTGAGGGCGAGCGGCTGCAGCGAGAACGGGCGTCGTGCTCACCGCGACGGCCCGAATGTTTCCTATCGTCTCAGAACCCCCGTTGCGAACGGGGTCAGACCCGTTTCTGGTAGCATCTCGAGCGTGAGCGTCTCAACGCCGGAGGTTCGAACCATGCGTCTCAAAGTCCTCGCGATCACCGTGCTTGTCGGGTGCGCGACCGCCGGCGCGAGTGTCGGACGCGGGGCCGACAACGCGCGACCGGGCGTCGACTGGCCGCAATTTCGCGGTATCCGGGCGTCCGGCGTCGCGGAAGGGTTCGCGCTGCCGACGACCTGGAGCGTCGCCGAGGGCAAGGGCATCGCATGGAAGACGCCGATTCCGGGACTCGGCCTGTCGAGCCCCGTGGTCTGGGGCGACGTCATCTTTGTCACGACCTCGATCAGCGGCGACAAGAACGCAGGTCTCCGCGTCGGCTATTACGGCGACATCCAGTCCGTCAACGACACGACATCGCATGAGTGGCGTGTGTACTGCCTGGACAAGAAGAACGGCGCCATTGGATGGCAGCAGACCGCTCATTCCGGCGTGCCGAAGATCAAGAGACACATGAAGAACTCGCACGCAAACTCGACCGTCGCAACCGACGGGCAACGCGTCATTGCGTTCTTCGGATCGGAGGGCCTGTACGCCTACGACATGAAGGGCAAGCTCCTGTGGAAGAAGGACCTCGGCGTTCTCGACGCCGGCTTCTACATGGTGCCGGACGCCCAGTGGGAAACAGGCAGCTCACCGATCATTCACGAGAACGTCGTCGTCGTGCAGGCCGACGTGCAGAAGGGCTCCTTCATCGCCGCGTTCGACGCCCGCGACGGCCGCGAGCTCTGGCGTACGATGCGCGACGATGTGCCGACGTGGAGCACACCAACAGTTCACGACGTCGGCGACACCACACAGCTGATCGTGAACGGCCTTCGGCATATCGGCGGTTACGATTTCAAGACGGGCAAGGAGATCTGGTGGATGAAGGGGCTCGGCGACATCCCGGTGCCGACGCCGATCGTGCAGGATGGGCTGATCTACGTCACGAATGCGCACGGCAAAGGCGCCCCGGTGTTCGCGATTCGCGAGACGGCCAGAGGCGATGTCTCGCTGGCGGAGGGTGCGACCACCAACGAGGCGGTGGCCTGGAGCTACCCTCGCGGCGGCGGGTACATGGCAACGCCCGTGGTCTATCGCGGCCTGTTGTATGTCGTCAACTACAACGGCGTCCTGATGGTGTACGACGCGCGGACGGGCGAAAAGAAGTACCAGGAGCGACTCGGCGGCGGGACGTCCGCGTTCACCTCGTCGCCGGTCGCGGCCGACGGCAAGGTGTTCGTTGCGAGCGAGGACGGCCACATGCTCGTTCTCGAAGCAGGACCCACCTTCAAAGTCCTGGGAGATAACGACATGACGGAGAGCACCCTGGCGACGCCGGCGCTGTCCGAAGGATTGCTGCTCGTCCGCACCCAGCGCAACGTGGTCGCAGTCAAGGGTGGTCGACCGGGCGCTTCGGCTCCATAGCCTGCCGATTGACAAGCGAACGCAGCGGTAACCGGCGAGCCACAGATGTAGGCAGACCGATCGTACTGGTATTTAATCGGGTAATGACACATCCTGAACTCGAAGTTGGTGATCGCGTCTGCCGCCGGAGCGACGTCGACCAAAAGACCGCCAACTGGCGAATTGGCACCGTGATCGAGAAACAGCGAAGCGCAAACTCCGAGATCTGGTTCTACACCATCCGCTGGGATGGCGCTCAGGACATCGCCAGTCACAACTTCACTGCCGCCGCACTTTACCTGTTCGAACGCCCGAAGCACTAGAACCGCGCCATCGAAGTCGAGGCCGATGGCCAATCCTGGACTACGCGGGGTATCGAATCCCTGTACCGCTACCGAATCCAGCTCAGCATCCCCATTCCTGACCGGTCGGAAGGGCGCTGCCTCTGATCTTCGTTTTGTCGTCAGGCGATCCGCTGCGCGTCACCGAATCGGGTCCGAGCGGGATGAGCTTCGCAACCGGCTTCCCGTCCCTGGTAATGACGATCCCGTCCGGATCCACGTCGTCGAGCAGCGACAGGCACTGTTTTTTGAAAGTGGCCGCGGCGATCTCTTTCATGACGACATACTACGACCGGTCACGGGGAGATGTCTAAACGGATCGGTTGGCCGGTGGCAGGTCGTAATCGACCGTCGAGTGCGCCCGACCTGGTCAGCATCGGCACCGATCGTTACTGCGTCTTCAGGGTGAGGTTCGGGTTCACGCGAAAGGCGCTGCAGGCCGGCACCGCGGTCGCCACAACGGCGACGGCCAGGAGCGTCGCGCCGGCGACGGCGAACGTCAGCGGGTCGGCGGCCGTGACGCCATAGAGCAACCCCCGCATCAGGCTGACGGCGACGATCAGCTCGAAAAGGAAGTCCGCCGTCACCTCCCGTGGGTGCAGTATGCGACGGTTAAGCACGCGGCCAGCCGGGCGAAAGCCGAATCGGTGTCTCGCGGCGAGGCGTCGCGCCGGATCGAGGCGGCGGCCCGCGAAGGGCTGGCGCGAATCGACGCTGCCAAGCTGCCCGAGTTTAGTGCGCCGTTTCGCTTTGCGCTCACGTTTCAGGACGAGGCGGAGGCGCGAATCGCCGCGCTGCTGCCGGGCGCAGAACAAACCGGCACCACCGTCCAGATACGCGCGAACGATTTCGAAGAAGGGTATCGAAAGAGCAACCAGTTGATCGGGCTCTCCGGCGCGATTGGCCGCCCGGCCGCCCGCCAGTCCGTCCTGAACGCGCAGGCGAACGCCGACGCGCTGCGCGTCGCCGTGACCGATTGGCTCTACAGTCGTTTTCTGGAAACGCTGCCGGCGAGCCAACCGCCCGCACCGTCAGGACCTCCGCGCCACTGGGGTGCGCAATAAGCGAGGTGATGCGAACGGCGCCGAGGCTGATTGCCATGAGAACAAGGCTGAATATCGACAGCTCACCGGCCATCGGTCGCGGTCCCAACGTCCAGCGGCTCGAGCTTGACGATGGAGGCGCCGTGATTGTTGCCGACCCAGAAGGCGACCGGATGCCTGGAGCTGTCGACGAATACGCGTCTCACGTTCGTGTGGCGTGGAAGAAGATACTCGACGAATCGGCTGCTGCCGGGACTCAACCGGAGGATGCGATCGTTGTACTCGCCCCCGGACCACACGTCGCCGTTCTTGTCGACGGTGACGTCGTACGGCCACGTCCCTGGCGGCGCCGGCCATTCCTGGAACCGCTGCGTCCTTGTGTCGAACATCCCGATGCGGTCGACGCGATTTTCGCCGAACCACAGCCGGTCCTGCGCATCCATCATGCCCCGGCGTGGTCCTGATCCCGGCGTCGGGGTCTTGAACATCGTGATCGATCCGGTCTTCGCGTCGATGCGTCCAATCTCGTCGCTGCCGAGCGGCAGGAAGTAGCCGTTGTTCGCCGAATCGGGAATCACGTCATAGACGTTCGGCCGCGGAATCTTGTAGGGTTCGAACACCTCGAATTGACCCGAGCGGACGTCGAGACGCAGCACCGTGTAGGTGCCGGCATCCTGCAGCCACACCTTGCCGTCGACCCGGTGGCGATCCGGGCTGACCTGATTCAACTGGACGTGATCGCCGTTCAGCTCCGGCGGCAGGCTCCAGGTTTGAAACCTGCCAATCGCCTTGTCGAACCTGGCAACTCCTCCCTGAAACTGGAGAGCGAGCCACAGGTTCTCGTCCTCGTCGAAGCGCAGGCCGAGGATACCTTTCGGTGCCGCCGGCTTCAGCACCGGCACCTCGTATTCCGTGATCTTTCCGCTTGTCGGATCGAGCTTGCCGAGGATCGACTCGCCGAACGCGGCGTACCACACCATTCCGGCCGAATCGACGATCACGTCGTGCGGCTGTCTGGTCCGTGCCGGCAGGTCGTATTCCGTGTAGATCACGCGTGTAGCGTCGCCTTTCGGGCGCGGCAGCGTTTTGAACGGATAGGTCCAGTGTGCGGCTCCACTCAGATTGAGGCGACTGAGATACTCGGCCTGGCGCTTCCAGGCTTGCCGCTGGCGCTCGGCGGACACCGGCCCGCCGCCGATTCGCGGCGACGGCGTTCGTTGCGGCATCAGTGGAAACGCCAGCGGCGGATAGCCCGACATCCGCTCGATGACGGACACAAGCGCGCGCGCGTCGTGACGCGAGCGTGTGACCAGTTCCAGCGTGTGGCAGTGCGCGCATCCCCGAATCGATGCTTTCTCCTCATCGCTGCCGGGAAAGCTCGCGAGCCACTCGGCATTCGTCAGCTGCGAGGCGGCATCCTCAGTTTTGCGCAGCTTCAGATCGGCGCTGGCCGTCTTGTCGGAAACGAGGGATACCGTCGTCGGGCGATCGAGGTCGTAGCCGATCGCACGGATCGCAACAGCATAGTCGCCAGGCTCGAGCCGATTTCGGGGAAACCGGTAGCGGCCCTGCCGATCGCTGACCACGGTGATCGTCTGCGCCGCACCCTTCTTCTTGACGCTGACGAGCACGCCTTCCATGCTCCCCTCGTCTGCCGTCACAACCTGCCCGATCAACGCCGCATCGCGTTCGCCCTGTGCCAGAAGCCGGGGCGGCGCGGTCGGAACAAGGAGAAGAAGAGTGAGGCATGCCGGTGCTGCGAGCAGGCGCAACGTCACGTGCATGGGACCTCCGCGCGGTAAGCTAGCACCCGGTTGGTGCGGGGTCAACGGATTCATCGCAACGGAGGAATTCTTGAAAGTTCTCAGTTCCACGTTCACATAGCTCTGTAGAGCGGGTGCAACGGTAGGCCCGAAGTGCCATCGAGAATCGAGAAAGCCGGCGGCAGGCGGGAAGTCGGATCAATTCCCTTGACACAATCGCGGCGCGTCCGTGTAGTAAGGCTCTATGAACCGCAAACTAACACGGTTGGCGATCGTGCTGTGCACCGCGGCGGTCCTCACGCCCGTGCGCGTGGAGGGTCAGCTCTTCACGCTCACCAAAGACCAGATGATCGAGTACACGGCGCAGAATCCGTTCGAGCGATTCCCCGACGGCCGGCCCAAGGTGCCCGATGCGCTCATCGCGCGCGCGCGAGACCTGTCCGCCGAGGAAGTGTTCGCAATCCTGCCGGGCAAAGGGTACCGCAACCAGTTCGAGGGCGGGTTTCAGATTCTCCATCCAGGCAAACGCTTGGTCGGCCGGGCTTTCACCGTGCAGTTCATGCCGCTGCGGCCGGACCTCGAGGGCGTTATCGCCGCGAAAGCCAAAGCGGCAGGGTTCGACCGCATGAACAATCAGGCGGCGATCGACATGCTGCGGCCGGGCGACGTGCTGGTCGTCGACCTGTTTGACAAGGGCGACGGCGGCACCATCGTCGGCGACAACCTTTTCTACTACATCATGAAGGCCACGAAGGGCGCCGGGCTCGTCGTGGACGGCGCCATACGCGACCTCGATGGGATTTCGGCGATGGATATGCCCGCGTACTTCAGGCGCACGCATCCCAGTCCCATCGGTAACGTGATCCTCACCGGCATCAACATCCCGGTCCGCATCGGCGACGCCACGGTCATGCCGGGCGATCTCGTGTTTGGAGACTCCGAGGGCGTCTACTTCATCCCCCCGGCCCTGGTGCAGGAGGTCGTCGACAACGCCGACGTGATCCACATCCACGACGAGTGGACCCGGATGAAGTTCGACGAGGGGAAGTACAAATCGAGCGAGATCTACGGCACGCCGAAGGACCCGGCGCTGAAAAAGGAATACGAGGATTACCTCAAGAAGCGGCTCGAGGAGATTCGCCGGAAGCGAATCTGACGCGACCCACTCTGACTCACACGACCTGGTACACCCGAATCTTCATGTCGTCATCGACCTCTTCGCGCGCCGCGAACGAGCTGTTCGCTACTTCACAATCGGCGTCACGACCATCTTGCGGAACGCCACGCGCGAGTGGTCGCCCTGGATCATGATCGGGCCCGGCGCGAACTCGTCGTTGTCGAGCGCGCCACCCGTCATCGCCGGCAGCACGGCATCGTCGTGGATACGCTTGCCGTTCAGCGTCGCGGTCAGGTGATTGCCGACAACGATGGCCTCGAGCGCCTGCCATTCGCCGGCGGGCGTCGCCGCGTCGACGTCGGCGGCTTTCCAGCCGTAGATCGCCATCATCCCCTGCCGCCCCTTCGTCGCGGCCGGACCGGGTCCGAGCGCCATCTGCAGCTCATAGCGACCGCGCAGATAGAGTCCGCTGTTCTGGTTCGCGTCCAGCTTGAACTCGGTCTCGATCTTGAAGTCCTTGAACTTCTCCTTCGACACGGGATTGTAAGTGGGCGGATCGTTGACGAGCATTCCGTCGACGACCTTCCAGCCGTCCGCCTTGCCATGCTCGTTGCCGCCGCCCTGCCGGCCCCACACTTCGAGGCCAACACCGGGGCCGACGAGGACGACCGGCCTGTCGTAGGTGTGCATGCCGTTGGCGGTCGACGGCGGCCACGTGGGTTGACGCGTGCCGACCCAGTGAATCTCTTTCGCGGGCGGTGCAGACACCTGCTGCGCCGGCGGTGTCGCGCCCGGCAGCACGCATGGCGCTGGCGTGTGATGGCCGATCAATCTGCCGCCCTCGGCCTTCGCGCGATAGACGGGGCCGCACGGCTTCACAGGGTCGTCGGGCGTGCCTTCGCCGCGCCCGTACTGGAACACCAGCTCGCCGTTCTCGACCCGAATCCACGCGAGCGGCGTCGCGTGCGCGGTGCGGTTGAGAAAGCGGCCCTCCAGCTGATTACCGTTGGTTTTCACCTCGAGCCAGTAGACCTTGTCGGTATCCGGGCCGGTGCCCCTGAGGTTCCACCGCCCGACGTACGGATTTTCCTGGCCGACCACCACGGCTGTGGCCAGGGCAACCAGGGCAGCCGTCATGAAGTTGATCCGCATCGATGCACTTCTTCTCGGGAAGCATTATGTCCCGGATGCGGCTCGAGACGATCCGCCTTCAGTCGTGGCGCAGCGCCTGGATCGGATCGAGCCGCGCGGCCCCCGCCGCCGGATAGCTGCCGCAATCAGGCTGACCACGAACGCAAAAGCGGTCGCGCCGGCGACGAGCCGCAACCGGACGGAGAAGAGGTTGCCAAGCGAGCGTGATGATTGTCGCTGACAAGAGATTCGTGAAGCGCTGACCGGCAACTCGTACGGCGCCAGCGCCGACGAGGTGATCGGCGATCTCTTGACGACGATGACCCGCCGCTCGGCGGCTACCGCCGGATGGCGTCGGTCGTCGGCGCGCTCGACAGCGGCCACAGGGACCCGGTGCCCGAGCGTGCGCGAACGTGCCGCCGGCCCCTGCGCGGCCAGCGGTGTGTTGATGATGTGTCCGGACCGATGGCGTCCGCAATTTCGATCCGTCGCTCTTCAAGAAGGTCATCGTGCGGACAGGCGTGACCGCGCAGCTCCGGATCGAGGCGCTCAATGCGTTCAACCGTCACTGGCCTCCAGGCGAGCGTCGCGTCAAGGGTGACCATTTCCGGAGGCAGGCGGCGCCGCGGTCCCCGAGGAGCGAAAGAAGCCGCTATTTCGGGGGGCTCTTGTAGAAGGCCTGCGTCAGATCGAAGAGCGACCGCTCTTTGTATTCGCCGCGAGCGAGGTGCGCGAGCACGCCGTTCCGGTCGCCATCGCTGCGCTCCTGGCCGAGTTTGAACTTGCCCTCGAGCGCCTGAATTTCCATTTCGAAGGGGCTGATGCCCTCGCTCAAGGAGAAAAATGTGAGAGAGGTTCCCGGTGTGCAGTCGACAATCTGAACCCGAACGCGGTATTTTCGCCCGATGGCCGGCATATGCGCGCGCAATGAGAGCACGGTTGTCACGGACGCTCTGCAGCGCCCGATCCATCCGCAGTATGGGCAGCACGCCATTGGTCATCGGAGATTCTCCGCAGGGCCGGGTGCCGATGTTCTGATCCACTCGGTCGGTCGGATGGCTGTTTCTTGCCCCATTCAGGCAAAGCACGCCAATGGCGTCGGGAGGGCGAAGACATGACAACTCGTGCGCTGACCATTGTGCTGGCATTCGCTGCAGGCTTTTTCACCTATCCCCATCTGACCGCGCAGACGCCGGGCCGCCGCGTCATTCGCCCGGAACGCGTCCCGCAAACGGGGCTGCCATTCAGCCCCGCGATCCTCGCCGGCGATACGATGTACCTCGCAGGACAGCTCGGACGCGACCCAACAACGGCGCAGCTCGTGTCGGGAGGAATCGAAGCGGAGACGCGGCAGGTAATGACGAATGTCCGCGAGATCCTTCGCGAGGCGGGTATGGATTTCGCCGACGTCGCGAGCGTCACCGCGTTCATCGTCGATTTCAAGGAGTTCGAAACGTTCAATCGGGTCTATCGTCAGTATTTTCCGCAGGATCCGCCGGCGCGCGCGACGGTAGCGGTCGCTGCGCTGAATGCAGGCGCGCGGGTGGAACTGCAGATGATTGCCGTCAAGCCGCGCTGATCCAGCGATCAGCGCCGTTCGCGCACCTGAGGAGGAAGCGACCTGACTCCGCATGACCTCAGGTTACGTCCAGGGGCTGGGCGTCACCTGCGTCTGGCTTCAGCATGACCGTCTGCCGTGTTTCGCGTTGTGCCGCCCACGCGGATCTTGGCCTTGTCGCATCAAGAAGTGCCGGCCTGGGCAGACTTTGTTCTGCCTCATCCGCCGTAATTAAGCCCCTAGGACGATCCTACAGTGGAACGACCGTGAGTCTGTCACTAAAATGACCCTCGATGAGCGAGACGGCCTCGGTGCCCAAGCGCCCGCGAGGGTTCGCCTCGATGTCGCTCGAGCAACGGCGCGCGATCGCCAGCAAAGGCGGCCGCTCTGCTCATGAGAAGGGCACCGCGCATTGCTGGACGACCGATGAAGCCCGGAGTGCCGGCCGTAAGGGCGGCCACGCACGCCAGAAACCCGCGAGGGCAGCGCCGCCCGTGCTCACCACGGCTCCGCCCCGACGCCCGCCGGAGCTGCGGTGTCCGTGGTGTGGCCCACCGTTGCAGTACCGGGTGAGCGTCCTCTCGGGCCCTCATAGCGTGCGAGTCGAACAATGGGACATGTTTGACTGTACCACCTGCAAGCAGCAGCTTGAGTTCCGCCACAGCACGCGAAGCATCCGGACCGTCTGAATACGGGACGTCGACGCCGGGACTGCGGCCAGTGGCGCCCGCGTCGAGGGGTGGGACTTCATTGCGCGTCGCATCCGAGTGCGCCCGGCCTGGTCAGCATCGGCCCCGGTCGTTACTGCGTCTTCAGGGTGACATTCGGGTTCACGCGGGTGGCGCTCCAGGCCGGAACCGCGGTCGCCACAACGGCGACGGCCAGGAGCGTCGCGCCGACGACGGCGAACGTCAGCGGGTCGGCGGCCGTGACGCCATAGAGCAACCCCCGCATCAGGCTGACGACCCATTGCGAGAGGACCAGGCCGACGGCGATGCCCGCGAGCGCCAACGTCACCCCGCGCTTGAGAATCATCCGCACGACGTCGCCGCGGTTCGCACCGACCGCCATGCGAATGCCGATCTCGCGCGTGCGGCGGCTCACGGCATACGACAGCACGCCATACACCCCGATCGCGGCGAGCGTGAGCGCCAGCGCCGCAAAGCCGGCAAGTAGGATCCCTGTGAAGCGTGGCGTCGCCATCGCCGCCTGGACCACTTCGTCCATCGTCCGCACGTCGGCCACCGGCACATTCGGGTCGACCGATCGAATCTCCCGGCGGATGGTGGCCACGAGAGACGATGGATCGATGACCGATTTCACGACGAGCGTCATCGCACGGATTGGGTTGCCGGTGGACTTGTGCCACTGCGCATGCGGAATGTAGAACTTCTCCTTGACGACACCAGTCAGGCCGTTGTGTTTCACGTTTGCCACGACTCCCACGACGCTGATCCACGGGCGGCTCGGATTCATACCAATCTTGAAGCGGCCACCGATCGGATCCCGCCCGGGCCAGTAAATCCGCGCCATCTCCTCATTGATGAGAGCGACGAGCATTGCATCGGTCGTGTCCGCCGCGGTAAACGTGCGGCCGCGCACGACCCGCTCTCCGATAGCTGCGAGATATCCGGGCGTGACGATCTGCCAGTCGCCTTTCGCATTCGTGCCCGGCGGCGGCGTGTATCCTTCGACCACCATGCCGAAGTCGCCGATGGTGGAGCCGAGTGGCAGCGACCGTGCGGCGCCGGCGGCTTCGACGCCAGGCAGCCGTCGCACGCGATCCAGCAGACCTTCGAAGAAACCGACGACCTGTTCAGGAAGCTGATAGGTCGCCGCGGGCAGCGAGAGCCTCATCGTCAATACATGTGAGGGTTCGAACCCAAGCGGTACCTGCTGAAGCGCCCACAGCGTTCGGAGCATCAATCCGGCGCCGATCAGCAGGACCACCGCCATCGCCAATTCGGCAACGACGAGCGCGTCTCCAGCCCGCTGGCGGCCGCCAGAGGCCCCTGGGGCGGCGTCTTTCAACGCGTCGGCAAGATCGACCCGCAGTGTCCTGAGCGCCGGCGCGAGCGCGAAGAGCAGCGACGTCGCGAGCGCCACTGCGGCTGTAAAAAGCAGGACGCGGAGGTCGACGCCGACCGCGGCGACGCGCGGGATATTTGCGGGGTTCCACCAGCCAAGGAATCGCACGCCGGCCAACGCCAGGCCCACCGCCGCGATGCCGCTCGCGCCTGTGAGCAGGAGGCTCTCGGTCAGCAGCTGGCGCAGCATTCGGGCGCGGCCTGCACCAAGCGCCGACCGCACGGCAATTTCCCGCTGCCGCGCTTCTGCGCGCGCGAGGAGCAGGTTCGCGACGTTGGCGCACGCGATGAGCAGCAGGAATCCGACCGCGCCGAGCAGCAGCCAGATGGCGCGTCGGACGTCGCCGACGACTTCATCGCGCAGCGACAGCACGATCGTGTCGAATTGCATCTGGACCGGATACAGTCCCTCGGCGGTCATCGCGCGCGCGATCTCGTGCAGTTCCGCTGCGGCAGCTTGAACGGTGGCGCCGTCATTGAGGCGGCCGGCCGCATACAACCCGTGGCTGCCGTGGTCGCTGCTCGCCGGGTCCATCTGCAGCGGCATCCACAGTTCCGTCGGCTCGGGATTTCGGAAATCGGTCGGAAGGGCGAACTCGGGCGGCATCACGCCTATGACCTCGAACGGCCGGCCGTCGATGTCAATGACGCGCCCGACGATTCCCGCATCGGCCGAGTAGCGCCGGTTCCAGAGCCCGAATCCGAGAACGGCGAGGCTCGGACCGTTGGGCACGTCCTCCTGCGCGGTGAAGGTTCGTCCGATGAGCGGACCGACGCCAAGGGTGCGGAACGTGTTCGCGGTCACCTGGCCCGCCGCGACGCGCTCCGGTTCTGCGTCACCGCTCAAGTTGACCTGGCCGTCGCTCCACGCCGCAACGTCCTGCAACGTCCGACTGCGTGTGCGGTAATCAATGACCTCACCCTCGGCGACCCACGTTTTGTCGAAGGCGGTCCATCGGCTCCAGATCATGACGGCGCGGTCGGGCTCATTCCACGGCAGCGGCCGCAGCAGCACGGCATCGACGACGCTGAAGATTGCCGCGTTGGCGCCGATGCCGAGCGCCAGCGTGGCGATCGCAACTGCGGCAAAGCCGGCATTTCGTCGCAGCGTGCGGCTGCCGAACTTGAGGTCTTGCCAGAAAGTTTCCGGGTTCAGCATGTCAGTTCCTCTGGACCGCTGTACGGCGCGTTACGAGAATTTTGTTCTCGTTGTGAGCGCGGCGTATAGCGGTAGGCGCGCGCAGCGCGCCCGCCGGAGCGGAGCGGGGCGACGGGGCCCCGCGAGCGAAGGCGTGAGGGGTCCGCGGGGGCGAAGCCCCCCGGATCTGGTTCGTCTCAGGTCGGCAATTGTAGAAGTCGGTCGTGCGGTCGGCGCCAATAGTTGAGTAATCGGAGGCGGCACGAGTAGCGGTCGTTACACCCGACGCTGGACGGACAAACATTTGGAGAGGTCATGACGAACGTTCTAAAGATCGCTGATTTGCAGGCCACTAGGTAACCTGTTCCGCGAGTTGGCGATCGTCGCACGACAGCACAGCAGTTCCGTGTGCGGCAGCTCGGCAGAAAACTTGCATCGCGACCGTTCGTGCCGGCGGCTGTCCTTCAGGTCCACCTCGAAGACTTGCCGACTGAACTCGCGATCGACGACCGCTACTCGCGTGCGCTGGTCGTCGTCCGTCGTCGAAATCGTCCGTTTGCAGGCATTGAGGCTCCGGTCGTCTGCGGCCACGTCGACATGGCATCGTTCCGGGAGCGTTTGTCGAGCGCTGTGCGGCGGCACGTACGCTCGTGGCTGCTCGAGGATTACCTTGGGCCCGATCCCCGCAGCGCCATCCCCGATGCAACGGTCGCGATCTGCACGCGCGAGCGCCCTGACGATTTGTCCCGTGCGCTGCGTGCCGTGCAGGCGCTCGACCCCGCGCCGTCCGAGATCCTCGTCATCGACAACAATCCGGCATCGGAGCGAACGCGGATGCTCGTGCAGACCTTCGCTTCGGTCAAGTACGTGTGCGAGCCGCGGCAAGGGCTGGATGCCGCGCGAAACCGGGCGGTTCGCGAGGCACGACACGGAATCATCGCGTTCACCGACGACGACGCGACGCCGGAACCCTCGTGGCTCGGCGCGCTGCTGGCGCCGTTCTCCGAGCCGCTGGTGTGGTGCACGACCGGCCTCACGCTGCCGCTGGAGCTCGAAACGGACGCGCAGGAGTGGTTCGAACGATACACCCCCTTCAGCCGAGGGTTCGTCCGGCGCGTGTTCGACGGCATGCACGACGATCCGGCCGCGGTGGGTGGCATCGGCGCCGGCGCGAACATGGCCGTACGCCGCGCGGTGCTCGGCGAGTTCGGCGGATTCGACGAGGCGCTCGATGCCGGCACACCCGCGTGTTCGGGCGGCGATCACGAGATGTTCGGCCGCATTCTCGCCGCGGGCTATCGAATTGTCTATGAGCCGGCGGCTGTGAGCTGGCACCGGCACCGTCGCACCTGGCCGGAGCTGCGCGGCGTGGTGCGGGGCTACGGCGTGGGTGTCTACGCGATGTGGACGCGGCGCCTGCTGATCGACCGGGAGGTCGGCGTCTTGCGGCAGGCGTTCCGCTGGCTCCGGCACGATCAGGTGCCCACGCTGATCCGGGCTTTTCGCCGCCGCCCCGGCACGGTACCGCTCGACTTGATTCGCGCCGAGCTGGCGGGCTGTGTCGCCGGCCCTGCCGCGTACTTCAGGTCGCGCCGGCAGCTGGCCGGCCGCTCGAGGACTCGCCGGTGAGCGTCTGGAATCCGCTCGTCTCGATCGTGATTCCGACACGCAACCGGCGGGCGGCGCTCGAGCGGACACTCGCGTCGCTCGGCACACAAACGTACCCACCCGGGCGTATCGAGGTCGTGGTCGTGGCCGACGGCTGCACCGACGGATCGGAAGAACTGGCGTCGGACGAGTACCCGTTTCCCCTCCGGGCGATCGCGCAGACGGCGGCCGGTCCCGCAGCGTCGCGCAACCGCGGCGCAGCTGCCGCGCACGGCGACCTGCTGATCTTTCTGGATGACGATGTCGAGGCGTCCGCGGACATGGTGCGCGGGCACGTGCGCGCGCACGGCAGCGCGGGCACGGGATGCGTCACGATTGGATATCTGCCACCCGCGCTTCAGGGCAGGCGCGATTTCTTCGCGGTCATGCTCCGCAGCTGGTGGGAGGCGATGTTCGAGCGCATGCGGCAGCCGGGATATCGCTTCACCTATGCGGATCTGCTGACCGGCAACTGCGCGCTGGCGCCGGCGCTGTTCTGGAGCGTGGGGGGGTTCGACGAGCAGTTGCGCTGCCACGAAGATTTCGAGCTCGGGTACCGGCTGCTGCGCGCCGGCGCCCGGTTCGCGTTCGTTCCGCACGTCGCGGGCCGGCACGAGGATCGGACCGATCTGGCGCGCTGTCTGCGGCGGAAACGCGAGGAAGGGGCCGCAGATGTCGTGCTCGTTGGCAAGCACCCCGAGCTCTGGCCGGCGCTCCAGCTCGGCGCCGCCCCGCGGTATCTGTCGCGCCGCGGACAGGTGTTGAAGCGGCTGGCGCAGATCGCCCCGCGCGCCGGCGACGCGCTCGAGGGCATCTGCCGGCTGCACATGCGACTGCTGGAATGCGTTCACTCGCGCGGCCGGTGGCGCTGTCTGCTCTACGATCTGCTGTCCTATTGGTACTGGCGCGGCGTATGGGAACGTCTCGGACATGCGACACTCGCAGAGTTCCACAACCGCGTAACGGCGGGGTCCATCGAAACCAGGGACGAGATCCTTGACGTCGATTTGCGACCGGGCCTCTCCGCTGCAGTGCGGACAATCGACCGGTGTGCGCCCGCCGCCATGAGGCTGCGGTACGGACGGCTGGTAGTCGCGACGATCACGGCGCAGCCGTGGGCGGAGCCGCTGGCCGGGCGCCACTTGCGGTTTCTGCTGCGAACGCGTTACGCAGAACGGTTTGCTGAGACGCTGCAGCTTGCGCACGCAGTCGACCTGTCGGCACCGCCCGCGCTCGATGCGCTGGTCACACGATCGGTGGACACTTCACCGATTGCAGACGTGCAGCTGTAGGCCGTTATGCGGCTCGAAACGGGATTGTTTACTCGTTCCCTCGCCGAGCCGCATAACGGGCAGCGCGCACGGCGCGCCCGCCGGAGCGGCCCACCTTCGCGCCGGAGGCGCGACGGCGCGTCCGCCCTAGCTTTAGCGGAGGCGGAAGCGGGGCGCTCGGGGGTCCCCGCGAGCGACGGCGTTGGGGGGTCCGGCGGGGCGAAGCCCCCCAGTCTAGTTAATGCGTGCTAATCGCCGCTCGATCCTCCTGGCAGTGTGGATTGCATGGGCGACACTTGTTGTCACGCGTGTGCACGTGCAGCTCTGGCGCCTTGCCGCAGACGAAGGGCCTGCGGCCGTCGGCGCACTCGTCTGGCGCGCCCTGCGGGCAACGGGAATATGTA
>JBKPAI010000193.1:0-96262 GCA_046726355.1 Acidobacteriota bacterium | reverse complement strand
AAGATCGGCGTCATCAACAGCGCCACCCCGCCGATGCTCGCGTTCACCAATCCCAACGCGCAGGTGGACCTCAACACGGTCTACTTGAAGGTCAGCCCGGACGCGCAGACCCCTGCGCACCAGTGGCTCTATTTCGGGTGGCAGCGCGATTCGAACAACGGGAGCGGGTTCATTTCGATCGAGTTCCAGCACAACGCGCTCTCCCCGTCGTGCGTGTACACCGGCGTCGACTTCACCAACCCGGACGATCCCGAGACCCAGGCTCTCATTGCCGGCTGCAATCCCTGGGCAGGCCGCTCGAATGGCGATTTCATCATCCTGTGGGACCAGCAGGGCAATCTGCTGAACCCCACCTTCCCGGACATCAGCAAGCGCGTGTTCACGTGCGACTCGGCGAAACCGGCGAACTGTACGCTCGGTGAGCCGCAGGCACTCGGAACGGCGGTGGCCACGATCAGCGGCGACCGTTTCCGGGGCGAGATGGCCCTCGATTTGACTGTGGACGTGTTTACAGGCGACAGCTGCGAGAGCTTTGCGAACACCCTGCCGGGGACAGTCACTGGCAATTCTGACACGGCGGATTACAAGGACACGGTCTTCGCCGTCTTCCCGCCGATTTCCAATTGCGGCGCGGTCAAGGTGATAAAGGTGACGCTCGATCCGGACGGCAACGTTGCCGATCTAGCCGGAACGTTCCGCTACACGCTCGACAGGAGCAGCGGCGCCGACATCCGGTTCGCCCCGGTCGTCGTGCCGCCGGGATGCACCACGCCGAGCTGTGCTGAAACGCTGACCCTCAGCACCCTCACCGAAAATGGTGATTCCGAGACCCATCTCAATCTGAAGCCGGGCACGGACTACCAGCTGGCAGAGGATCTCACCGCAATGGGAAGGGAGTTCAACTTCGTGAGTATCGTCTGTCAACTCAAAACCGGCGGGACGCGGTACCCGCCGAGCGGGAACGGCGGCAATCCCTTCACCCCGTTCTCGGTCGTGATCGGCGATGAGACCGATTGCACGATCACGAACCAGCGGGTGAAGACGACGCCGTCACCCACGACTGATCCGCTGGCCAAGGTGTTCCTGTTTGACTCGGTTCGCATTACCGGCATCGTTCCGACGGCCACACCGGTCGCCAACGTGACCTTCGGACTGTTCACCGACAACGTCTGCACGCAGCGGCTGGCCGGCACGTCCGACATCACTGTGCCGATCACCTACAGCAACAGCGGCACAATCGGTGATGCCAACACCTTGAGCGGCAGCGGCCTGCAGGTGTTTGGATTTGCCGGGAACACGTACTACTGGAAGGTCAGTTACGCAGGCGATTCGTTGAACAACGCGTTCACGACCTGCGGTACGGGAGCGATCGGCAACCTGGAGTCGACGACCATCACCATCACGCACACCAAGTAGCACGCGATCGATGCCCCGTCCGGATTGGCTTCCGGGCGGGGCATCGACCATCACGCGCAGCTCTATTTCTTCCTGCCGGGCAGCGTCACCGTCACGCTGCTGCTGGGGAGGGAGGCGTTTCCTGCCGCGTCGACCGCGACGACCGCATAGCTGTAGGTCGCGCCTGCTAGGTAGGCAGAATCAAACCAGCTGACCGTAGTTGACGTGCCGACCTCCACTGTATTCCTCAACACATGATAGTCGCGCACGCCGACGTCGTCCGTCGCCGCGCTCCACGAGAGTTGTATCTGCTTCGTCTTGCTGTTCACGGTTGCGGTGAGGCCGGAAGGGGCGCTGGGCGGCACCGTATCGCGCACGGTGTACGTCGCTGCGCCTGTGATCGAATGTGTGGCCGTGACCGTGTCGGCAGCGCTGGCCGTCATGTTATAGGTACCGGCCGGCGCGCCCGACGGTGACGTCACAGTGAGCGTCGCCTGCCCGCTCGCTCCCGGAGCAAGCGTGAGACTCGCCGCCGAAAGACTCCGCGCCCAGCCCGAGGGCACGGCCGCGTTCAACGCGAACGCACTCGGCGCGCACGCTGCGCCATCGCGGTTGGTCACAGACAGCACGTAGGCGAGACTCGTCCCGGCATTGCCGCTCTGCGTCTGGGGCGACATCGTGAGTGATGGCGTCGCCGGACGGCACACCGCCGTGTACTCGACGCGCACCGTCGCGCGCGTCGAGTCGTGGCTGACCTCGGTGACCGTGATGCCATTCACCGGATCGCTGAAGCTTTGCCCGTCGCTCAGCTCTGTCACCAGAAAGGTCTTCGTGACATCGGCTATTGATGGGAGAACCCTCCCCGTGTAGCGGTGAATGCTCAGGGCGTTGACGTAATAGGGCTGCAGCGCACTGTCGTACTTCAGCGCGTATCGAGTCGAGAGGTAGTAAAAGTCGTTGGTATCGGCCCTTGGAACGACATAGACCTGAGGGTCAGCGACAGTCGCCGGATCGGGCTGGAGCGGAGCCACGCTGTACGTGCCCGACTGCGTAATCAACTGCGGGCTGGCCCAACCTAACTGATGGCGATGCGGAGCATTGAGGCCGAGCAATCCGTTACCGGACATCGCCATCGGGTCGCTGCCGTCTCCAAATTCGTTCAGCTGACCGTTCAAAACGCTGGCGGCATGGTCCAGCCCGAGATTGTGGCCGAGTTCGTGTGCGTACACGCCCTTCGTCCCGCAGGTAAAGATCCACGCATGGCTTGGATTACCGCCGACGCTGCCGAGTCCGGCCGCGGCACAATAACCCTCCGGCATCACGTACACGCGATGTGGATAAGAGGCAACATCGACATTAGCCGCCGCTGCGGCGGCTTCCCCTGCCTTCGACCACGAGTCCGGATCGCACCCGGTCACCGAATAGTTGATCGTGTACGGGCCCACAACATTTCCCGAGAACGAGATCCGTCCGTGCGAAGTATCACGATACAGCGCGTTCACGGACAGACCGGAAGGATCTGCAAACATCGTGTTGTTGATCGCGTCCGCCGAGCAGCTGAGCGTCGCGTCGTTGAAGTTGAGCATCATGACGAGCGTCCGCTGATCGCCGCTCAGCGACGGCGTCGCCTCGGAGAGGAGCTCTGTCGTCGCTGATGCCGTGAGGCTGCCGGATGAGTCCGTCGTGACAGCGCCGGCATAGACATTCGTGCCGATGGCACGACCGGTAATTCGCACGACGCTGCCGGTTTGAATGTCGACCGGCGGGTCCTTCTCGAACTGCACCTGAAACGTCAAGCCGCTCTGCCGGTCGCGGACGAAGTAGCGGCGCTCCGCGCGGTGATTTGCGAAGTCATCGGCATAGATGAGGGTAAGCTCGCCGGTCACAGTGATGGGCGTGCCGCTCTGCCAGCCTGCCGCAAACCCGGACGAGTCCGGCCCGGGCGCCTGAGCGTTCAGGAGTGAAGCGGTCGCGGCACCCAGGGCAGCGAGCACGAAGACACAGGCGAGCGCACGCACGACGACACCACGGGCGGAAAAGGCGTTGAGCATCGAACAAGCTCCGTTGTTAAGCGCGGTCGAAGAGAACCAGAGGGAAGGGACTGAACTGGGCGGGACGATCCGCACGGGCCCCTGGAGGTTCCAGTCTCTCAGTGCCGACCGACACAGACTGGACGCATCAGGGCAACCATCGGGCCGGCAGGACGGGCGGGAGAATCGGTCGAAACGTGCGCGAATGCGCAGTTTTCGTGCGCTGTTCGAGGCGACCTCGGCAGCGAAGAACGCGGTTCCGATTACAGAATCGTTGCTGTGCTAGACTCGCGACCCGTTAACGTTGCTCCTGGAGGAAACATGTTGCGGCCTCGAATTGCCGTCGTGTGCGGGCTGCTGATCGCCGCGGTGCTCGGGGCCCGTGCCCAGCAAACGCCGCCGACACCGCCGCCGCGTGACTCCTCCAGAGAGCTGGCCACGAGCATCGCCGACGGATTCACCGTGGCTGCCGTCGGCGACTGCATCATGGCCCGCCCCGTTTCGCAGACGATCGGTTTCGCGCCAATCGGCAGGGCGATCCAGGAGGCGGACCTTGCGTTCGGCAATTTCGAGGGAACCGCGATCGATCTGACTCGAACGCCCGCGGTCCCGCAGGCCGAATTCGGCGGCGTGTGGATTATCGGCGCGCCGGCCGTGGCCCGGGACCTCAAGGCGATTGGCTTCGACGTCATGTCGCGGGCCAACAATCACGCGACCGACTGGGGTCTCGAGGGCATGCGCGAGACCAGCCGGCTCCTCGACGAAGCGGGCATCATTCACGCAGGTGTGGGCGAGCATCGTGCCGCCGCGCGCGCCGCCCGCTACATCGATACCGACAAGGGAAGGGTCGCGTTGATTTCGATCGCGTCCACGTTCACGCCGCTTTCGCGCTCGGCGCCGCCCGTGGGCGAGGCGCCCGGCCGTGCTGGCGTCAACGCCCTGCGGACCACCCGTTATGCGTTCGTCACCGCCGACGAATTGCGCACGCTGCGAACGATCCGCGAGCAGCAGCCGGCGGGATCCGTTCGGCTGCTCGAGAGGGAGCCTCCGGACGAACTGGAGCTGTTCGGCGTCCGCTACAAAGCCGCCGATCACCGCGGCTTCACCTACACGATGGACGCGATCGACGAGCGCGAGATCCTGAGAAGCATCCGCGCCGCCAAGCAGCTCGCCGACTTTGTCATCGTCACCATTCACGCACACGAGCCCGGCAACTGGAGCGAGACGCCCGCCGACTTCCTGCCGAAGCTGGCCCATGAAGCCATTGATGCCGGCGCTGACGAATTCATCGGTCACGGACCGCACCAGCTTCGCGGCATCGAGGTCTATCGCGGCAGGCCGATCTTCTACAGTCTCGGCAACTTCATCTTCCAGCTCGATCTCCTCGCGCCGGTCGCCAGCGATCTGTACGAGCAGTACAAGATGGACAGCGCCGTCACGACAGACGCCGAGTTCAATGCGATGTGGAACCAGCTGGTCTTCGGCGGCGACGTCTGGTATCAGAGCGTCGTCGCGACGAGCCGTTTCGAAAAGGGACAGCTTGCCGGGATCCAGCTGCGACCGGTGGATTTGAATTACACGGCGCGCGGCGCCGATCGAGGCGTGCCGCGCCCGGCATCGATCGACATGGCCGGGACGATCCTTCAGCGACTGGCCCGTCTCTCGCAGCCGTTCGGTACCCAGGTCGCCATCGAGCGCGGCGTCGGGATCGTCAGAGTCCCGCCGCCGACGTCAGACGCGCGAAGGTAGCGCAAGGAGTTATCCGCCGCCTGGACGCTGACCGAGAGCCGACTGGCATCGTGGTGCTCGCGGCGTTGATCACCGTTCCGTCAGACGGCAGTTCCACTCGTGGCGACCAGCGGGATGATGCGATCGGCACGATGTGCCAGCTCGGCGCGGTGAGTGATGACGACCGCGGTCCGGCCCCGCATCACGGCCTCATACCCCTCGATGATCTGACGTTCCGCAACGGGATCGAGCGCGGCTGACGGTTCGTCCAGAATCAGGACGGCGGGATCGGCGAGAAAGGCGCGCGCGATCGCAATACGCTGCCGTTCCCCGGCGGAGAGCGCCGCCCCGCGCTCGCCGACGACGGTCTGGATCTTTTCCGGAAGCTTCTGGATCAGGCCCTCGAGCGCCGCCCGGCGCGCGGCTTCGGCCACTTCAGCGTCGCTCGCGTCCGGCCGCGCGTAGCGAATGTTCTCGGCAATGGTTGCGTGCAGCATGCACGGTTCCTGCTCGACCAGGGCGATACCGCGGCGAAGGTCCTGCAGCGCGAGGGAACGGAGATCATGGCCGTCGAGACGGACCGCACCACTGTCCGGGTCGAGCAGGCGCAGCATCAGATCGGCGATTGTAGACTTCCCACTGCCGCTCGGTCCGACGAGCGCCACCTTCTCCCCCGCCGCCACGTGGAACGACAGATGGTCGAGCACTGGCCCTCCCCGATCATGCGACAGCGTCACGTCCTCGAACTCGATCGCGCCGCGCACGGCAGGAAGCCTGACCGGAGATGCGGGTTCCTGCACCTCGACGGGCTGATCGAGAATTTCCGAGACGCGCCGCAGCGACACGCGCACCGTCGCGAGGTTCGCGTACATTCCCAGCAGCGCCTGCACGGGCGGCAGGAACCGCATCTGGTAGGCCATGAACGCCACGAACGTGCCGGCGGTGATGTCGCCGCGAATCACGCGCAACCCGCCGTAGACGAACACCAGCCCGGTGCCTGCCGTCATGATCAGGCCTGGCAGGCCGCCGGAGAGGTAGGTGAGGAGCTGCATCGACATGAGCGCGCGCACGAAGGCCGCATTTCGCTCGCGAAATCGACCGGCTTCCCGTTCCTGCGCGTTCGCCGCGACGACCAGCCTCATTGCCTGCAAGGTCTCGATCAGAAAGCTGCCGATGTCGGCGCTCCGCTGGCGGAGCGCCGCGACCTCGCGCTCGAGCCGCGCCCGATACCGCACCAGCGCCCATATTCCGAACGGGGTCGTCGCGATCGTGACGGCAAACAGTCTGACGTCCAGCCAGGCCAGCATCACCACGGTGCCGATGAGGAACAGCACGTTGCCGACCCAGGCAAGGACCGTCTCTGCCGCGATCCGCTGGATTTCGCCGATGTCGTTGTTGAGCCGGGACATGATGTCGCCGAGGCGCGTGCGCGCGTAGAAGCGCGGCGACAGCCGCTGCAGGTGGCGATACATCTCGAGCCGCATGTCGAACAGTATGTCCGCCGACACGCGCGTGTATCGCAGGCCGCTGACGACGTTCACGACGAAGCTGGCGGCGCTGACGGCGGCGAAGAAGAGGACGACCCGGACGAGCAGGCCGGCATTGCGGCCGATCAGCGCGCCGTCGACGAGGTCGCGCGAGAGCAGGGGGAGGTACAGCGACAGCGCGGTGCTGAGACCGCTGAGCGCCAGCACGAGTACGAGCCGGCGCCAGTAGGGGACGATGAATCGGAGGGCGCGGTGAAGATCGCGGTCAATCACACCGGCAGCATTCCACCACGGAGGACGCGGAGGACAGGAGGAAGAATCCTGGTCTCGTAAGGATCAGCCTTCTCCACGGCCGCGACTGAAATCCCACGACCAAGACACTCGACACGGAAGAAGATAACGCGCTCAGGTTCGACCTCCGCGTCCTCAGCGTCCCCGTAGTGGCAACGACTAATGGCCCGCGCTACTCGACACCTGCGACGGCGTCTGCGGAAAGACGAACAAGTCGGTCGTCATATCGCCGTCGAGCGTGATCGTTCGCAGGTACTGATAGGTGTCGGCGTCGTACAGATCGATGGTGTTGCCCGCCACGTAGATATACAGAATCTTGCCGTTCGAGCTGGTCTTGAGCCCCATGCGCGGCCGGCCCTTGAACTCAACCCGCCCCGCGAACTTCCGGTGCTCGAGATCGAACTTCCAGAACTCGTAGCGGCCGATCTCGTCGAAGAGCCCGTAGGCCACCTTGCGGTTCGGCGCCATCGCGAAGCTGACACCGGTGGCGGGGCCGAGCGTGTAGAAGTCCACGCTCTTCGCCGCGAGGTTCACGCGGGCGATGCCCATCATGCGGCGGTGCTGGACCGGATCCGACACGTTGAAAATGCCGGTATAGAAGCCGGGCTCGTCGTTGAAGACGTCGCGGGAGCCCATCTCGAGCCGCCCGAAGCCCTCTTCGATCGGTTTCGACAGCTCCCACTTGTCGACCTGTGTGAAAGTGTTCGTCTCGTAGATCAGCACGTCCTGATCGGTAAACAGGTACATCAGCCTGCCGTCCGGCGAGAACTGGATGTTGGCGTTCTGCCGCTCTTCGCCGTTCGGCCAGGGAATCGTCCGGGCGATCTTGTGCTCCTTCAGATCGTACTGCACCAGCGTCGGCGGGCCGATCTCGAAGCGATCGATCAGCTTCGTCGCCGACGACGTCACCATCATCACGAACCGCTGCTGCGGGTCGGGTTCGACGCCCCGGATCCGGACCTTCTTGTTGCCTTCACTCAGGGTGAACGTGTCGACCGTCTTGCGCGCGGCGATGTCGAGGATTTCCACCTTTTCCATCGCCGCCTCGACGGTGTAGAAGCGCTTGCGATCGCGCGACAGCGTCGTGCGCCGCGGAATTCCGGATTGATACGGAATCGTGCCGACGATCTTTTCGGTCGCTTCGTCGATGATCCAGAACTGCTTCGGAAACGACCCGATGATGAGAGTGCCGTTGCCGGCAGACACGGCGGCGGGTTTCGCCTTCTGCGCCTGGAGCAGCGTGGCGCCGGCGATCACGACGACGGCCGAGCCGAGAACGAACCGCTTGATGGGCGTCATGGGAAAACCAGATCGATCTTGCGCCAGTCCTTCTGGGCCGCAGCGCACTTCGCGGTCCAGTCGGGCGCGTGATTCAAATGATCCGGTACCTGCGCCGGCCAGTAGCAGCCGACGTGGCAGTCGAAGAGGTCGCGCTCGACCGGCTGGCACAATCCCGCCGTGCCGCCGGTGCGATCCGCTTCCCACCCGGGCGAGAATACGAGCGAGCAGCCGATGGGAAAATGCGGCGCCTGCGGTAATCCGGTCCGCTGCAACGCCACCACGTCCGGCTCTGTTTCACGCTCGACCCGTGCCGCCTTGCGATTGATCGCCTTCAGATGATCCATGAAGGTCTCCCTTTCTCACCGCCGCAGGGACGGCCTGAATACCGCCCTGTTACACAGATCACGGTCCAGCTAAAGCCGACTACCGGTCACGGTCCGGCTAACGCGGATACTTACCGGGCTCACGCCACCCGTTCTCCCTGTCCTTCGTCGCGATCGAACCGCGCCAGGTACGCCGGATTGCGCAGGGACAACTCGCCGTAAATCTGCAGACAGACGTCGGTCCATCCGCGAATCCAGTCGCAGTAGTGCAGGTTCGGCCGGGTGGTTTCCCCGTACCTGGTGTGCGCTTCATGATAGCAGCCGCCCGAGCAGAGCGGCCGCGCCCAGCAGAGGCTGCAATCGGTCTTGTTCTCGATGTGGTGCCGCTCGAGGAACGCCCGCTGCGCGCCCCGATCGATGCCGCTGCGCACGTCGCCGAGCTTGTGCGCGTCCGAGCCGGCAAACCGGTGGCACAAGGCGACGTCGCCGTCGGTCGCCACGCCGAGCAGGCCCAGCCCGGCACCGCACGGATAGGCCTTGCTCACGCCTTTGTGCAGCTCCTCGAGCGTCTCCTTTACGTTCGAGAAGCCGTGATGCCGGTCGGCCACCGAGGCCTCGAGGAAGTCGTAGGCGAGATCGCGAAACTGCTCCAGCATCTGATCGTATCCGCCGGCGGCAATCGCGTGCCTGCGATTGGGCGACGTCGTGACCGGGGCGAATCCCACTTCCCAGAAGCCGATCTCCTCGGTCAGATGGCGATAGATCCGTTTGACGTCCATCGATCCGGACGTCAGCGTCACCCGCGCACCGATCGGCCGGGTCCGGTGCCGCGCCAGCAGCTCCTTGATCTTCGGGGCGACGATGTCGTAGCTCCCGCTGCCGTTGTGAAAGACGCGGAACTTGTCCTGCACTTCCTTCGGCCCGTCGATCGAAATGGTGACGCCGACCTGGTTCTCGGCCAGGAATTCGATGATCTCCGGCTTCAGCAGCGTGGCATTCGTCGTCAGGCTGAAATCGACCTCTTTTCCCAGCTCTTCCCCGCGTTGCCGCGCGTACGCAATCGTCTTCTTCAGCACCGGAAAATTCAGCAGCGTTTCGCCGCCGAAAAAAGTGATGTGCGCCGTCCGGCTGCCGCCCGACTCCCTCAGCATGAACTCCACGCTCTGCCGCGCGGTTTCCTCGCTCATGAACTTCGGCTGCCTGCCGTTCTCGGTATCGACAATCTTGTCTTCGCCGTATTCGTAGCAGTACTCGCAGCTCAGATTGCATTGGTTCGTCACGTTCAGGACGAGCGTCTGCAGCGGGATGTCCGCAAGCTGAGAGACGCCCCTGGCCGCGTTGACGCGCGGCGCGGCGGCGAGCGGGATGATTTTCGGGGTTGGCGCCCCGTCCGCGCTGACTTCGCCGATGGCTCGCACGCGCACCAGCTCGGCCAGCGTCGCGTCGATATCGCTGCCGAAGGCGTCGGCCAGCTCCTGACGCGTCTGCGCTCTTGTGCTGACCGCGTGCAACACGGCGTCGGCCGCCTCGTCGAGGGCGAAGATCGCGGCGCTCGGCACGAGGTAGACGAACGGCCGGCCCGCCGCCTCGAACCGATGATGCTCCCGCGCCGCCCACGCCGTCATCGATCGCCCCCGTTGCTGAACCACGCCATGTACACCGGCACCGTGACCAGCAGTTGCGCCCGGGCGCGGATCGTTTTCGCCGGCTGTGCGGCACCGGCTGATCCATCGTCACTGGCGAGTTCGGCAACGATCCAGACGTCGCCCACGTTGTTGCGATTGCCGCTGCGCTTCGGATTCGGCCCATCCCCGTTCGGCGCGAACAACCCGTTCTGATCCACCGTCCCGACGAATTGCACGTCATCGTCGCCGAACGTGGCCGAATACTCTTCCATCGACCACTTGACGTTGACGATCCCGAGAGTCAAGTCGTCCGGCGTGTCCGGCTTGCCGTCCAATCCGTTGTTGATCCCGATCGCCTCGAACTGCTGGAACTGTTTCGGAAAGACGTTGCCGCCGACGCGTGCCAGACCGGCCGAAGGCTGCACCCTGAGGCCGTCGATCTTGTCGTACACCACGAGCGCCGAGGGCTTGATCGTGCCGCCGACCGACACGTCCCTCGGTCCGATCGGAGCGTTCGGCGCAACCGCAACTTCGGCCGCGATTTCATCCGCTCGCGCGTTGACGATGCGCGTGACGGTCACGCCCTGGCCGAAGCCGAGATCCTCGGGCTTCGGATCGGACGGGAGGTTCACGCCAAAAATCTTGACGGCGGCGGCGGTCGATCCTGTTTTCAGGGCAGTGGCGCTCGTGCCGAACACGACCGGATCGCCGGCGACGCGCGCGAGCTTCACGTCGATACCGGTCTCGTCGTACGCGCCGGTGTACCAGCGGCCCCACATGTTCCGCCAGTCGCGTTCCACGAACATCACTTCGCGCCAAGGTTCGCTGGCGCCCGTGACCGCGCCCCTGCCCCGCCACTGGTAACCGGTGTAAACGATCGCGCGGCCGGTCCGCGTCACGGTTTCACCGGTTCTGGCCACGGTATAACGCGTCTCGGTCGTGAACGCGTCCGGCCCGCTCGAATCGGCGGCGATGGTCACCGTTCCGTACACCGCCCCTTTTCCTGGCGCCGTCCCGGTCAACGCCCAGCGACCCGCCAGCTTCGGCGGCTGCATGGCGGCGGACCAGGTCGCCCACTCCGCGGTCTTGAGCGGATAGGTCTTCGCCAGGTGCTCGAGCGCCTTCTCCATCGGGTGGCGGTTGTCCGGCGGGCGGCCGTCGGCGCCCGGCTCGGTCTGTGCCGGGCGCGTGCGGCGGAACCCCTGCCCGCCGTTCATCGGTTGATTGTCGACGAGCGGGTAATACCCGCGATGCATGGCGACCAGCAGCTCCCACTCTTCTTTCGTGCGGCGCTCGCTGAGCACCCGGGCCATCGAGTGGCACGAGGAGCAGGTGTCGGACGTGTCCTTGTCGGCGGCGTAGGTGTAGTCGACGACCCGTCGCTCGGCCTCGAACGCAATCGGCCGCTCTTCTTCCGGCGCCAGCCCCTGATGGTCGGCGAGGTATTTGAGAATGGTCCGTGCGTCGGCCGGCTCGAGGTTCACCTTGTTGAGTGTTGCCATCCGCTTGATCGTGCGCTCCCAGTTCTCGGGAGTAGCGCGCCGATACGAAATGCGGGACATCCGCTGCTGCTGGTCGGTCCGGTGACACGAACCGCACCTGGCGCGGACCAGCTCGCTCTGCACCGGAATGCCTTCGTCCTGAACGGTATCCGCGGTTCCCGGCGGAGGCGACGCGGGCGCCTGACCGCCTGCCGGCGAAGTCACCGCCAGAAATACAGCGGCCACGACGACTAGAGGGGCGAAACGCAGCCCGGGCCGGACGTCGCTTGTCAGCATGCGCAGAGTTTACACCCAGGAGCCCGTCCGAATAACCGCAAACGGGCAACCGCCACCGGTGCATTCTGGCCCGCCAATCTCCCCTCGTTCACCACCCGCTGTCCGCCGGCGAAGCGGAGCTGCCAGACGCGCCTGGCTGCAGGATTTTGCGGGCGACGAGGAAGGAAAGGGCGCCCAGCACAGCGGGCAAGGGGGCCGGCCCATGGGCCCGACAATAGGCGGCGAATACGTCGGGCACCTGCGTGCAGCGGCACGCAATATGAGCCAGTGAAAGCAGATCGATGTGGTTCAGAAAACGGATGTGGGCGGGACGGAACAGCTGCTTTGCCGCGGCGTCGACCTCTCCGTTCGTCCCGGAGGCCTTCAGACCTGCCAGAACAATCGCGTCATCGAGGACGATTTCGTGATCCCGGATGATGGCCTGCTTCTGGACAGTCAGGCCGTCGGCGAGCCTCAGATCGATCGCGGGCGCACGCCGGAATGATTCGAACGTCGCCTGGACAGCGGGATGGCGGAGAAGATCAGCGTCGTCCGGCGCGGGTTCTGCCGCCACTTCCGTTTCGGCCCGCCTGGCCCAGAACGGATGCGGATGGCGCTGGTGTGCTTCGCGCGCAAAATCGCGCGATCGCCGCAGATGAGTGGTATAGACGTCATGCTCCCACCGCGAAAAAAACTCCAGCGCCAGCGGCTCCCGTTCCGGGTGCCTGAGGCACGTGTGGACGACGATGGACGCAAGCCACGCGGAGGCCAGCGCTTTCTTGATGCCGAACGACGACAGCGGATCGATGAACGAGCCCGCATCGCCGACGAGCAGAAAGCGCGGCCCTCCATAAATGCTCGATGAATACAGAGCCGCATCACAGGCCCACACACGCAGCAGATCGGCTCGGTCGAGGGCGCGCGACATCCGCGTCGCTTTCGCGATTTCCCGCCGGTAGAGGTCGTTGAGCCCACCGCCTGCCGCCACGCGAGTCCAGGCGCCGTCCACCATCGCGCCGACGTGTCGCACTTGAGGCGATAACGGGACGGACCACACCCAACCATCTTCGTAGGTTTCAACAAACGTGTGCGTCTCGTCGGAGAGCGGCCAGCGGTCAGAAAACGTCCACGCCCCGACCAGCGCAAACATCCGGTAAGAGGACTCCATCCGGCGGTGCCGCTTCGCGACGACCCCCGCGCGGCCGGAGCAGTCCAGCACGATTCGCGCCGCGATGCCGGACCTGCGGCCGTTGTGGTCGCAGGCGACGTGCGCTGCGATTTGTTGGCCGAGGTCGACGCTCCGCACGAACGCTGGGCGGCGGACGTCGGCACCGGCTGTCGCCGCCTGCTCCAGCAGCACATCGTCGAAATCGGGTCGGAACACCTGGAACCCATGGTCGCTCTCGAACAATTCGCGGCGCGTCTCGCTCGATCCCCACCACGACGTGTTGCCGGTCGTCGTGTAGAACCGGGCGCGCTCGATCGCGTCGAGCGCGCCGATGGCTGTGAGCAGCTTTCTCGTGCTCGGGGGAAGCGACTCAGCGAGGCCGCGCGATCGATCCGCGGCACGGTGAAGAATGCAGACCGTGTGACCCCAGGAGGCAAGCAGGCAGCCCGCCGCGGCGCCGGCGGGGCCGCCGCCGATGATCACCGCATCGCATGTCTCTCCGCCAGCCATCGATCGGTCACGCCTGCTCTTGAACTGGAGTGCCGTATGATACACTGAACGCTGTTGGAAGCTTCGCCCGCCGGTTTACCTACACCAGAACGACGAGAGTGTTTGTCTCGCTCCTTCCTGAGTGTCCGTTGAGCCACAGCGAAAACCGCTGCAGGACAAGTTTCCGGAGGGAGTCGACAGAATGAATCGCAAGCTGTATGTCGGCAATATCGCGTATGAGACCAGCGAAGCGGACCTCGAGCAGCTGTTCAGTCAAGCCGGCACGGTCGAATCGGTGCGCGTGATGCGCGACATGGCGACCGGCCGCGCGCGCGGCTTCGCGTTCGTCGAAATGGGGTCTGAAGCCGACGCCCTGGCCGCGATCGAGCGGTTGAACGGGAAACAGTTCGGCACCCGCACGCTGACGGTGAACGAGGCGCGCCCGCAGCCGGCACGATCGGGTGGGTTTGGCGGTGGTGGACGCGACCATCGCGGCGGCGGCGGGGGCTCGCGCCGGCGTGAGCCGCGCTGGTAAAATCAGAAAGGGATTCCTCTGCCGCGCTCGGGCGCGGCATTCAGGAGTAAACGATGGCACAACGGTCGCGCCCGACGATTTCGAAACGGCAACGCGAGCAGGCTCGGATCGCCAAGCAGAAGGATAAGGCGGCGCGGCGCGCCGAACGCTCGCGGCGGCCGCACGCGCAAGTCGGACCGGAGGGCGTCGATCCGGATATCGCTGGGATTCGTCCAGGCCCGCAGCCGCCGGCCGACTGGCAGGTCGAGGGAGATGAATAGCCGGTCAGGCTCCGCCGCGGCGTGATTGATGAGGATGTGAGGAGGACTCGCGTCTGTAACGGTCGGAATCGCGTGAACGCGGGCAGGATCGTGAAGACTACATGAGGTGTCTTACCAGCCTCGAGACGGCTTCGGTGAGCCGCACCGGATCGACAGGTTTCACAACGTAGAGATTAAATCCCGCAAACAGAGCACGCTCGCGGTCTTCCTGACGTGCGTGTGCCGTCACGGCAATCGCAGGTAAGTCCGCATGCTTCGCGCGGAGCCGTGCGAGGAGCCGTATCCGTCTTCGTGCGGCATGGCAAGGTCGCTCACCAGAATCTCCGGACGCCAGGTCTCGCAGATCTTCATCGCCTCGGCTGCAGTAGCGTGTGAAAAATCAGCCAGCGGCCTCGGGTAGCGCAGGCCTTCAGGCCTGCATCACGGCCGCCGGGCAGCCCTGAAGGGCTGCGCGACAACCGATTTTTTCACACGCCCAGAACTCAAAACTCAGGACTTCACCACTCTCTTCTTATCTCTTTTTATCTCTTTGCCGTCGCCTTCTTGAGCCGTACGTGCTGTGCGCGGGGCCCGCTGATCTCATCGTCGAGCAGATCGAACACGACGTGATCGCCGACTTCGAGGCTCCAGTACTCGCCCTCGACATCGCTCTTGTGAAAGAAGACGCTGCCTTTTGACGAGCTGATCACGCCGCTCGCCTGGCTGCGAACCAGGTCCTTGATGCGGCCGCGTGCCGCTTTCGCGGAGGAAACGGGCTTGTCGGCGCCGGTGCGCTTGTGGGACTGCATCACATCAAAATGTCAGGGAACAGCGAGAAATGCTGTCTCTATCGTATATCAGTTCACCGTAAAACCGCGACAGAGCCCGCTTTTACGGCGGTCCGACGAATTACTGCGCGTCCCGCCGGGGGCCGTCCGAAGGAGCTACTTGGCGTCCGGACAAGGGGCGCCGGCCAGCGTTGACAGCACGATCAGCGGATTGCGTCCGCGCCGCTCGAGCGCGTGCGGTGTGCCGTGCGGAACGACGGTGAGCGATCCGGCCACAACGTTGGTCGGCTGCGTCCCGAGGCGGATGGTGCCTTCGCCGGCCACCACGTATACCACTTCGTCCATGTTGCTGTGCGTGTGCTCTTTGACCGGATCGCGCACCTGAAGCAGGCGCACGGTTTCCAGACCATTGCACGCGAGGACCGATTCCTTCAGCGGTTCCCGGCCGATGAAGTTCTTGTCGATGAATTCCGGAATCGCGACACTGACCGGTGGTCCGCTCGGGGGGAGGGGAGGAGGATCCGCTGGCTTGGGCGCCGGTGACGGAGCCGGCGCCGGTGCGGGTGGTGGTACGGGCGCTCGATTCAGCGTCAGATTCACCGAAACCGCCTGGGCTCCTCGCACCACGAACTCACGTTCGAGCGTCACGAACCCTTCGTGCTCGCAGCGCAGACGGTATGTGCCGTCTTTCAGGTTCCCCAGAGTCGCCGCGCCCGCCTCGTCGGTCGTGAATTCAGCAGAAGCCGGTCCGGTGACCGTCAGTTTCGCTCCACGCACCGGCGTCCCGCTCTGATCGCGGACGGCCACGTGTGGCGGAGCTGGTCGCGGCCGCGGCCGGACCGGCTGAGCCGGCTGACCCGGCTGAGCCGTTTGGGGCGGCGGAGCCGACGCGCCACGACCTTGTGCCGAGGCAGAGGCTGCGCTGGCGAACACCAGCACCGCCAGCAGCACAACTTTCATGATCACTCCTTCGAGCGGCGGCCGACGGCCGCGGACTCTGATGCAACTATAGCGTGAGTCGCCGCTCGAGAGCCTTGGCGAGCCATGACCCAAAGGTCAAAGCTCAGTGCCCGGCGCCCAGAGCCGCCTGTGTGAGTCAGGGCCCAAAGGCAGCCTAGTAAGCTCGGGCCATCACTTCGCGGTATTGCTCCTCGTACTGTGGTACGACGAGCTCGGTGCAATAGCGCGTACGCACCAGCTCGGCCGCCGCCGCCGTGATCGATGACCGCAGCGCGGCGTCGGTCAGCAGCGCGATCGCGCGATCGGCCATGCTCTCCGCGGCATCCGGCGGACAGACGAACCCGGTGATGCCGTTCTCGATAATCTCCGGCAGTCCACCGACGTCTGAGGCGACAACCGGCACCTCGCACGCCATCGCCTCGAGCGCGGCAAGGCCGAAGCTCTCCTGCGCCGAAGGCAGGAGAAACACATCGCTCACGGAGAGCCAGGGCACCAGATCCTGTTGCTCTCCGGCAAACAGGACGTCGGCAGCCACGCCGGCCGCCATCGCTCGCTTTTCGACATCGGACCGGACCGGGCCGTCGCCAATCAGCACCAGCCGGGCGCGCACGCGGCGCCGAATGATCTGGAATACCTCGAGCACCACGTGCACGCGCTTCACCGGCCGGAAGTTCGAGACATGGACCACGAGCGCGTCGTAGATGTCGGGAGGACACAGCGTTGCCCGCAGCCCGGCGTCGAATTGACGCCGGTACTCGGCGCAGTTGAGAAAATTCGGGATCACCCGCACCTCGTTTCTGATCCCGAGCGCCGTCAACGTGTCCACACGCAGGCTCCGCGAGACCGCGGTCACGGCGTGCGAGCGCTCGATCGAGAACGCGACAACGCGCGTATACGACGGATCGCTGCCGATCAGTGTGATGTCGGTGCCGTGCAAGGTGGTCACGGTGCGGGGGCGTGCCGCGCCAGGCGCTGCCTGCAGCATCTGGTCGGCGAGATAGGCCGCCGTCGCGTGCGGCACCGCATAGTGCGCGTGCACGATGTCCAGCCGCCGCTCTTCGGCGACACGCGCGATGGTGTTGGCCAGCGCCAGCAGGTACTGCGGCTCGCGGAACAGCGGATACGGCGGCACCTCCACGGGCTCGAACGTCAGGCCCGGGACGCCGTCGCGCCAGCGGAACGGCGGTTCGCTGCTGATCAAATGGACCTGATAACCGCGGCCGGCGAGCGCATGGGCCAGCTCTGTGGCGACGACGCCGCTGCCTCCGACCGACGCGTAACACACCATCCCGATGTTCATGACTCGTGCCGCAACAGACTTGTGCGCACGACCGGCTCGCGTACGACAATGCCTTCCGCAAAAGCCACGCCGGCCAGCGCTCCGAATTGCGCGTCCCGACTTTCAATGAGCTGGCGAAACGTCGAGGCGGTCAGCCGCGTGGAGACCGCGCTGGGGCCCGCCGGCGCGAACTGACTGCGGTAGCAGTCGAGCGCCTCCCGCTTGCGCTGGTAATGCTCCGATACGTCGACAACGAACGACGGAGTGGCGCCGTCGTTGATGAAGTAGTAGCAGACCCAGTCGGGCCGCCACGGATCGGCGCCGGTCATGTAGCGCCGCAAACCGCTTCTGAACGCGGCGACGCGAAGGACGCGGCTGGCGGCCGAATGATCCGGATGCCGGTCCTTCCAGTAAGGAATGGCCACGGCCCGCGGGCGGTGGACACGGATGACGTCCACCGCCGATCGGATCATCTCCGGCGTGTCCACGATTCCTCCGTCGGGCCATGCGAGATTCATCCGCCAGGCCGCCCCAAGAACCCGTGCCGCGGCTTCTGCCTCGATCTGCCGCTCCTCTATCGTGCCGTTGCTCGACAGCTCACCCCGGGTGAGGTCGCAGAGCCCGACGCGATGACCCGCCGCGATGTGCCTCGCGATCGTGCCGCCCAGGCCGATTTCGATATCGTCGGGATGCGGGCCGAAAACGATCAGATCAATCGGCATCATCTAACGTGGGGCTCCCCCCCACACCACCCCGGGGTCGCTCGCGGGGCCCCTTCGCGCTCCGCTCCCTCGCCCCCGACGCGCTGCGCGCGCCTTGCCGTGCCCGGGCATCATACCCGCGCGCCTTGACAATCGTACGGAGGATCCCCAGGATCATGAATACTCACTGGAGAGTGTCATATGCGTGACCGAGCGGTCATCCATCCTGGCGTCGTCGTGATCGCTACCGCGGCGCTCGTGTGGGCTGCCGAACCGCTCGCCGCGCAACGGCCGGCGCGTGCCTCGAGCGCGAAATCGCTGCCGCGCACGGCAGACGGACATCCCGACCTGCAGGGCACCTACGATGTGGCCACGATGACGCCGCTCGAGCGGCCGGCCGGCCTGGGCTCCCGTCTCGTCCTGACCGAAGAAGAAGCGGCCGCGCTCGAAAAGTACGAGCAGGAGCGCCAGGTCAAGAACGACGCGCCGCTCAAGGGAGATCGCGAGGCCCCGCCCGTGGGAGGCGAAACGACAACGCCGAAGTCGTTTCTCGAAGTGCTGGAACGGTTCGGCGGCGGCGCGGTCGGCGGCTACAACAATTTCTGGCTGGCCGGCGGGACGCAGATCATGACGATCGACGGCGAAAAACGCAGCTCGATTGTGGTCGACCCGCCGGACGGCAAGGTGCCGCCGATGAAGCCCGATGCGCAGAAGCGCAACGCCGCGCTGCTCGCGGCGGCAGCAAGCCCGGATGCGGCCGAGGGCGCCGGCACCGGTCCGGCGGGAGCGTACGACGATCCCGAGCGGAGGCCGCTCGCCGAACGATGCCTGCTCGGATTCGGATCGACGTCCGGACCGCCCACGCTGCCGAATTACTTCTACAACAATCTCAAGCAGATCGTGCAGACGCCCACCACGATCATGATCCTCAACGAGATGGTGCATGACGCGCGCGTCGTCCGGATGAATGCCGAGCATCTCCCCCCGAACATTCGTAAATGGATGGGCGATTCGGTCGGACGCTGGGACGGCGATACCCTGGTCGTCGACACCACGAACTTCACGGCGAAAACGCAGTTCCGGGGCTCGACCGAGAACCTGCACGTCGTCGAGCGCTTCTCCCGGGTTGATGCGAAGACGCTGCGCTACCGGTTTACCGTGGAGGATCCGGGGACGTGGGATCGGCCGTGGACCGGCGAGTACCCGTGGGTGGCGAGCGACGAGCGGCTCTACGAGTACGCCTGCCACGAAGCCAACTATGCGCTGGAAAATGTGCTGCGCGGCGCCCGCGCCAGAGATGCCGAAGACGCGAGAAAGCCGGACCCACGTCAGTGAAGTTCTGAGTTGTGACTTTTGAGTGTTGAGTGAAGGGCCCAGGCTCTAAACTCATGACTCACAACTCATCACTGACTGGCACTTTTCGCGTGCGCGTGGCCGCGCTGCTCGCGTACTATCGGTTCGGCTGAGGAGGCATCGTGAGGAGTCTGGCACTTGCTCTCATCACTGCAGGCGCGCTGCTGTCAGGGACCCTCGTTTCTGCGCACCATTCCTTCGCCGCGACCTATGTCGTCGACAAGGAAGTGAAGATTGAGGGCGACCTGGTGCAGTTCATGTTCCGCAACCCGCACTCGTTCGTGCACGTCATGGCGCCCGACGAAACCGGCCAGATTCAGCGCTACGCGGTCGAGTGGGCCGCGGCCGGCCAGCTCACCGGCGTGACGCGCGACACGCTCAAGTACGGCGATCACGTGATCATTACCGGCAACCCGGGCCGCACCGCCGAGGATCACCGCCTGCGGATGCGGAGCATCTACCGGCCGAAGGACGGCTTCAAGTGGAGCGGCGACTTTCAATAGCATTGGTTCTCGTTAAAACGCGTTGCCGATAAACGGCAGCATCCGGCCCCAGTACATCACGCCGATCCAGAAGAACAGCGATGCCGCCGCCGTGAGCCTGGCGGCGGCGGGCACGTCTTGGTCTGCGCCGACTCCGTCGACTTTCCGGTACAGACCGGTGAGATAGAACAGGAGGGCGTTCACCCCGGCGAGGCCGATGAACAGCAGCTTGAAGCCGAAAGCGACGTTATGAATGTATTGAAAGGGATCGCCGGTAAAGAAGAGAAACCCGGTGATCAGGTTGATCACGAACCCGAGAATCGCCCAGGGCATCAGGCGCTGCAGCGGTCCGAGCGGTAAGCCTTTCGCCATCCCGAGCATCCGCAGGTCGAACACGCCGACAACGCCGACCACCAGCGCCAGTCCCATGAAGTGGAGCGTCTCGCAGAGCGGCCATATCCACGGCACGCCGCCCGCCACCGCCCACGACAGGCGCGTGCTGTGCAACCACCCCGCCAATGCGTGAACCATGTGGCGCGAGAGTCAGGAGCTGAAGTCGAGAGCCGAGAGCCGACGCTGAACCCGACGGCGAGTATACTTCCCACTTCCAGCTTGTCAACGCTCTGACATGTCACATTCCGCTCCGGCGACCGCCCACCTGCAGACGCACGACCCGCACGCGGACCGCGTCCGCGCGCCTGCGCGCGCCGTCAACGTCTCCGATGTGATCGACGGGAGCAGCCTCGGCTCGCTTCAGGCGGCAACGTTCGCCCTCTGTCTCGCGTGTCTCATCATGGACGGGTTCGATGTGCAGGCGCTCGGCTACGTCGCGCCGGCGCTCGTCCGCGACTGGAACATCAGGAGCGCGGCGCTCGGGCCGGTGTTCGGAGCCGGAAATCTGGGTGTGCTGATCGGCGCCCTCGGATTCAGCGTGCTCGCCGATCGCATCGGGCGGCGTCCCGTGCTCATCATCGCCACGGTGTTCTTCGCGGCCATGACGCTCCTGACCGCCCGGGTCGGCACGATCCAACATCTGCTCGCGCTCCGCTTGATCAGCGGCATCGGACTGGGCGGCATCATTCCGAACGCGACGGCGCTGGTCGGCGAATACAGCCCGCGGCGCTCGCGCGTCACCCTGACCATGGCAATCACGGTCGGCTTCACCGCCGGCGCGGCGATTGGCGGCTTCGTCGCAGCGGCGCTCGTCCCGGCGTTCGGCTGGCGATCGGTGTTCTACTGCGGCGGCGCCGTGCCGCTGCTCATCGCGCTGGCCATGATCGTCTGGCTGCCCGAATCGCTGCAGTTCATGGTCATCCACGGCGCGCCGCGCGGTCGCGTCAGGCGCTGGCTGATGCGAATCGACCCCGCGATACCGGCCGACGGCGCCGTCGAATTCACGGTGCACGAGGACAAGCTGAAAGGCGCGCCCGTGGCGCATCTCTTTCGCGACGGCCGCGCCGCCATGACGCTCCTGTTCTGGATCGTCAATTTCATGAACCTGTTGAATCTGTACTCGCTGGCCAGCTGGCTGCCGACCGTCGTGCGCGATGCGGGTCACTCGACATCAACGGCTGTGCTCGCCGGAACGGTGCTGCAGGTCGGCGGCACGATCGGGACATTCGGCCTGGCCTGGCTGGTTGCACGGCGCGGCTTCATCCCAATGCTGTCGGCTTCCTTCGCCGTCGCATGCCTCGCCATCGCCACGCTCGGCCAGGGGCTCCCGCTTGCGCTGCTCTTCTTCGTCGTCTTTGCTGCCGGCTGGTGCGTCGTCGGCAGCCAGCCGGGGATCAACGCGTTCGAAGCCGATTACTATCCCACCTACCTGCGCTCGACGGGCATAGGCTGGGGTCTCGGCATCGGCCGTGCCGGCGCGATTGCCGGACCGGTGCTGGGCGGCATCGCGATGGACCTGCACTGGTCGACGCGCGACATCTTTCTCGCCGCCGCGGTGCCGGCGCTGCTGTCCGCGGTCGCGACGCTCTCGATGCGGTGGGCGAACGCCTCGCGAGGACGCTGACGCCATGCGGCTGTGACGATTCAATGAGGGTCGATTGGGAGTGGTCGAGGACGGACGCGTCCGCGACGTGACCATCGCGCTCGACGTGCTGCCGGGCTATCACTACGCGCTGCCGTTATTCGACCCGCTGATCGCAAATCTGGAAAGCGTGATGGCGCGAGTCCGGTCGCTTGCCGCGGCCGCGGTGATGCCAATCGACAGCGTCAGACTGCTCAGCCCGGTTGCCAATCCCGGGAAGATTGTCTGCGCGCCGGTCAAGTATCAGAAGCATCTGGATGAAATCCGCCAAGATGCGCAGCTGCACCATCACAATACGGGCATCATCGCCCCGATCCATACCGCGGGCCTGGTCCTCAAAGGACGCCCGAAGGTGTCAGTCCCATCCAGCCCGGCGACATCGTCACTGCCTCTATCGAGAGCATCGGCACGATGGACGTGCGGGCCGAGCGAACTGATATAGTAGTTCGCTCCCGCCTCAACGTCGGAGGCTCCATGACAACGGCTACGCTGACGCCCCCGTTTCGCGCCGACCAGGTCGGCAGCCTGCTGCGGCCGGCGCCGCTGCTGGAGGCGCGCGAGAAGCGCAAACGCGGCGACCTGGCGGCGGCGGACCTGCGGGTCCTCGAGGACGCGGCGATTCGCGATGTCGTGCGCATGCAGGAAGAGCTCGGGCTGCAATCGATCACCGACGGAGAATTCCGGCGCGGGCTCTGGCACATGGATTTCGTGTGCGACTTTGCCAACGTCGAGCAGACCCCGGGGATCCCGATCAAGTTTCACTCGGAGCAGGGGGATATCGAGTGGAGCCCGCCGGGAGTGAAGATCACAGGCAGGCTGGCGCGGCCGCATCCGATCTTCGTGGACGACTTCAGGTTCCTGAAGTCGATCACCCACGCCACGCCGAAGATCACGATTCCCTCGCCGAGCGTCCTCCACTTCCGCGGCGGCCGCAAAGCGATCGACGCCCGAGCCTACCCCGACATCCAGGAGTTCTATGCCGATCTCGCCCGCGTCTACGGCGAGGAAATCCGCGACCTGGCCAACGCCGGCTGCCGCTATCTCCAGGTCGACGAAGTCAACATGGCGTTTCTCTGCGATCCCAGGCTTCGGGAGTTCTCGCGCAGCATCGGCGAGGATCCCTCGCAGCTGCCGCATACGTACGCAGCGCTCGTCAACGCGGCGACGGCCGGACGCCCTCGCGACATGACCGTCTGCATGCATCTCTGCCGCGGCAATGCACGCAGCCACTGGATCGCCGACGGCGGATACGAACCGGTCGCCGAGGTGCTCTTCAACGAGTTCAACGTGGACGGATACTTCCTCGAGTACGACAGCTCGCGCGCGGGGGACTTCAGCCCGCTGCGGTTCGTGCCGAGAGGGAAACGCGTGGTTCTCGGGCTCGTCACCACCAAGAACGGGGCGCTCGAGCGCAAGGACGATGTCAAGCGGCGGATCGATGAGGCCTCGAAGGTCATCCCGATCGATCAGCTGGCACTCAGCCCTCAATGCGGGTTCGCGAGCAACGCCGAAGGCAATCGGCTCACCGTCGAGGAAGAAAAGGCCAAGCTGCGCCTGATCGTGGAGGTCGCAGAGGAAGTGTGGGGTTAAATCAAAGTATCCTTTCAACTCAGCCACGCGTCCGGACGCTGAACCGCGTCAGCCACATCGTTCAGGAACGCCGCAGCGCGGACGCCGTCGATCACGCGGTGGTCGCACGAAAGCGTTACGGTCATCATCGGGCGCACGGCGGGCTGGCCCGTCACCGCCACGACGCGATCCGTGATTGCGCCCACCGCGAGGATCCCGGCCTGAGGCGCGACGAGGATTGCGGTAAAGGCATCGACGCGATACATGCCGAGATTGCTGATGGTAAACGTGGCGCCCGAGATGTCTCCGGGCTGCAGCCGGCCGGCGCGCGCGCGGCCGGCGAGCTCCCTCCGCCGCGCGGCGATGTCGGGGACCGACAACGTGGCGGCACGATGAACGACGCCGGTGACAACCGCGTCGCTGACCGCGATTGCAATCGCCACGTGCACTTCCGGATTGGTGCGGACCGCCCCGTCAATCCAGCTGGCGTTCATCTGCGGGTGTTTCACCAGGACACGTGCGACCAGCGCGGTCAACAGGTCGGTATGGGTGGTCGCGGGGTGTTTCTCCCGGGCGGCAACGAGCGCCCCCGCGTCGATCTCGCGGGTCACGAAAAAATGCGGAGCCGTCGTCCAGCTCTTCGTGGTGCGCTCGGCCATCAGGCGTGCGGCCGTAGACATTGCCGATTGCGGGTCGTGGACTGCCGATTCGACGGGCGTGGTCTCGGGAATGTCGTCGGTGAGAATCTCGCCGCCCGGGCCGGAGCCTCTCAGCGTTGCGGGATCGATGCCGCGTTCTCTTGCCAGGCGCCTCGCTTTGGGTGAGATCCTGATGTCCACGGAGGCCGGCATCGTGGCCGCCCGGTCCGATGCCGGAAGCGACGGCAGGCCGGCGGTCGAGGTCCGTCCGCTCTGCCCGGTCCCTGTCGCCTGCGGGACGGTCTCACCCGGGGCCACCACCCAGGCGATGATCTCGCCGACCGGAACGACCGCGCCCGCAGCAACACTCACCGCGGACAGAATGCCGTCGCCCGGGGCTGCGACCTCGACGACCGCCTTGTCGGTCTCGATTTCCAGCAGGGGCTCGCCTTTCGTCACGCGATCCCCTTCCTGTTTCCGCCACGCGATCAGCCTGCCGGTCTCCTGCGCCATTTCCAGCGCAGGCATCACCACGCTGACCGCCATCAGTCCGAAGCCCCGACCTGGGTCTTTCTTGGCGCGCCTAAGCCGTGCTTGCCCCGCAACGTTGACACGTTCATACACATTCAAGCCGTGGAAGCACGGCTAGCACCAGCGGCGATCAGATCGACGACCTCGCGATTCGGCGGCGCCTCGGTTTCGCGGGTTCTCGACAGCGGGCCTTTCACGGTCATGTACTGCGCGCCGGCCACGAGCAGCTCCTCGGCCGGAAACCGGGTGATGACTTCGTGACCGGCCGGCGTCACGACAATCTCCTCCTCGATGCGGGCGGCGCTCCAGCCGTCGCTCGACGGCCAGAAGGTCTCGAGCGCGAAGACCATGCCCGGCTTGATCTCGTGCGGGTGGTCGAGCGACACGAGGCGGCTGATCACGGGCTTCTCCCAGATCGCCAGCCCGATCCCGTGCCCGAACTGCAGCGCAAATGCGGCTTCCTCGTTCGGAAACCCGAAGTCCGCGGCCTTCGGCCAGACCGCCGCGACCTCCGCTGTCGACCGTCCCGGCCGGATCAGCTCGATCGACGCATCCAGGTAATCGCGGCAGCGCTTGTACGCATCGATCAGCGCCTGTGAGGCATGACCAATGGCAAAGCAGCGGTAGTAGCACGTGCGGTAGCCCATGTACGAGTGGAGGATGTCGTAATAAACCGGATCGCCGGGACGCAGCACGCGATCGGAGAACACGTGCGGATGCGGACTGCAGCGCTCGCCCGAAATTGCATTGACGCCCTCGACGTATTCCGAGCCGAGGTCGTACAGGATCTTGCTGACGAGTCCGACCGCCTCGCTCTCGCGCATGCCCGGCTTCATCGCTGTGTACAGCTCGTGATACGCCGCGTCGACCATCATCGCCGCGTGCGCCAGCAGCGAGATTTCGTCGGCGGACTTCAGCTCGCGCGCGTCCGACAGCAGCTGCTGGCCGTCGACGATCCTGAGGCCTTCGTTCTGCAGCGCGAACAGGATCGGCGGCTCGACCACGTCGACGCCGACCGGCTCCTTCACGAGGCCACGCTGCTCGAGCTCGACGCGGATCTTGCGCGCGACGTCTTCCGCCCGGCCCATCTCCGGCGTCATCGCGCCGCGCAGCAGCGGGATGCCGGCGCGCGAGCGCTCGCCCAGCCACGGACAATTGAGCTGATGATGCTTCGCCGCGGATCCGAAGTCCCAGAGGATCGGCTCCTCTCCCTGCGGCAGCAGCGTGAAGCGGCTGATCTTGTCCTGCGCCCAGGTGCCGATGTGCGTGGAGGTGATGTAGCGCACGTTGTTCATGTCGAAACAAAGCAGGGCGCCCAGCTCCGACCCGGCAAGCAGTCCCTTGATGCGGGCGAGCCGCCCACGCCGCAGACGGTCGAAATCGATCCGCTGCTCCCAGTCGACGCCCATCGTGCCGTGTGTCCTGATGCCCACGGTCTCTCCTTCAAACGTTCCCGACAGAAACGACGATCAACGCAGAAACCGCAGAGCAATGTGCATGCTCCTCTGCGTGTTCCGCGAGCTCTGCGTTGATCGTCTGTGTGCTGAAGTCTGAGCGTGCATTGTGTCTGGCGGTGGTTCCTGAGCGATCGAATCACCCATCACCCGCGATTACATAACCTCCGCGCAGCCTCGAACACCGATTGCTCCGTCGGCACCGTCGCGTCCTCGAGCGGCGGCGAGAACGGAACCGGCACATGCATCGCTCCCATCCGCGTGACCGGCGCATCGAGATGATAGAAGGCGCCCTCGGCGATCACCGACGCGAGCTCCGCCGCGACGCCGTACCGACCGTAGCCCTCGTCGACCACGATGGCCCGCGACGTCTTCTTGGCCGATTCGACGATCGTCTTCTCGTCGAGCGGCCACGTTGTCCGCGGGTCGACGACTTCGGCGCTCACCCCGGCGTCTTCCAGCAGCCGCGCCGCGCCGAGCGCCACCTGCACCATACTGCTCGTGGCGACGATGGTAATGTCGGTTCCCTGACGTCTGATCTCCGCCACACCGAACGGCAGCGCGTAATCCTCGGCGGGCACGGGCCCTTTCACGCGATACTGCATCTTGTCTTCGAAGAACACGACCGGGTTGTCGTCGCGAATCGCCGTCTTCATCAACCCCTTGGCATCGTAGGGCGTCGCCGGCACGGCAACCTTCAGGCCCGGGATGTGGCTTGGCCACGCGTGCAGCGACTGGGAGTGCTGCGCCGCCGAGCGGCGCGTCGCGCCGAGCGTCGCGCGGACGACCAGCGGGACCTTCCACCTGCCGCCGGACATGTAATGGATCTTCGCCGCCTGGTTGGCGAGTTGATCCATGACGAGCGTCAGGAAGTCGCCGAACATGATGTCGACTACCGGCCGCAGTCCGGTCATGGCGGCGCCGACGCCGAGTCCGGTGAAGCCGGCCTCGGAAATGGGCGTGTCGATGACGCGCGACGGCCCGAACTCCTGGATCAGGCCGTGCAGCACCTTGAACGCGGTGCCGGCCTTCCCGACGTCCTCGCCCAGGACGACGACGCGCGGATCGCGGCGCATCTCCTCCACCAGGGCTTCCTTGATCGCCTCACCGAAGGTCAGCTCGCGCGGCGACGGCGGTGCCGCGAAATCCGACTGCGCGCGGCGCTGAACGGCTTCAGGCATACACGTCCTCCGCCACTGCGGCGATGGAGGGATAGGGCGCGTCGATCGCCCACTGCACGGCCGCATCCATCTCGCCCGTCAGCTCGGTCTGCAGCTGATCGAGCGCGGGCCCGTCGGCGATCCGCTGATCGATGAGATACGCGCCGAGCAGAGCAACCGGATCGTGCTCGCTGATCCACGACTGCTCCTCATCCTTCGCCCGGTAGTAGTCGCGGCTGACGTCGCCCACGTGGTGGCCGCGGAACCGATACGTGTTGCACAGCACGAACGCGGGCCCGCCGCCCTGCCGCGCGCGCTCGACGAGCGGCGCCAGGGTCCGATACACGGCCTGCACGTTCTGACCGTCGACGCTCGCGGCCGCCAGGCCGAACGCCGAGGGCCGCGCCAGAATCTCGCCGGCCGTCGTTCGGCTGAAGTGCGTGTACTCGTTGTACAAGTTGTTCTCGCAGACGTACACGACAGGCAGGGTCCACAACTGGGCCAGGTTCATCGATTCATACACGATGCCCTGTCCCAGCGCGCCTTCGCCGAAGAAGCACACAACGACGCGATCGAGCTTCAGGTACTTGGACGACAGCGCCGCACCGGCCGCAATGGCCGCACTGCCGCCCACGATCGCATTCGCCCCCAGGTTCCCGGTCGCAGGATCGGCAATGTGCATCGATCCGCCCTTGCCCTTGCAGTAGCCGGCCTGCCTTCCGAGCAGCTCCGCGAACATGAGATTCGGCCGCGCGCCTTTGGCCAGACAGTGGCCGTGGCCGCGGTGCGTGCTGGTGATGTAGTCGTCCTTCCGCAGGGTCTCGCAGACGCCGACGGCAACGGCTTCCTCGCCGATGTACAGGTGAGCCAGGCCGGGCATCAGTGCGCGAGTGTACAGATCGTTGACGCGCTCCTCGAACAGCCGGATCGAGAGCATCTGCCGGTACATGTGCAGCAGCGTCCCGGCCGCAAGCGCCGGCCCGGCGCCTGCGGCGCCAGTGACAGCCGTCATCATTCGACTCCTGAGGTGCGCGCCAGTGCCTGAAACACCGCCGCCATGTCCGACTCGCCCAGCTTCATCGCGCGCGCGGCGGTAAACCATTCGTTGGACGCGGCGGCCGACGGAAGCGCGACTTCCAGCTGCCGGCCCATCTCGAGCGCCAGCAGCAGGTCCTTCTGCATCATGTTCACCGTGAACCACGCCTCGTCCGGCATCTTGACGACAAAAGGCCCGCGATACTGCAGCATCGGCGAGGCGACGGCGCTGTGCGTGAGCACGTCGACCGCCGTCGCGCGCGGAATCCCGCTTTTCTCGGCGAGCAGGATCCCCTCGGCAAACGCGAGCATCTGGACGCCGACGCTGATGTTCGCGGCAATTTTCATCGAGACCGCCAGACCGTTCCCGCCGACGTAGGTCACCGTCGGACCGATATCCTTGAGCAGCGGCTCAACCCGTTCGAACGCCTCGCGCTTGCCGCCCGCCATCATCGAGAGCCTGCCCTGCTCGAGCGTCGCGACGCTGCCGGACACCGGCACATCGAGCATCTCCGCGCCGCGGCGACGAACGCGCTCCGCGATCATCCGGCTCACCGCCGGGCTGATCGTGCTCATGTCGACGACGAGCTTTCCCGGATCGAGTCCGCCGACGAACCCGTCAGGACCGTTCGCAACTGCCTCGACCGCCGACGAGTTCGAGACCATGACAAACGTCACGTCCGCGGCCCTGGCGACATCTCTCGGCGAATCGGCGAGCCTCAGGCCGCTCGCGGCCAGCGATTCCGCCTTCGCGCGTGTGCGATTGTAGCCGGTGACCGCATGTCCTCTCGCGAGCAGGCGGTTTGCGATCCGTCCGCCCATCGTGCCCAGGCCGATAAACCCGATGTTGGCCATGTGATCCTCACCACGGAGGACGCAGACGACGCAGAGGGTCAGCCCAACGAGGTTCACGATTCCGATCGGGTTACCGTACGCCCAGCAGTGGCATCATTCTGCCACGACATCGGCGCCTGCGAGAGGGGGAGGAGCGTGCAGCGTACGAACAAGATCCTTCCTCCGTGTCCTCCGTGGTAGGTTCTGCAACATACCCGGTGGCAGCCGCTACATTTTCGGAACGGCGAGATGGAAGAGCTTCAGCGGCGCGCCCCCGGCGTGGGTCATGCGCGCGGTCTCGGACGGCCCGACGTAGACGCCCCCGCCCTTCCCGATGCGATGATCGGCGTCATTCAGGCGGATCGTCGCCTCGCCGTCCATCAGATACACGAGATGGTGAACGTTTGGGGCGCCCACGTCCAGCCGATCGCCGTCTGTCAGCCAGTGCAGCGATGCGACCACGTTCTTCGCCCCGGCGAGCTCATTGTTCAGAATCTCGGCAACTTCACCCGATCCAGGGAGCGAACGGCGCGGAATCCGGTTGGTGTCGATGTACGTGTTGGCCATCAGCTCTGCACCCACACGCTGCCGTCGATCCGCTCCCACCGGAGCTCGTCGGGCGTGCCGTCGAGAATATGCGTCTTGAAGCGGTTCGGCGCCTGGAACTCGAAATAAAACAGTTGCTCATCTGCCTTCGATCGAAGGCGATGGCGGGTCTCGGCGGGAATGAAGACCATCGATCCGGGGCCGACCTGCTCGATTCCTTCGGGCGTCTCGACCGTCCCGTGTCCTTCCATGATGAAGTAGAAGTGCTCGCACACCTCGTGGAAGTGATACGGCGACGCGACGTTCCGTTCATAGCGCATGACGCCGGCGAGCATATCGTCGATTCCGGCGAGCTCCTTGTTGACGAAAAACGTGCGCTCCCGTCCCGGCACAACCGAGACGAGCTTCGGCAGTCGATCCTGGTGGAAGATGTAGGACATGAGTTATGAGTTATGAGTTATGAGTATGACACCACGGAGGACACGGAGGACACGGAGGAAAAATCCTGTTGGTTTTCGGATGAACCTCCGCGTCCCCCGCGTCCTCTGTGGTAATTCTCCCCTAGAACCCGTACTTGATCCCGAACTGCAGGATGCGCGGATCGCCCGCTGCCAGAATCTGTCCGAAGGTCGCACCGCTCAGCGCCAGGTTCGGCGTCCCGGTCGGCTGCGTCTGGCCCGGCTGCAACCACTGGAACCAGTTCAACGCGTTGAAGGCCTCGGCGCGGAACTCGACATTCTGCGAGCCGGAAAGCCGGAAGACGCGCAGCAGGGCGAGATCGACATTCTTGCTGCCGACGCCTTCGATACCGTTGCGGCGCATCCTGCCCTGCTCGCCGAGTGGAGCGGGCGCGAACGCGGCCGGGTTCAGGAATCGTCTCCCGCCATTCGCCGGATTGATGCTGTCGTCGGCATAGGGATCGTCGAGGACCTGGTTCACGCGCTGGGTGCCCGGCTGCGTGTTCAGCGCACGATCCGATCCGGGACTCACGGTCAGAAACGGTCCCGACAACGCCCGGAAGCTGCCCACCAGCCGCCAGCCCGACGCGATCGCGCGAAGCGCGTTGCGTGAGCCCTCGAACCGCGGCGACTCGATGCCGGCGGTCAACGTCAGCACGTGACGCCGATCCGACGCGCAGTTCCCATCATCGAAATGCGGATCGTCCGGATCGTTGTACCCGGTCGCGAGGTTCGCGGTCCCTCCACCGCTGCCGTCAGGCGAGCCGTAGCAGTGCGACACCGTGTAGTTCGCGCTCATCGTCGTCCCGCGGCCGGCACGGCGCGACACCGTCAGCAGAAGGCCATTGTACCGCTGCCTGCCATCCGTCACGTACGCGTCGACGTTGCCGAAGTACTGACCCACAGCGGGATTCTCCAGATACAGCGGCCGGCGAGCGTTCGCGGTCGACGTCGCGGTCATGCAGGTCTGGAAGTTCGCCGCGCCCGGTATACAGGTCTGGACGATGTTGGCGTTGACGTCTCGCGCCACGGTTGTTACCGGTGACGGGTTGTTGAGCGGCGTCGATTCGAGGATGTTCGACGTTCGGCTGCCTACATAGCCGGCGGAAACGACCCAGTTCGCCGACAGCTGACGCTCCAGGGTGACGTTCCACAGATCGACATATGGCGTTTTCATATCGTAGTTCAGGCTCAGGTACGGGCCGAACTGTGTGAACACGACATCCGGGCTCGCCGTCGGCGTCGGGAAGATGTTCGGCTGCCCCGCGCCGACAAAGGGGTTGTCCAGTCCACCCGCCGGGTTCGTGACCCGAATCTCATCGCCCCACGGCGGCGCGTTCGAGGTGTTCAAGTGAAACTGTGCGTTCACGAAATCGAACGATCGCCCGTACGAGGCGCGGACCGAGGTCGTTCCTCTGCCGGTCGGATCCCAGGCGAGGCCGACGCGCGGCCCGAGATTGGTCCAGATCTTGTTCTGCCCGGCCTGGGTCGGGAACCCTGGATCGCCGGGATAGTACAGGCCCGCAGGCGCGTTTCTGTAGACGGTGCTCTTCACGCCCTGCCGGAAGCGCGCCAGGTCGAAGTTGTAGACCGCATTATTGGTGATCTGCTGCGGCAGGAACGGCTCCCATCTCACACCGTAGTTGACCGTCACGTGCGGCGAGGCCCGCCAGGTATCCTGAGCGTAGAGCGCGACGTAGGTCTGTTCCATGATGAGAAAGTTCGGCGCCGACTGCTGCAGCCCGATCGCTCCCGACAACCGGCCGAGGAGAAAGTCGCCGAGCGCGAGGCCGGTGACGGTGTTGCCGATGGTCAACTGCCCCGGCGAACGCACGTTGGCGGTGGAGAACGAGTTCCAGTGCGCCCAGCTGCCGCCGATCACGAACTGGTGCCTGCCGCGAACGAGTGTCAGGTCGTCGCTGGCCTGATAGGTGTTGGTCCTGAAGCGCGCCTCGTTCTCCGTGCCGCCGCCGATCTGGAACCCGCCGGGCGTGACGTTCAGCAGGAAGTACTTGGGCATGTAGGTGTAGATGTTCACGCCGACGTCGCCGGCCCCGAAGAAGTCCGAGTTGGTGCGGTGAATGGAGGTGCGGTTGAACGCGACCCGGAATGAGTTCACGGAATTCGAGCTCAGCACCACGTTGTGCCCCGCCGTCATCGATTGCGCCAGGTTGTCGCGCCCGCCCTGCGACGTCGTGAGCACGTTGCCGTCCGAGGTCTCGTACGGCGGCAGCTGATAGTAGGTCGTCGCGATATATCGGCCGAACAGGGACTGGCTCGCGCTCCTTTGATAATCGATCTTTCCGACGACCTGCGATTCGTCTCTGTTCGTCGGCAGCGTGTACTGGACGAGGCCGCAGGGATCGGTCGTCTTCGGAAGCTTCGAGGCAATCGCGAGGGCCGCCGGACTGAAGAGCCGCGGATCGACACGATTGCCGGCAAATGGCGCCGCCAGCGCAATCTGCCGCCCGCCGTTGCAGTCCGGCGACGCAAACGCGGTGAAATCGCCGGCGAGCATCTGCGACGTGGGCACGAAGGCCCGGTTGTCCGACGGCTGCTGCCGCGTGTTCGTGCCCTGGTACCCGGCAAAATAGAAGACCCGGTTGGGAATGATCGGCCCTCCAACTGTCGCGCCATACTGGTTGCGCTTCAGCCCGTCGTCCCGGCGTGAGCCGTCGGGGTTCTTCGCGTTGAACGGGTTGGTCGCGTTCAGCCTGTGATGGCGGAGGAACTCGAACACGTCACCGTGCACCTGGTTCGTGCCGGACCTGGTGACCGCGTTCACGGCGGCGCCTGCATGCATGCCGTTCTGGGCCGTCAACGCGCTCGTCTCCACCTTGACCTCCTGGAGCGCGTCGGGGAATGGCATCGGCAGGTTCAGGTTGTCGTAGGGATTGTTGTAAGTCGCGCCATCGAGCAGGTACGCGACGCCGTACGACTGGCCGCCGGCAATCGAATAGGCCAGGCCCCCCTGAGTGCCGCCGAAGCTCCGGCTGGTGGCGTTGAGCGCTGGCTGCGGGACGGCTGCCGGCAGATATTGCAGCAGGTCGGCCGGATTGCGGCCGTTCAGCGGCAACTCCAGGATTCGCTTGTTGTCCATCACCTGGCCGATCCCCATGTTGCGCGTGTCGATCAACGGGGATTCGCCCTGCACCTGCACGGTCTCCTCGACGGCGCCGAGCAGCAGGACGATATTGATGACGGCGTTGGCATTGACCTGCAGGACGATGCCGGTCTGCGAATACGTCTTGAAACCGGCCAGGCTCACGTCCAGCCGGTAAGGTCCCACGGGCAGGGCCGGCAGCGTGTACAGGCCGTTCGAATCGGTCACCGCCGAACGCTTGAAGCCGGTCTCGGTCTGCGTGGCGGTCACGTCGGCGCCGGGAAGGACACCGCTGCTTTCATCTTTGACTGTGCCGCTGATCTGGGCCGTGGATCCCGCTTGCGCGCGAGCAATTGCGCTGATGACGAGGAGTACGAAGAAACCGGCGAGCAGCGTGCGCACGGCGCGCCTCATCAGATCCTCCCTCCCCAATCGAACTTGATTCGATTTTCCTCACTCGTTCAGTTGCACGGAGGTCGGCCGGGAGTATATATCCGCCGCTCGCAGGTGCGGGTCAACTAAGCATTCTGATATCTCACTTCCGACTCGTCGGTGGGCGCGCCAACTGCCTGGAGTTTCTGTTTGCGCGCGCTGCGGAAGAAGGTGCGCCGGCTCGCCTGACGCATCTTGAAGTACGGCTTCAACACTTCGAGCGTACGCTCCAGGGCCACGGCGTTGTGCTCGCGCATCGCGCGGGCCGCGGCCTCGGCGGGGCCTTTCGACAGCGCCTCGATCAGGTCCTGGTGGCGGTGCGGCGGATCGCCGGGGGCCGCCTGACGCAGCAGGCCGAACCAGATCGACGCGAGCGCATGCGTCTTCTCGATTGCATCGCTGAGCATCGGACAGCGCGAGCACTCGGCAATCCGCCGGTGCAGCCGGTGATGCAGAACCGTGTAGAGCGTTCGATCGGGTTTCACCGCCAGCGCGTCAACCCGCGCCGCCAGCTTGCGCAGCTCGGCCCGATCCGCCGCGGTCGCGAACTCGGTGAAGAGCTTGGCCGCCTGCACCTCCAGCGCTTCGCGAACGATGAAGTGGCCGCGAACGTCCTCGCGGGTCGGGATGCGAACGCGCGTGCCGGCGCGCGGCCGGCTCTCGAGCAGCCCTTCCACCTCGAGCCGCAGCAGCGCCTCCGAGACGGGCAGAAAACTCATGCCGAGCTCGGCGGCCAGTTTGCGCCGGGATATCACCTGCCCCAGCACCAGCTCCCCACGAAGGATGCGCTGGCGGACGACGTTGTACGCCTCGGCCGCCAGACTTGGGGTTCCGGACATCTCTTTCATAGTTGTTTCACAACGGGATCAGACTGTTGGCCGTCTTTTTCGGCAAACTACTATATCAGTGTTTCGCGGCATACCCGCGTGGGGCTCCGCCTCACACCCCGGCTCACCTCCACGGCGGGCGTACAGTCCGCGCCGTGGGGCCCCTCGCCGGGCGCGCTGCGCCGGCCGCCGCTCTACGGCACTGGCGAGATCGAATTCTCGCAGCCGGCGTACTGTGCGGCCCGATCAACCGAGCGACGTAAAGGGCTGCGCTGGAATGGTATAATCAACCTTAGCAGTCTCAGAGTTCGAGTGCTAATGGACGTCAACGATCGCTCGAAGCGCGTCCTGGCCACGTTGGTGCGCGAGTACATCGCAACCGGCCAGCCGGTCGCCTCGTCTGTGCTCGTCACAGCGGCGGGGCTTGGCGTCTCATCCGCCACCGTCCGAAGCATCGTCGCCCGTCTCGAGGATGAAGGGTACGTTCAGCAGCCCCATACGTCGGCGGGACGGATCCCGACCGATCGCGGGTATCGCTTCTACGTCGACATGCTGCTCGAATCGCGGCGGATCCACCGCAGCACAACCGCGGTCGAGGCGCGGCTGCGGCGGGAAGGCCGCGACCGCCGTCTGGAGGCGCTGTTGCCGCGCGTCTCGCACATGCTCTCGCAGGCCTCACGCACGGTGGCGTTCGCCATCCGTCCGGCTCAGCAGTCCGCGGTGTTCGATCGGGTTGAGTTCGTGCCGCTGAGCACAACCCGAGTACTCGTCGTCATCGTCGCGCTCGGCGGGCAGGTGATTCAGAAGGTGATCGACGTTGACGAAGCCCTGCGTGCCGAGGATCTGCGCCAGGCGGCCAATTATCTCAACGCGGAATTCTCAGGCCTGCCATTGAACCGGGCGCGCCAGGCCGTCCTCGAGCGGATGAACCAGGAGCGGCTGCTCTACGATGCGCTGCTGGCCCGTGCCATGCGCCTCGCCTCGCGGACGTTCTCAGAACTCCCCGACGAGGGTGTCATGTACGTCGAGGGCGCCGCCGCGCTGCTCGACGCGACGACCGGTCTCACGCTCAGTATGCTTCAAGCTCTGCTGCACATGATCGAAGAGAAGCAGAAACTGGTGCACGTGTTGAATCGGTATATCGACGGGCCCGGCTTGACCGTAGTCATCGGCGCCGAGCACGTGGATCCCAACCTGCGGCCGTTCAGTCTCGTGGCGTCGACGTATGACGATGGCGCCGGCATTGGAACCGTGGGAGTGATCGGACCGACGCGCATGCGCTATTCCCGCGCCATTACCGTTGTTGACGGCGCCGCACAGGCCGTATCACGCGTCCTGCGCGATCCCAATTAAGATCAACCTGCTATGGCTGAAGACCGAGTGACAGACGCGCCGGAAGCGTCGGAGACCGAAGTTTCTGAAGCACCGGCAGGGCCGGACGTCGCGGCGCTGCAACGCGAACGCGACGAGTATTTCGACCGCTTCATGCGCAAGGCGGCGGAATTCGACAACTACCGCAAGCGGATCGAACGCGAACGCCGCGAGCAGGCGGATCAGGCGGTCATCGACCTGCTGCGGGAAGTACTGCTGATCGTCGACGATTTCGATATCGCGCTGCGGGTCGATCCGGGCGACGGCATGGGCGCGTATCGCAAGGGCGTCGAGTTGATCCAGGCGAAACTCCACGACCTGCTGCGTAAGTACGGCGTCCGCCCGATTGAAGCCATCGGAGCCGACTTCGATCCGAACATTCATCAGGCGGTCCTGCATGAAGAGAGTCCCGGGCATCGCGACGGCGAAGTGATTGGCGAGCTTCGCAGAGGCTACATCATGGGCGACCGGCTGCTGAGACCGGCGATGGTGAAGGTGGCGAAGGCGTGAGCAAGAGGGACTACTACGAGGTTCTCGGGATTCCGCGATCGGCGACCGACAACGACATCAAGAGCGCGTACCGCAAGCTGGCGTTGAAATACCACCCGGATCGCAATCCCGGCGACAAGGCGGCTGAAGACAAGTTCAAGGAAGCCGCGGAGGCGTACGCGATCCTGGCTGATGGCGAAAAGCGCAGCCTTTACGATCGGTTCGGGCACGCTGGCGTGAGCTCCGCTGCCGGCGCCGGCGCCGGGTTCGATCCCTCGATCTTCGCCGACTTCGGCGATATCCTCGGTGGTCTCGGGGACATTTTCGGGTTCGGCGATCTGTTCGGCAGCCCGCGCCGCCGCGGCGGGCCGCAGCGCGGCGCCGATCTCAGGTACGACCTCGAGATCACGTTCGAAGAGGCCGCACGCGGCACCGAGACGACCATTCAGATTCCCCGGCACGAGAGCTGCGCGACCTGCAGCGGCTCGGGCGCCGCTGCGGGGTCCCAGCCGGCCATGTGCCCGCAGTGTCGCGGCCAGGGCCAGGTCCGCTTCCAGCAGGGCTTCTTCACCGTGGCGCGCACCTGCCCGCAGTGCCAGGGCGCCGGCCGCATCATCACCAAGCCGTGTCACACCTGTCGCGGCACCGGACGGGTCAGCAAAGAGCGCAAGATCACGGTCAAGATTCCCGCCGGCATCGGCACCGGCCAGCAGCTGCGGCTCGCTGGCGAGGGCGAAGGCGGCGCTGCCGGCGGCCCGCCCGGACACCTGTACGTAGTCGTGCACGTTCAGGAGCACGAGTTCTTCCGGCGCGATGGGATCAACCTGTTCTGCGAGATTTCCGTGAACTTCACCACCGTCGCGCTCGGCGGCGAAGTGCAGGTGCCGACGCTCGACGGGGCCGACGCGGTCAGGATTCCTGAGGGAACCGCGACCGGCACGACCCTCCGCCTGCGCGGAAAGGGACTCCCCGATGTCAGCGGGCGGGGACGCGGCGATTTGTTCGTGACCATTCAAGTGCAGACACCGAAGAAGCTCACCCGGGACCAGCGCCACCTGCTGGAGCAGCTCGCGAAAGCGCTCCCGAAGGAACGGTTCGAGCCGCGCGCGCGTGAAGAGCAGCAGGAGGAGCGAAACCTGTTCGACCGCGTGAAGGACATCTTCGGTTAGGGGCAAGTGGGTCGGGTGGGTGGAGTAGGTCAGGTCGGTCAAGTGGGACGGGTGGTTGGAGTGGGTTTGGCAAGTTGACTCGTCAGCCAGCCGCAGGCGACTCATTTCCTTGCCCACCCGACCCACTCGACTCACCGGACCCACCCGACCCACCTCACACGGGCTCCCACTTGAAGACATATCCGGCGATCGATGTTCAGGGCGGCACGCTTGACCTGGTTCTTGCCTTCGTCGACGACTTCGGGCCTACGGCAGTCGAGGAGCGGGGACCGACGCTGCGTGTTTTCTTCGCGACGGTCGACGCGCGCGATCGGGCATGTGCGGCGTTGTCGGCGGGATACGAGACGCAGCCGATCGAGGTCCCTGATGACGACTGGGCACGCCGGTCACAGGCAAACCTGGAAGCCGTTACGGTCGGCCGCATCACGATCGTACCGTCTCTGGACTGGCGGCCGGCCGTCGAGCGCGACGCAAATCTCATCACCCTTGTCATCCAGCCGTCCATGGGGTTCGGCACCGGGCATCATGCAACGACCCGGCTGTGCCTCAGCGCCCTTCAGAACATCCCGCTGAATGGAAAGTCCGTGCTCGACGTCGGCGCCGGTTCGGGTGTGCTCGCCATTGCTGCGGCACGGCTCGGGGCCGCTTCCGTGACCGGCATTGACAACGACCCGGACGCCATCCAGTCGGCGCGCGAGAATCTGGCACTGAATCCTCCGGCAGCCTGCGTCCGCTTCAATGTGGCCGACCTGACCACGGACGCGTTGCCCGCCGCCGATGTCGTGACCGCGAACCTCACCGGCGCCCTTCTGGCACGGGCGGCGCCTGCGCTGATCGCCGCGGTCCGCCCCGATGGCGTCCTGATTGCCAGCGGCCTTCTGACTTCCGAGCGGGAGGAGGTGTGCCTGGCGTTCGCAGCTGCGAGTATTGCGTGGGAGCAGGAGGAGGACGGCTGGCTGGGACTCGCATGGTCTTGCCGCCCGTGAAAAAAGGATGGCAGTCAACCGGGCGAGCCCGTTTCAGGTCTAATACTGCAGCATGAGCGCCCGAGTCCTGTCTGTCGTCACCATCCTTGTCATGGGGTCGCTGGTTGCCGGCCAGCAGCCGCCGGGCCTGCGCGGCTCGGAGCAGCCGGCCCGGGACACGTCGGCGCAAAGAGAAAGCGCACCGGGTCCAATCGGGCGGATCATGGGTCGCGTGCTGGCGGCCGACACCGGCAGGCCGGTGAAGCGCGCACGCGTGTTCATCAGCGCCGCGGAGCTGCCTGGCGGCCGCGGAGTGCTCACGGACGAGAACGGCGTCTTCGATCTGACCGAGCTGCCGGCAGGCCGCTACACCTTGAGCGTCTCGAAGTCCGGCTTTGTCTCGCTGTCCTACGGCCAGCGGCGGCCGCTGCAGGCGGGCACGCCGCTGCAACTCGGCGAGGGGCAGCAGTTGAAAGGCGTAGATTTCCAGTTGCCGCGCGGCAGCGTAATCGGAGGTCGCGTGCTCGATGAAGACGGCGAAGCCATGCCCGGCATCCCGGTCCGGGTTATGCGCTATCAATATCAGCAGGGCGAGCGTCGTCTCACACCGGCTGGCAGCGCGCAGACCGATGACAGAGGCCAGTTCCGCGTCTGGGGCTTGATGCCCGGCGAATATTACGTGAGCGCTGTGGCGCGGAATTTCAACGCGCCGGGCGGCGGAGGCCGCGGTCCGGGTCGGGGCGGCTGGGCAGGTGCTCCGTTTGCCGGCGGCCCGGCGGTCTCCGGCGGCCGCGCCGGCGCCGGCCTTTCCAGCCAGCCGGACGATCCCGAACAGCTGGCGTATGCGCCGACCTATTTTCCGGGTGTGGCGTCGGTTGCCGAAGCGAGGGCGATTCCATTGGGATTGAGCCAGGAGATTCTCGACATCAACTTCAACATGCTGCTCGTGCGCGCGGCACGGGTCTCGGGCCATGTCGTGAATCCGGACGGCACGGCGGCAACGAATGGCAATGTCAATCTGACGGCAGACAGTACCGGAACCGGACAGATTGCGGCGAATCTCGGTGGTCGTATTCAGTGGGACGGCGCGTTCTCGATTCCGAATGTCCCGCCCGGCCGGTACATTCTGCGGGCGCGCGGCAACGACCGGGAGACTCCGCGGTATGCCTTACAGCCGATCAGCGTGAACGGACAGGATCTTGACGCGCTGACCGTCATTCTGTCGACGGGCGCAACCATTACCGGCACGGTCACATTCCAGGGCGCGAGCCAACCGCCGGATGCCACACAGGTGCGCATCACTGCGCCGTCGACAGATCAGGGAGCGCTCGGGCCCCAACCCAACGCGCGCGCCGACAAGGACGGCCACTTCTCGTTGTCCGGTGTCCCGGCGGGCGCGCACCTGATTCGATCCAACGGGAACCTGCGCGGTTGGACGCTGAAATCCGTGCGCGTCGCCGGGCGTGAGGTGACCGACACGCCGGTCGGCGTGCGCGGCGGCGAGACGCTTGCAAACGTGGAGGTTGTTTTCACCGACAGGATCACCGAAATCAGCGGCACGATCACGACCGCGCAGGGAACGCCTGTCCCCGACTACACCGTGCTTGCGTTCTCGAGCGATCGATCGCTCTGGCGGCCACAGTCGAGACAGATCATGACGGCGCGCCCCGATCAGAACGGTAAGTACCGTCTCCGCGGCCTCCCGCCCGGCGAGTACTACGTGACCACTGTCGATCCTGCCGAACAGGGGGAATGGTTCGACGCGGCGTATCTGGATGATCACCGGACTGGCGCCGCGCACGTCGCTCTCGGGGAAGGCGACGCCAGGACGCAGGACTTCAGGGTGAGCCCCAGGTAGCCTGCTGAGATTTCAGATTGTAGATTGAAGATTGTAGGGACTCAATCAGCAATCTGCAATCAGCAATCTGCAATCTGCAATCAGCAATCTGCAATCTGCAATCAGCAATCTGCAATCAGCAATCTGCAATCTGCAATCTGCAATCTAGAGATCCCCCCACAAAAACTGCAGCACGCTGATCGCCGCAATGGGCACGGCGTCAGCGCGCAGCGTGCGGTGACCGAGCGTCACCATTTGCACGCCTCTTGCCGCCGCCGCGTCCCTCTCGTGGTCCGTCCATCCGCCCTCCGGCCCGATCAGGACCGCCGCGTCGTGCGGAGCCGGAGCCCCCTGCAGCGTGGAGAGCGGCCGGACATCTGCGGTCCCGGCAGCCGGCTCCACGAGCATCAGCCGCTGGCTCGACGCCGGCTCGTCGAGGTACGTCTCGAGCGTCAGCGGCAGCCTGATCTCGGGCAGCACGGCGCGGCGTGACTGTTTGACCGAGGCAAGCGCCACCCGCTGCCAGCGATCGACCCTCGCGCTCTTCAGCAGCATCGCCACCGTTGTTTCGCTCCGCTTCGTCACGATCGGCTGTACCGCGGCTACACCGAGCATGACGGCATCGCGCACGACTTCGTCCATCTTGTCGCCTTTCAGCACCGCCTGCACCAGCGTCAACAGGACGGCCGGCTCCGGCGGCGGCTCCACCCGCGACAGCAGCTGCAGCCGAACGTCGCGTCTGACGATGCTCGCCACCCGGGCCAGAAATTCGTGGCCGCGGCCATCGAACACCGATACGGTGTCGCCCACCCCGAGCCGCAGGACGCGCCTCAGATGCTCGGCTTCGCTGCGCGGGAGCATGACGGTCTCATCGCCCGCGTCGAGTGCAGGGGCAAAGAATCGATGCACGCGGGCTGGAATTATAGGTGGAACGTGCGCGCAGCCGCGGCAGCCGGGACGCAGCGCGGCGTCGGCCCGGGGCGTGCTGCTATACTCGCGGCCGATGTTTTTCCGCGGACAGCGCGTCGGGAAGTACAGGATCCTCTCGACGATCGGCAGCGGCGGCTTCGGCACCGTGTACCTGGCCAATGACACGTGGATCGACAAGAAGGTCGCGCTGAAGGTCCCGCACAGGCAGAGCGGCGATTTCAGTGAGCTGCTGCGCGAGCCGCGTCTCCTCGCCGCGCTCAGTCATCCCAACATCGTCACCGTCCTGACGGCCGAAAAGCATGGCAAAGTCTTCTTCATCGTCATGGAATTCGTGCCCGGCGAGACCCTGGAAGCGATCATCGCGCGCGAAGGGGCGCTCGATCTCGGGCGGGCGCTCGATTACACGTGCCAGATCTGCAATGCCATCGAGCACGCGCATCGCCACGGCGTGCTGCATCGCGACCTGCGCCCGTCGAACGTGCTGGTCGCCGAGCGCGGCCTCGTCAAGGTAGCGGACTTCGGGACGTCGCGCTTTCTCGAGATCGCCGCTCACGGCACCACCGTGATCGGCAGCCCGCCATACATGGCGCCGGAACAATTTCACGGTCAGGCCGTGTTCGCTTCTGATTTGTATTCGATCGGCATCACGATGTACCAGATGCTGACCGGCGTGCTTCCGTACGAGGCGCCATCGCCCGCGGATGTCGGCCGGCTCCAACGCGGCGACCTGGTGACCGCACCCAGGCTGAAGAACCCGAGGATACCCAAGGCGATCAATGACATCGTCCTCAAGGCCATGGCGCCCGGCATTCACGCCCGCTACCAGCGGGCGTCCGAACTGCTCGACGACGTGCTCGCCGTACGGGGTGCGGCCGCCGGACAGCCGCCGGCCCGGGCGGCGCGGTCGGTTCCCGCTCCCTCGATTACGGCCGAAGCCCGCGACATTCGCAGCCGCCTCAAGGCTCGGGCGATGCCGCTGCCGCGCTTCTGCTGGCACTGCCGCAAGCCGCTGCACGCGCGCTCGGACCGCTGCCCGTTCTGCGGGGAAGCACAGTAACGTTGCACGACGCGTCAAATCATGGGGACAGATGCTCCGGACACGACGTAGTCGCAACGATCAGGATTGACCTTGTTCCGCGCCATGCGCTGAAGCACCTGCTTTCTCCGTGCCGGTGCGTGCACTTCGTGTCAGCGTGTGAAAGGTCTGGTGCGATAGAATTCAAGAGAGGAGCATCGATGGCGTTTCCCGGAACCGGCAAGATCTGGATGAACGGCAAGCTCGTCGACTGGAAGGACGCGACCGTTCACATCGCGTCCCATATGATCCATTACGGCACAGCCGTTTTCGAGGGTGTGCGCTGCTACGCCACGCCCAAAGGGTCCGCCTGCTTCCGGCTCGACGCGCACATGCGCCGGCTGCAGCAATCCGCCAGAATCTACCGGATGTCCTACCCGCTCGACGACGCCGGCTGGGAACATGCGGTGCTCGAGACAATCCGCGCCAACGACAGGAAGTCCTGCTATGTCCGGCCCCTGGTGTACCGCGGATACGAGTCGCTCGGCGTCAACCCGTTTACCTGTCCGGTCGATGCCGCCATCCTCGTGTGGGATTGGGGCTCGTATCTGGGCAACGAAGCGCTCGAACAGGGCTGCGATGTGAAAGTTTCGTCCTGGTCCAGGATGGCTCCGAACACGCTGCCCGCGCTGGCGAAAAGCGCGGCCAACTACGCCAACTCCGGTCTCATCAAGATGGAGGCGATCACCGACGGCTATGCCGAAGGCATCGCGCTCGACGTTTCCGGGATGGTCAGCGAAGGCAGCGGCCAGAACGTCTTCCTCGTGCGCGACGGCCTGATCCTCACGCCGCCGCTGGCCTCATCGATTCTTGGGGGCATCACGCGCGACTCGGTCATGACGCTCGCCCGCGACCTCGGGTTCACTGTGAAGGAAACGGCGCTGCCGCGTGAGGCACTGTACATCGCCGACGAGGCGTTTTTCGTGGGCACCGCAGCGGAAATCACCCCGATTCGCTCCATCGACAGAATCCCGGTCGGATCCGGCAGCCGCGGCCCGGTGACCGAGGCTCTGCAGCGCGCCTTCTTCGACGTCATCACCGGCCAGGCCGCCGATCGTCATGGCTGGCTGACGTATGTCTATCAGGAAGAGGCAACGCTGAGAGCGCCGGTCGTGGCCCGGATTTCGTAAAGGCGGAGTGTCACGTCTCTCTATGCATGTTAACGATCTCCTGAAGATCGCAGTCGACAACGGCGCCTCGGATCTCCACCTCAAGGTCGGCGGCTTCCCGATGATGCGGGTCCGCGGCACGCTGATGCCGGCGACCGAAGAGAAGCGGCTCGATCACGAAGACGTCGTCGCGATGAGTGCGGCGGTGATGTCGACGGCGCAGCGGCAGAGGTTCAAGGAAACACAGGAAGTCGATCTCGCCTACAGCGTCCCCGGCCTCGGGCGGTTCCGCTGCAACATCTTTCAGCAGCGCGGCACCGTCGGCCTGGTCCTGCGCGTGATTCCGATGCAGATCCGGACCATCGACGAGCTCGGCCTGCCCGCGGTGATGAAGCAGATTGCGCTCGAAGAGCGCGGTCTCGTGCTGGTGACGGGCACGACCGGCAGCGGCAAGAGCACGACGCTCGCGGCGATGATCGATCACATCAACCGCGAGCGCTCCGCGCACGTGATGACGGTCGAGGACCCGATCGAGTTCCTGCACCGCGATCAGCGATCGATGGTCAACCAGCGCGAAGTGTCGGTCGATACGCGCTCCTTCGCGCAGGCGCTGCGCAGCGCCCTGCGTCAGGATCCCGACGTGATCCTCGTCGGCGAGATGCGCGATTTCGAAACGATCGAGACCGGGCTGCTCGCCGCAGAAACCGGCCATCTCGTCTTCTCGACGCTGCACACGCTCGACGCTACCGAGACCATCAACCGCATCATCGCGGTGTTTCCGCCGCATCAGCAGAAGCAGGTGCGGCTGCAGCTCGCCAGCGTCCTGAAGGCGGTCATCTCGCAGCGGTTGATTCCGAAAGCCGACGGCAGAGGGCGCGCCCCCGCGGTTGAAGTCATGATCGGCACGCCGTTCATCCGCGACTGCATCGTCGACAAGGACAAAACGCACCTGATCCACGGCGCCATTGCCACCGGCACGTCGCAGTACGGCATGCAGACGTTCGACCAGTCGATCTTCGCGCTGTTCGAGCAGGGACTGGTGGCCTACGAAGAGGCGCTGCGCTGGGCGAGCAACGTCGACGAGTTCAAGCTCAAGGTGCAGGGGATTTCAACCACGTCCGATCTCGCCCGCGACCAGATGGCGAGATCCGTGACCAGAGCCCCGGAGATCACGCGCTTCGGCCGGTAGGCCCGGGGCCAGGCCTCTGCAAACGTCAACCCGGTAAGATCGGTGAGGACGTCGATACGCCCGGGTGGGACCCATTCGAAGCGTCCACAACTCCTGGCTGAGTGTCCACACCTGAAGCACCCGTTCGTCGGGTGGTATCTGAAGCCAGAACTCGAGGTCGTGATCGTCGGCTTCGGAGAATGACGTAAAACGTCTGATCGTCGTTCGCCGGATACGGCTGCTGATACGATCTTCAGTCACATCATCGTTATCTCACGCCGTATAATCCGCCTTCGAATGGCCAGTCCGAGCGATCCCTATGTGACCGCCCTGAAAATGCTCGCCAGTCGCGAGCTGTCTGAAGCGCAGATCCGCGAGCGGCTCGCGCGCCGCGGCTACGATTCCACGGCCATCGACGAAACGGTGAGGCGGCTCCGCGACGAACGCGCCATAGACGACGTCCGCGCGGCCGAGGCCGTCGTGCGGACGGAAGTGTCAGTGCGGCGGCACGGCAGACGGCGGGTCGAGCTCCACCTGGAGCGCGCTGGCATCGACACGGAGACCGCCAGGCGCGTGGTCGGCGAAGCGTTCGAAGCGCTCGACGAGGACGCACAAATCGAGGCGGCGATCGGCAGGCGCCTGCGCGGCCGCCCCCTCATCGCCGACGATCGCGAGCTTCAGCGCCTGTATCGATATCTCGTGGGTCAGGGCTTCGATGCGGAGCGGGTTCAGACGATTCTGGCCGCACGAACACGCCCCTCGTAGTGGTCCGGCTTCAGCCGGACGACCGGTTTCACGCCGCGCTGCATGCCCGAATCCGCACGTTCACCTGACCATTGTGGTTGCCCCGCACGGAGCCGCCCGCAGGTCCGGTGGTTCGCGCCGCGATCACCGTGACCCGGCAGGCCGCAAACGCGTGTCGTCCCGAATGATGCTGCCACCCTTCATCACGAACACGATCTTCGACAGATCGCGGACGCTGGCCAGCGGCTCGCCATCCACGCCGATCACGTCGGCGGCTTTCCCGGCTTCCAGAGTCCCCGACACGCCAGCCAGATTCACGAGCTCGGCGGCAGTGACGGTGGCGCTACGGACCACATCCGCCGGACTCATGCCGAAGCTCTCGAGCCCCGCCAGGGCCAGCAGCGTTGTCTGTCCGCGCGTCTGACCCGGGAAGCCGAACCACATGTCCGATCCGAACGCGATCCTGACGCCCGCCTTGCGCGCCCGATCCAGCTTGGCGCGCTCGCCCGACACGTATTCGTCCTTGAGCGCCTCGATATTCGGCAGCGCCGCCAGTTCTCGGGATACCGGGAGCATCTCGCGCGGCAACAACGTCGGCACCAGCACGATGCCTTTCTCGCGCATCGTCTGGAACTGCTCGTCGGTCGCCGCGTCGGCGTGCTCGATCGAGTCCACACCGGCGGCAATCGCCGCCTGAATTCCGCGCCTGGTCGTCGCGTGCACGGCCACACGCACGTTGCCCCGATGCGCCTCGTCCACGATCGCTTTCATCGTGTCCTCGTCGATGATCCTCGGCCCGTCGTCGGCCACGACTTTGACGACGTCGGCGCCGGTGCGAAGATTCTCCAGCACCGCCCGACGGCCGTCTGCCGGGGTCACGACGGTCAGAAACTCCTGGTCGACGAGCGTCTGGACGATGCTGCTCTGCACCGGCAGCGCCTGGCCGCCATGAGGCGCAATCTTTCGCGCGGCGGCGGCGATACGCGGACCGGGCAGCCAGCCGCTGCGGATGGCGTCCCGCAGCGACACATCGCCGTCGACGCCCGAGTGGCCGACGTTCCGCACTGTCGTGAACCCGGCGTCGAGGATCTCCCGCGCCAGCGCCGCTCCGCGCAGGGCGCGCTTCGTCGGCGCTTCTCGCGCCAGCGTCAGAATCAGGTTGTCGGCGCTTGAATTTCCTGGGTCCATCGCATCCAGCAGGTGCGTATGGCAGTCGAACAGTCCCGGCATCGCCACGGCGCGTCCGAGGTCCACGACCGCGATGTCCTTCGGCGCCGCGGCGCGCAGCTCATCGAACGCTCCCACCTGGCGGATGCGGCCGCCTTCGATCCACAGGCCCTGATCGGCGCGATACGCGGCGGCGCGAACGTCGAGCAGGCGGTTCGCTCTGATGAGCACCGGCTTTGCCGCCGTTTGCTGCGCCAGGGGCATCGCGGCTGCGATCGTCAAGAGGCCGGCAAAGCCGAACAGCGGGACACAACGACTGGACATGGCCGCCTCGGAAGTTCTGGAAGTTGAAGTCTAGCAGTTGAAGTCTAGAATAAACTTGTGACTTCCCACGAGATCAGGGCGTCCTTCCTCGAGTACTTCCAGCGCCACGGCCATCGAATCGTGCCGAGCTCGCCGCTGGTACCCGCCGACGACCCGACACTGTTGTTTACCAACGCCGGCATGAACCAGTTCAAGGACGTGTTTCTGGGCCGCGAACGGCGCGACTACACCCGCGCGACGACATCACAGAAAGTGATGCGCGTCAGCGGCAAGCACAACGACCTCGACAACGTCGGGCCGTCCTTTCGCCACCACACGTTCTTCGAAATGCTCGGCAATTTCTCGTTCGGCGACTACTTCAAGAAAGACGCCATCGCGCTCGCCTGGACGCTGTTGACCGAGGCGTGGAAGATGCCGAAGGACCGCCTGGTCGTCTCGATTTTCAAAGGCGAAGGCAGCATCCCGCGTGATGACGAGGCGTTCGACGTCTGGCGGACGTTCGTCCCGCCGGACCGGATCCTGGAGCTGGGCGCCGACGACAACTTCTGGCAGATGGGAGATACCGGGCCGTGCGGCAGATGTTCCGAGATCTACTTCGTCCGCGGCAGCGACGGCCGTCCGGACGTCGAGATCTGGAACAACGTGTTCATGGAATTCGAGCGCAGCGCCGACGGGCGGCTCACGCCGCTCCCGGCCCCCTCCATCGATACCGGCATGGGCCTCGAGCGGATCACCGCCGTGATGCAGAACCAGGAATCGAACTACGACACCGACGTCTTCATGCCGCTGCTCGACGAAGTCGGACGCCTCGCCGGCCGCCGCTACGGCGGATCCGTGGACGACGCGAGCGACATTTCCATGCGCGTCGTGGCCGACCACGTGCGCGCGACGACGTTTCTCATCGCCGACGGCGTCATCCCGTCCAACGAGTGGCGCGGCTACGTGCTGCGCAAGATCATGCGGCGCGCGATGCGCCACGGCCAGCATCTCGGATTGACCGAGCCGTTCCTGCACACGATCGTGGCCGTCCTCGATCGCGAGATGGGTGATGCGTATCCCGAAGTCCGCCGCCATCGCACGATGATCGAAAAGACCATCCTCGCCGAAGAGAACCGGTTCGACGCGGTCCTCACCGACGGCCTGCCGCGGCTCGAAGCCGAGATCGCGAAGGCGCTCGAAACGCCCGGGCGCGTGCTCGCCGGGGATGTCGCCTTCCGCCTGTACGACACCTTCGGGATCCCGTACGACTTCATCGAAGACACCGCCGCGACCCAGGACGTGCGCGTGGATCGGACCGCCTTCGATACGGCGATGGAGGCGCAGCGTGACAAAGCCCGCGCGCAGAGCGCGTTCGCCGGCCGGAAGGGGCAGGAGTTCGACGTGCCCTCGGATGACGAGCTCGGCCGAATCGGCGACCGGTTCGAGGGATACACGACGACGCGCGTGACCGGGGCTCCCATCGTGGCTCTCTTCGACGACAAGCGCCAGCCGGTTTCGTCGCTCGCCGCTGGTCAGAGCGGCTATGTCGCGCTGTCCCGAACACCTTTCTACCTCGAAGCCGGCGGACAGGTGTCCGACACGGGCCTTCTGCGCAGCGAGGGCGGCGAGGCCGCTGTCGACGGACTGGCGCGAATTCGCAGCGGGCTGCCACGCGCGCACCACGTGCAGGTCAAACGCGGAACGCTGCGGCTGCGCGACGAAGTGACTGCGGACGTCGACGCGGAGACCCGCAACGCCACCCGCCGGAATCACACGGCCACCCACCTGCTGCATGCCGCCCTGCGGGAAGTGCTCGGCACCCACGTCAAGCAGGCGGGATCGCTGGTGGCACCCGATCGCCTGCGGTTCGACTTCGTGCATTTTCAGCCCGTCTCACGCGAGGAGCTCGATCGCATCGAGTCGATCGTCAACGAGCAGATCACCAGGAACACGCCGGTCACCACGGAATTGCGGTCCACCGAGGAGGCCATTGCCGCGGGGGCGATGGCCCTGTTCGGCGAAAAATACGGCGACCAGGTCCGCGTCGTGAGCGTGCCCGGGTACAGCATGGAGTTGTGCGGAGGCACACACGTGGCCGCAACCGGCGATATCGGCTGTTTCGTCATCGTCGCCGAGGGCGGCGTGGCGCAGGGCACGCGGCGAATCGAAGCGCTCACCGGAGCCGGGGCGGTCGCCTGGATCCAGCGGCAACGTGCGGTGTTGTCGGCCCTGCTCGACACCCTGCACGCGCCGCCCGAGCAGGCTGTCGCGGCGATCGAACGGCTGCAGGCGGATGCCAGGCGCCTGACTCGCGAGCTGTCACAGCTCAAGACCAGGTTGGCACTGGGGGGTGCGCGTTCGGACGAGGCCGACGGAATCATCGACATCGACGGCATCAAACTGGCGCGCCGGAAGGTGACGGACCTCGACAAGGACGCGCTCCGCGGCCTCGCCGACTCCCTCAAGGCAACAATCAAAAGCGGCATCGTCGTGCTCGCATCGGCGAGCGACGGGAAGGTTCAAATCGTCGTCGCTGTCACAGCGGACCTGACCAGCCGGATCAAGGCGGGGCAAATCGTCAAGGAGATCGCGCCGATCGTCGGCGGCGGCGGAGGCGGCCGGCCTGAGTTCGCCGAAGCCGGCGGAAAGCGGCCGGAGAAAGTCGACGAGATGCTCGCGGAGAGCGAAAAGGTCGTGGCGCGGCTACTCAGCCATTAGAACGAAGCCCTCTGACGGCCATGGTTCATGGTCCGCCCGATGGCGGTGCGGGACGCGTGCGTGGTCGAACACAGTGGTCGAACACAAAGGTTGTCGGTGCGAGGCCGCACGACGCGAGGCCGCCCGATCACGGCTTGACGAAGCGAAGCGCGGCGTTGATGGCTGAGTAGATGACGGTCAGAATGGTCATCGCGCCGATGTTCCATTTCAGCAACTCGGCATGCAGATCGGCGATTGCGATCCTGACTTCGGCGATATCAGTCTTCGTCGCAACCCTCAGTTCGGCGAAGTCACCCTTCAATACGGCGAAGTCAGCCCTCAATAGAGCGACGTCGGACTTCGTGGCAAGCGCTTCCGCGCCCTCGGCGGTGACCACCGAACGCGCAGCTTCCTGCGCCAGCCCTTCGTCGACCCCCGCAGCCTTGAGCGCGCGGTAGAGTGCCGTGCTCATCGCACCAGTCTTCTTCCACCGATGATATCCGAGATGCGTCCGGAACGCGCCTCGCCGCCGCCGATCCTGATCAACGCGTGCAGAACGCAACAGGCTGCACAGAACTTCACGGCTCCTGTTGCACGCCATCTGACCAGCCGATACATCGGGACAGGTGGGGCCACGCATTCCGGATTCAGAATCGGACTCGTTGCAACAGCTCGCTCGCCGGCCATCGCGCTGCCCGCGATACGGGTCCAACACGCTCCTCGCCGGCCTGGTGGCCGCAGTGTGGCTGGCCGTGCCGTCGTCCGCATCTGCCCAGATTTACTCGTGGCGTGACGGCGACGGACAGCTCGTGCTGTCGAACCGAAAGCCGGCCAATGCGACCGAAGTACGGTCGTATGCCGTCCCCGAAGCTGAGACCGTGCGGGTGACGCGCTACGCGGCGGCGCACCGCAGCCGGCCGTACGACGATCTCATCGAGGAGCATGCGCGACTGAACGGCGTCCGCACCGACCTCGTGCGCGCGGTCATCCAGGTCGAGTCCGGCTTCAATCCGGCCGCACGCTCACCCAAAGGCGCGATGGGCCTCATGCAGCTGATGCCCGCCACCGCCCGCGAGCTCGGCGTCGACAATCCGTACAGTCCCGCCGAGAACATCCGCGGAGGCGTCGCTTACCTGCGCCGCCTCCTGGATCGCTACCAGGACAATGAGGAGCTCGCGCTCGCGGCTTACAACGCCGGCCCGGCTGCCGTGGACAAGCACGGGGAGAACATTCCTCCGTACCGTGAAACACGCGATTACGTCTCGCGGATCAACCGGATGGCGGGCACTGCCGGCACGACCGGCCAGCGGCCGATCGAATTGCGCTCCGGCCAGATTTACAAGGTCACGGACGTCGTCGACGGGCGCGAAGTCGTCCGCTACACGGACAAGAAACCCTCGACGGGAGCCTACTCGGTCGTCGGCGTCCGGTAGAGCAACCACGGACGCGGAGGACGCGGAGGTTCAATTCCGAGCGAACAGGATTCTTAGACCTACTCAGATCTCTCGACCGCCAGCAGATCCATCCTCTCGTAAGCTGGCCCCAGCGCTTCGCTCACCGCCAGTACCTCGATCATCACGATTCCAGTGCACGCGGCGGCCGCAGGAATGAGAGCGGCGGCTCCGAGAAACGTATGGGCTGCGAACCAGAGAACGGCGCCGGCCAGCACACCCGGCGTGAATATGAACACCAGCGCCACCACAACGGCGCCGAAGAGGATCAACCGCTGCCCCATCGCATCGAGGCCGCGCGGCCGTGAATATCCGACCGGCACCCACGCCGGAAACAACACCGCCGCCGCGTTGTGGACGGTGAGCTGAGCGAACACAAGCGCGGGCGCCAGCAGCAATGCTGCGGCGGAGCCGGAGAGCCGCCAGGCGAGCGGCAGCCCGGGGAATCCGGGCGCCGACAGAATTGCGGCGCAGGCGATCGCCAGCCAGGCGACGGCCGTCAGCAGCGCACCCGGGCACAGCAGCTCGCCGCGAATCACCGCCGACGACTCGAGCGGCCACGTCTTGAGCAACTCGAGATGCCGGAGGTCGTCGCGCAGGTCGACGCGGACGACTTGCGGGCCGAGCAGCACGGTGAAAACGGCCACTCCGACCGCGAACGCGCACAGCGTCATCGCCGGTCCGCGGGCGCGACTCGCCGCCATGAGCGTCGATCCCAGCGACACCGCGATGAACACGAGCGGCAGCAGATATCGGATCAACGTCCAGCCCGTCGTCGCACGGAGCATCTGGATGGCGCCCTTCCACAGGAAGATGCCTTCGACGCGCCCGGTCGGGGCGAGCGTCCACGGGACGACGCGTGATCGCGGCGGCCCGGCTTCGACACCCGAACGGGCAGCCGAACGGCGCGCCGCGACGGCAGCCGCCGCCTCCTCGAAGACCGCATCCGAGCGCAGCACCCACGCAATCGTCACCGCCAGCACCAGAACGGCCGGGACCAGGGCGCCGAGGAACGACGGCAGGCTCGCCGCGAACAACGGCCGTACCAACGCAACGATCGGCAAGAGGACGATGGCGGCAGCGCCGGTCGTCGCTGCCTCTCCCAGGCGGGTCATCACATCGGCGGGACCGCCGATCGCGCGGCCGGCAAAGGCGCGCCCGATCGAAAGGATTACGATTGCCACGGCGCCGAGCAGCACTGCCACCGGCGTCCACGCCGTGCCGCGGCCGCCGGCGCTCGCCGGGCCCAGTCTCGTGCGCGCGAGTGTCACGCCGGTGAAATACACCTTGGCCGTCACGAAGACGAGCCAGAGGCCGGCGGCCAATCGGACGCGTGACGGGGCCGATCCTGAGGGAAACACGATTGCCGGCATCACCGACGCGAACAGCAGACCGATCTGCGATCGGATCATGCGGTGCACCAGCAGCCGGCGCCGGGTGACCGGCGCCGGCAGCAGGAAGTCGGTTTCGGCTGCCGTGAAATCGAGCAGCCCGCTGCTGCCCGGGAACACCCAGGCCAGGGTGGCCAGCAGGAGCACGGCCATCGCCGCGAGCCCGGGGCCGCTCGCCTGCAGCGCCGCAAAGAGGCCGGCCGACGCTGCGGTATTGGCCCGGCGCCGGCGCGCCGGCGTGGCCCGCATTCGAGCGAACACCGTGAAATAGAAGTAGGCGACGCCGGCGACTGCCCCGAGCAGATACCGCGGCTCGCGCAGCCGCCGCAGCCGCAGGCGCAGCCGGTTCCGCGCGCTGCACAGGACGATGTAGAGGCTTGCGGCGATCATGCGAAATCGTTGATGTCTCTGTCAGTCTTGAGTTGTGAGTCTTGAGTTATGAGTGTTGAGTTATGAGGTTCAGACCTCGGCATGTCGGAAAGAGCGTCGAGCTGCTGCATCAAACTGGGCGTTATGTGCGGGGCCCTCCGCCTCACCACTCAACACTCATAACTCAGAACTTTGCCTCACCAATTCCTACCGTCCTGTCACGCGCATGAAGATCTGCTCGAGCCGCGATCCCGCTTCGGCGATGTCGACGCGCGAGGCAAGCTCCGCGAATGTGCCGTCAGCGACTATCCTTCCGCGATCCATGATGATCACTCGCGTGCAGATCTCTTCGACCAGATGCAGCAGGTGCGAAGACAGCAGGACGGCAGCGCCCGCCCGCGCACGCGCGACGATCGTTTCCCGCATCTTGCGGATGCCAATCGGGTCGAGTCCCGTCAACGGCTCGTCGAACAACAGCGTGGTCGCGCTTCGCACGAGCCCGCACGCGATGACGACCTTCTGACGCATGCCGCGCGACAGCTCGCCGGGCAGGGCATGCTCTTTTCCGCGGAGCTCGAGTTCCTCGAGCAGCGGGGTCGCCCGATCGTCGACATCGGAGACCGCATACAGACGGCCCGTCAGGCGGAGGTGCTCGAGAACGGTCAGGTATTCGAACAGATGTGGTTCGTCCGGCATGAAGGCCAGACGGCGCTTCGCCTCGATCGGATGCTCGACGATATCGAAGCCGTCGATATGAACGTGGCCGCCGGTCGGACGAAGGATGCCCGCGAGAGACCGGAGGGTGGTGGTCTTTCCGGCTCCATTAGGGCCAATCAACCCGACGATTTCCCCCCCGGCCACCTCGAAGGTCAAATCGTCGACGGCCGTGAACGCGCCGTAGGAGCGGCGGAAATGCTCGACAGAAATCGACATGGGTTGCTAAAATAAGTCGTTTCAGGAGGTAAGGACTTTCGTGGCTTCGCACGCATCCGCGCTCAAGGCGCATCGTCAGAGTCTGAAAAACCGCGAGCACAACCGGCATCTGCGCGCACGGCTTCGGCACGCACTGAAGGGCGTTCGAGCCGCAATCGCGGGCAAGGATCCGGGCGCTGCCCGGGCCGCTCTCCGGCAGACCGTGTCGCTCATCGACAGGATGGCCAGCAAAGGCATCATCCACAAGAACGCGGCAGGCCGGTACAAGTCGCGCCTGTCATCGCGCGTCGCGAATCGCGCCTAAAAGCTAACCGGAGCCTTCGGGTTGCGCTTCACTGTCGCCGGACAGCCGGCGCCCGCCTGATGGCGCACAACTCGACGACCAGCCGTTCCAGCAGCACGCGCGCCTCGCCGGCCGATCGCTTCAACTCGAGGTCCGTACGGAAGACCGCGTCCACTGCGCGGCGGACGGCTGCGGCCGGCAGTGTCGTAAAATTCGTCCGCACCAGCCAGCCAAGCTGCCCCAGGATCTTCTCGGGGATGCCGCCCGCTTCGAACATCAGCGCCAGCTGGCGGAGCGCCTGCGCGTCTTCGCCGCGTCCGATCGCGTTCGCTATTTCCCACGGATCCTGCAACGTCGCCGGGCCGGTCACTTCGCGCACCTCGTCGACCGTGATCCGCTTCTGACCGAGCGCATAGAGCAGCAGGCGGTCGACGTCGCTCCGCAGACGTTTCATGTTCGTACCGGCGCAGGCGGCAAGCAGACTCGCCGCTGCGGGATCAATCACCTGCCCGGCTGCGGCGACGCGGCTCCTGACCCACCGCTCGGCAGCAGCCGGATGTTCAATCGTTCCGCATTCAACGAGCGTCGCCTGTTTGACCAGCAGCTTGTACAGACGACTACGCCTGTCGACGGTGTCTGCAACGAGCACGAGGATGGCCTGCGGCTCAGGCCGGTTCAGCAGCTCTTCGAACCGCGCGTACGCGCCCGAGACGGCCTCACTCTCGCGCCGCGGGGTGAGCAGTCCTTCGGCGTGCAGCACCAGGATGACCCGGCGCGGCGACATCATCGGCATCGTGCGGGCGACGGCCACGATGCTTCCGATTCCCTCCACCAGCTTGTCCGATGTCGCCAGATCGCCGCCGTGGAACCGGTCGACGTTGAACGGTCGAACCTCCTCTTCGACGAGTCCGACGAACGCGTCTGTCAGCGCCGACTTCTCGATCTCGTCCCCGCCGTGAATCAGGTAGACCGGGTCGGGCCGGCCGGCTTCGATCTGCTTGCGGACGGCGGCGACAGTGGACTGAGGCATACCTGTCTTCTGAGGTCGTGCGGACCTTCAGGTCTGGGGTCCCGACGGCGCGGACTGTGCGCCGTGGGGTGGAGATCCGCCCGGCACCGCAGGCCTGAAGGCCTGCACGACACGTCGTTACCCTAGAACGCCTCCAGGATGGCGCTGACGATGGTGCGCGCGAACTCGGACGCCATCCGCTCGAGCGCCGTGACGTCCTGCTGGAAAAACGCGACCGGATCGGAGACGCTCGTGCCGCTGGTCGCTTCGTACTCCTGGCGGAACAGCAGGCCCGGATTCTCCCAGAGCACCTTGTTCTCGCGCAGATCGCGGAGCTCAATCCGCGCCGTCATCGTCAGGGCATACCGGGTGGCGAGCTGCTGCGCACTGAAGCTGGCGGGCGTAATCGAGACCGATGTGACCTCGCCGGTCAGCACCGCGTCGACGCCGGCGGGCTCCGGAAGAATCTGATACCGGCCGCGTCCGATGAACTCGGAGCGGACCTTCTGAGTCAGCAGCGTCTCGAGATTGAAGACGGTGGTGCGGTTGGCGAACGTCGGCACGCCGATCGTGCGGATATAGGGAGGCAGAAACGATCCGCGACCGGCAAGCGCATAACCACACGCCAATGCAGACACTGCGCACAGAAGACACAGGGCAGAAAGAACGTACAGGCGCTTCACTGCACCACCACGCTCACGAGCGGTCCTTTCGCAACGACCACCTTCCGGATCGTCTTCCCGGTGGTGTGACCTTTTACCGCAGCGTCGGCGAGGGCCCAATCGCGCATCTCATCCTCGGACGCGCCTGCGCGCATCGTCACGCGAGCGCGGATCTTGCCGTTGATCTGGACGGGCACCACCACCTCGTCGGCTTTAGCGACCTCCGGATCGAAGACCGGCCAGGTCGCGGCCGACAGGCCGCCGGTATGGTCGAGCATCTCCCACAGCTCTTCGGCCATGTGCGGCGCAAACGGCGAGATCATGAGGACCAGCGCATCAATCGCCTCACGCATCACCGCCATCGTCTGCACCCTCTCGATGCGACCGACCGGCGCGTCGCCCCGCGTCGGCGGCAGACCGTGCGGAGTGCCTTCGCTGAAATCGTACAGCTCGTTCACCAGCTCCATGAGGCGCGACACCGCGGTATTGAGGTGCATGCGCTCCTCGATATCGACGGTCACGCGGTGGATGGTATCGTGCGTCTTGCGCCGCAGCCTGCGCTCCGCCTCGTTGCAATCCGGACCGCACGCGGGAATACCATCACCGCCGATCGTCTCCGCCCAATGGTCGACAATGCGCCACACCTTGACGAGGAATTTGAAGCTTCCCGACAAGCCCTCGTCGCTCCATTCGACTTGTTTTTCCGGCGGCGCCACGAACATCACGTACAGCCGGAGCGCATCGGCGCCGTACTTCGCCAGCATCTCGTCCGGGTCGACGACGTTGCCCTTCGACTTGGACATGACCGCGCCGTCCTTCAGCACCATCCCCTGCGTCAGCAGGCGTTTGAACGGCTCGTCGAACGTCACCAGCCCCACGTCGCGGAGCACGCGCGTGAAAAAACGCGAGTAGAGCAGGTGGAGAATCGCGTGCTCGACGCCGCCGCTGTAGAAATCGACCGGCATCCAGTAGACGCTCGCGGCCGGATCGAACGGCAGTTCCACGTTGTGCGGATCGCAGAAGCGGAGGAAGTACCACGACGAGTCGACGAACGTATCCATTGTGTCGGTTTCACGACGCGCCGGGCCGCCGCACGCGGGACATGTGACGTTCACCCAGTCGGCAACCTGCGCCAGCGGGGAGTCGCCCCGGCCCGTGAACGTCGTCACGACCGGCAGTTCGACCGGCAGATCGTCCAGCGGCACCGGGACCACGCCGTCCGTATCGCAGTGAATCACCGGAATCGGCGTGCCCCAGTACCGCTGGCGCGAAATGCCCCAGTCTTTCAGGCGGTACTGCACCTCACCTTTGCCGAAGCCTCGCCGTCCGACATCGGCAATCATGTCGGCAATGACGGCGGGCGCTTCCCTGCCGCTCCATTCGCCGGAGTTCACCAGCGTGCCGTAATTGGTCGTCGCGCCGTGCATTTCGTCCGCCGTCCCGGGTGTCTCGGCCGATCGCACGACCATTCGGATCGGAAGGCCGTATTTCCGTGCGAACTCGAAATCGCGCTCATCGTGGGCCGGCACCGCCATGATCGCCCCGGTGCCGTATTCGGCGAGCACGAAATTGGCCACCCAGATGGGAACGTCTTCGCCGGTGAACGGATTTCTCGCCGTACGGCCGGTATCGAACCCTTCCTTCTCGATCGTGCCGGTCAGCCGCGCATCGCGGTCGAGCGCACGGAACCTGGCCACCCGGTCGCGGAAGGCCGGCGGGTCGGCGCTTTCTGCGGCAAACCGGTCGACCATCGGGTGCTCCGGCGCCAGCAGCACGAACGTCGCGCCGTAGATCGTATCGATGCGCGTGGTGAAGACCTCGATGTCGCCGCCAGTCCGTCCGCCGCCGCCGCTGACCGGGAACTTGATGCGGGCGCCCTCCGAGCGGCCGATCCAGTTCCGCTGCATGACGACGACCTTTTCCGGCCACCCGGTCAGCGTATCGAGACCCTCCAGCAGCTCGTCCGCGTAGGCCGTGATTCGAAAGAACCACTGCTCCAGATCGCGGGCCACGACTGTGGAGCCGCAGCGCCAGCACGTGCCGTCGATCACCTGCTCGTTGGCGAGGACCGTGTTGCAGCTCGGACACCAGTTCACCGTCGAGCGGCGCCGGTAGGCCAGATCGCGCTCGAACATCTTGAGAAAGATCCACTGGTTGAATTTGTAGTACTCGGGCAGGCAGGTCGCGATCTCGCGCTGCCAGGCGTAGCTGATGCCGAGCCGCTGCAGCTGCCCTTTCATGTGCGCGATGTTGTCGAGCGTCGACGTCCGCGGATGCGTGCCACTCTTGATTGCGGCGTTCTCGGCCGGGAGACCAAACGCATCCCACCCGAATGGGTGGAGCACGTTGAAGCCGCGCATCCGCTTCGTCCGCGCCATGACGTCGCCGATGATGTAATTACGGACGTGGCCAACGTGTGCGTGGCCGGACGGATACGCGAACATCTCCAGGCAGTAGAACTTCGGGCGCGACCCGTCGACGTCGACTTCGAACGCCTTCGTCGACGCCCAGTGCTGCTGCCACTTCTTGTCGAGCTGCTGCGGTTTATATTCGGTCATGGGCCAGCGGGTATTCTATCGCGCGTCTCTAACCAGACGGGGCTCCGCCCCGGGCCCCGGCTCGGTCGCTCGCGGGGGCCCTTTCTCCCCGCTCCGCTCCGTCCCACCCCCACGATGCACGAACCGCATCGTGGGGCCCGACTCCTACCCCACGGCGCACAAACCGCGTCGTGGGGGCCCCTCGCAGGCGCGCTGACGTTTTCCGTGGCGCTCTGGTTTCGCGGGCGCTTTCAGGTTGGGTATCATGCGTCCGTCATCCACAGGAGGTCTCGCAGATGAAGCGTCATTTCGTCGTCGCAGTACTGTCGCTCGTCACCGTCGGTTCGCTCGCCGCGCAGAGCCCGAAAGGCTGGCGCGTGCGCGTTGATCGCAGCACCAACGCATCCGATCCCGATGCCGCGGGCGCCGTCAAATTCGTGGCCAGCGGCTCCGGATTTCACGCCACCAATCCTCAGGCGGCCGTCTTCTGGAACCCCTCGAACACCGCAACCGGGAACTACACACTCAAAGGCACGTTCACGCTGTTGAAGCCGAGCGGCCATACGAACTACTACGGGCTGGTTTTCGGGGGCAGCGATCTCGAAGCCGCGGGACAGAGCTATCTGTACTTCCTCGTGGCGCAGGACGGAACCTGGCTGATCAAACAACGCCAGGGAGACGACACGAAAGACGTGGCCCCGAAGACGGCGAATGATGCCGTGAAGAAACCGGACGCGGGCGGCAAGTCCACCAACGCCCTCGAAGTCCGCGTCGGCGCCAGCAAGATCGACTACCTGGTCAACGGAACAACCGTTCACAGCACGCCCAAGACCGGACTCACCGCGAAGACCGACGGAATCTACGGGATCAGGGTCAATCACCAACTGGACGTGCAGATAGACGGGCTCGCGATGTCGAAACAGTAGCGGACAATCCGCGGCAAAAGGCGGTGACACCATGCGTACAAGATGTCTGACAGTCCTCGCGGTCTTCCTGTGGCTGCTCCGTCCGGTTCCGGCCCAGGACGCCAAGGCAGTGATCGCCGCCGCTTCCACTGCCCTGGGCGTCAACGTCCTGAAGACCGTTCAGTTCTCCGCCACCGGCCTCGACTTCGCCCTCGGCCAGGCGCCGAATCCCAGCTCCCCCTGGCCGAAATTCATCGAGAAGAGCTACACGCGGGCCATCAACTTCGAATCGCCGGCATCGCGGGTCGACCGCGTGCGCCTGCAGGGGGAAAACCCTCCGCGCGGCGGCGGTCAGCAGCCGATCGTGGGTGAACAGCCTCAGAGTCAGACGATCGTCGTCGGACCCGACACGCCATGGGTACAGCAACTCGAGATCTGGATGATGCCGCATGCGTTCCTGCGGGCGGCGGCGGCGAAGCCGTCCACCATGGAAGCGAAGACGGTCGGCGGTCAGAAGTACAGCGTGGTCAGCTTCGTCGGCGACAACAAGGCCAGGGTCAGCGGCTACATCAACGCGCAGAATCTCGTCGAGCGCGTTGAAACGACGATCGACAACCCGTTCTTCGGCGACATGCCCTTCGAAGCGATCTACAGCGGCTACAAGAACGTCGGCGGCGCGCAGTTTCCGATGCACATCGTCCAGAAGCAGGGGGGATATCCCATTTTCGATCTGAACGTCACCGACGTACAGGCGAACGCGGCGGTGAACATTCAGCCGCCGCCACAGGGACGAGGGGGCGCAGCCACGGGAGCCCCAGCCGCCCCGGGCGGCACGTCATCGGAAAAGATCGGAGACGGTGTCCACGTGATCACCGGAGGTTACGTCGCGATCGCCGTCGAATTCAACGATCACATCACCATCATCGAGACCGGCCAGAGCGAGGCGCGCGGGCAGGCGGTCATCGCCGAAGCGAAGCGCGTGATCGCGAACAAGCCGGTCAAGTACGTGATCAACACCCACAGCCACATCGATCATTCGAGCGGGCTTCGCGCCGCAGTGGCCGAAGGTGCAACGATCCTGACGCATCAGCTGAACAAGGCCTATCTCGAGAAGACGCTCAGCCTCCCGCACACACTCAATCCCGACAAGGCCCAGCAACTCGGGAAGAAGCCGATCGTGGAGGCGGTCGGCGACAAGAAAGTCCTCACCGACGGCGTCCACACGATCGAGCTCTACCATCTCAACAACTTCGGCCACCACGACGGGATGCTGATCGCGTACCTGCCGAAGGAAAAGGTGCTGCTCGAGGCAGACGGCTACAATCCACAGCCGGCCAGTGTCCAGCCGCCGAATCCGCCAAGCCCGTACACCTTGAGCCTTCTGGATAACATCCGCCGGCTGAAGCTCGACGTGCAGCGGATTGTCCCGGTTCACTATCCGGCAGACAACCGCGTGGTCACGATGGCGGAGCTGACGAAGTGGGTCGGCCGGAGTGCAACGAATTAGGAAGGAGTAGGAGTGCGTTAAAGCGTCCACGCGCCGCGCAGCGCCTGTTTTGCGGCATCGGCGCTCGTCCGGCCGCGTGTGGACGCGATCCCGGATGCCGGCCAGCGAGCCGCCCGTTCACGGGCGGGCGGCTCGCTGAGCACCTCCAGCACGCCGTCAAGCGAGGCCGCAAGCGCCTTCAGGTCATACCCGCCTTCAGTCACCGCGACCATGCGGCCGCGGCAGCACTCCTCGGCCACCCGTCTCAACTCCGCCGTCATCGCGGCAAATGCAGCCGTGCTCAGACGGAGACCGCCGAGCGGATCGTTTTCGTGCGCATCGAAGCCGGCGGACACGAGCACGAGATCGGGTTCGAACTGCAGCAGAACGGGAACAATGACGGCGGAGAACACCACCTGGTAATCCTCGTCGACCGCGCCGGCTTCGATCGGGAGATTGACCGTGAACCCGAGGCCGCGATTGACGCCGATCTCCTCTGCCGCGCCGGTTCCGGGATAGTACGGATACTGATGCGTCGACACGTACAACACGTCGGGGTCGGACTCGAAGATGTGCTGCGTCCCGTTGCCGTGATGGACATCGTAGTCGATGATTGCGACCTTTGAGGCGCCGCCGGCGCGCGCGTGCGCCGCCGCGACCGCGACGTTGTTGTACAGGCAGAAGCCCATCGCCCGGCTGCGTTCGGCGTGATGGCCCGGCGGCCGTACCAGCGCCACAGCCGATCGGTGCGATCCGGCCATGACGCGTTCGACGGCATCCACCGCGGCGCCGGCCGCCAGCCCGGCGATCTCGTGGGTCTCCGGTGACGTGTAGGTGTCCGGATCGAGGGCAACGGCCCGGCCGGCCGTGTCCGCGATGCGGCGCAGGTAGTCCGCATCGTGCACGCGCGCCAGCTGCTCGCGGGTCGCCGCACGTGGCGCCACAATTTCGGCGCCGCGTGCGCGCCATCGTCCGGCGATCACGCCCATCACCTCGGCGCGTTCGGGCCGTTCCGGATGGCCCGGCGGCGTCTCGTGCTCGACGAATCGATCGGAGTGGATGAGGAGGACTGACACGCTTCAGCCTCCATCAGCGCCCGATCAGCGACCGCGCGCGTATTTCGAGGCCGCCCAGCCGCTCCTCGAGCAGCCGCCGCGCCGCCTCGATGCCGCGTGCATCCGCATCCGCTGGGACTTCGAACGGGTGTCCCATCGCAATGGCGACGGTCGCGAACGGTTTCGGGATCTGGGTCCGGTCCCAGCTGTTCAACGTCCAGCAGCGGCTGGCTTCGAGGTGAAATGGCAGCACCGGGCTCCCTGTGGCCTTCGCCAGCCACACAGCGCCCGGCTGGGCGACCCTGGCCGGCCCGCGCGGACCGTCAACGGTGAAGCCGGCCGGCCGGCCGCTGCGCAGATTCCGCGTCAACTGCAGGAGCGCTTTGCGGCCGCCGCGCGAGCTCGATCCCCGGGCCGTCCCGTACCCGAAGCGCTCGATGATCCCGGCAATCCATTCGCCGTCAAAGTTCTCGCTCGTGATCACGACGATGCCGCGTCGGCGGAAGTAGTAGGCGGCGGGCAGAATGCGGCCGTGCCAGAAGGCCATGACGGGCTGCCGCCCGCCGCGGATGATGTCGTCGAAGTGTTCGAGCCCCTCGGTGCGCCAGCGCAGCGTGGCCCCGAGTGCGGCGATGAGACGGTACCCCGTTGCGGAGATTGCGGCAGCCTCGAGACGCTTGAGCGGCGAGTCACGCCAGGTGCCGGTGCCGCGCACGGCGATCTCAGTACTCACGGTCATCACGGCTCACACGCGCTGCAGCCGGCCGTGGACATATGTCATCAGGTCGACGAACTGGGTGTCGGCGCCGGCGCTGGCCTGCGCCCCTTTGAGCATGATCGAGCAGAACGGGCAGGCGGTGACGACCGTATTCGCGCCGGTTTCACGCAGCTGTTTGAACCGCACGTCGCTGATCCGCGAGCCTGGTTCCTCTTCCTTGTCGGCGAACAGCAGGCCGCCGCCAGCGCCGCAGCAGTAGGGATTCTCGCGATTACGGATCGGTTCCCTGATATCGCCGCCAAAACGGGCCAGCAGCGTTCGCGGCTCGTCCACCTTGCCGGCATAACGGCCCAGATAGCACGGGTCGTGGAACGTGACCGCCTCGCCCGCCGCGTCCGTCCCCAGGCCGCGTGTGAGCGCTTCGACGTAGACGGACGAGTGCACGACGTCCACGTCATACCCGAACTTGGAATAGTCCGCACCAATCGTCTTCACGCAATGCGGGCACGATGTGAGAATCTTCTTCGCCCCCGCAGCCTGGAGATCGGCGATGTTGGCGTTCGCCAGCTCCTGATACATGTACTCGTTGCCGGTGCGCTTGGCCGGATCGCCGGTACACCGTTCTTTGGCCAGCACGCCGAACGTCACGCGGCCGCGCAGGATGTCGAAGAGCGATCGCAGCGCCTTCTGGTAGTCGGCGTCGAATGATCCGGCGCACCCGAGCCACACCAGCAGGTCGTGCTTCCCGCCGTCGAACGTCTCGAGGCCGGCCGCCTGAATGAACCTGGCCCGCTGGTCGTAGCCAAGGCCCCAGATATTGCTGCGTCGCTCGAGATTGTTGAACATCGCACCGAGATAGCCGGGCGCGTCGCCGTTCGAGACGAGCCCGCGGCGCGAGCCGATCAGAATCGGCAGGTGCTCGATCCCGACCGGGCACTGGTTTTCGCACGCGCCGCAGGTGGTGCACTGCCACAGCACCTTCTCGCTGTACACCTCTCCGAGCTTCCGCTCGCGGTCGCCGCCAAGCAGCGCGTCCTGCGTCTGCAGGATGATCGTCTTCGGATTGAGCTCCTTGCCGGCGCCCCACGCCGGGCAGTTCACCTGACAGCGGCCGCACTCCACACACGTGAGCGCATCGAGGACCATCTTGCTGCCCAGGTCCTTGATGGTTTCGAGCCCCACCTGTTCCTTCTCGAAATCGAGGTTCGGCAGGTTTCCCAGCTCAGGCGACTTGAGGAAGACGGTGATTGGCGAGACGACCAGGTGGAAGTGCTTCGACGCAGGAATGAGCGCCAGGAACGCGAGGATCACGAGCATGTGCGCCCACCAGTTCACCTTCGCGGCAGCCGTGCCGTCCTCGAGCCTGAGCGTCAGCAGGAACGTCGCCATCAGAGTGGCGATGAACAAAGCGATCACGATTGATTCGACCGAGACCGTGGTGCCGAGCGCGACCGGCTTGAAAACGGCGCGCCGCAGCAGCAGGTACCCGATGCCGATGAACACCGCGGCCGCAAACGGCACCAGCGCCGTCCGATACGCGTGGAACCAGCCCGTCCTGGTCAGATCGACGATGCCGAGGCCATACAGGAACTCGACTGACGTGTACGCGGCGAAGGCCACGAAGCCCCAGAACACGAACGCGTGCATCAATCCGGTGAGCGGCCGCTCGGTGATCGTTTTTCGCTGCAGGAGAACGTCGGCGATGAACCGGTTGAGACGAAAGGGGAGGTCGTGAATCGAGAAGGTGTTCGGCGCAGCGGCGATCAGTCGAACGCGCCGGACGACCTGGGCTGCGAACGCGCCGGCAAAGGTCAGGAAAAGCAGCCAGAAGGCGAGCGTCTCAACCACGATTCAAGCCATCATCACGAAGCGAGACAAACAAGGATGGGAAACCACAAAGCTCACAAAGCACACCAAGAAAATGTGGAACCACGAAGCTCACAGGCACACAAAGAAAACGGACGTCTTCTTCCCTCTTCTCTGTGGTCTTCGTGCTCTTTGTGGTTCATTCTTCGTGGTCTTGGTCGTTCATCTTCGTGTTCTTTGTGCTTTGTGGTTCAGCTCTTCACCGCCTCGATGATCGCCGGCACGATCTCGAACAGGTCCCCGACGATGCCGTAGTCCGCGATCTCGAAGATAGGAGCGTCGGGGTCCTTGTTGATGGCGACGACCGTGCTGGAGCCCTTCATGCCGACGAGGTGCTGGATGGCGCCCGAAATGCCGAGCGCGACGTACAGCTTCGGCGCGACCGTCTGGCCGGAGCTGCCGACCTGCCGCTCCATCGGCAGCCACCCGGCATCGCAGATTGGCCGCGAGGCCGCGATCTCGGCGCCGAGGGCGGCGGCCAGTCGCTCGGCGATCGCGATGTTCGCCTGTTCCTTGATGCCGCGGCCGACCGACACGATGCGTTCCGCCTGCGACAGGTCGACCGCCTGTTTCGCCTGTTGAAACGGCGGCTCGGGCTTCTGCCGAACGGCGGCGTCCACCTTCACGTCGAGAGGGCGCACCGGGGCGGCCGCCGCGCCGCGAGCGACCTGATCGGCGCGGAACGCGCCGATTTGACACGTGATGAAATGGGGCGTCGCGCCCTGGGGCACGACATCGGCGGTCAGCTTGCCTTGAAACATCGGCCGGACGAACGCAGGTTCGGCGCCGGCCTTGATCGCGGTCACGTCGGTGATGAGCGCACGATCGAGACGCGCCGCCAGCTTCGGCGCGAAGTCGCGCGTCTGGTAGGTGTGCGGCATCACGACGTACTGCGGTGACAGCTGCCCGATGGCGGCGTGCAGCACTGCCGTGTACCCGTCAGGCGTGTAAGGCTCGAGCCCGTCGTGGGTCAACGTCACGAGCTCCTTGACCTGCGCCGCGGCGAGCTCCTGCGCGACCGCGCCGCCGCCGGGCACCAGCACGACGACCGGCGATGCGGACGCAGACGAGAGCTGCTGTGCCGCGGCGACGACCTCCCAGGAGGCGCGGTTGAGTTTGCCGTCACGCACCTCCGCGATCACGAGAATCATAGGCTTGTGTGATCCTTGTCAGTTGTGAGTGTTGGGTCGTGAGTGTTGAGTTGTGAGTTGAGACGACCGAGGCTCCCTCAAGACTCACAACTCAGAACTCACAACTCGTGACTCACAACTCAGAACGTCCCCTTGCACCCTCAAATGACGCGCTTGTCGTCTCGCAGCAGTCGCACCAGCTCTTTCGCCGCTTCCGCCGGCGACCCGCCAATCATCTGCGTCTTCTTGGCTTTTTCCGGGATGTAGAGGCTGATGATTTTCTGCTTCGCCGTCGCGGGCGGCGCCGTTGATTTCCGGATTTCCTTCTTCTTCGCAGCCATGATGCCTTTGAGCGTCGCGTAGCGCAGCTGGTTGATGCCGCTCTGAATCGTCAGCACCGCCGGCAACGGCATCTCCACCCACTGGAACCATCCGCCTTCCAGCTCACGCTTCACCCGCAGCCGGCTGCCCTGCACGACCACCTCCATGATGATGGTGGCGTGCGGAAGACCGAGTTTCTCCGCCAGGAACACGCCCACCTGGGCGAAGCCCTGATCGTCGGACTGCAGCCCGGTCAGGACGAGATCGAACGCCTCGCCTTTCATCGCCGCCGCGAGCGCTTCACCGGTCACGAATGCATCGGCGCTCGCCAACCCGTCGTCGTCCACGTGAATCCCGCGATCGGCGCCGCGCGCCAGCGCTTCGCGAATGACCTGCGCGACGCGCGCGGGCCCGGCCGAGCACACCACCACCTCGCCGCCCTGGGCTTCTTTCAGGCGCAGCGCTTCTTCGAGCGCGTACGCGTCGGGCTCGTTCATCTCGAAGCTGGCATCCTGGTCGCGGATCCAGGTCCTGGCGTCGTTCAGACGGGGGTGCCACTCGCGGGTGGGCACCTGCTTGATGCAGACGGCAATTTTCATGAGCAGTATTGTCTACCACCACGGAGGACGCGGAGGACGCGGGGGATCAATCCTGAAGACAAGGATTTCGCGACCATGTGTTCCACGCCACACTGATCAGCCCGCGTCAACACTGACAACTCCGCGAGCGGAGACGAGGACGGCAGCTCAACCCGCCAACGGGTAGAGGATTCCACCTCCGCGTCCTCCGTGGTGGAGTATCGCCTTCATCCCTCAAACCGCTTGAACAGCAGCGCCGCGTTCGTTCCTCCGAAGCCGAACGAGTTCGACAGCGCGTACTCGATCGTCATCGGGCGCGCGTGATTCGGCACGTAGTCGAGATCGCAGGCGGGGTCGGGGCACTCCAGGTTGATCGTCGGCGGCGCGATCTGGTTGTGCACCGCGAGCACGCTGATGCCCGCCTCGAGGCCGCCGGCGGCGCCGAGGAGGTGCCCGGTCATCGACTTGCTCGAGGAGATGGCGAGCCGCCGGGCATGGTCGCCGAAATAGGTCTTGATCGCCAGCGTCTCGGTCGGATCGTTGATCGGCGTCGACGTGCCGTGCGCGTTGATATAGTCGACGGCCGTCGGCGGCACGTCGGCCGATTCGATTGCCGCGGCCATCGCGCGGACGGCGCCGTTGGCGTCCTCGGGCTGGCCGGTCATGTGATACGCGTCGCCGGACATGCCGTAGCCGACCAGCTCTGCGTAGACCTTCGCGCCGCGCCGCCGCGCCGAATCCAGTTCTTCGAGCACGACGACGCCGGCGCCCTCGCCCAGAACGAACCCGTCGCGGTCGCGGTCGAACGGGCGGCTCGCGCGCTCCGGTTCGTCGTTGCGCGTCGACAGCGCCCGCAACGCGGCGAACCCTCCCACTCCCATCGCGCAGACCGCGGCTTCCGACCCGCCGGCGATCATCGCATCGGCGGTGCCGCGGCGGATGATCTCGTAGGCATCGCCGATCGCGTGTGCCGAGGCGGTGCACGCCGTGCAGGTGGCCGAATTCGGCCCCTTCGCTCCGAAGCGAATCGAGACCTGTCCGGCCGCGAGGTTGATGATGGCCGAGGGAATGAAGAACGGGGAGATCTTCCGCGGACCGCCGTCGAGAAACGCCTTGTGCTCGCGTTCGATCGTCGTGAACCCGCCGATGCCCGACGCGATCAGCACGCCCACACGGGTGTCGTTCGCCGGCGTGATCTCCAGCGCCGAATCGGCCAGGGCGCCGTCCGCCGCCGCGATGGCGAACTGAATGAAGATGTCCATCTTCTTGACATCTTTCCTGTCGATGAACTGGAGCGGATCGAAGTCCTTGACCTCACCCGCGATCCGCGTCGAAAAGCCGGAGGCATCGAAGCGGGTAATAAGGCCGATCCCGCTCCGGCCCGCGCACAGCGCATCCCAGTTCGCTTCAGTGCCGATTCCGAGCGATGACACCAGCCCTATACCGGTGACGACGACCCGCCGTCTGTTGGTCATGCTGCTGTGTCCGTCTCCCTACTTCTTGCCTTTGGCATGAGCATCGATGTACTCGACCGCTTCCTTCACGCGGGTAATCTTCTCGGCATCTTCGTCGGGGATCTCGATGCCGAACTCCTCTTCGAAGGCCATCACCAGCTCGACGGTGTCGAGAGAGTCGGCGCCGAGGTCGTCGACGAACGAGGCGTCCGGCGTGACTTCTTCCTCGTCGACGCCGAGCTGCTCCACGATGATGCTCTTCACTTTGTCGGCTACAGCCACGTCAGCCTCCTACATATACATGCCGCCATTCACCGCCAGCACATGCCCGGTAATATAGCTCGCCTCATCCGAGGCGAGAAAACACACAGCGGCGGCAACCTCGTCGACCGTCCCGAGCCGGCCGAGCGGGATCCGGACGCTCCAGTCGGACTGGGCCCGGTCCGCAATCGCCCGCGTCATCTCGGTCTCGATCATGCCCGGTGCAATCACGTTGACCGTGATGCCGCGCGATGCCACTTCGCGCGCCAGGGCCTTGGCAAACCCGATCAAGCCCGCTTTCGAGGCCGCGTAGTTGGTCTGCCCGGCGTTGCCCATCTGGCCGACCACCGAACTGATCGCGATGATACGCCCGCCGCGCTGTTTCAGCATGGGCCGCATCGCCGCCTGCGTGAGCACAAAGGTCGCGGTCAGGTTGGTGGCGAGCACTTCATCCCACTCCGCGCGCTTCATCCGGATCGCCAGCTGATCGCGCGTGATTCCCGCATTGCTGACGACGACGTCGAGCCGGCCGTGCCGCTCGACGATGCCAGCCGGCACCTGCTCCAGCGACGGCGTATCGGTCACGTCGACGCTCAGGGCCTCGGCCCGGTGGCCGCTGCTGGTGATGTCGGCGACACAGGCCGCCGCGTGATCGCCACGCGCTGCGGCAATGACCGTCGCTCCCTGTTCGGCGAGCCGCCGCGCCAGAGCGCGGCCGATCCCGCGCGACGCCCCGGTCACGAGGGCCACCTTGCCGGACAGGTCAAACATGGATCAGCGATTCGACGGATGCGAGATCGTCAGGCATGCCGAACGCGCGCGTGTCCGCGTCGCGATGTATCTTGCGGACGAGGCCCGTCAACACCGACCCGGGCCCCACCTCAACATACGTTGTGACGCCTTCCGACGCAAGGCGCGCGATGCTCGCCTCCCACAGCACCGGCGAGTCGATCTGGCGGATCAGGGCGTCGCGCACCGCCTCGGCGCTGCGCTTCGGTTCCGCATCCACATTGGCGATCACGGGTATCCGCGGATCCCGTGCCGCGACGGCGAGGAGCTCGGGCATCAGCCGCTCGGCGGCCGGTTTCATCATCGCCGTATGGAACGGCGCGCTGACGTTCAGGGGAATCACGCGCCTGGCACCGAGCGCCCTGGCGCGCTCGCCGGCGCGCGTGACCGCGTCGCGGGCGCCCCCGATCACCACCTGGCCCGGACCGTTCAAGTTGGCCGCGCTCACGACGCCGTCGCCGGCGGCCTCGGCACAGGCGCGCGCGACCTGTTCCGCATCGAGGCCCAGGACCGCCGCCATCGCCCCTTCACCTGGCGGCACCGCATCCTGCATGTATCGGCCGCGCTGACGCACGAGGCGAAGCGCATCGGCAAACGACAGCGTTTCAGCGGCGACATTGGCGGAATACTCGCCGAGGCTGTGACCGGCGACGAACGCGGGGGCGAGACCGCGCGCCTGAAGCAGGCGGTAGGCGGCAATGCTGACGGTGAGAATGGCCGGCTGCGCGTTCTCGGTCAGCGTCAGCTGATCGTCCGGCCCGTCGAAAATGAGTCGGCTCAGCGGCTGACCGAGCACCGCATCCGCCTCGTCGAACGTCGCGCGGCAGATGGGATACGCATCGGCCAGCGCGCGGCCCATGCCCGCCTTCTGCGAGCCCTGACCTGGAAAAATACACGCGATCATGTTCCAAGCAAGGGCGGCTCGCGTGCTCCGAGCGGTTTCTCCAGCCGCGTTGCCGCCGCCGCAGCCGCGATCTCGCGCTCGATGCGCTCGATGAGCCGCTCCGACGCGAAGCGGTAGGCCATGGCAATCGCGTTGCGCACGGCCCTGGGACTCGATCGGCCGTGTCCGACGATGGTGAGGCCGGCAACGCCGAGGAGCGGTGCGCCGCCATATTCCGAATAGTCGACGCGCCGCCGGAAGCGGCGAAGCGCACGCCGCGTCAACAACGATCCCACCCGCAGGGTCATGGTGCTCGACAACTCTTCGGCGAGCAGCGCCTCGACCACCTCCACGAGACCCTCGCTGATCTTCAGCGCGACATTCCCGGTGAACCCGTCGGAGACGATGACGTCGGCGGCGCCGCTGAACACGCTGCGCGCCTCGACGTTGCCTGCGAACGCCAGCGGAGATGCCTTGAGCAGCCGGTGCGCCTCGCGGATCAGATCGTTCCCTTTCGTTTCCTCCTCGCCGATCGACAACAGGCCCACCTGCGGCGATGCGATGCCCAGCGCGACGCGCGCATAGACGCTACCCATCACCGCAAACTGCAGCAGGTGGTGCGGGCGGCATTCGATGCTGGCGCCGACATCCAGCAGCACGGCGGGACGGCGGGCGCGCGTCGGCAGCGTCGCCGCCAGGGCCGGGCGATCGACGCCGCGCAGCATCCCGAACACGCTGTGCGCGGCCATCACGGTCGCGCCGGTGTGCCCGGCGCTGAATAAAGCGGCGGCGTCGCCGCGCGCGACGAGATCGGCGGCGACCCGGATCGAAGCCGCAGGCTTGCGCCTGAGCGCGGCTGTCGGCGACTCTGCCATGGTAATGACATCGGACGCTTCAACGACGCGGATCCGGCTGCGATCGATTTCGGGATGTCGGAGGACTTCCCGCTCGAGAATCGCGGCTCGGCCAACCAGCGCAACACCGAGATCGAAGTGCCGTGCCGCCGCCAGCGCGCCATCCACCACGTGGCGCGGGGCGTAGTCGCCGCCCATGGCATCGACAGCCACCCAGATCATTCGATTGCACCGCACGCGGCTGACGCCAAGCCGGTTTCAGCGCGCCACACGACAGCTGTGGACGGCACGGACTCCACCTCCCGTGCGCGGACAGCGACGGCATGCAGCTGGTGTTCTTAGTCTTCGGCCACCGCTCGCGCCTGCCGGCCGCGATAATACCCGCAGTTCGGGCAGACGCGGTGCGGCGGCTTGGGCTCGTGGCAATGCGGGCACTCGCTGAGACCCACTGTCTGGAGCGCGTCGTGCGTGCGGCGTTTCGCCGTGCGTGTCTTCGAGTGTCGTCGTTTTGGATTAGGCATCGGCTCAGTGTTCGTGTAGGTGTTGGTTCTGCAGCGCTTTCAGCGTTGCCAGCCGCGGGTCGTCCCACGCGCGCTTGCAGTCGCAGGCCGCGCGATTGAGGTTGGTGCCGCAGACCGGGCACAGGCCGCGGCAGTCGGGCCGGCACAACGGCTTCATCGGCAGCGAGAGATAGAACTGCTCGCGCATCAACTGGCCCAGATCGATTTGATCGTGCTCGTAGAACGCCGTCGTCAAATCGTCTTCTTCGATCTCCTTTTCCCCTTCACCGGCGTTGGCGGCGTGTGGCTGATAGCGCAGATCGAATTCGGCATCGACCGGCTGCGTAAACGGCTCGACGCAGCGGCTGCACGGCAGCTCGAGCGTCGTCAGCACGACACCGACCAGCCGGAACTGCTGTTTGTCCTTGTGAATGTCGAATTCGAGCGACACGGGCGCGGCGACGCGGAAGCTGTCCTCGTCCTCGCTGAACCTCCCCTGGAATGCCTCGGCCAGATAGGTCTTGGCGAAATGCTCGAGTGGCGTCCTGATCCTGCTGAGATCGAGCAGCATAAACTCCTCAATATACCACTTCGTGGAATCTGGTCATTGGATAATCGGGTCATCGAGTCTGAGCCCGCAAATCGCGCAAATCCAATCGCGCAATCCAATGACCAGGTTACCAAATTACTCGATTACCCAATTCGGCCGCCCGAGTTACTCGACCGCCCAGGGTTTCGGGATGAAGAGCTGCTCGAACAGGCGGACCGCGTAGCGATCGGTCATCCCGGCAATGAAATCGCGCGTCGCAGCGTCGAGTCCTTCGGCCTCGATCGTGCGCCGGTCGAGGAATTCGGCGGCGCGCTCGCGGACTTTCTCCCATAAACCGGTCAGGATGTCGGCAGTCTTGCGGAACTCGGCGGTGGCGGTCGCGTTTTCGTACACCGCCTCGAACAAGAACGTCCGGAGACCGAGAACGGCGCTCAACACCCGATCGCCCATGCGAATCTCCGTCAGCCCCGATCGCAGCGTCTCTGTCACGACGTCTTTGACCAGCGTCGCAATCCGTGCCGACGATGACGATCCGAGGACGGCCACGAGATCCCGAGGCAGGTCCTCCGGACGCAGCAGCCCCGCGCGCGTGGCGTCGTCGATATCGTGATTCACATAGGCGATGAGATCGGCGACGCGCATGATCTGGCCCTCGACCGTACTGGCACGCAGCTCGGGGGAGACGCCGACCGGCGCGCCAAGCTTGCCTTTGGAATGCTTGGCAATGCCGTCCCGGACTTCCCACGTGAGATTCAGCCCGCGGCCTTCGTTCTCGAGCACGTCGACAATGCGCAGGCTCTGCTCGTAATGGTTGAAGCCGCCAGGCATCAACGAATCGATCACGCGTTCCCCGGCGTGTCCGAATGGCGTGTGCCCGAGATCGTGGCCGAGCGCGATCGCCTCGGTGAGCTCTTCGTGCAGCCGCAGGACCTTGGCAATCGTACGGGCGATCTGCGACACCTCGAGCGTGTGCGTCAGCCGCGTCCGGTAATGATCGCCGGTGGGCGCAAAGAACACCTGGGTCTTGTGTTTGAGGCGGCGGAAGGCCTTGCAGTGGATGATGCGGTCCCGGTCACGTTGAAACGCGGGGCGCACATCGTCTTCCTCCTCGGGCTGCAGCCGGCCGCGCGAGTCGGCGCTCTTCGCTGCCTGCGGCGCCAGCGTCTCGCGCTCGCGCGCTTCGAGTTGTTCGCGAAGGCTGGTCATACCTATGACCATCGGGGCCTCGCGTCGACCCAGCTGAGGAGAGCGCGGTGACCGCCGCTGGATTTCAAGGGTCTCTGCGCCGCAGCGACGGCGCGCGAGCCGCTCCTACGCAATCGAAATCTCATCCAGGAAGCTGGTGCCATGGGCGAGTGGACCAACGCCGAACACCTCCGCCAGAGTCTGGCCGACATCGGCGAACGTCGCGCGCGTGCCGAGATGGCTGCCGCCGCGCACGCGGCCGCCCATGACCAGCAACGGGACGTACTCCCGCGCATGGTCGGTGCTCGGCGTCGTGGGATCGTTCCCGTGGTCGGCAGTCACGATGAACAGATCGTGATCGCGCAGGCGCGGCAGGACCGCCGCGAGCCGTCCGTCGAACTGCTCGAGATTCGCCGCATATCCCTCGACATCGTTGCGGTGGCCGTATTGCGTATCGAAGTCCACCAGGTTCGCAAAAATGAATCCGCGATCGAGCTCGTGCATCTGACGCTCGACGTGATCCATGCCATCCGCATCGCTGGCCGTGTGAATGGCAGACGTGATCCCGCGGCCGGCAAACAAGTCGGCGATCTTGCCGATGGCAATGACGGGCAGGGACGCTGCCGTGACCCGATCGAGCAGCGTTTCGCCAGTCGGCGGCAGGGCGTAATCGCGCCGGTTCGACGTTCGGACGAAGCCGCCGCGTTCGCCGACGAACGGCCGCGCGATCACACGGCCAATGCCGTGCCCCTGGACGACAAGATCGTAGGCCAGCTCGCACGCACGATACAGTTCGGGCACCGGCACAACGGCTTCGTGGGCGGCAATTTGAAAAACGCTGTCCGCCGAGGTGTAGACGATCAGTGAACCGGACCGCATGTGTTCGGGTCCGAGCTCATCGATAATTGCCGTGCCGGATGCCGCTTTGTTGCCGAGTACGCCGCGCCCGGTTCGCCGCGAGAACTCGGCGATGATCGCCTCCGGAAAACCGTCAGGGAAGACGGGGAAGGCGCGGTCGAGCACCACACCCATCAGTTCCCAGTGGCCGGTGACAGAATCTTTCCCCGGTGATCGTTCGGCCATCCGTCCGACCGCGCACGGGACCGGCGGCGGTGGAACGGATGCGGCGCCATTGATCAACGCAACACGGCCGAGGCCGAGCGCGCGCAGCGTGGGCAGCTTCAAAGGAACGCGGCGGGCAATATTTCCGAGCGTGTTGCTGCCCACATCGCCGTACGAGGCGGCGTCAGGAAGCTCACCGATGCCGACGCTGTCGAGCACGATGACAATCGCCCGGCCGAACGCCGAAGCCACAAACGGCGTGTCCTCCTTACTGGTGGGAGAAATAGTTCGACACCGGTTTCGGCGTCTTGATCGCGGCAATCGCGTGCTTGAAAATCATGTGATCGGTGCCGTTCTGGTCCAGGACGAGAGCAAACCGGTCGAAATTCTTGATGCGGCCTTCGAGCTCGGACCCATCCATCATGCGGATCGTGACGCGAAGCTTCTCGCGCCGCACGTAATTCAGAAACACATCCTGGACATTCGGCTGAGCGGACCTCGGTTCCGCGGCAGACGGCATAACTCTCTCCTGCAGGTTGCGGCAGCCCGCGGTCAGCGATCGATTGCCTGAAGCCGTTGTTCGATCAGACGGCTCACGGACGCGATGGTGTCAGCAGATTCACCCGGACCGTCAATCCAGATTAGATTAGGCTCTTTGCGGAACCAGATCAACTGGCGGCGCGCATAGCGGCGGTTCTCCTGGACGATCAGCGCGCGCGTGGCGGGCTCGTCGCGGACGCCGTGCAGGTGTTCGAGCGCCTGGCGATAGACCAGACCGCCGAACGGACGCGCGGTTTCCGGAACCCCGCTGGCGAGCAGCCTTCGAATCTCAACGAGCAGGCCGCGCGCGAACTGCTCGTCTACCCGCCGCGCCACACGCGCAGAGGTCTGTCCCGCCGGCAGGCGAAGCGCAACGGCAATGACGTCCACATCCGGCAACGGTGATGCGGTCGCCGCGAAATGGGCCGTCATGGGTCGGCCAGTCAGGAAAAACACCTCGAGCGCGCGGACGATACGTTTGAGGTCGCGCGTCTGGATGCGTCGGGCCGACTCCGAATCGACGCGGCCGAGCATGCGATGCAGGAACGTCACGCCTCGCCGTTCGGCAACAGCCTCCAGACGACGGCGAAGGCCGGCATCCTTGCCCGGCCCGGGGAACAGGCCTCGCGTCAGCGCGCGATAGTAGAAGCCGGTACCGCCGACGACCAGCGGCAGACGTCCGCGCGCGTGGATGTCGCGCACCGCCCGCGCGGCGTCGCGGGCAAACTGCGCCGCCGTGTACTCGTCGGTCGGATCGACGACGTCGATGAGGTGGTGCGGAATCCCACGCCGCTCAGCCGGTGCGAGCTTATCGGTGCCGATGTCGAAGCCACGGTAGACGGCCGTCGAGTCGCAGTTGATGATCTCGCCGTTGAACCGTTCAGCGACAGCCAGCGCGAGCGCGCTCTTGCCGGTCGCGGTGGGTCCGAGGATGGCGATCAGCGGGCTCTGCAAGGTTGCTTACTCACGAGGGGCTCCGCCAAACACCCCGGCTCGGTCGCTCGCATCCCTCGACTTCGCTCGGGACGCCCTGAACCTGTCGAAGGGGCTTAGGCGCGCTGTGCGCGCCTGACGCAGCCAACACTCGGAAAGTTCACGCCGGCCAGTGCACGCGAACGATCACGTAAAGTACGTAAGCGATCAGCAGGAGCAGGAGACCCAGTTGCTGCGTGCGTGTCACAGGGGGCGCAACCGGCTGGTGGCGGCCTCAGCGGGGCGTCTCATTGTAGAAGAACGTCACCGTGAAAAATGCCTTGTCCGACGGGTACTCCGACGGCAGCGGCTGCGTCGGGTTCGACGCGGCAAGCGCTCCGTATGCGGCGTTGTTGAACGACTCGATTGGGCAGGGACCCACCACGGCGAGATCGGTAATCGCGCCGTCCTTGTGCACGTTGAAGGTGATGACGACGTGGCCTTTCATCGACATCGCGGCGTAGGGAATGAACCAGTTGCGCTTCACCTGTGCGACGAAGCGGCGGATCCATGGGCCGAACTCGACGCCTTTCGTGTCGAACTGGATTTCCGGACCGAACTGGCCGCCGCCCCCACCCTGGTTCTCGAACGACTCGTGCTGCACATACTTCTGCAGGTTCCGCAGCGCGTCGCCGAGCGATCCGCCCGGAGTGGCCGAGCGTCCGCTGGCGCCGCTCTGCGGCTGCGGCGGCGTGGGATTGGGCAGCTGCAGCGCCGATTGCGATTCGGGGACAGGCGGCGTGGTACGTTCGGACGGCGTCGGGTTCCTGGCGATCTGTCCCGCCGCCGGGTCGGGTGCCTGGCCGCGGCCGCGCGCGATCTGCTGCCGCTGGAGATCCTCAATCGTACGTTCTGGGGAATTTCCGCGGGCGAACGGCAGCGGATTGACCGGTTTCTCCGCCCGCCGTGGTGCACGCGCTTCGCGATCCATGTCCGAGGGTTCGGCGCGAGGCGGCGGCTTTCGTGCGGGGGGATCCACGCGCGGCTGCACGAAGACAAATCGCGTCGGTGCCTCCCGCTCCTTCTCCTGCAGAGCGAGCGCGCGCGCGCGCGCCGCTTCAACGTCGTACGGGAAAAACCGCGGAAACGTCAACAGAAACAGAATCCCGATCAGGTGGGCAATAATCGAAAGGAGGACGCCTTCCCGCCACGAGATCGCCCGGCCGACTGGCGTAATATCCGGACGATAATCCTCGAAATCGAAATACATCAGGAAGTTACGAGTATATCAGCCGGACGCGCGAACCGGGCGCCAGGTGTTGCAAAATCGCGTGCCGCACTGGTCAGATGAGCCGACGTGCAGCTCTGTCCACCGTCCCTGCGGTCGCGATCGCCTGACTCTAAAACGCGCGCCGCGCCACATACAGGCAGACGCTGCCGAACGTGAGCCGGATGGTTGAAATTTCGGCGAACCCGGCCTGTCGCAGGATTTTCACAACCTCGTCGGGTGCGGCAAAGGCGCCGATCGACGCGGGCAGATAGCCGTAGGCGCTCGAGTGCCGCGATACGATCCGTCCCACGGCCGGCAGGACGCGTTTCAGGTACAAGCCGTAACAGCGGCGCCAGACTGGCGTCGTCGGCACAGCGAACTCGAGCATCGCCAGCCGGCCGCCGGCTTTCAGCACGCGGAGCATCTCCGCGCAGGCCGTCTCGGGATGCTCGACGTTACGGATCCCGAACGCAATCGTCACCGCATCAACCGCCTCGCTTGCGATTGGAAGCCGCATCGCGTCGCCGCGGATCAGCGCCACGCCGCGCCCCAACCGTGTACGTCTGATCTTGTTGTGAGCCACCCGGAGCATCGCGCCCGCGAAATCGACGCCGACGACGCGGGCGGCCGGTGGCTGTGCGTGCATGGCGGCGATTGCCAGATCGCCGCTGCCGGTGCACACGTCTAGCACCTGCTCATGACCGGTGAGCCCGAGCGAGCCGATGGCGCGCCGGCGCCACCGTCGATCGATCCCGGCGCTCAACAGATGATTCAGCAAGTCGTACCGGCCCGCGATCGCGTCGAACATCGCGGCGATGCGGTCGGGGGATTTGGAGAGCGGGGGCAATGCGAGTCCTTGGTTCTTGGGCCTGGGTACTTGGTCCGTCCGTGGTGCCAAGTCCATGGTTCGTCCTCGGTCCCAAGTCCATGGTCCCACCTAAATTCGGTACAAGGACCAGAATTAAAAGGGGCCGTATAATGCCGCGACCAGTACGAGGAGGTACAGAATTCCGACGTATCCGTTCAAGTCGAACGCGCGTTTGACCTGTGACAAGTCGTTCGCGCGGACGAGCGACTGCTCGTACACCAGCAACGCGGCCACCAGGCCAACACCCGCCAGGTAGACCGTCCCGAGCGGTCGAATCCACGCGAGCGCCACGAGACACACAATAGTTATCGCGTGCATCAGGCGTGAGATCGTCAGCGACGCGCGCACGTCGAAGCGAACGGGAATTGAGTGCAGCCCGTGCGCCCGATCGAACTCGAGATCCTGGCAGGCGTAGAGGACATCGAACCCGCCCACCCACATCCCGATGGCCATCGCGAGCAGCCACGGCTCCCATCCGGGTCCCCCTCCCACCGCAAGCCACCCTCCGACAGGCGCAACGGCCATGGCCAGGCCGAGGAACAGCTGCGTCCAGTTCGTGTAGCGCTTCGCCAGGGAGTACCAGAACACAATCGCGAGCGCGACCGGCGACAGCGCGAAGCACAGCGGATTCAGGCGGAAGGCGGCATAAATGAAGATCGCTGAGGCGACGATCACGAACGCGATCGCCTCGCGCCGGCTCAAGCGGCCGCGCGGCAGCTCGCGATTTGCCGTTCGCGGATTCAGCGCATCCAGCCGCGCGTCCACCACACGGTTGAAGCCCATGGCGGCGCTGCGCGCACTCACCATCGCCACCAGGATCCACAGAAACGTACCCGCAGTCACTGCGGTCCGTTGTGCCGCGAGCAGCGCCCCGGCGAGCGCGAACGGCAGCGCGAACACCGAATGGCTGAACCGGACGAACGAGCCGTAGGTGCGAACAGTCATCAGTCCTCAGTCCTCAGTCGGCAGTCTTCAGTCTCAGTCTCAACCGTCAGTCTTCGGTCGCAGTCATCAGTTTTCAGTCAGCAGTCTCCGGTGGTGACTCACGACCACAACTGCTGACTGATGACTATGACTGACGACTCTCGACTGATGACTGACGACTGACTTATTCCACCCACCTCACCTGCGCCGGCTGAACGCCGCCGACCAGGTATTCTTCCACATCGTCGAGCGCGGGTGGAACGTCGATCGCCAGCAGCCGGGCACGCTTTCCCGGCTCGATCGTCCCGTAGTCGGCATCGAATCCGAGCGCGCGCGCGCCCTCGCGGGTGGCGCTGTGGAGAAGCAGCGAGGCCGGGACATCGGGCGCCAGCGCCCGCATCGTGGCGAGCTCGGCAAAGACGCTCAGGTCGGGGCTGCTCGCGAGGCTGTCCGTTCCCACCGCGACCCGCACACCTGTTTTGTAGAACTCGCCAATCGGCGGCGCGCCCGCGCCGGTATGACCGTTGCTCCGCGGGCACGTGACCACGGTGACGCGGCGCGCCACGAGGCGGTCCAGATCCGCGTCCGACATCTGAACCCCATGGACCGCGAGGATGCGGTGATCGAGGAAGCCACTGTCGTCGAGGAACTCCACGGGCGAACCGCCCGGCGGCACCCAGGACGGGTCCCACACACCGAGCTCCTCGAGCAGCCGTCGCCAGGGCCCCCGTCCACTGCGGATGAACTCGACCTCTTCGAGCGATTCCGCGAGATGAACACTGCACGGCAGAAAGGGCTCACGGTCCACGGCTTCTCGAATGGCGCGAAAGACCAGCGGAGCCACCGAGTAAGGCGCGTGCGCAGCCAGACTCGGTCGCACGCGCTCGGTCGGCACCAGCCGCTCGATCTGACGGCATGCCGCTTCCACGAATGCGTGCGGATCGTCGGCAGCGAACCGAATCAATTCGTAAAAGACGACGGCGGCGAGCGGGCTCCGCGACAGCGGCGCGAAGGTGACCAGGGTATTGCTGATATCGCCGACCAGGGCCGTCCCTGATGCCCACGCCTCCACAATCGCCTGGTCGACCGCGGCGAGAATTTCGACGGATCGCGCATCGGTCCGCTGCCGCCGCGCGGCGATCACATTGCGGATCCACGTGACGAACTGCGACGCCGGCGGCACCTGATCGCGCAGGTACGAGAGCTCGAGATGGGTGTGGGCGTTCACCAGCCCTGGCATCACGGCCACGTCGCCGAGATCAATCTGTCGGTCGCCCGCCGCCGGCGGCCGCTTCGTCGTCGCCGCGACGCGCCCGCGATCGACGGCCACCCATCCGTCCCGGAACGGTCGAGTGCTGATAGGAACGATCCAGGCTGCGTGATAGTGAATCAAGGGTCAAGCTCTCACGTGGGGCTCTGCCCCACACCCGGCTCACACCACCCCACGGCGCACGGTCCGCGCCGTGGGGACCCCGGGGTCGCTCGCGGGGACCCCTCCGCTCCGCCCCGCTCCGCTCCATCCCACCCCACGATGCACAAACCGCATCGTGGGGGCCCCGGCTTGCAGGCGCGCTACGCGCGCTTGAGCCGTGCGTGCACGGCAAACATGACACGGTCGCACACATTCAGGCCGCGCACGCCGGTGGCCTCTCGGTCGCGCAGGCCCTTCAGGCCTGCATGAGGGCCGCCGGGCAGCTTTGAAGATGTGCGCTCCAGCTCATGGCTCGTGGTTGAACTTCCCGACGTTCACTTCCGGCTGAGAGCCAGGGCTTGCGCGTTGAGATTTGGAGGATCGGCTGCGAGCCGGATATAGACGGAGCTCCGCCGGCGTCGATCGGTCGCCGGCGGCGCGCGCGGTGGCGAGCTCCAGCATCCGGGGCACGTCGCGTTCCCGGAAAATCGGATCGCCGAGCACATCGTAGTGCATGTTTCGCCGCTTGGCGACGAACCCCGCGTCTTCGATGTTGCGGACGATCTCCCGTTCATCCATGCAATACGCCGCGCCCGCGGCCCGGACGACGTTCTCCTCGATCATCACGCTGCCCATGTCGTTGGCGCCGTACGCGAGGCTCAGTTGACCTACTTTTCCGCCCTGCGTCACCCACGACGCCTGCAGGTTGTCGAAGTTGTCGAGAACGATCCGGGCGATCGCCAGGGTGCGCAGATAGTCGATCCCCGTCGCCTCCGTGCCGCCCAGCTCCGTGTGCATCGGTTGATAACTCCAGGTGATGAAGGCGGTGAACCCGCCGGTCTCATCCTGGAGCTCGCGCAGCCGGAAGAGATGTTCGAGGCGCTCCGCGTCGGTTTCGACGGTGCCGTACATCATTGTGGCGGTCGTCCGCAGCCCGGCGCGATGGGCCTGGCGCATCACGTCGAGCCACTCGTCCGCGGTCGCCTTGCCGTAGCAGTGCAGCAGCCTGCGCACGCGATCCACCAGAATCTCGGCGCCGCCGCCCGGTATGCTGTCCAGACCAGCCGCCATCAGCCGTTCGATGACCGCGGCGACAGGCAGCTGCGAGAGACGCGAGAGGTGCATAACCTCCGGCGGCGAGAGCGCGTGCAGCTTGAATGCCGGATAGCGCTGCTTGACCGCACGAAACAGATCCTCGTACCACGCCAGCGGCAGATCCGGGTTGTGACCTCCCTGGAGCAGAAGCTGGACACCGCCGACCGCGATCGTCTCGTCGATCTTACGGAACAGTTCTTCGAATCCGAGGACATATCCCTCGGGCGAGCCGACGGGCCGATAGAACGCGCAGAAGTTGCACTTCGCCACACAGACGTTCGTGTAGTTGACGTTCCGGTCGATGATGTAGGTGACAATGCGGTCCGGATGTTTCCGCGCGCGAATGCCGTCAGCCAGGCGTCCCAGCAGCGCCGTTGGCGCATGCCGGTAGAGCTCGAGCGCGTCGTCCGCGCTCACGCGTGCGCCTGCTGCCACCCGATCCGCGATCTGGTCCATCGTCATGATTGTCCGAAGAAACGCAGCCTGCGTGTCGCCGCCACCACGCCTGCCTCGACCGCATAGCTGTAGAACGCTTCGAGACCGGCCCGTTCCCGGTCGCCGAGGTGGTACTTGATATTGTCGCGCAGGTACCTCGCCCCGAGCGCATGGCGATCCGGGCGCCCGTGGAGGTACTGTTGCGCGAGCTCCTCCGGCCGCGCCACGCCCTCGTCGCGTGCCCGCTGCAGCGCGTCGATATCGGGTGAGCTCAGGATATCGGGCCGGCCGGCCCAGAACGCGTAGACAAACGGCAGGCCGGTCATACGGGTCCACGCGTCTCCAAGGTCGATGGTTTCAACTCCGGCCGCGTCGAGAAACAATGCCTGGTCGCCGATGATGAGCGCCGCGTCACACCGCCCCAACATGCGCCCGAGATCCGGGCTGTGGGCCTCTATCGCCGGCTGAATCCCGAACAACCGTGCGCACAAGACACGAAGCAGCGCCACGGAGGCCCGAGAGCTGGTGTCCATTGCGATCGAGCGCACGTCCCCGACCTTCTTCCTGGTGTACAGGATGACCGACGCCACCGGTCCCTCTGAGGCAATGGCAATATCGGGCACGATGGCATAAGGGCCGCCGCGCAAATATTCAATCGACGGTATCAGACCGATGTCGATCGCGGCATCGTGCAGGAGCCGCGCGCACTCCGACGGTACGTCGTACCGAACCGCGAAGCGCGGCGATTCGTCCAGCCGGTACACCAGCGGACGCGCATTCAGGTAGCCGACCGCACCCACGCGAACCGGACCGGAAGGCGTCACCGTGCAGGCTCGCTATCACGCGGCTGGCCGCCGGCCGTCGCCGAAGGGATATCCGCTGCCTCGAGTATCCGCACGATATCGAACCGGCCGTTCCGTTCGACCGGCTCGAACCCGGCCGCGCGAATATTCCGGCGCATTTCTTCGAGAGGCGCCCGGCGCGGCCCCATCGCGAGATCCTCTTCCGGCGAGACGGCGTCGACGTCGTCGGCGCCAACCGTCAACGCGACCTGAGCGAGCTTCGGACCATACAACGCCCAGTCGACTTGAATGGACGGGACATTGTCCACGGCGATCCGCGCGAGCGCCACGCGTTTGACGTCCTCATATCCCGTCGTGGGAAGCGCCGGATTGATACTCCTCGGCAGCGGCGCGAACGCCCGGATGACCGCGACGGACCGCTGCAGGTCGGCGATCGCCGTGACCAGTGCCAGCGGATCTGATGAAGGCAGCTGGTGGATCGTGAGACGCGCCAGCGTCAGACCGGCGATGTTCACCTGTTCGATCGAACGCCTGGCGTCGCGCAGACGATCGAAAGGCGCCTCGGCGACCAGTTCGAGACCTGCGGCCCGAAGGTCCTCCAGTAGCGCGCGGAGGGTCATGCGTTCGCTGACCGACAACGCTTCGAGATCGGCAAGTGAGTACGCCGAGACCGGGATGCCGCTGGCCGCCGCGGCGACCTGCCGGACCCGCTCGACCGCGGCAATGCGGCTCATGAGCGGCCCCGCAATGCGGATCTCGTGTGCCGCCGGCGGGAACGCGATCGGCGCCCCGGGGTCGGCGGCTACAGTGGCGACGCGGACGAATGTCGCGCGCGTACCATGCCGGGCGCGCCGGATCTCGTCGGCGAGCATCCCGATGTTCAGGATATCGTGAGACGCCGCAAGCGACGCCAGCTCTCGGTCGGACACCGGCATTCCAGCGGCTGATTTTATTATGAGAGCGCCGGTCCGAACATCAATCCGAGGATGACGGCCATGCCGAGGGCAAGGAACAAGCCGCACGCGCACACGGCCAGCGCGCGTGCCGTGCTCGTGTAGTCCAGCGCCTGACGGACCGCGACGATCATCGCGGCAAGCATCCACAGCGTCGAGATGACGAACGCCGGAATCGTCACGCCGGGAATCGCCCCGAGTACCTGCAGCAGCCCCGGAGTGGCCGCAAACCCGATGGTGCGCATCAACTGGCCCACGTCGACGCTGGTCTGCGGCTCGGGCATCAGGCGCGCACCGATGTGAAACGTGATCAGCGCCCAGAGTGCCCACGTGAGGAGAGCGGCGATACTGAAAAAGCCGATGTTGGCGACGGAACCGCCGCTGCGGCCCGTAACGCCGAATCCGGCAGCCAGGCTGGACAGTACGACGACGGTGAAGGCCTGAACCATCGCGGACGGATCCGCCTCGACCTCCTCGTAGATCGCGGCGTCGAGCGCAGCGGCCCCGATGAGCCTTTGGAGAAAGGAATTACGCGCAACGCCGGTCGCCATACCCCAACCGCATGCAAGAAGTGGCGTCTGAATCAAATTTGACGTGGGGCTCCGCCCTACAGCTCTGCGCGCCTGTCCGTGAACGGCACAGTGCCCGGTGATTGCGAACGATGCAGGGCGGCATGCTGGAGACGGCGAAGATTATCGCATCGAACCCGCCGTCGTGGCACCCGTTGTGCACGCGTGCGCGCGGAGGTTGAGATGGCTGTCGCATCACTTCGTGAACACCTGGTGGAGCAACTTAACGATTTACTGAACGCAGAACAGCAGTTGATCAAGGCCTTGCCGCAGCTGGCCGACCGTGCGGCATCGAAAGAGCTGAAGGCCGCCTTCAAAAGCCACCTCGGTCAGACCCGGATCCACGAACGCCGCGTGACGCAGGCCCTCAGGCAATTGGGCGAAAAACCTGACGGCCACACCTGCGAGGCCATGGAGGGATTGATCGAGGAAGGTGAGGAGTTGATGAAGAGCGCCAGACCCGGCGCCCTTCAGGATGCGATGCTCATCACGGCCGCACAGAAGGTCGAGCATTACGAGATCGCGACGTACGGCACCGCGCGCACCTACGCACAAGTCGTGGGCGAACGCGGTATTGCCAAATTGCTGCAGGAAACACTGAAGGAAGAGAAGAGCGCCGACAAGAAGCTGACACAAATCGCTGAAGGGTCGATCAACAGACGCGCCGGCGAGGAATGGCAAGAGCGGTCCGCCGGCCGCCTCGAACGAGGCACCCGGTGGGCCGGCGCTGCGCTCGGCTCAGCTGTAAGACGCGCCGGTGCGCGGGCACACGCTGCTGACCGTCAATCGTGGAACACCAAACGCTCGAACTCTCGTTCGCGGCGCCGGACGCGGTCCCGGTAGATACCCACCACGGAGGACGCCGAGGACGCGGAGGATCGATCCCGAAAGCAAACGGGATATTCCCTCCGCGCCGTCAGTGTCCTCCGCGGTGAAATGTCGTCACTACTCAGACACGCTCCTAGAACGCAGCCGCGCAAAAATCTCGCCAGCCCGACGGCCCGCGGCTTCAGTGGTCACCACCCGCGCAGGCCAGGAACGCGCGTATCCTTCCGAGGGCCACTTCCTGGTCGCGTCGATGCCCATCTTTCCGCCGTACGCCGGTAACTCAGCGGCATCGTCGAGATCGTCGACCGGTCCCCGGGTCATCTGGACGTCGCGCAGCGGATCGATATGCGTCCCGACGATCCACGCGACCTGGCTGGTGTCGTGCACGTCAACGTCCTTGTCGACCACGATGATTGTCTTCGAGAACATCAGCTGGCCGAGACCCCAGAACGCGCTCATGATCTTGCGCGCATGGCCCGGATAACGTTTGTCGATCGAGACGATGACCAGATTGTGAAAGATCCCTTCGGCGGGAAAATGCATGTCGACGATCTCCGGAAGTGTCTTCCGGATCATCGGCAGAAAAATGCGCTCACTCGCCAGCCCGAGATAGTAGTCCTCCATGGGTGGCGGGCCGACAACGGTCGTCAGGTAGGTCGGACGTCTCCGCTGCGTGAGGCACGTCAGATGGAACACCGGAAAGTCGTCGGGCTGTGAGTACAACCCGGTGTGGTCGCCGAATGGGCCTTCGCGCCGGCGTTCACCGGGTTCGACATATCCTTCGAGCACGATCTGCGAGCTCGCGGGCACCTCGAGATCGACGCTGACGCACCGCACCATTTCTATCCGGCGTCTGGCGAGAAATCCGGCGAGCAGCAGCTCGTCGACTCCTTCGGGCATCGGCGCAGTGGCGCAATACGGCAGAACCGGCTCCGGACCGAGGGCCACGGCTACTTCGAGCCGGCGGCCGAGCCGTTCGGCGACGCGGTAATGCTGCGCGCCGCCCTTGTGGCGCTGCCAGTGCATGCCCGTTGTGCGCTCATCGAAGACCTGCATTCGATACACGCCGATGTTCCGCATCCCTGTCTCGGGATCCTTGGTGAACACCAGCGGGAAGGTGATGTAGGTGCCGCCGTCCTCCGGCCAGCATTTCAGGATGGGTAGCGCGTCGAGCGTGCCGTCGCGCCGGACGACTTCCTGGCAGGCCGCCTCTCTCACCGTCTTCGGCACCAGGTCCCGGAGCCGGCCGACCATCGGGAGCATCTTCAGCGCGTCCATGATCCCTTCGGGCATCTGCGGCGTCATGAGCTGGTCGATTTCGACGGCGAGCTCGTCGAGTGTCTTGACGCCGAGCGCGAGGCACACCCGCTCGCTCGAGCCGTAGAGATTCGTGACCACCGGCATGTCGTAGCCGGACGGCTGCTCGAACAGCAAGGCCGGCCCGCCGCCGCCGGCCTTGCACGCCCGATCCGTCACGGCCGCGATCTCGAGGTCGGGACTCACGGGCTCCGTGACGCGTGCCAGCATGCGCCGGCGGTCGAGATCGGCTATGAAGTCGTCCAGGTCGGAATACATTTCTGAGCTTCTCTGGGCTCCGGCAGGTTGCTGAAAACCAACGTTCAACGCAGAACGCGCTGCGATCGCAGAGAATCCTTAGGAAAAGACGCTGCGCTTTCCGCGAGTTCTGCGTGTTCGTGCTTTTTCAGCTTCCTGCTGGGCTCCGGGCTTTTGGCTTCTTGACTCTCGGCTCTCAGGTTTTCACATCGCGGCCCGCAATCGATCCTGCGACGTCGGCGGCGAGCTCGAGGGCGCGGCGTCCCTGCTCGCCGGTCACAAGCGGAGCGCGGCGTGTGACCACCGAGTCCACGAAGTCCACCAGCTCGCGCCGAAGCGGCTCCTCGGTGACCACGTCGATCTCGCCGTGTTCAATGGTGGGCATCGGCCCGCCATCCCGCGTGAGCCGCCAGACGTCGACCTTCTGGGTCGCGTAGTCGATGGACAGATACGTTGATGGTTGAAAGAAGCGGATCTTGCGGACGCGGTCGCGGCTGATACGGCTTGCCGTCAGGTTCGCGACGCACCCGTTCGAAAAGCGCAGACGTGCGTTCGCGATGTCGACGCGGCCGGTCAGCACCGGGACGCCGACGGCGTCGATCGACTCGACGCGGGCGTCGACCAGTGACAGCAGCAGGTCGAGGTCGTGAATCATCAGATCGAAGACGACGTCGATGTCCAGGCTGCGCTCTGGAAACGTGCCGAGGCGATGGACCTCGATAAAACGGGGATCGGCCAGCAGCGGGCGCGCCGCCGCGACCGCCGGGTTGAACCGTTCGGTATGACCGACGGCAAGCGCCGCTTCTGTCCGGTGGGACGCGCAGATCATCGCGTCCGCCTCGGCGAGCGTCCGGGCGATCGGCTTTTCCACCAGCGCGGGAATCCCTGCCTCGAGAAAGGGCACCGCAATCTCGCAATGAGTTTCCGTGGGGACGGCGACCGTCACGGCATCGATGCGGCCGAGCACGTCACGGAAGTCGTAAGCGGCCCCGGTGTGATGCGCCGCCGCCAGCTCGTCGGCCCGCGCCCTGTTCGTGTCGACGACTGCGGTCAACGTGACTCCCGGCAGTGAGGCGAGGATCCGGGCGTGATGGCGTCCGAGATGGCCGACTCCGATCACCGCAACGCGAAGCGACATACATGCATATCTGCATCTGGTGATTGGGTGATTTATTGGCCGATCGCTCCCCCGCTATCACTCAATTCGCAATCAATCACCAGATCACCAGATCAGTCCCGATCCCGGCCGACAACGCAGATCCCCGCGTCGTCGGCGGCTTTGATCACGGCGTCGCCCTCGATCATCAACGTCTTGCCGGCGTCAACCGCGAGCACGTCGGCACCCGCCGCCCGCATCGCTTCGATCGTCGAAATGCCGATGACCGGCACGTCGAAACGCATATCCTGGTTCGGCTTGGCCACCTTGACGATGCGGACGCCGCTGCCGGCGAGCTGACCGGCGCGGGCGATGACGGCATCAGTCCCTTCCATCGCCTCGACGGCGACGATGGCCGCCGACTTGACGGCGAGCGTCTGCCCGATATCCAGACCGGCCAGCGTGTCGGCGACACGGTACCCGAGCTCGAGGTCCGCTTGTTCCTCGGGCGTCGGCCGGCGCGCGGTCATCGCGCCGGCGCGCGCGAGCAGCGGCGCGAGCAAAGCGGTTGAATCGATCAATTCCACGCCATGCGTTCGCAGGGCCTCTGCGACGGCGGAGATCAGCGCGTTGGTATTCTTCGCTCTCAACCGCGTCAGCACGTCGAGCAGCACCTGGTCGGGCGCGAGATCGTCGAACAACCGCGTGTGCTTCACCTGCCCGGCCATCACCGCCGTTGTCACACCGGCCGCGGTGAGCAGCTCGATGCACCGGCCCAGCTCGCCCAGCGAGATCCAGTGGACCGGAGCAACGGGCGGGCGCGCGGCCGCCTCGGCGAGATCGGGAAACGTCTCCTCCTTCAAGGCGACGACGATCACCTCGTGGCCCGCTCGACGCGCAGCATCGAGCACGAGAAAAGGAAACCGGCCGTTCCCGGCAATGAGCCCGAGTTTCACGACTCACAACTCACGACTCATCACTGACCATGGACTATTCATCGGCCAGCACTTCTTCCGCGCGCCGGCTGGCACGCCGGAGCGTGACGCCGCGCTGCGACGTGCGGATGAACGCCAGCAGGTGCTCCAGTTCCGCGCACGCCAGCGACCGGTCCTGCCGGATCCGCTGCAGCGCGCTGGTCGTATTGAGCTTCGAGCGGAGCAGATACCTGAAGGCGCGCTTCAACTTCTCGATCACGTCCGGCGCGACCCTTCGCCGCATGAGGCCGATGATATTGAGGCCGTAAATGCGCGCCGGACGGCTGCCGACCGTGCGCGCATACGGCAGCGCATCCTTGGTCACCACGGAATAGCCGCCGATGAACGCGTAGCGGCCGACGCGGCAGAACTGGTGCACGCCGGATCCGGCGCTGATGTTCGCGAAATCCTCGACCGTGACATGGCCGCCCAGCGTCGCCATGTTGCCGAAGATCGTGTCGTTGCCGACGTGGCAGTCGTGCGCGACGTGCACGTAGGCCATGAAGACGTTGCGATCGCCGATGCTCGTCAGCCCGCCGCCGCCCCGGGTGCCGCGGTGAATCGTGACGAACTCGCGAAAAATATTGCGCCGGCCGATGACCAGGCGGGTCTCTTCTCCCCGGAACTTCAGGTCCTGCGGCGCGAGGCCAATCGATGCGAACGGATACACCTGCGTCTCGTCCCCGATATCGGTCCACCCGTCGATGACCGCGTTCGCGCCGACGGTGCAGTTCGCGCCGATGCGCACGTTCGCGCCGATGCAGGCGTGCGGGCCGACCGCCGTGCCCTCGCCGATTCGCGCGTCGGGATGCACGTTTGCAGCCCGGTCGATGTGCGTGCCGACGCGATGGAGCCCCAGCAACAGCTCGGCCTCGGCGACGATCTGGTCGCCGACGAAGGCGGTCGCCTGCGCACGGGCCAGCGACGCCCGCGTCCGGCCGAGCGTGATCTCGAGGCGCAGGCGATCTCCGGGCACCACCTGCCGCCGGAACTTGGCGTCGTTCACGCCGCGCAGGTAAATCCGCGTATTCGGCGGCGCCTCCGCCCGCTGCAGCAGCAGAATCGCCGCCACCTGAGACAGCGATTCGAGCATCAACACCGCCGGCAGCAGCGGGGTGCCGGGAAAATGTCCCTGGAAGAACTCCTCGTTGACCGTCACGTTCTTGACCGCGACGACGCGGTGTCCCGGCTCGTGCTCGGTAATGGCGTCCACCAGCAGCGACGGATACCGGTAGCAGAGACGGTCGAGGGCCCGCGGGATGTCGATCGGCACAGCCCGAAAGCATATCAACTCTCAAGGCTCTCGGCTCTTGGCTCCTCCAGACTCTCGGCTGATGCCTCGGCTCAGCGTGAAGTTGGCGGCACACCTCGCACAGCGTCACTCATCGGCCCTGGACCAGACTCGCATCGTCAGATTTGAGTCTTAAGTTTTCAGCCGTCAAGAGCCTAGGCTGGAGCCAAAACCCAGAGCCCGACCCGGCGGCCGAGAGAGCCCAGAGCCTGGAGTCCCAAGCCTGGAGCCCAACGCCTAGAGCCTTGAGGCGAGGTTTTGCTAGGATCCGACTATGCGTCGATTTCCCGTGCTGCTGCTGGTGGCCGCCCTGTGCGCGGCGGCGTGCGACAGCGACACGCCTCTTTCTACTACGCCGACGAGCACGGCCACAATCACGGAGACATTTGCCGACACCCTCTCCATCAACGGCGCGAAGACCTTTCAGTTCTCATCGACGGGACGCGGCGCGGTGACGGCGACGTTGACAAGTGTGGACCCCGACAGCGCCGTCATCGGCGTCAGCATCGGCACGTGGAACGGGCTGATCTGCCAGGTCGTGCTGGCAAAGGATCAGACCGCCAAAGGCGACAGCTTCAGCGGGACGGTTTCGAACGTCGGGAATCTCTGCTTGCGGGTGTACGATCCGGTGGGCGCTCTGACAGGGCCGGTTGCCTATTCGATTGACGTGGCGCACCCATGAATCGAGTAATTGGATAATCTGATAATCGGGTAATCGGATTGCGCCAATGACCCAATCCGATTACGAGATCACCCAATTACCAGACGACCCGATTCGCATTTCAGCGTCCCTCAGGCTTCGGGGCGGCAGAGGGTTTTGCCGCGTCCAGCTTCTTGATCACGTCGCTCGTGAGATCGAGGCCGGGATCCCACCAGGCCAGGCCCGCGTTCTGGAGATCGAACACCATCTGCACGCCCTTTTCCTTCGCGACGGCTTCGATGAGCGGACTCACCTTCCTGATGAAGTCCTGCTGGACCTCGTTCTGGAGCTCGTTGATGTCGGCCTGCGCGTCCTGCTGGAAGCGCTGTATTTCGACCTGCTGCCGCTCAATCTCTTTCTCGAGCTGCGAACGGGCCTGCTCGTTCATCACCGACCCGCTCGTCTGCAGCTTCTGCTGATTGGCCTGGAGCGCCTTCTGCTTGTCCTGCCCCTCGGTCTGCTTCTTCTGGATCCGGTCGTTGATGCGCGCCAGCGCCGCCTTGCCTTCGGCGGACTCCTGAAAGATGCGCTGCGGGTTGATGAATGCCGTCTTGGCCCCGGCCGGGAACGGCGCCGGCGGCTGGGCGGGCGCCGTCTGCGCAGGCGGCGTCAACGGTGGCGTTGCCGGAGCGGGCGTGCCGGGCTGCGCCGGTCTCGGCTGCGCGGGCGGCTGCTGCTGAGCGGCCTGCGCGAACAGCGGGCCGGCGCTCAACGCGGCGGCGAGCGGCACGGCTATGACAAAACCTTTCATTACACGTAATCCTTTCATCTGTCCGGGAGCCCTGAATTGTACTAGAAAGTGGACCCGACCGCGAAGCGGAACTGGAACTTCTTCTGCGGCTGAAGCGTGTTGTCGAGCACGCCGCCGCGGCTCGGATTGTAGGCAAAGATCAGGCGGAACGGCACGTTGAGCACAGGCATGAAGAAACGGATTTCCAGACCGGTGGAGGTCTTGAACGCGCTGCGCTGGCCGTTCACCCGGATCTGGCCCTGGGGGAAGATCGCGTTCTCGCCGGTCAGGCTCACGGTCGCATACGGATCGACAAGCAACGGCGGCACCGGCTCGATGATGTCCTCTTTCCAGCCGAAGCCCTGGCCGACGTCGCGCACCTGGCCGGCGTCGAAGAACAGAATCGCACGCACGGGCCCCGCGATCGTGATTTGCTCCTCGGCATTGAAGAGCAGCAGCTTGTTGCCGCCAAGGACGAGACCGGTAAACGGATCCTTCGGCCCGATGGTTCGGATATCGAAGCCGCGGATCGTGTACTCGCCCCCGAGGAACAGCTTCTCGAAGATCGGCAGGTCCCTCGACCCGCTGAACGAATGGATGTATTCGCCCTGGGCGCGAAGACCGAGCGTCAGCCGGCTCAAGTGCTTCAGATACCAGACGCCTTCGACCAGCGGACGGTAATAGTTGGTATTGCCCCCCAGTCCGGCGAGATCGATCGACGCCGTATAGCGTTTCCCGGTGGTCGGAAAGATCGGCTGGTCGACGCTGTTGTAGACGATGCTCGGCGCCACTTTGCTGATGATGCGCTCGCCGCCCTGTCCGATGAGGAGCGAATCGCGGAGAAAAGGATTCCGCGTCAGTACGATCGGATCAGTGTAGTTCTCATTAATCTCGGTCACGCGCACGCGCTGATAGCTGTAGTTGGTGAACATCCGGGTATATCCCCTGCCCAGGGGGAACCCCAACGTCAGCACGCCGCCGACCGACTTCTGTGTGAACTGACTGATGTAACGGATGTCGGTGCGGAACAGGTTGAATCCACCCGTGATGTTGCGGTCGAACAGGAACGGCTCGGTAAACGCGAGCGAATAGTTCTGCGCGCGCGAGCCGGCCTGCAGCGACAGGGTGAGGCTCTCGCCGCGGCCCAGGAAGTTCGCCGTCTGGAACGACAGCTGGCCGAAAAAGCCTTCGAACTCCGAGACGCCGGCGCCGAACGTCAGCTGGTTGCGATTCTGCTCTTCCAGCTTCAGGCGGACGTCCACCTTGTTCGACTCGCCCGGCGTCTTTTCGACGTTGACGTCCTTGCCCCCTTCGAGCGGCTTGAAGTAGCCCAGCTGGTTGAGGCGCTTGATGCTGTACTTGAGCGCCTCCGTGTTGAACGGGGCCCCTTCCAACACCCGGACCTCCCGACGGATGACGTTGTCGTGGGTCGTGTTGTTGCCGACGAAGGTGATGCGATTGACGAAGAACTGCTGCCCTTCCTGGAGCCGCATGGTGACATCGACGAGCGGCGCGCTTGCGGTCTCCGGCTTGCCGTCGATCGGGTCGGGCGCTTTCAGCGCCGCCGGTGCTTCGGGAGCGTTCTGGTTGGGTTCGTCGCGCGGCTTCAGATCGGGATAGCCGGTGAACTCGTAATATCCGCCGGTCCCGTAGACCTCACGCGCTTTTTCGAGCCCCTTGCGGATCTTCTTCTCGGCGTAGAATTCGCCCGGCTTCGTCTTGAACAAGGGCGCGAGGTACTCGGTTTTCACGACCGTGTTGCCGGCCACGTCGAACGTGCCGACCTGGTAGCGCGGGCCTTCGGTGATGGGGACGCGCAGCTCGATCCAGCGCGTTTTCTTGTCCTCCGAATCGGTGATGACCTTCAGCTCCGGTACGCCGACGTTCGCCCGGATGTACCCGTTATCGCGGTAGAACTCGATAATCTTCTGCGCATCGTCCTCGAACTTCGGTTCCTGATAGGTGCCGCGATCGCCAATCACCGACATGAACCAGCCAGGCAGATGGAAGGCATCCCGCAGGCCCGGACGCTCCCGGTTGTCCTTCATCTTGCCCTTCAACGTGCCGTCGCTCATCGCCTTGTTGCCGAGGAACTCGACTTTCCGGATCCGCACCTTCGGCCCTTCGTCCATGTGGAACGTCAGGTGCACCAGCTTCGGACCGCCGGGCACTTCGGCGATCTCGTGCTTCACGTCGGCATATTGAAAGCCCTTCTCGCGCAGCATGTCGCGCACGATCCCCTCGACCTTGCGCACGAGCCCCGGATCGATGAACGTGTCCAGCCGGATCTGCGCGTCGTTCTCTTTCAATTTTTCATCGATCTTCGTGAGCTCGATCTTCTTCGAGCCGACGTAATCGACGATCTTGACGCGCTGCCGCTCCTCCATGTTGTAGGTGACGATCTTGCCGATCGCGCCGTTGGGAAACTTGTAGTCGGCGACGTCAATCCAGAGGTTGTCGAGGAACTTGGTGTTCCACAGGCGCCGGAAGTCGTCAAGGACGGTCTTTTCGCTCTCGCTGTTCCAGGGGACCCATTCGCCCCTGGACGGTGTGCTCGACTTCAAGTGGATGTAATACAGGTAGGTCTGCGATTCGATCACCGACGCGTTGCCCTGCGCCTCGAAGCACGGGGCGATGTACAGCACAACGGGGCCGGACCCGTCTGGCGGCTGAGCTAAGGGTACCGTCTGCTGGCCGCACACGGTCACGGTTGGCAGCGCCGCACCCTGCCCCGACCCGGCGGGAGGCGGAGCCTGCCCCACTTCTCCGGCAAAGGCCATGACCGGGCCGGTCAGGAGCGTCAGCGCACCCAGGATACACACCCGTGAGCCGAGGGCCATTTCCTGGATTTTAGACTAGCTGGCCGGGCTTCTGGCCGGTGAATGACAAGTCCGCCGCAGGAATCGGGAGTTAATCCGTAGCGCAGCCCTTCCGCCTTCGCCAAGGCTACGGCGGACCACCGTAGCTTCAGCGGAGGTGGTCAGAGCTGCCCGGCGGCCGTGACGCAGGCCTGAAGGCCTGCGCTACGAGAGGCCGCCGGGGTCCCGTTCGCTACGCCAGCTTTCGTCCCGCCTCGAGCTCGCCTGCAGGACGGTACGCGAGCTGGCCGGCATCGAGATAGACCTCGATCTCCCCGTCGTGCAGGTGACCGCGGATAAGCTCTTCCGACAGCGGATCCTCGACGTAGCGCTGAATCGCACGCCGCAGCGGTCGGGCGCCATACGAGCGGTCCTTGCACGTCACCTCGATGATCCAGTCGACGACTTCGGGCGTGAGCCGGATCGTCAGCTTGCGATCGAACAGGTTCGCATTGAGCTGATTCACCAGCAGCGCCATGATCCGCCGCAGATCGTCGTCGGTCAGCGCCTCGAACACGATGATCTCGTCGATCCGGTTGATGAACTCCGGATTGAACGTCCGCTTCACCTCGCCGAGCACCATGTCGGACACGCTCTTCTCGATCGCCAGCGTATCGGCCGACTGGAACCCCAGCGAGCTCTTCTTCTGGATGAAGCGCGCGCCGATGTTCGACGTCATGATGATGATCGTGTTCTTGAAGTTCACCCGGTTGCCGAGGCCGTCGGTCAGATGGCCGTCCTCGAACACCTGCAGCAAGATGTTGAAGATGTCCGGATGCGCCTTCTCGATCTCGTCGAGGAGCACCACCGAGTACGGGTTGCGCTTCACCTTCTCGGTGAGCTGACCGCCTTCTTCGTGCCCCACGTATCCAGGCGGCGAGCCAATCAGCTTCGAGACCGAGTGCTTCTCCATGTACTCCGACATGTCGAAGCGGATCAGCGCATGGTCGCTGCCGAACAGGAAGTTCGCGAGCGCCCGGGCCAGCTCGGTCTTGCCGACGCCGGTCGGCCCGAGGAACACGAAGCTGCCGACCGGCCGGTTCGGATTCTTCAACCCGGCGCGCGAACGCCGGATCGCGCGCGAGATCGCGGAGATCGCCTTCTCCTGGCTGATGACGCGGCGGTGCAGCTCGGTCTCCATGCGCAGCAGCTTGTCGCCTTCGTCCTGGTTGATCGACGCCATCGGGACGCCGGTCCATTTCGACACGACCTCGTCGATCTCGGCCTTGCCGACAATCACCTTGCGTACGTTGTTCTTGACGTCGAACTGCTGCCGCACGTACTGGAGGTTCTCGCGCGCGTTGAGCTCCTGTTCACGATAGCGCTGCGCGGCCTCGAAGTCCTTCTGCGAGACCGCATTTTCCATCTGCTCGACCGCCACGCGGATGCTCTTGTTGATCTCGCCGAACTCCTCGCTGTAGCCGGCCTCGCGCAGCTTCGCGCGCGCACCCGCTTCATCCACCAGATCGATCGCCTTGTCCGGCAGGAAGCGATCGGTGATGTAGCGGTTCGACTGGTAGACGGCCGCCTCGATGGCTTCGCGCGTGTACTCGACGTGATGGAAATTCTCGTACCGGTCCTTCACGCCCAGCAGGATCTCGATCGTCTCGCGCTCGCCCGGCGGGTCGACCTTGATCGCCTGGAAGCGCCGCTCGAGCGAGCGGTCCTTTTCGATGTACTTCCGGTACTCCGCCGGGGTGGTCGCGCCGATGCAGCGGATTTCGCCGCGGCTGAGCGCCGGCTTCAGGATGTTGGCCGCGTCGAGGGAGCCCTCTGCCGAACCTGCCCCGACCAGGGTGTGCAGCTCATCGATAAAGACGATGATGTTCGGGTTGTCGGTCAGCTCTTTCATGATCGCCTTGAGGCGCTCTTCGAACTGACCGCGGTATTTCGTTCCGGCAACAATCAACGAGATGTCGAGCGCGAGGATGCGTTTGTCGGCCAGGAAATGCGGCACGTCGCCGTAGACGATCTTCTGGGCCAGCCCCTCGACGATTGCGGTCTTGCCGACGCCCGGCTCACCGATCAGCACGGCATTGTTCTTGGTCCGGCGGCAGAGCACCTGCTGCACCCGTTCGAGCTCGTGCTCGCGCCCGACCAGCGGGTCGAGCTGGTTTTTCAGGGCCGATTCCGTCAGATCGCGGCTGAATTCCGCGAGAAGCGGCGTCTCTTTGACGCGCGTCAGCGTCGTTTTCTCATTCAGGAGCTGGATGATGTCTTCGCGGACGGTGTTGAGCCGCATCCCTTTTTCCATGAGGATGGACGCCGCGACCGACCGCTCTTCGCGCAGGATCCCGAGCAACAGGTGTTCGGTCCCGATGTAATTGTGGAGCAGCCGATCGGCCTCTTCGGCCGCAAACTGCAGCACCCGCTTCGTTTCCCCGCTGAACGGAATCTCCACCGAAGTGGAAACCTTTTCGCGGAAGACCGTGCGGCCCTCGATTTCCTTGCGGATGTTCTCGAGAGACAGGTGTGAGCGCGCAAAAATTCGGCTCGTCAGCCCCTTGCCTTCCCGAATCAATCCGAGCAGGAGGTGCTCGGTCTCAATCGAGATGCTGCCGAGCTGGCTGGCTTCGTAGCGGGCGAAGAAGAGGACCCGTCGTGCCCTTTCGGTGTACCGTTCGAACATCCGGCTTACCTACGTGAATGCAGATCGTTTTGG
>JBKPAI010000192.1:0-100748 GCA_046726355.1 Acidobacteriota bacterium | reverse complement strand
TCCTTGCTGTGCATGTCCAGACAATAGGAGCAACGGTTGATTTGCGACGCACGCATCCGGACGAGGTCGAGCAGTCGGTGATCGAGGCCGGCCTGACGAACCTGCCGTTCGAGGCCGAGCATGGCCTGGATGACACCTGGCGTCACGTGCATGAGATCGATTCGAGCTTTCATGATGTCTTTCGCCTCCACCATCAAGACGAATCAGGAAATAATCCTGTGACACCCGGGGCCGAGCGCGCCGCTGTCACAAACGGCCTCCGTCATCCGTCTAGAGAAAGCGACCCGAACCGTTGGCAGAACCGAATCAGGAATCCGCCGAGCTGGCGTCGTCCCTGACGACGGCATTCCTCGTACTGCTGGAGCAGCTGGCGCCGACCGAGCGCGCGGTCTTCCTGCGGCGCGAGGTGTTCGAGCTCGACTTCCACGAGATCGCGAGGACCGTCGGCAAGAGCGAGGCGAACACGCGGCAGATCCTCACGCGCGTGCGCGGCCGGCTGCGCGATTCGCGTCCGCGCTTCACCGTGTCGCGTCGTGAATCGGAGGAGATCGTGCGGCGCTTCCGGCACGCCTGCGTTACGGCAACGTCGAGGAGCTGATGGTGGTTAAGAATTCCCTGCGGGTTCAGCGGGTTCTGCGTTGAATGGTTGGGTTCTTCAGCAACCTGTTAAATCGATCGACGTTCCACTGCCGGGTTTTGCCGTCAAAAACGAAGCCCTTTCCAGACGGCGTTCACTCCATTGTTGAGCGCGCGCTGGACGGGCGAGGACGAACCCGCCCGCAGGCTCGCTCTGAATTCCACTGTCTCTCGCGGCAGTACCTGAATGCGGCGCTCGTTAGCGGCGTAGCGCGGGTGACTGACGCGCACGATGTAGACACCTTCCGTCAGTTCCTTCGTCGCCCGACCTGTGGCGTCCGGCGTCAGCGTCGCCACAATCGCGTTCTGCGTCGTGAGGACTTCGATGGTCGCATCGCTGACACTTCGGCGAGAGCCCGCGGCCTGCACGACCGCCACCAGTTCCCCTGTCTTTGCCGGACGAGCGAATTCCACCAGCGAATACGCCGCGCCCGCGACCGAACAGATCGCTGCCATCGTCCCGACAATCGCCTGAAAGCGCGGAAGCGTCAGACCGAGGATGAACTTTCGACACGTCACCCAGCGCGGTTCCGGGGTCGATGGCGTTGCGGATATGAGCGTCTCGTCTGGCATCGAATGGTTTCTGACGATCGGCGCGCACGGTCACATGCGATGCGGGTCGCGGCCGGAGCGCGTGTATGTGCGTTTCAAGATTCGGACCAGCGCCCGTCCCGCCGTACAGGTGCACAGTTTTGGCCGTTTCGGCAAGCACGGCCCACGGCGGGGCGCCGGGCACGGTGCCATTTTCGCAATTGGCCATTCAAGAATCGTAGGGACGCAGGCGTGCACATTCTCACGCATGAGCAGCCACCTAATAATGCCGGCCGTCTCGCAACGACTCGTGCTCGTGGCGCAGCAAATCCGGCGAGGACGCGCTCGAAACACACAGTTCGGATGGGGCGACGAACTGCAGCGGTTCGTGGCCCGCTTCTTTCAGGCCATCAATCCGGCAGCGCTTCGCGCGTCGGTTCCGGCAGCCAATGGCTCGCCGCCAGGCCCAGCACGTACGCCGCGGTCCCGACGACGGCGGCCGCGTACGCCAGCTTGGTCGGCGCCGCGCCGCCCGGCATCGCGTTCGCCAGCTGTGTGGTCAGCAGTGCCGCGGAGGTGCCAATCATCCGGCCGCCGATGTTCGCAGCAAAGCTCTCGCCGGTGCCGCGCAGGTAGGTTGGAAATACACGCGGCAGATAGTTGCCCCAGAAACTGAACTGCCCGATGGTCGTGACCCCGTAGATGAAGCTTCCCCACTGAAGCATCGTCAGGCTGCTGGTGCCGGCGACGGCGAACACGAGCCCGCCGATGGCGAGGCCCGGGATCTGGAACAGGTGCAGCAGCCGGCGACGGCTCACGATGCGGATGGCGAGATAGGCCATCAGGATCCTTCCCGCCAGCCCGCCGAATTCCTGAAACGACTGCACCGCGCTGACGGTCTGCTCGACTGCCGGCCTCGAGAGCCCGCGCACCTCGGGAAGCCCCGGCACGATCCGAGGCGTCTGCTGGATGGCCCCGAATGCCGCGGCGTACGCGGCGGCCATCATCACGGTCGTGACGACCGTGGTGGTGCGGAATTGCGGCCGGAACAGCTCGGCAAAGCTCGGGCGCCTGAGCGTGCCGGCTATCTTCTTGTCGTGCCAGGTTGGCGATTCCGGCAGGAACGGGCGCACGACGATGAGCGGGAGCGCCGGAACGATTCCCGACATCAGCGTGTAGCGCCACGCTTCATGGCCGCCGCGCACTTCGGGCAGCAGATGGCCGTACGTGACCGCCAGGTAATAGCCCGCGGTCGCCATGAGGCCGCCAACCGATCCTACCGTTTGCGTGTAGCCGACGATGGCCTCACGTTGTTTCGCGTTCGGGAAGAGCTCGGACAGCCACGCGACCGCCGCCACGAACTCGACGCAGACGCCGACAAACGTGCAGCACCGCCAGAACAGCAGCCACTCGACCGACGTCGAGAACCCGGCGGCGAACGCGGAGAAGGCGTAGAGGAGAATGCTCCACACCAGCACGCGCCTGCGGCCGAAGAGATCGGTGAGATAGCCGCCGAGCAGGCCGAAAATGCCGCCGGCGACCGCAGGCACGTAGAAGATGAATCCGGCCCAGTCGTTGATCGCCGGACTCGTGGCCGGCACGCGGAGCAGCTCGACGAGCGCCGGCCGGACGATCAGCGGCAGCATGAGGAGCTCGTACGAATCGAACGCGAACCCGATCGCGGCGATGATCACGATCAGCCACTGCAACGGCGTCAACCGTTCGGCGCGCGGGCCGGTCTCTACTGTGGACATCAGGCCTCACCCGGTATGATTCCGCGGTTGCGAGCCGCGGCCGCTCACGATATCACGTCCCCGTCGCGAGCTCCTGGCGCTGGCCAAGGTGTTGACATGCCCTGGCAACCTCACCGACAAGCGATCAACGCCGAACGCGCAGAACTCGCAGAACAATGTCATGCTGTTCTGCGTGTTCCGCGCGTTCGGCGTTGATCGTCCGTATCTTATCGGACGTCCGGGGTAGCGTCCTTTCGATCATGGAGCAGCTTCGACGAACCCTGTCGCTCGGCGACCTCGTCTTCATCGTGGTCGGCACGGTGATCGGCTCCGGCATCTTTCTCACTCCCGGCGGGGTCGTGCGCAGCGCCGGTTCCGGCGGCGTGGCGCTGCTCGCCTGGGCGATCGGCGGCGTGCTGTCCCTGCTCGGCGCGCTGACGTTCGCGGAGCTCGGCGCGTCCAATCCCGATTCCGGCGGACTGTATGCGTATCTGAGAGACGCGTTCGGACGGCTGCCGGCGTTTCTCTACGGGTGGACGATGTTCCTGGTCATCGGCAGCGGATCGCTGGCCACGCTCGGCGCGGCCTTTCCGCGCTATTTGAGCGTCTTCGTACCGCTGTCTCCGGCCGTCTCGCGCGTCGCCTCCGTCGTCATGATTGCGGTGGTGACCGCGCTGAACATTCGCGGCACGCGCCAGAGCGCAGATGTGCAGGGAGTGGCCACCTCGCTGAAGGCCGGCGTCATCCTTCTGCTTGCCGCGGTTCTGATTGCGATGAGTGCCGGCGGCACGCACCGGAACGTCTGGTGGCCGGATCATTTTTCGATGGCCACGCTCAGCGGCGGAATCACCAGCATGATTGGCGTGTTGTGGGCGTACGAAGGGTGGCAGTACGTAACGTTTTCCGCAGGCGAGACGCTCGACCCGCAGCGAACCTTCGCCCGCGGCATCGTCGGCGGCACCGTCGCGCTGATTGGCATCTACGTGCTCGCCAACATCGCCTACATCGGCGCGCTCGGCGTCGACGGCGTGGCTGCGAGCGGCCGCGTCGCCTCAGACTCGGCAAGCGCGATCCTGGGAGCGCGGGCGGGCACGATCGTGGCGCTCGTCATCCTGGTCTCCATTTTCAGCGCCGCGAACGGCATGATGCTGACGCTGCCGCGGCTGTTCTTCGCCATGGCGAGAGATCGCGTCTTCTTTGCAAAGATCGCAGAGGTCCATCCGAGATTCGGAACGCCGGCGGCGGCCATTCTCGGCAACGCGCTCTGGTCAGCGGTCCTGGTGCTCTCCGGCTCGTTCGAGCAGCTGCTGACCTACGTTGTGTTCATGTCGTGGCTCTGGTTTGCGCTGGCGGCGCTGGCGATCTTCGCGTATCGCCGCCGTGAGCCTCGCCGCCCGCGGCCATTTCTCACGCCCGGGTACCCGGTGACGCCGATGCTGTTCGTACTGGCGGCGGTTCTGATCGTGATCAACACGATCGTGGCGCAGCCGGTGCAGTCCATCGTCGGACTCGGGCTGGCCGTTCTCGGTATTCCTGCCTACTTCGTGTGGCGGCGTGGATTGAGTTCGGCGTGACTGCTGTTCTGACCATCTCCGAAGAACCCCGCCCGGAGGGCCTGCGCAAGCGGCGGATCGACGGCTATATACTTACGCTCATGGAGGCGAGTGCGGCTTCTTCTTCGCAGGGTTCAACGGGTTCTCGAGGCGCACCGGGTTCTCACGGTTCGGTGGACCAAGGTTCGCCAGTCGCAGCGGCCGCGCGCGAGACGCTCGACAACTGGGTGCGAGAGATCATCGACTGGCATTTCGACCCGGCCACTGGTGCTCCGTTCTGGCTCGAGTTCGCCAGGACGCGCGGCTGGGATCCGCGCCGGGAGGTCAAAGGCTTTGCCGATCTGCGGCGGTTCGGCGAGTTCCAGGACGAGTGGCTGCGCGGCGGCCCCGTTCAGCGCTGGATCCCGAAAGGGCTGGCTGGAAAACCGGTGTTCGTGTTCGAGACCGGCGGGACGACAGGTATTCCGAAGACGCGCGTCGCCTTCGACGATTTCCGGACCGATTACGAAATATTCAGCGAAACGCTTCCCGATCAGTTCTTTCCGAAAGGCTCGAACTGGCTGATGCTCGGGCCGTCGGGCCCGCGGCGGCTGCGTCTCTCAGTCGAGCATCTCGCGCAGTACCGCGGCGGCGGGATCTGCTTCTGCGTGGATCTGGATCCGCGCTGGGTGATCAAGCTCATTAACAAAGGATGGACCGAGCACCTTCAGGCCTACAAGGATCACGTCATCGATCAGGCAGTGACGATCCTGAAGGCCGGACACGACATCCGGTGCATGTTCGCGACGCCGAAGCTGCTCGAGGCGCTCGCGCTGCGCCTCGAATCGATGGGCACGACGATTCGACAGGCCGGGATCACCGGGATCTTTTCGGGCGGAACGGAGTTCACGCCGCAGTGGAATCGCTTCGCCCATGAAGAGCTGCTCGACGGCGCCTACATGACACCCACCTATGGCAATACGCTCATGGGCCTCGCGCCGAGCGCGCCCAGCGGACCGCACAACAACTACAAGATCACGTATTACGCACCGCAGCCCCGCGCGGTCATCGAGGTGGTCGACTTCGCCGACCTCGACGCGGTCGTCGAGTACGGTCAAACCGGGCGGGTGAAATTGACGGCGCTGACCAGGGAGTTTTTCATGCCTGGCTTCCTCGAGCGCGACGAAGGCGAACGGGAGCCGCCGTGCGACCGTTATCCGTGGGACGGAATCAGCGGAGTCCGGCCGTATCGCGGATTTGCCTCAACGACGACCGTAGGGGTGTACTGAAGCACCAAGGACCAAAATGCTCCACCTTCCCGTTCTCCGCTGGGGCCAGCCGTATACCAGCATGGATGTCGATCCGGTCGTGCACTTCGCGACCGGCGAGGAGATCGCGCGGGTCAGCCGCGCAAACGCGGGCCTGATTCAGCGCGACATGCGGAAAGCCGCGCGGGCGCGCGAGACGCTGCGCGACTTCACCATTGACGACTTGATCGAACGCGCGGGCAAGGCCGGCGACCTGTACATGAACGCGACGCTGCCGATAGGCGACGGCACTCAGACCCCCGACGAATTCGTGCGCGCGCAGTCGGCATCGACCGGCCTTCCCGAGCGGATGTGCCGCGCGAACATGAAGAAGAACGAGTTCGTGCTGTCCGGGATGCGGCGCATTCTCACATCGCTGACGCGCAGTCTGGATTTCGGGATCTTGTCGAGCGGCCACGGCGAAGAACGCGGCGTGCCGATCAGCTACCAGGTCCAGAGTCCCGTGCTCGGTCTCGTCCTGCCCTCGAATTCACCCGGCGTGCACACGTTGTGGCTGCCGGTCATCCCGCTGCAGGTTGGCCTGGTCCTCAAGCCTGGTCCGCAGGAACCGTGGACGCCGTTCCGGATGGCCGAAGCGTTCTTTGCCGCAGGGATTCCACGCGAGGCGATCTCCGTCTACCCGGGTCTGGGTGATGTCGGCGCCGCCGTGGTCGAGCACTGCGGGAGGAGCTTGATATTCGGCGGAACAGCGACGGTCGATCGCTACCGGGGCAATGCGGCCGTGCAGGCGCACGGGCCCGGCTTCTCGAAGATCCTGATCGGCGACGACCAGGTGGATCGGTGGGAGCAGTTCGTCGATGTGATGGTTGACAGCGTTTTCCTGAACAGCGGCCGCGGATGCATCAACTGCTCGGGCATCTGGGCGAGCCGGCACACGCGCGACATCGCGGACGCCATCGCCCGCAGGCTGGCGGCCGTACGGCCGCTGCCGCCCGACGATCCCGGCGCCAGCCTCGCGGCATTCACCGTTCCGGGTGTGGCCGAGGCGATCTCGCGCGAGATCGATCGCGATCTCGAAGCGCCCGGGGTGACCGACGTGACAACGAGGCATCGCGACGGCGCACGCCTGGTCAAACAGGGCACGGCGGAATACCTGCTCCCCACGGTCGTGCACTGCGAGTCACCGGAGGCCGCGATTGCGAAGAAGGAGTTCATGTTCCCGTTCGTCGCGGTTGTGCAGTGCCCTGAAGCGAACATGCTGGCCTCGATCGGTCCGACACTGGTTGGCACGGCTATCACATGCAACCCCGTGTTTCGCCGCTCGCTCGTTGATGCCGTGCAGATCGATCGCCTGAACCTCGGACCGGTGCCGACGACGCAGCTGAACTGGCTCCAGCCGCACGAGGGCAATCTCATCGATTTCCTGTTTCGGGCGCGAGCGTTCCAGATGGCGGAACTTTAGTGGCCACGGGTCGATTTTGACGCTGCGCTCGCCAACACCAAGGACACCAAGGTCAAGTCCTGTTATGTTTTCCCTTGTGTCCTTCGTGTCCTTTGTGGTTCGCCCGTATGGCGCCTGCTCACGAAGGCCGAGCTCCGAATCATGAGAATCCTTTCGATCACCGCCGGCGCTGCCGGAATGTACTGCGGCAGCTGCTCCCGCGACAACGGGCTCGCCGTCGAGTTGATAGCGCGCGGGCACGACGTGACGCTGCTGCCGCTCTACACGCCCACGAACCCCGACGAGGCAAACGCGAGCGTCAATCGCGTGCTCTTCGGCGGCATCAGCATTTACCTGCAGCAGCACGTGCCGCTGTTCCGCAGGACGCCGCAATGGCTCGATCGGCTCTGGGATTCCCCCGGCGTCATCCGTGCGTTCGCGAGCCGGTCGATCGCCACCGATCCGAAGCTGCTTGGCGACCTGACCATCTCCATGCTCGAAGGCGATCGAGGCGTGCTGAGGAAGGAGTTCGACAAGCTGCGCGACTGGCTCGCGGACGAGCCGGCCCCGGATGTCGTCAATCTGCCGAACTCGCTGCTCATCAGCCTCGCCCGACCGCTGCGTGCCTCGTTGAGGTGTCCGGTCTGCTGCACACTGCAGGGCGAAGACCTGTTCCTCGACGGATTGATCGAGCCGTACCGCACCAGGGCGGTCGAGCTGATTCGCGCGCAGGTCGCGGAGGTCGACCGCTTCATCGCCGTGAGCCACTACTACGTGCCGGCGATGGCGCGCCTGCTCGGGATCAGTGAGGAACGGATCGACGTGGTACCGCTCGGTATCAACATGACCGGCTACGAGCGGCGCCAGCCGCCCGGTGAGGAGTTCTCGGTCGGCTATTTTGCGCGCATCGCGCCTGAAAAGGGGCTCCACGTCCTGGCCGAGGCCTATTCATTGTTCCGCCGGCGCACGGGGAACGCGCGCGTGCGCCTCGACGCAGCCGGCTACCTGGCGGACGCGCACCGCAACTACCTGGCCGACGTCAGACGCACGCTAGACGATGCGGGCGTCGGGCATGAGCTCACGTATCACGGGGCTGTCGACCGCCGCGGCAAGCTGGCGTTTCTGCAGCGGATCGATGTCCTCTCGGTGCCGGCCCCGTACGACGAGCCCAAGGGCGTGTCCGTGCTGGAGGCGATGGCGAGCGGCGTGCCGGTGGTGCAGCCGCGGCGCGGCGCCTTTACCGAGATGATCGAGAAGACCGGCGGCGGCATCCTCGTGCCGCCCGACGATCCCGCTGCGCTGGCGGATGGCCTTTATTCGCTCTGGACGGATCGGGAGCTCGCGCGCGCACTCGGTCAGCGCGGTTTTGCCGGCGTGCGCGAACATTACAGCGTTCAACGGTCCGCCGACAAGCAGCTGGAGGTGTACAACAAGCTCGTCGCGCAAGCGACGCGTGTCGCCTAGACTCGGAGGCCACAGAGATCGCGGAGACAACGGCAAAACACAGAGGAACGGAGAAACGGAGGAAGAACGGAGAAGACAAACAAGCTGTATTTCTCTGCTCGTCTCCGTTTCTCCGTTGCTCCGTGTTATACCGTTTCCTCCGTCCTCTCCGTCCTCTCCGTCATCAATTCTCACTGATGGCGGCTCACGATCGAATGCCGATCGGTTCACAATACGTTCGATGCTGCACGTCGCCCATCTGACCAAAGAGTACCCGACGCCGCGCGGGCCACTGTTGGTGCTGTCGGACGTGTCCTTCTCGCTTGCTCCGGGCGACGCCGCTGCGGTCATGGGTCCTTCGGGCAGCGGCAAGAGCTCGCTGCTGTACGTCCTGGGGGCACTGGAACCGCCGACATCCGGCACGGTCGCGATCGACGGCCGCAATCCGTTCGAGCTCGCGGCCGCCGATCTGGCCGCCTTCCGCAACACGTCGATCGGCTTTGTCTTTCAGGATCACTGTCTGCTGCCGCAGTGCACCGTTCTCGAGAACGTCCTCATTCCCACGCTCGTCGCCCAGTCGACCGACGACGAGACGGCACGTGCCCGTCAGCTGATCGAGCAGGTGGGCCTCGCCGATCGCGTTGATCACGTGCCCGGAGAGCTGTCTGGCGGGGAGCGGCAGCGCGTGGCGATCGCGCGCGCGCTGATTCGCAACCCGCGCCTGCTCCTGTGCGATGAGCCGACCGGCAATCTCGACCGCTCCTCAGCTGACAACGTGGCCGCGCTGCTCATCGATCTGCATCGGCGGCAGCAGACCATCCTGATCGTCGTGACGCACAGCATCCAGCTGGCGTCGAAGTTTCCGATCCGGTTCGAGTTGAGCGATCGGCAGCTGCGACGCCTGGAAAAATAAACCCATGCGCGCTTCCCGGCTCGTCTCACGCGGCCTGACCTTCTACTGGCGAACCAACGTCGCCGTCGTCGTCGGCGTCGCGACCGCTGCCGCGGTGCTCGCGGGGGCGCTCCTGGTCGGCGATTCGGTGCGCGGCAGCCTCCGGGACCTCGTCCTTCAGCGCCTCGGCCGTGCGGATCTGGCCGTGCTGTCATCCAGTTTCTTTCGCGAGGCGCTGGCCGACGATGTTCGCTCGGATAAGGCCTTCACTGCCTCATTCGAGGCGATCAGCCCGATGGTCGTGCTGCCAGCCCTGGTAACGGATCAAGCCAGCGGCCGGCGCGCGTCGCGCGTCCAGGTGTACGGCGTGGACGATCGGTTCTGGCGGTTCCATGGTGTGTCCGGCCGCACGGGGCCGCCCGGCCGCGCCGCGCTGATCAATCGCACGCTGGCCGATGAGATCGGCGCCGGCGGCGGCAGCACGGTGCTGGTGCGGGTCGAGCGCCCATCCTCGATTCCGATCGAATCGCTGCATGGACGCAAAGACAACGTCGGCCGGAGCATCCGTCTCTCGGTGCAGTCGGTTCTCGACGCCCGCGAGATTGGAGATTTCTCGCTGCAGCCGCAGCAGGGCCCGGTTCGCACGATCTTCGTACCGCTCCGGCGGCTGCAGGAGGATCTCGATGTGGAAGGTCGCGTCAACGCGTTGCTGGTGGCCGCGCGCCAGAGCGACGCGGCGACGGGCCCCGGACAGGCGCTTCGATCGCTCGAGGAGCTCATTCGACGGCGATTTGCGCTGCAGGATGTCGGTCTGAGCGTGCGCGCGATCGCCTTGCCGCCGGCCGGGGGTGCAGCATCGGATCGATCGCGTGACGGGCTTGCGGTCGAGAGCGCGGCCGGACTCCTCGATGCACCGCGGGCAAAGGCGTCGGAGGCGGCCGCGGCAGATGCCGGCATGACGCCTCAGCCGATCCTCACCTACCTTGCGAACTCATTGCGCAGCGGCGATCGCGAGGTGCCGTACTCGCTTGTGACGGCCATGGATCTCGGGATGGTTGCACCGAATCTGCGGGTCGACGTCATGGCCGTTCCTCCCCCGATTGTGCTGAACACGTGGGCGGCCCGCGATCTCGGGATTCACGCCGGCGACGCTGTCAGCCTCGACTACTACGTGTGGGAAGAGCCCGGTCGCCTGCTCACGCGCACGGCCGACTTTCGCGTCGCCGCTGTCATTCCCATCGAAGGTCGGGCTGCGGACCGCAGTCTCGCGCCCGTGTATCCGGGTATCACCGAGGCGCGCACGCTCGGCGACTGGGATCCGCCGTTCCCGATCGACTTGAAGCGTGTCCGCCGTGTGGACGAGGACTACTGGGACCAGTACCGCACTACGCCGAAGGCGTTCGTGCCGTTCGAAGTCGGCCAGCGGTTGTGGCGATCGCGGTTCGGCGATCGCACATCGGTCCGCCTTCGGCCGATGGAGAACGGTCCGAGTGCCGGGAACCCTGCGAGTCTCGATCGGTTTTCGTCAAGCCTGCGCGCGCAGCTCGAGCCGCTCGCTCTCGGGGTGACCGTTCGCGACGTGCGCGCGGCCGGCCTCGCGGCGTCGCGCGGCGCAACCGACTTCGGCGAGTACTTCACGTATTTCAGTTTCTTCCTCGTTGTCTCGGCCTTGATGCTCGCGGCGCTGTTCTTCCGGCTCGGCGTCGAGCAGCGCTCGCGCGAAGTCGGACTGCTGCGCTCGGTCGGCTTCTCCAATGCCCGGGTCCGGCGCCTGTTTCTGGCCGAAGGGTCCGTGCTCGCGTCCTTCGGCGGCGCATTCGGCCTTGCCGGGGCGATTGGTTATGCGGCGGCCATGATGGCCGGCCTGCGCGGCTGGTGGTCCGGCGCTGTCGGGACAAAGGCGCTGACGCTGCACGTGGAGCCCGTGTCGCTCGCGATCGGCGCGGCGGCCTCGCTCGCTTCAGCGATCGTGTGCATCTGGTGGACACTGGGGCGCCTCGCGCGGCTGTCGGAGCGGCGCCTTCTCGCCGGCGATCTTGGTGCAAGAGCCCAGACCGGCGCGCAACGCCGCCTCAGTATCGGCCGTCCTGGCTGGTCGTTTCCGAATGCGACGGTGATGTTCGCGGTTGCGTTCATGGTTCTGGCCGCAACCCTCCTCGCGCTTTCGTTCGCCGGCACCATCGATCGAACCGGCGGCTTCTTCGGCGCCGGCACCCTGCTGCTGATAGCCTGCCTGTGCGCCGTCCGGTTCGTCCTGTCCCGGCCGCGGCGGTCGTCGCTCCACGGCCACGGCTGGACATCGGTCTGGCGCATCGGCCTTCGCAACGCTGCCGATCGGCCCGGGCGCAGCATGCTCGCGGTCGGTGTGATCGCGTCGGCGACATTCATCCTGATTGCCGTCGCCGCATTCCGCCGCGTCGATGCGGGCATGCTCGACCGCCATTCGGGTACCGGCGGGTACCCGCTGCTCGTCGATCTGCTGCTCCCGATCGCGATGGATCCGAACAGCCGCGACGGCCGCGAGCTGCTGGGCATACCGAACGCCGATCACGTCTCCATCGAACCATTCCGTGTGCTGCCGGGTGACGATGCAAGCTGTTTGAATTTGTACGAGCCGCAGAGACCCAGGATTCTGGGCGTGAGGCGAACGCTCATCGAGTCCGGCCGGTTCGCGTTTCAGGCGTCGCTGGCATCCAGCCAGAGCGACCGGGCAAATCCGTGGCTGCTGCTCGATCGCGATCTCGGCTCGGACATCGTCCCCGTCGCCGGCGACGCCAATTCCATCACGTACGTCCTTCACAAACAGCTCGGCGAGGATGTGGTGATCGCGCACGGTGATCGGGCGGTGCGCCTCCGGCTCGTGGCGGCGCTGTCCGACAGCATCTTTCAGGGCGAGCTGCTGATGTCGGACGCCAATTTCACACGGCTCTTCCCGGAGCAGGAAGGGTTTCGGTTTCTGCTGGTCGACGCACCCGCTGCCGGTGCCGGGGAGATTGCGAAGGGCATCGAGGAAGGCGCCGGCGATTTCGGCGCCGACGCCGTGTCGACCGCCGAGCGCCTCGCCGAATTCCATGCCGTCGAGAATACATACCTGTCCACCTTCCAGACCCTGGGTGGGCTGGGTCTGCTGCTCGGCACGATCGGCCTGGCCGCGGTGGTGCTGCGCAACGTGCTCGAACGCCGCCGTGAGCTGGCGCTGCTGGCGGCCGTCGGCTACGAGTGGGTACACATGTTCGTCATCGTCGTGGCCGAAAATCTCTTGTTGCTGGCCTGGGGGCTGGCGATCGGCACGGCATGTGCTCTCATCGCGATCACGCCGGCCGCGGCCGAGCACGGGGGCCGCCTGCCGGTGACCAGCTCGGGCTGGCTTGTGGTTGCGGTGTTCGCTGCCGGCCTGCTATCGTCGGTGATCGCGACGCGGGCGGCGCTCAGGACACCGCTGCTCGCGGCGCTGCGCTCGGAGTAGTGTCACAAGGGGAAGGGACGATCGACGCGGAACGCGCAGAACCGCAGAGAAGCATGACAATGTCTGCGAGTTCTGCGAGTTCTGCGGTTTCTGCGTTGATCGTTCGTTGCCGTCACGTCCAAGGCATCGATGTTCCGTACGCACACCTCATGAGGAGAATCCGGCTCGTTGCGCTCATGTTCTTCACCTCCGTCGTGGCGTTGCCGGCCGAGAACTGGCCGCAGTGGCGCGGGCCGTCGTTGAACGGCGTCAGCGCGGAACAGAGCCTGCCGGTCCGCTGGTCGAAGACCGAGAACATCACGTGGACGCTCGATCTGCCCGCCTGGTCCGGATCGACGCCGATTGTCTGGGGCGATCGGATCTTCCTCAACGTCGCCGAAGACGTGCGGCAGCGGAGCGGCGACAACCTGCTTCTCTGGTGCGTGGATCGCGCCCGCGGCACGGTTCTGTGGAAGCGTCCAATCAGCGGCGGCAATCACCAGGAGCAGAAGCAGAATATGTCGTCACCCTCGCCTGTGACCGATGGCCGCTCGGTCTGGGTGATGACGGGGACCGGCATCCTCAAGGCGTTCGACTTCGAGGGCAAGGAGCTCTGGGTCCGCGACATTCAGAAGGATTACGGCCGGTTCGGGTTGAACTGGGGTTATGGATCGTCGCCCCTGCTGCATGCCGACTCGCTCTACGTGCAGGTGCTGCACGGCATGAAGACGGACGATCCCTCCTACCTGCTGCGGATCGACAAGGCGACGGGCCGGACGGTGTGGCGGGTGGAGCGGCCGACGCGGGCGCGCATGGAATCACCCGACGCGTACACCACGCCGGCGCTGCTTCGCTACGGCGCGAACACGGAAATCGTGCTCACCGGCGGCGACGTCGTCACCAGCCACGATCCGGCTACCGGCAAGGAGCTGTGGCGCGCCGACGGCCTCAATCCTGACAACGACCCGAGCCACCGCATCGTGGCCTCCCCGGTCGTGCACGGCGACGTGATCATCGCGCCCACGCGGGAGCGTCCGATGCTGGCGCTCAAGGCCGGCGGTCGCGGCGATGTCAGCCGAACGCACGTGCTGTGGTCGTTCGGCAATGGACCGGACGTGCCGACGCCGGTCACCGACGGGACCTATGTCTATGTGATCAACGATCGCGGCATCATGTGGTGTCTCGAGCTGAAGACGGGCAAGGAGATTTACGGCCGCAAGCGCCTCAGCTCTGCCACCTACAGCGGGTCGCCGGTGCTCGCCGACGGGAAGATTTACGTCACGAACGAGGACGGACGGACCGTGGTCGTGAAGGCCGGGCCGGCGTTCGAGGTGCTGGCCGAGAACGACTTCGACGACTACACGCTCAGCTCGCCCGCGATCTCAGAAGGGCAGATCTTCATCCGCACCGCCAAGCACCTGTACTGCATCGGAAAACGCCGCGGCACGTGAGATCTGAGCGCAGGACAGGCAGAGAGAGGGGGGCAGGACAGGCAGGATTGGCGGGACGGAACGCTCTTGTGACTCGTGTCGCCTATCCACGCTCTCCGCCCTATCAGCCACCCGTCGCGCCCGGCTTCAGCCGGACCTTCTTTACTTTACTGAGCCCACTTTCCAAGTCTGCTGACCTCAACGTCACAGTCTTGGCTGCAGATGCCGCATTGGTTGGCATTTCGAGAATGAACAGTCGAGCGAGCATGAATGTTCGAGTGATTGGGGCATGGTGGGTTGCCTGCCTCTTGTGGAGTGCCACGTACCTGTTCATCAAATTCGGGGTCAGCGGAATCCCACCGTTGACTTTCGCTTACCTCCGACTGCTGCTGGCTTCAGCCGTGTTGCTGCCGTTCGCGCTCAGCAGCCGCGCGATTCTCATACTGAGCCGACGTGACCTTGCATACATTTCGCTCGCGGGTGTGCTTTTGCTGGGCGTGAATTATGGTCTGCTTTATTGGGGTGCTCAATTCGTTCCTTCAGGACTCGTCGCGATCCTTCAATCGACCACACCTGTAATTGCCTTGGCGCTTGGCTCGCTCTCCGGCTCCGAAACCGTGACGCTGCGCAAGCTCGCCGCCGTTGTGATCGGAGTTCTCGGTGTAGCACTCATATTTGGAGCACAAGTTCATGTGGCCGGCATGACCGGCATTGTTGGATCGCTGGCAGTCCTTGGCGCCTCTGCATGCGTGGCCGCCGCATACGTGTGGTTCAAGGGGTACCGCAAACGCATTTCGCCGCTGACAATGACAGCCGTGCAGTGCATCGCAGGAGCTGTTCCACTGGCGGTGCTCGCGCTCGCGGCAGAAGGAACGCCGTCGGGCATGCCGTGGTCCGCTCGCGCTCTGGCTGCGCTGCTGTACCTGGGCCTGTGCGGCTCGGTCTTGGCGTTTTGGCTCAACTACTGGCTGCTCGAGCGGATGGACGCCTCGGCGATGCTGATGATGGGTGTGGCGGAAGTGCCGATCGCCGTTGGTCTGGGTGCTTTGATACTAGGAGAGCGTCTGCCCGCCGGCACGGTCATTGGCGCCGCGTGCGTGCTGGCAGGAGTGCTTCTCGGCCCTATGCACACACCTGCGACACCTCAGCGCGATCAGTGGTGTAAGAGTAATCGAATGGGAGCGCGAAGCTGACTGCGACAGTTCCGCGCTGGCATTCGGGCCGCGTTGGTGTCGCCGGCTCACCGTCGGACGATCACGATCGCTTCTGCGCGCAGGTTCCTGCTTCCTCGCGGCGGCGCAAAGCACACCAGCGTCATCTCTTCTCGAGCGTTCTCCCAAACCCGGTCGGATCGCAGGGAGGCTTCCTCGTGGAATCGCCGCACCGTCTGAGGGGCCCCATACCGCCCTTCGAGATCGCGCTGGATGTCGGCGCAGGGCGGATAACTGTTCTTGCCGTCCGCCCGTTGTGTCTCGAACGAAATCCGCAGTCGTCGCAGCGGACCGTTTCCCGACAGGCTGATCCCGGTCACGAAATCCCGCACCTCTTCGGGCGCGATTCTGATGTGATCGCCAATGCGGCTCGAATGCGGGTAGCGCTTCTCAACCATCCCGAGGTCCGTACTCAGGCCCAGATTGCCGTACGTGAAGCTGGACGCCTGCGCGAGGAGGACTGCGACCAGCGCGAGGTGGAGCATGCCGCTGATTTAGCACTCGCATCTAGGTAGTGTCCAGCTCGGTGATTGGCTGCTGATCTGCGCGCTCGCGATTGGGCCCGCCACCCACCTTCACGGTGGCGTACAACCAGCGAAAAAGGGAGCCAGCCACAGGCCTACTCCTCCGGTCGGTCCGGCTGAAGCCAAGGCACCACCTGAAAATCGCGTCGCGTCCGCCTTCACGGGAACATCGTCATCGCCAGGGCACTTCGATCTTGTACGGATTGTTCGTGAGGTCCTTCGCCGTGACCCGCACGCTCTTCGGACGCACCACGCGCAGGCTGAGCGGCGTTCCGTCGCGGCCGTAGAAATCGCCGAGCGACAGGTCCCGCTTCTCGGCATTCTCCAGGCGCCCGACGAACTTCTTGAATTCTGTCGCTCCACCCACAGGCACGACCGCAATATCGACGTCAGTCAACGGCATTCCGACCTTGTTTTCCACGACGATCGACAGTTGCGACGTCTGCACGCCGATCGCGTCATTCGCCCCCTGCACCGGGATTCCGGTGCTGGTGCACGCCATCAGTGCAAGCGCTGTAGCGCCGATGAATGCCGCACGTCCGAACGGGATACTGACACAGAACCCAGGCATGGCCAGCCTCCTTGCAGGGTTCTCCCTGCGAACTGCGATCTCCTGGCGATCGGAGCACTTCGAGCCGGATGCCGACGAAGAAATAAATCAAGTGCGGCCCTCCTCACGGAACGCCGCGGCGGGTAGCCGAATTGTAGCGCCGTAAGGGCGGGTTGCGATCGGGGAATTGGATCAGCGGCTCGGTGCGGGGTGTCCGCCGATGGGGGACCGCTTCCACCTCCGCCAAAGTTACGGCGGACGCGCCGTAGCGTCTCCGGCGCGAAGGTGGGCCGTCCGGCGGGCGCGCCTGTGGCGCGCCTAGCTCAGGCGCGCTGCGCGCGCCTGCCGCTCGTCTCACGGCGCCGATACGCCACGAGCGCGGCGGCAGCGACGAGCGGAACGAGGATCCAGCCCGTGCTGGCACCCATCACGCCGCGGTCGAATTCCAGCCGGATGCTGTGCTGACCGACGTCGCGCTGTTGCGCGCGGATGGAAATCGCGCTCGTCGAGGGCACCAGCGCATTGACGAGATAGACGCTGATGTCGCGGAGGTGGCGGTTCACGAACTGGAGTCGATGGTGCCCGCGCGGCACGCGCGCTTCGGCCGCCGCCGCGAGGCGAATCGTTCCGATCCCGTCGCGCACTTCGGGCCACGCCGGCGACTCCGCGTGAACGAGTGCCAGCGGCAACAGATGTCCGTCAAATTCCAGCGTGAGATCCTGGAGAACCTGGCGGCCATAGGCCTGGATTTCGGATTCCGACACACGGGTATCGCCGTTCCGGTCGATTGACGCGAAGATCCGCTCGGCGACGGTCACGCCGGGCGTCAGGCCGATCTCGAACACGATGCGATCGGGTTCGATCGCGATCCTGGTGGCCTGCAGATACTCGTCCAGTTGATGCGCGGCCGCAGGCTGTGCGCAGACGAGCACGACAATCCCCGGCAGGAGTACTTTCATCGCCCGGTCAGCTTCGCGCCGTAGTCGTTGGTCGGATCGCGATAGATCGTGTGGATGTGGTCGGTGCTCGGTCTGGGATTTCCCTGCGGTGCGTATTCGATGAGCACCGTCGGTCCCTGCACGCGGAAATAGGCGGGGCTTCCGTTGGTGAGCGATCCGCTCCAGGCGAACCACGTGTCCCCAAGATTGGCCGCGACCTCCGCCATCTTCGCGCGCGCAGCGGGCTCCTCGAGGATGTCGACCCATTCGCGCACCAGCTCGGTCAGCATGGTTCTCTGGCTCTCGTTGAAGGTCGACGCGCGCACGCCTTCCGGCTGGATTGTCTTTCCGTCCTCGCCGGGGCCGAGCACGAGGTTGCGGACCTCGTAGCCGAGCACCGCCTGCTTCCGCTGTGCCTCATCGAGCGCGTTCACCAGCTTGAACGCCTTGTCGTTTTCGGCGCCGAGCGGCCGAATCGTCCGGCCGTTCAACGTGTACGTGGCCGGCTGTGCGCCGGTGTGCGTCGGGGTGAGCACGCTCCGCGCCGCGGCAACGGTGACGTTGATGGCGAGGTGATGGCCGCCGAACTGCACCATCCAGGGAGTATCGGCCGAAGGAGATCCCAGGATGGCCAAGTAGTACTCCGCGCGTCCGAACCTCACCCGGTTGCCGGCGGCGCGCTGCGGCGCACTCGCCGTTTCCAGCTGCTGGTCGGCGTTGACGATGTTCATCACCTTCTGAAACCCGGCCGGGCTCAGAACCGCGGCCACGAGCGCAAGGGCGGCGTCCTGCTGGGCCGGTGACATGTCGCCAAGCTTGAGGCCGTTACGCTCGTTTGCCCCGACCTGCATGGTGACGCCGGTCGGCAGATTGGACCACACGGTTCTCGTCGTCGTATTGAGCGGGACGGCGACTTTCGCGCGTTGGCGTTCATCGAGCTTCGCGAGGAAGGCCTTGGCAGCATCGGCCGCTTTGCCGCCTGGCTGAGCGGCCTCGGTCGCCGCGCGCTGGGCCGTGGACGTGCCGGAAAACGTCAACGCCGCGAACAACAGTATGGAGACCAACCGGATTGCGGACATGCGGCCTCCTTCTATAAACCGGGCGCTTCGCCCCGCCAGACCCCCCAACGCCGTCGCTCGCGGGGACTCCGAGCGCCCCGCTCCGCTCCGGCGGGCGCGCTGGCGCGCGCCTAAGCCGTGCCGGCACGGCAGACCTGACAGCTCCGTACACGTTCAGGCCGGGCAAGCACGGCTGGCGACGTCACCACGTGTAGAGTGCCAGAGATGACGTGTCTTTGATGAAGATCCGATTACCCGAGATGGTCGGCGCCGCCCACGTCGCGCTATCGGCAACAGTGTACCGCTTGATCGGCTCGAAGCCGCTCGCGCTCGCCTTTGCCACAATCAGCTCCCCGTCGTCCTTCAGCAGGAACAGCAGATCGCCGGCGTGGGAAATCGCAGCGTTCGTGGCCTGGCGCGGCGGGCTGGTCCACAAGGTCTTTCCCGTCTTTGCGTCAAGGGCAAAGAACTGACCGCTGTTCCTGTGCGACATGCCGATCACCATGTCGCGCACGACGACGGCGTTGGTCATGTAGAGCGACACGTCGCGGTTCTCCCAGACGTTCTCGGTTGCCCACTCGCTGCCGCGCTTCAGAATCCTGAATGCGGTCACGCCTTTGTCGAGGCCGGAGACGATCACCAGATCGCCGTGAATCGCCGGCGTGATGATGTTCTGCGAGAAGCTCGTCGTGAACGGCCGTTTCCAGAGCAGCTGGCCCGACGCTTCGGACACGCCGACGAGATTTTCCTGCGTGAAGACAATCACCTGCCGCGTTCCGGCGAAATCGGCCGCGATTGGAGAGCCGTACGAGGGACCGTCGCCGTTCCACGACCATTTCACCGCTCCGGTGTCCGGATCGAACGCGGTCAGCGCCCCCTGATTGTGGCCGCCAACGTGAACGATGACCATGCCGCGGTCCACCAGCGGCGACATTGCCGTGTGATAGAGCGGCGTGACCGGCGGCGCCGGCTTCTGCCAGACCTGCTTCCCGTCCGTCGCATTGAAGGCCGTGACGATGCCGCTCATGCCGAGCGTGTAGAGCCTGCCGCCGGCAAACGTCGGCGTCGATTTCGGCCCCTTCTCATGGCGGGCTGCAGCGGGGTTGATGCTGAAGGGAGCCGCGTACGACGTCTGCCAGATGGTTGTGCCGTTCGCCGCGTCGAGCGCCGCCAGCACCTCGTTGTCGTTCCGGCGCGAGAACATGTAGACACGGTCGCCGACGAGGACCGGCGTGGAGTATCCGAGGCCGACGTCCACCTTCCACTTGCGCGTCAGCCGATCGGGCCACGTGGCGGGCGGAGTGAAGGAGGCGATGGCGCCGTCCCGATTGGGGCCGCGCCACTGCGGCCAGTCGCCGGCTCCCGTCTGTGCCGCCGCCGCTGCTACCAGGCCGCTCAAGGCAACCGCCACCGCAAGCCGTGGAGTCATCGTCTTTGTCCGATGGCGATTACATTCTATGGGCCACCACCGATCGCGATCACGCCGGCGGCCTGAAGTACAGCACCATGGCCGCGCCCGCCGATGCCAGGACGAAGCCGACGTACAGCATCGGGCTGATCGCGCTCTTCGGCGGGTGAATCGTCATGGTGATCAACACGTTGACAATCGGCGCACCGCCGAAGACCAGCGGCATCACGTAGACGGGCAGGCCACCGGCCTTGAACGCCCAGATGATGCACGCCGCCCCGGCGGCGCCGAGAGCGCCCGCGACGGTTGCGGTGATGAGGCCGTTCGTGTTGAACCCGGACAGCGAGCCCTGCGCCGACAGGCCGAGCACCGGCACGATCACGCCGATGAGAAAATAGGCGGCGCCGACGCAGAGCAGCGCCTTCAGCGGATTCCCGAGCGCCGTCTGCCCCTGATGGAGCAGCGCGCCGTATGCACCCCATGACAACACCGCGCCGGCCACGAAAATGACCCATCCCATACGCGTCCTCGTTTGTCGTGACTGGCCAGCCTTCGCGGGCGGCGCCACCGAAATATTGTTCATCAGGCGGTCGATTGTAGCCCACCCGCCCAAACGAGCGAATCCAGAATTGGCGGACTAACGAACGGTTGAACACAAAACCCAATTCCTGTCCAGGGCCGACCCTTTGTGTCCTTCGTCTCCTTTGTGTCCTTGGTGTTCTTTGTGTTAGCCAGCGCAGCGTCGGCGGTTCCAAATGCCTCGATCAGCGGAGAGCGGCCTCAATCGCCGGCGGCACGATCACGTTGACGTCACCCTCCAGCCGCAGTGTCACCCGCGGATGATCATCCTGGTCCGTCGGCCCCTGGTTGACGATGATGTACGGCGCGCCTTTTTCGGCTGCGAGCAGCGGAATCGACGCAGCGGGAAATACTGAGAGCGTTGATCCGAGCGCGAGCACCAGGTCGGCCTCCGCCGCCGCAGCGGCGGCGCGCTCGAGATCGACCGCACGCAGCGGCTGACCGAAGCTGATCGTGGCCGACTTGAGGAGACCGCCGCAGGGGCAGCGCGGTGGACGCCGCGTGGCCTTGAACGACGCCAGATGGGGCGCAGGGTCGCTGGCTGCCTCGCATTGCAGACACCTCACGAGATGATCGGTTCCGTGCACCTCGATGAGCCGCTCAGCCGACGTGCCGCCGCGACGGTGCAGGCCGTCGATGTTCTGCGTGACGACGGCAACGACCTTCCCGGCCAGTTCCAGCGTCCCGATCGCGTGATGAACGGCATTGGGCTGCGCGCGCGCGTGCGCTTCCCAGGTGTCGACCTTGTAGTCCCAGTACTCGATCCGCGACGCTTCAGATGACAGGAACTCTTCGTAAAAGATCGGACGGCGATGCTTCCAGATGCCGTTCGGGCCGCGGAAGTCGGGGATGCCGCTGGCGGTCGACACGCCGGCGCCGGTGAACACCAGGATTCGGCGTGCGGCGCGAACATGCTCGATGAGTTTCGCGTCACTCACGGTGGCGATCCCCTCCACGTCTGTCATCCAGGAAGATAGCATCTCCCGAGGACGATTTCCGTTCCGGGTCGCCTCACGCTACGATACGCCCGCTGCAACATTGGAGGTCTCGCATGCAGAACGGATATGCCGCAACGATCGGTCGCATGCTGGTCATTGCGACGATGGTGACAGCATCGATCGCAGCACAACAGGCAAATCCGCGCTACGGGAAATGGAAGCTCAAACAGGAGCCGCCGGCCGTCAACATCATGACTTACGAACCGGCCGGCGACGGCGGCATGAAGGTGACGGTGGAGTCGAAGAACGCGCAGGGCCGCGAGCAGAAGTGGACGTACACGACGATGCTCGATGGCAAGGACGTGCCGATTACCGGCCATCCGTCTGCAGAGATGTGCTCGGTCAGAAAGATCGACGAACGGACCAACGAGATCACCAACAAGAAGAACGGCCGGGTCATCCAGATCATCACGAACGTGCTCTCGCCCGACGGCAGAACGATCAACAACACGTACAAGAACTTCAACGAAAAGGGAGAACAGACGACGACCACGACGGCGGTGTACGAGAAGATGCCATGAACTATGACGTACTGAAACTCCAGACCGGACCGGCGGCGGTTTTGCCCGCCATCGTTTTCGACACAATCTTCCAGTAGTACGACCGGCCCGGCAGCACAGAGACCGTGAGTTTCTTTGTCGTATTCGGAGAGACCGCCACGTCCCTCATGAACAAGGGCGGTGCGGACGATGAGCCCAGGTAGATGTCTGCCCGATGTGCCCACAGCCCGGGTTTCCAGGACAGCACGATTGTCGTCGGCTGACCGGCGGCGGTGTTCGGCGGGCCGACGTAAACGGGCCGATCCGGAGGAAGCGGAACGAACGCCTTCGTCTCGGTGCTGCTGTTCCACTTGCGCACGAACAGCCTGCGGAACCACTCGAAGAACACCGGATCGGTCGAGAAATAGTTGTGCTCGTACTGCGTTTGGTTGGACGCGGTCGTCCAGTTCGACGATCCGAAAATGGCCAGGTGCTGCGAGTACAGCAGCGTCGTCTTCTGATGAAGGAAGCCGAGGTGGGCGCGGTCCCGGATGCTGACCCCGGCCGCGTACATCCGATCGAGAAAATAGGCCTGCCACACGTTCGCGGAGTTCCGATACCGCGCCGGCTCGGTAATCAGCCGCACCCGCACGCCGCGCCGGACCGCTCGAATCATGGCATCGGCGTGCGTCGCCTCGGTGATCTTGTACATGATCACGTCGATGCCGCCGGTTTCCGCGTCGTAGCGCGGCTTGGATCGCGTGGCAAAGTTCTGGGCGGGCACGAAGTTCAACGAAGAATCAATCGAGTAGTAGGGGGAGGCGCGGCCGACTCCGATCGAATTCCCGAAGTTGGCGAAGCCGGCGTCCACCCACGCATCGTCGAACTTCCGCTCGAACGAATTCACGATGGTCGTATCGGTGGAGAAAAAGAGCGGGTCCTGGGTGAAGTTCACGTACGGCTGCACCGGAATGAGATAAGACCGGGTGAGCTGCGCCGCGCCGAATTCGACGGTGTTCTGTCCCGCGAATACCATCATCTTCCAATGGACGATGTCACCGGCGGCCTTGTAGCGCATGGGGAGGCCCGCGGCTTTCAGTTTGTTGAGGACGACCGCGTTCGCGGGTTCCACGCTGCTGCGCCGCGGCTCGACGATCAGGCGGACCGGCACTCGGGCGCGGAAGCGCGCGATGATGGCGTCGGCGATGACCGTGTCGGTGATTTCTTCGGTGCCGATATCCAGCCGGACCGTCTCGCGGTTGATGTAGGCCAGCAGCCGCGCCCGGCAATCCGTCGCTGCGGCCTCGCAGTATTCGTCGGCTGCGGCGGCTGGCGGATTGGACAGAACCATGACGACGAGGATCGAGCTCACCACGCGCATTCGGGCACCTCCGGGTGGCCTCGCCATTGTGCGGCACGCGGCCCGCGCGCCAGCTCGTCGATAACCTGTTACGCGTGGTTGCAGTTACAGCTGAGGAACCATTCCGGCTCGATCTTCGTCTCTCACCGACATGCGCATGATTGTCACGGCAGCCCTGCTCGCGTTTTTCGCTGTGGGGCCGACGGTCGGGGCGGACGACCAGCGGCGCGCGTCCGATTTTCTCGAGCGCGCATTCGCAGCGAACGGCCGCATCGCCATGGACCTCTCCGTCGGCGAGTACCGCATCATCGGCCGCGCCGAAAACCGCCTCCGTCTGGATTGGAGCGTTCGACACCCCGACCAGTTGCGCGGAGTCGTGGTTCGTGCCGATGTACGCGGAAAGAGCGCGACCATCACGACCGACGGCCCGAAGAATCACTTCAAGGTGAACATCCAGGTGCCGGCGCGGGCCGATCTCTACGTCCGCCTGACGGCCGGCGAGCTCAAGGTCGACAACATCGATGGCAACAAGGATATCGAGTCGCACGCAGGCGAACTGGATATCGACGTCGGCCGCCCCGAGGAGTACCATCACGTCGAGGCCTCGATCTGGGCCGGCGAGCTCCATGCAGCGCCGTATCGGGTGTCGAAGGAAGGATTGTTCCGGTCGTTCGACTGGAAGGGGCACGGCCCGTACCGGCTGCACGCCCGGCTCAAGGCCGGCGAGCTGCGGTTGTTTGCGAGGCCCCCGGCGGAGCGCTGAAGAGCGCCGAATCACCCGCCCACGCCCCGGCGAAGGACACAATCGAACGCACAGGCCGCAACCGCCTCCGCTGAAGCTACGGCGGTCCGCCGTAGCCTTGCGCGAAGGCGGAAGGACGCAGGAGAAAAGAGAGGATTCCTTGGCGGCCTTCGCGGCCTTTGCGTTCTACGGCCGAATCACCGGCCGCTCCGTGCCGCGTTCATGACCGCGTGTCACGCCATGAACGCCGGATTCCTTGCCGCGGCGGTATTGTCGGCCGCGTTACCACAGGCCGTCCTCGACGACCGTTCGGTCGCGGCGTTTCTGCAGGAGCTGCAGCGCCGCGTTACGCGCGGCGACCGCGCGGCGGTTTCGGCGCTCGTTCAATATCCGCTGACTGTGTTTGCGGGCGGCATCCGCATTCCGATTCGCGACGCCGCGGCACTCCAACAGAACTACGACACCGTGTTCTCGCCGGCGCTGAAGACCCTGATCGCTCAGGCGGCGGCGCCCGGCCGCGGGGGTTCCCGCTCCGCCGCATCCGGCGTCGTTGTTTCAGCCGACTTCGCGACGATTGGAGTTGATGCCGTTCGCATCGAGCGGGTCGGTGATGCCCTCAGGATCACGAGAATCACGGTTCCCCTCGCTGCGCCTTCGACCGCCGGCGAGGGAAGCATCAGCCGCGGCGGTGCACGGGAGCCGCAAAAGGTCCTGGTCGATTTCGGGCGGGTCCAGCGCTCCGGCACTCTCGCTGCCGGGGAGCGTGATGGCTACCTGGTGTCGGCCATGAAGAACCGGCTGCTCGAAGTTCGGATCAACGGCGTGACCGGGCGTGACGTTGTCGCGCGGATCGTCAATCTGAAGACTCGCGCGCCGCTCGATTCCCGTGCCCAGAGTGGCGTACGGACATGGATCGGCCGTATTCCTGAAGACGGCACCTATCGCATCGACGTGGTCCGGCTCGCGCCAGCCGGTGTCCCGCGGCTGGAGTACCTCATGATCGTCGCCTTGCGTTGAGAAGACATCGTTAACACCACGGAGGACACGGAGGACGCGGAGGGACAATCCTGAAGGTCCCTGGTGTCCTCCATCGAGCTCACGGTCTCCGCCCTTCGGGCAGCACCAGCTCGTTGGCCTTCGCCGGCGCGGCATCCTGCGGCGTACCGGCGTTCCAGGGCGGAATCGGTCGCTTGCCGGGCGGATACAGCGATTCCATCGGCTGCCAGACTGTGTCCACGCGATCGGTGAACAGATCGCCGATCAGCAGATCGGTGATCGTGCCCTGTAAAGCCGGGTAGCGGCGTACGAAGTTCCCGAAGCTGAAGCCGTCGTAGTACTCACACACGAGCCGACGCATCCGATCGACCGCTTGGTTGAAGAGCGGTCCCCATTTCCCGAGCTGCGTTTCCGAGGTGTCGCCCCGGGCAAGCCCGTCGACAATCGCGTCGGCGGCCATCTCGCCCGATCGCAGCGCCAGCAGCACGCCGGACGAGTAGAGGGGATCGAGAAAACCCCACGCGTCGCCGATCATGACCCAGCCATCACCGGCGACTCGCGTCGCCCGATAGGAATAATCCTTGGTCGCGAAGTACCCGGTCACGCGCCGGCCCTGCGCGAGCCGGGTCTTCACCGCGGGACAACGGTCCACCTCCTGCTGATACGTCTGCTCGTAACAGCCGCGGCTCCTGAACAGATAGTCGAACGGTGCGACCACGCCCACCGAGACGACGTTGTCGTGCAAGGGGATATACCAGAACCAGCCGTTCCGGCCGGCGGTCTGCAGCACCATGGTCGCGCCCTCGTCACGGCCGGTGTCGCGGTAGGCGCCTTCCCAATACGTCCAGATTGCCCCTTTGTTCAACACGGGGTCCCAGACCCGCAGCCGCAGGCGGTTCTGGATCAGGCCGGCCTGCCCGCTGGCATCGACGACAACTCGCGCCTCGATGTCGCGGCGTTTGCCGCCGGGTTCCTGGATGGTGACGCCCGCGGCGGCATTATTTGCGAACCGCACGTCGACGACGCGGATGCCCTCCTGGACGTGAACGCCGTGCTCGCGCGCATTGTCGAGCATCAGCTTGTCGAACTCGCTGCGCACGACCTGCCACGTCTGCGAACACTCGTGCGGTCTGTTGTCCCAGAAGTAGAAGGGCGCCGACAACTTGCCGCTCGCGTTCACGAACTGGACGCTGTACTTCTTGATGAAGCGGCTCTTCTGCATTTTCGGCAGCATGTTCAGCCGCTTCAACACCCAGTAGGTCTCGGGAATCAGCGATTCTCCGATATGGAAGCGGGGAAAGTGCTCCCGTTCGAACAGCTCGACGCTCACGCCCTGCTGCGCGAGCAGCGTCGAGCACGTCGATCCGGCGGGGCCGCCGCCGATCACAACGACGTCAGGCATAAGAGGGCAGGAAGGGCAAGGAAGGGCAGGAAAGGCAGGAAAGGCAGGAGGGGCAGGAAAGGCAGGAAGGGCAGGAAAGGGAGGAAAGGCAGGAAGGTATTCTCCATCGCTCTGCCCATCCCGCCCCTCCTGCCCATTCCAGTCAGTCCCGATGAACCTCGAACCGCGACGCGACATCCGGCGGGATCTCGATCCCTTCCAGCGTCTGGTCGTGCCGCTTGCGGACGCAGGCGATCGTCATGCTCCCGGTCGCAATCTTCTGGTGCTGTTTCTGCAGCACGCACGCATAGCGGATCCGTCTGGCCGTCAGCTCGACGATGCGGAGCCACACCTCGAACTCGTCCTCGAAGCGCAGGGCGCGGTGGAAGTCGAACGACGCCGACACGCGTGGCCACCCGATCTCACTGCCTGCGGGATGGATGCTCAGTCCCGCCGCGCGCCACAGGGCGTGTTCCGCTTCCTCCATGTAGCGGTAGAACCAGCTGAAGTGCACGATGCCGGCGACGTCGGTCTCGTAGAACTGCACGCGTCGCCTGAGCCGATGTTCGCTCAGCGGCGGGTTACGTGTATCGGATGCCGACATGTTCGGGATGGAAGAAGCGCGGCAACAGGGCGTCGACGCGTAACAGGCCGTCGCGCGTCAGGGCCACGATTCCGTCGCTCGCTTCGCGCAGGTAGCCTTCGCGCGAGAGCGACGCGAACTGGCTGCGGAAGCGCTCGAGGATGTCGACGTGATACTTACATTTGAAGTACGGCGGCCGGACGCTGCCAAGCTTCAACTGCAGGACCAGTTCGCGAATCATCCGCTCGTCGTCGGTCGGCCGGTAGGCCCGCTGCAGCGGCAGCTCGCCACGATCGACGGCAGCGCTGTACGACTCCCACGTGTCGGCGTTCTGCATGTGGACGCCGTTGACGAGGCCGAACGAGGCGACGCCGAGGCCGATCATGTCGGCGCCCTGCCAGAGCCGGTCGGTGTAGATGAACTTCGTCCGCGAGGGGTCCTTGACCGCCGTATACGCGCTGCGTACCCGATAGCCCGCCGCTTCGAGCGCCGCGAACGCTTCCCCGACCCAGCGCCGCTTCGTCGCCCAGCTGACGGGCGGTTCGGCAAACAGCTTCGTTCCGCGCAGGAGATCCTTGCTGATGGTCGTGTTGTAGGGCAGCTCCATCTGATAGATCGTCACGCTGTCTGGCTCGAGCGCGATGGTCTTCTCGATGCAGGCCCGCCAGTTCTCGTCGGTCTCGCCCAGCATGCCGGCGATCAGGTCGATGTTGATCTGCGGAAATGCCAGCGATCGTGCATATCGGTACGACTGGCCGATTTCCGGCGAGCGATGCGCGCGGCCGTTCAGCTCGAGGATCCGGTCGTCGAAGTTCTCCACGCCGAGGCTGAGGCGGGTTACGCCCATGCGGCGGATAGCCGTCAGCTTCGCTTCCGTCAGCGTACCCGGCTCGCACTCGAACGTGACTTCCTCAGCCTCCTCCCACGATGCGATCGCGGTGAGCCGGCGGACCAGCGCCTGCAGCTGATGGGTCGACAGGAAGGACGGCGTCCCGCCGCCGAAGTACACGAAAGTGATCGTCCGCCCCGCTAGCGCACGCTGCCGCGCGTACAGCTCCCACTCGCGGGCGAGGACGTCGAGGTATTGCTGGACCTCCTGCGCGTTCTTATCCGTGTACACCCGGAAATAGCAGAAGTGACAACGCTTGCGGCAGAACGGGATGTGCAGGTACACGCCGAGCGGCACCGATACCGGGGCGGTCGACGCGAGCGCCGGGAGGGCATCCCGTTCGACCGCTTCCGGCGACCAGACCGAGAATGGTGGATAGGTCGCGACGAAATAGCTGCCGACGTCGGTCTGATCCTTGAGCTCCAGGTCTGTTCGTCCCGCGTCGAGGGAGTCTCGCGAATTGTTCGGCATCACCCGAAACAATAAATCCTGCCGTCGGTGGCGCCGACGACCACGCGGCCGGCGGCAATCGCCGGCGACGCCGTGATCGCGTCGCCCGCCTCGAATTCCCAGCGTTTCCGGCCGCTCGCGGCGTCGAGGACGTACAGCTTGCCGTCGCTGGAGCCGACGAAGACGCGGCCGCCGGCCACTACCGGCGAGGAGTCGACACGCGCGCGGGTGACGAACTTCCACGCGCGCTTGCCGCTGGCCGCATCGAGCGCGTGGACGGCCTTGTCGCGCCCGCCGATGATCACGCGACCGTCGGCGACCGCGGGCGAGGAGTAATAGGGGAACTCGCGATCGGGATCGCGATAGCTCCAGGCCACCTTGCGCGCGCGCAGGTCGATGGCGAACACATCGGCACCGTAGGTGCCGACGTACGCCCGCTCGCCTTCGATGGCGCTCGAGGCGCCCATGTTCGACCCGATCGGCAGCGCGAACAGCGTCTTCCCGTCGGAGACGCGGACGGCGCGGAACTGCTCGTCGCACCCGCCGATGTAGATGACGCCGTTGTGCACCGCCGGCGTCGCATGCACCGGTCCGTCGGTCTGCAGTTTCCAGCGCACGCGGCCGGTCTTCTGTTCGAGAGCGTACAGATGGGTGTCGTATGATCCGATCAGCACCAGATCGTTCACCACGACCGGCGACGACCGGATCTCATCGTCTGCCTTGAACGTCCAGAGCCGTTTGCCATCCGCGACGGCGACCGCGTGCAGGACACCGGCGAGATCGCCGATGAAGACCGTGTCGCCGGCGACTGCGGGCGACGATTCGCCGATGAAGCCCGCTTCGCCGGTCGCGTACTTCCACCGCAGCCTGCCGCTCTCCAGATCGATCGCGATCAGCTCGCCTTTCGACGATCCGACGTAGACGGCGCCGTCCGCGATAGCGGCCGACGATTCGATTGATTCGCCCGCCTCGTAGGTCCATTTGAGTTGCAGCGTCTCCGGCGGGGCCGGCGCGATGCCGGTCAGGCGCGCGTTGCCGCGGAACTGCGGCCAGCTGGCGGCCGGCGACGTCTGCGCCGAAAGGCCGGTCGCAAGCGCGACGGCGACGGCGGGGCTCATGAGACTGCGAAAGAACCGAGAATTCGAAACGTCAGAAACCACTGTGGTGAATTGATGGCGAATGACCAGCGCCTCCTTCGATTATTTTGTCCCCGCATTGGCGGCCAGCGCGAAGAGCTGGTTGCGATTGTTCACGAACAGCGTGCCATGCGCCGGCACCAGCGTGGCGTACACGGCGCTGCCCATGTTCATTTCCGCCAGCACCTTCATGGTCTTGCCCGCCTGCAATACGGTGATGTCGCCGTCTTCATCGCCGAGATAGACCTTGCCGTCGACCACCAGCGTCGATCCCCAGACGGCGGCGAACATGTCGTGTGTCCAGTACTCCTGGCCGGTCTTCGCGTCGAGACAATGCAGGAAGCCGCTGAAGTCCGGTACATACACGAGACCATCCACGATCGACGCCGTGGAAATCGAGCGGCGAATCTTGTCGAAGTGCCAGACGAGCCCGCTCGTCGTGATGTCGCCGCGCTTGGTCGCGTCGATGCAGTAGAAGTGCCCGACGCCCTCGCCATGCTCCGGATCCTGGCCGTTCGCGATGTACACCTTGTCCTCGAAAACCACCGGCGTCGCGATCAGCTCGTTGCGCGTCTTCGGCCAGACTGAATCCTTCGGGTTGGTGTCGAACTCCCACAGCTTCTTGCCGGTCATCGCCTCGTAGCCGCGCACCCAGCCGTCGCCCTGCGCGCTCACCACCTGGTCGACGCCGCCGATCTTGCCGACCGACGGCGTGGACCATTGGCCGTGCAGGATGCGGTCTTCGACCGAGTTGTCTTCCCACACGAGCTTTCCGGTGTTCTTGTTGAGCGCGATGATCGCCGGCGCCCGCGGCGATGGAATGTGAACGTGGCTCTCGTCCTGTCCGTTCGAGGTGCTGACGAACACGAGATCGCCGAGGATGACCGGCGACGAATTCGACATGTTGTGCGGGTACGACCCGACTTCTTCCATCATGTCGAACGACCAGATGACGTCGGCGTCGAACTGCCCGGTGAGCTTCTCATCGGTGACCGGTCCCTCGTTCTTGCCGTCGCGAAAGCCGTTGATGTCGAGGCACCAGACCACGCCGCGATTGCTGGTGTAATAGAGGTGCGTGCCTTCGACGAGCGGCGAGGCGGCGACGCCCTGGTAGGGCCAGTCGTTCGCACGGCCAGACGCCAGCTTCTCGTGCGTCTGCTGCCAGAGAAATTCCCCGTCGTTTTCGCGGAAGGCCATGAGCACGCCGCGGTCGCCGCCCTGCTTCGGATCGCGCACGCGCTCGTTGTTGGTGCCGACGAAGACCATGCCGCCCGCCACCACCGGATTGCCGTAGCTCTGCGATCCAAGCTCCGCCATCCACTTCACGTTCTTCTTCGTCTTGATGTCCCACTCGGTCGGCAGCCCCTTCATGTTCGACACCATGTTGCGATCGGGCGTGCCGCCCCACATCGGCCAGTCGCCGGAACCGGGGTCGGCTGCGAGCAGACGCGACCCTGAAGCCGCGCACGCCAGCACCACGATGACGGCGATCGCCGAACATCTGAACCACAAAGCACACAAAGACCACAAAGAAGACAAAGCCCTCTTCTTTGTGCTCTCTGTGGCCTTTATGGTTCCAATAATTGTCGCGGTATGCACCGTCATTTCACTCTTTGTGGTTCTCATTGGTTTGCCACGAGCTTCAGGTTATCGACGTAGGCGCCGAATTCCGCATCGACGAACAATCCCGGTGCTCCCTGCCGGTTGCCGATCGGATCAACCTTCTCGATGATCCATTCCGCCGGTTCGGCCTCGTCTTTCGGCCAGGCCTTGCCGCGCGCGCGTACCTTGCCGTCGGGCATGTTCTCCACGCGCAGCTTCAGGTGATACCAGGTGTCGGCTTTCCACGTGAACGGCTTCGTGGCCGTTCGTTCCGTTTCGGGCTCCCAGGCTTCGAGCTTCAACTGCTGCGCGTTGCCGTATAACACCAGCGAGTAACGCTGCGCCGTAATGCCGATGTCGGCCATCTGCCGCCGGCGCGTCGTGCCCCGCACGTCGGCTTCGAACGTATAGTTCGACCAGTCGGTCGGACCGATGAACGCCCGCAGTCGCTTGAAGATGGTGTTATCCGGCGCCTTCTGCAACACCTTGTCGCCCTCGAGCGTCGTCACTGAGAACTTGCCGGCTGCGGCGTTGATCCAGCCCGGCGGCACGGCCCCATCCGCATACGAGTCGAAGGTTTCGGTCCATGGGAGGGGATGCACGACGCGCGCACGCGACTCGCCGCTGAGCGCGCCGGAGGACGCCTTGATCGTCCCCGCCTGCTCGACCGGATCGGCGGCAACGGTCAGCGATCCGTTGGCCACGCTGCCTTTCAGCCCCTGCAGCGACCACGTGGGGGCCGCGTCCTCGCGGAGAAACCGTCCCTTCGCGTCGAAGAGTCGCGCGTGCAGCTTCACGGTTTGTCCCGGCTTCAGCACGAGCTCGGTCGGGGCGACCTGCAGGTAGGCGGGATCGCCTTCGCCCTTCTCCGCAGGGGCATCGACCACGTAGCCGGTCAGCGGCTTCGTCGTCTTCGACCCGATCGCGTAGACCGCGTCGCTCGACACGAAGAAGATCCGGCCGCGCGACACGGCCGCACCGGCCAGAATCGGCTCCGGCGTCCCTTCCTGCTGCTGGACGCTGTTCAAGCTGACCGGCAGCTCCATCTCGCTGAGGACTTCCGCCTTCTGCGCCGACGGGCGGACGATGAAGAACTTGCCGCTTTCGGTGCCGACGTACAGCTTGCCGTCGGCGAGGACGAGCGGCGCCTTCTGCACCGTGCCGAGCGGCTGCCGCCACAGCTCCCTGCCGGTCTCGAGATCGTACGCTTTGAGCCGCGATCCGTTTTCGATCTGGTAGACACGGTTCCCGTCAATCACCGGCGAGGAGAAGCCGAACTGATCGCCCTTCACCGCCCACTTCGTCGTCTTGATGTCGCCGGTCTGCGATCCGTCGATGGCGCCGATCATCCCGAGCTCGCTGGTGTCGAGGTTCTCGTCGCCGTGCGACACGATCACGCTCGTCCCCTTGACCACCACGCCAGTATTGATCGCCCGCTTGGCGGCGACGAAGCTCCACACCCGCTCGCCGGTCTGCGGTTTCATCGCGTGAATCGCGCCGTCGCCGGTGCCCGCAATCAGCAGGCGCAAGCCGTTGATGGTGGCAATGGTGGGGAGCGCGTACGCCGTGTCGTACGGCCGTCCGCCGGGAGTCGTCACATACACGATCTCGCCGGTGCGCTTGTCGAGGCCGATGAACCGATGCGCGCGATTGGCCTGCGTGCCCCAGCTCGAGATCGCGGCGCTCACGATCACGAGGTCGCCGTCGATGATCGGCGACATGGTACGGCCGCCGTGAGTGGTGAAGGCCGCGAACTCTTCGCCGACGGATCGCTCCCAGAGCAGCTTGCCGTCCTTGCTCAGTGCGACCACGAGCGCACCGACGCCGAGGGCGTAGATGTTGCCGGTCTCGGGATCGGCGGCAGGCGAGGCCCAGCCGACGCGATGCGGCGGGACGTCGCTCTGAAAGATGTTGAACTTGTGTTCCCAGACCATGTTCCCGGTATCGGCGTCGAGCGCAACCACGCGCTCCTGCAGCCCCGCTCCGCGTCCGGCCGGGTTCTGGACGTAGACGCGATTTCCCATCACGATGGGGGCGGATCGACCGCCATACGGCGCGCGCCAGAGGAAATTCTCGCCGTAGAGCGCCCATTTATCGACGAGCCCGGTTTCCTGCGACACGCCGTCGCGATGAGGACCGCGCGCTTCCGGCCAATCGCCCAGCGCGACGCGGCGGGGGCCCTGCGCTGAGCCGGTCGCGAGGGCAAGCACGAACCCCAGAGCTGCTGCGCCGCCTGTTCTCAGCATCGTCTTCATCGTTGTGCCAATCTCATTAAGATTCAAGGACCTCAAAACGAGACGCCTGCCCGAACGCCGAATGTCCGCGGCGCGCCGTTCTCCCCGACGAATCCGGATTGAGCAAGGCCGGGGTAGGGGAACGCAACCGGCACGTAGCGGGTGTCGAAGGCGTTCCGGATCCAGACCTCGCCGAACGTGTGCTTCGCGCGCAACCCGGCCCGCAGGTTGGTCAACCGGTACGCGGTCTGGCCCGCCGTGTTCGGGTCGTCGTAGTCGTAATCGCCGTAGCAGATGACCTCGGCGCGGGCGATGAGCGACACGGCGTCGCGCAGCGGCCGCGCGTACTGCACGCCGAAATCGGCCGTGTAGCTCGGGGCGTTCGCCAACCGGTTGCCGCTCACGTCGACGCCGTTCGAGGTGCTGCCGGAGGCAAAGTGCGCGCGCGTCAAGCCCGCCGCGCCGAACAGATCCAGACCGCGTTCCGGCCGCGCGTGCAGCTCGAACTCGACGCCGGTGCTGCTCGCGCCGGCGGCGTTGGCCACGAAAAACTGCGCCGGCACCAGCGGATTGGGCACGTTGACCTGCAGATCCTGCCAGTCGATGTAGAAAGCGGCGACGCTGGCGGCCAACCGATCCGCAAGAGCGGTGGTCTTGACGCCGGCCTCGTAGTTCCAGCTGTGTTCCTGGCCGTACGCTTCGGCCCCTGCCGGTGACGCCGCGTTGAAGCCGCCTGCCCGGAAACCGCGGGCCACGGTTCCGTACAACGTCGACCTTGGCGCGAACCGATAGGCGACCGCAAATTGCGGCGACAGGTCCGAGAACGATCGTTCTGCCGTTACTACGGCGGGCGGTGCGATCACCGGCGTGAAGAACGTGTTCAGGTCGGCCTGCTTGTTCTCCCGGTCGCCGCGCGCCCCGACGACCACGTCGAACTTCGTCGCGACGGTGAATGTGCCCTGGCCGTAGATGCCCAGGCCCTGGTCATCGAGCGCGGCTTTCGGTGAATGCTGCCGCACCGGCGCGCTCACGAACTGCGACAACACGTAAGGCGAGAAATCGTTGACGGCATCCTGAGTATAGCTCTGCGTGAACACGAAGACACCGGCCTGCCATCTGAAGCTGACACGCTCGGACAGCACGATCGGCGCAGCTTTCGCGGACGACACGCGGGCCTCTTCGGTGAACTGGAAATCTTCTTCGTTGTTGGTGCGCGTGATGAGCGGCAGCGGCGTGTAATCCAGGTCGGTCAGATCGGCTGTCTTCCACTTGAGAAAGCCGGTCGTCGTGCTGAAATCGATCGCCCGTCCGGAGTAGCCCACCTGAATCGTCGGGGCGACGATGTCGCGGTGGGTGAACCCTTCGACGTCGCGGGCGGCGTGGAACGGACGGGCGCGGAGGCTGTCGAGATCGTTCAAGGCGTAGTCGCCGTCGCGGGCGCGCTCCCCGCTGACGACGGCACGGGCTTCCCAGCGGGGCGACGCTTTCCACCGGAGCTGGCCTTTGCCGAAAAAGGCGGATCGCGAATCGAGATCGTGACCGGTCACGTCGTTTCGGGTGAACCCTTCGCGCCCGGCATAGCCGAACGCGAGAGCGGCGGCGAGCGTGTCCGCCACCAGCGGCCCGGACGCCGCACCGCGCACGTCGCCGGCGTTGAAATTGCCGTAGGGGCCGGCGATGCTGCCCGTCCATTTCTGCAGCGACGGACGTGCGCTCGTGATGTTGATGATGCCGCCGAGGGCGTTGCGTCCGAAGAGCGCACTCTGCGGGCCGCGGACGAACTCGACCTGATCGACGTCGAGGAACTCGATGCTCGAGGAGTTGGCATTGAGCTGCGGAACGCCGTCGATGTAGCTGGTCACGCCGGGATTCGTCGGGCTCGCGCCGATGCCGCGGATGCGCGGGTTGCTCAGTTTCCGCGCGGTGAACTCGTTAAAGAATGTATTCGGCGCGAACCAGCCCGCCTCGCTGACCGTGCGCAGCGCGGCGCTGGTTAACGTCTCGTTCAGCACGGCCGTCACACTCAGCGGGAGGTTCGAGGGATCCTCCGGTTCTTTCTGCGCAGTGACGACGATCGGCGGCAGGGTCGTCGTGAGCGGCGGCTGCTGGGCGGAGGCCTGAGCCGAGCCGATCAGCGCAAGCGACAGGCCGCAGACAGACGGCAACCCCAGGGATCGTGTCAGCATCCGCGAATTGTCCCATATATTTGCCGACACTCCGTCTCAAACCGACGAGTGCAGCGGTTTCCTGCGGTCGTTATAGTGATTGCTTGCAGGGACTCCCCGATATGAGCCTTCAACAGCATTTCTGGAGTTGGACGCTGCTCTTCGCTTTCGGGTTCGCCGGCGCAGCCGCGCAACCGGGGAGCGGCCTGGGCACGATGGCACCCGGTCGACGCTCAGCGACGAAGGATCAACGACCGACGACGAACGACCAAAGACCCACGACCAGTGACCAACGACCAACGACGAACGATCGTGCGGACTGGCCGCAATGGCAGGGGCCGGATCGGACCGGATTATCAAAGGAGACGGGTCTGCTCAAGCAGTGGCCGGCCGCCGGGCCGCCGCAGCGCTGGTCGGTGTCGACTGTCGGCACCGGCTATGGCTCCATTGCGATCAAGGGCGACCGCCTTTTCGTCCAGGGTGCGAGAAACAAGCAGAGCATCCTCCACGTCTTGAGCCGGGCCGATGGCCGTGGCCTGTGGTCGAAGGCGCTCGGACCGGAAGGAACCAACGACCGCGGATCGGGCCCGCGTGGCACGCCGACCGTCGACGGCGATCGCGTGTACGTGCTGACCGAGAACGGCCAGCTGGCCTGCCTCAAGGCCGAGGACGGGACCGAAGTCTGGCAACGCAATATCCTGCGCGACTTCGGCGGCCGGCAGATTCCGTGGCTGATCAGCGAATCGCCGCTCGTCGACGGCGACCGCGTCATCGTCTCGCCGGGCGGCCCGCGCGCCGGCATGGTGGCGCTCGACAAGATGACCGGCAAGACCGTATGGGCGAGCGACCAATTGAGCGACGAAGCCGGGTACGCGTCGCCGGTTGCGGCCGACGTGCAGGGCGTTCGCGTGTACATGACGCTCACGTCGAGCGCGGGCGTCGGGGTCCGCGCCTCAGACGGCCGGTTGATGTGGCGTTTCCAGCCGGTCGCGAACGGTACCGCGAATATCGCCACGCCGGTATTCGCTGACAACAAGGTCTTCTACACGTCCGCGTATGGCACCGGCGGCGCGCTGCTCGGTCTGTCCGCCCAGGGCGGCGAGGTGAAGGCGCAGCAGATTTATTTCACGCGTGAGATGCAGAACCATCACGGTGGCGTCGTGCTGGTGAACGGGTTCCTGTACGGCTTTCACAACTCCATCCTGGTCTGTCTGGAGTTCGTGACCGGGAAGGTGCAGTGGCGCGACCGCAGCGTCGGGAAGGGCTCCCTGACGTATGCCGACGGCAACCTGTACATTCTGAGCGAGGACAACGTGGTCGGTCTCGCGGCGGCGTCGCCGGCGGGGTATCAGGAGCGAGGCCGCTTCAAGATTGCCGATCAAGGTCTGCCGAGCTGGGCGCATCCGGTCGTCAGCGGTGGAGTGCTCTACATCAGGAACCAGGGGACGCTGACGGCATACGACGTGAGAGCGCGATAGGAATTAGGAATTAGGAATTCGGAATTGCCCGGGCGATGGAATGGCTGACGACGAAAGCCGCATGGCGGGAGATTCAGTGCCGGCAGGCGCCGGTGAGCTTTTCCCGCTGCTTCAACAGCTGACCACCGATGCGCTGCGCTACTGGGAGTTCCGTCGCATCTTCTACAATCTACTGCTCGCGGTCATCGTCGTGGCGCATTTCACTGCAGCCTGGCCGCGCTCGCGTCAATTGCTGACCGTTGACGGTGCGCTCGGGTTGTTTCTGCTCGCTGTCATCGCCAATGTTGCCTATTCGGTCGTCTATGCTGCGGACGTGTTCATTCAGTTCTCGGGGTTCCGGGCGTCCCGATCGACATGGCGCCTGATCCTGATGGCCGTCGGATTTGCGTTTGCAGCAGTGCTGACGCATTTCGTCGCGAGCGGCGCCCTGGCCGGCGGGAGTTGACAGGTCATTCTTCGAGCTCGCAGACTTGCTGGCAAGTATGTTCAGGCGTCGCGGGCAGGCGAGCCATCACGGGACGGCGAAATCCGAACTCCGCTGCTCGTTCTGCAACAAATCGCAGGACGATGTGCGGAAGCTGATCGCAGGGCCGGCCGTCTACATTTGCGACGAGTGCGTGGAGGTGTGCAACGACATCATCGCGGATGAGGACAGGCTGTCCCCTCATACCATCCGTCCGGAATCGACACTGAGAGCCGTCTCAGCGCCAGACGGCAGGGCTCCTTCCTACCCCGTCCCGTGCTCGCTCTGCACGCTGCCAGTCCCTCTGGATGAAGCGTTGGCCATTCCGGAGCGCGGATTCCTGTGCGAGGGATGCACGAGCGCCGTGCAGGCGGCGGTTGCACAGCGAGAGAATTAGGAATTCTGCATTTGGAATTTGGAATGACTTGGAATTTGAATGCGTGCGCAAATTCCAAATCCCCTGCACGAATTCCAAATTCCAAATTCACAATGCCAAATTCCTTCATCGAGCGAGATCGAACGCGGCGATCGACTTGCGGTCGCGCACGTAGAGCGTGGTGCCGGACAGCGTGGGCGGCGTCCACGACAGGTTCTCGAGCACGTCGGCGCGGGCGAGTACTTTCAGCCCGTCGGGCGCGACAGTGGCCAGGCCCAGGCGGCCGTCCTCATCGAGCAGAATCAACTTGCCGTCGGCGTAGAGCAGCTGCGCGCGTGAAAAGCTTCGATCCTGCCAGGCGAGCCGCCCGGTCTTCATATCGACTGCGCTCAGAAACGACGGACCGAAATCGCCGCTCGATCCGTAGATGTAGTCGCCGACGCGGATGACGGTGCCGATGTGGACCCGCATGCGATTGAGAGACCACCGTTGAGCGACCGTCGTCTTGCCTCCGCTCTGGTGCAGCTCGAGGGCGCGGCTGCCGGAGTTGTAGGCGGCCGAAGCAAACAACAGGCGGTCGGCCGGCGACCAGACAGGCGTACTGATGTTGAGCCCCCAGTCGGTCTTGTGCGGATAGGTCCACAGCGTCTCGCCGTTCACCGGGCTCAGGCCGGCAATCAGATCGCCTCCGAACACGATGACCTGCGGTTGGCCGTCCACGTCGATCAGGATGGGCGACGCCGGCGAGTGTTCGAGCCTGCCGCGCTTCCACACCAGGGCGCCGGTCTCCTGTTTGAACGCCGCCACGGCCTGGTCCGGTCCGCCAAGAGTCAGGATGATCGTGTCGTTGAACGGGAGCGGGCTGCACGTGTACCCGCGGTTGGGCGGCGGCGCGCCGTACTCCCTGATGAAATCGTGCGACCACAGGACCTTTCCCGTTCTCTTGTCGAGCGCGAACAGCTCCCGCCTGGAGCTCGTCGCAAAAATCCGGTTGCCCACGATCAGCGGAGTGGCGTGAGGCCCGGCGCCCTGTGAGAAGTCAACACCGTCGGTCGTTGCCGGGTAGCGGAACTCCCAGACCGTCTTTCCCGTCGCCGCGTCGAGGGCGACGACGGTTTCCTCCTGACTCCGGCGCACGGCCGAGAGCAGGCCTGAGGGGCGGTACATCGTGTAGGCGTGAGGTCCTTCGACCAGAATCGAGGAGTGTCCTTCGCCGAGCGCGCGCATCCACAGCTTTTTTGGACCACCCGGCGGCCAAGAGGAGGCGAGGCCGGTCGCGTCCGACATGAAGTTGCGATGCGGACCGCCCCATTGCGTCCAGTCGGTGCCGGCTGCCGCGTCCAGTCGAGGGCGCGGCCCGCCGCCGATTGCGGCGAGGAACGCCGTGAGTAGAACGATGAATTTCGGGGACATGACGCCAGCTTACAGGAGCCCGTGGTATCGTGACCCGGCAAAATGCGGGTGTTCTGGTTTGCAGGGGCTCCCCGGGCCGCGTGTCCGACTGATCTGAGGCGGCCTTGAAACGCATTCATGCCGCGTCAGCCGATGTTCTTTGCGCCGCTCGTTCGATTGTGACATGTATCCCGAAGCTCACACGGAGGACGCGGAGGACGCGGAGGTTCAATCCCGCAGAGCAACAGGATTTTTCCTCAGTGTCCTCAGTGTCCTCCGTGGTGAGTCTCGTATTTCTCGCCCTTCCTCGCGAACGCTGCCATGCGCAAGATTGACGTTTTCACACACGTTCTGCCGGCGCCGTACTACGAGCGCATGATGAAGGTCGCGCCGACCTACAAGGATGTCGGCAAGCGGATGCGCGGGGTCCCGATGCTCACGGATCTCGATGTCCGCTTCCGCGTGATGGACGGCTTCGACGAGTACGTGCAGGTGCTGTCGCTGCCGACGCCTCCGATCGAGGTGTTGGCCGGTCCCGCCGACGCTGTGGATCTGGCCCGCGCGGCCAACGACGGGATGGCGGAACTCGTGCGGCGGCATCCGGATCGGTTTGCAGGCTTCGTCGCGTCGCTGCCGCTCAACGATCCCGACGGCGCCGTCCGCGAGCTTGAGCGCGCGCTGACCGATCTCGGCGCGCGCGGGTTTCAACTCTTCTCGAACGTGGGCGGCAAGCCGATCTCCGCGCCCGAGCTCCTGCCGCTGTTCGAAACGATGGCCGAGCACGACCTGCCGATCTGGCTCCACCCGTACCGGGGCGCCGACATGTCCGACTACAAGACGGAAGAACGCTCCCAGTACGAGATCTGGTGGACGTTCGGGTGGCCGTATGAGACCAGCGTTGCGATGGCGCGGCTCGTGTTCGCCGGCTACTTCGATCGATTTCCGACGCTGAAGATCATCTCGCATCATATGGGCGCGATGGCGCCGTACTTCGAGGGCCGCATCGGTCCCGGCTGGGATCAGCTGGGCGCGCGCACCTCGGATGTCGACTACTCCCAGGTGCTGAAGCAGCTCCAGAAGCGGCCGCTCGATTATTTCAAGATGTTCTACGCGGATACGGCGCTCTTCGGGTCGTACAACGCGACCGTGTGCGGGCTCGAGTTCTTCGGCGTGGACCATGTCGTATTTGCGTCCGACGCCCCGTTCGATCCCGAACAGGGCCCGATGTACATCCGCGAGACCATCAAAATCATCGACCAGCTGCCGGTGAGCGTCCGTGAGCGCGAGCGGATCTACTGGCGGAATGCTGCCGCGCTGCTGAAGCTGCCGGCGTGAGGAGGACAGGGAGGACACGGTGAGAGCACGGAGGACACGGTATCACACCGAGAAACGGAGAAACGGAGACGAGCAGAGGACGTCAATGAAGTTTTGAGCGGTGAGTTTTGAGTGATGAGTCACGCGCATCACCCCCAAAGACCGATGCCGCGGCTCGGCACTCCCGTAGGGCCGAAACTCATGGCTCAAGTCTCACAACTCATGACTCTCCGTTTCTCTGTTGTTTGACCGTTACCTCGGTTACCTCCGTTTGCTGGCAGGACAGATCGCGGGCAAAAGCCGGACACGACCGAGGCCTCGATGATCTATATCGCGCTGTTTCGCGGCATCAATGTCGGCGGGCGCGCGCTCGTCTCGATGGCCGATTTGCGCGACGTTGCTGCAGCGGCCGGATGCACGGACGCCCGCACACTCCTCCAGAGCGGCAACCTCGTTTGCCGCAGCGGGATACGAACGAGCGCGGCGCTCGAGGATCGGTTGTCAGCCGAAGCGAAGAAACGTCTCACGCGCGTGCCTGACATCCTCGTCCGCACGGCCGGCGAGTGGAAGGCTCTCGTTGCCGCGAATCCGTTCCGCGAGGAAGCCGAGCGCGATCCGAGCCGTCTGCTCGTGATGTTTCTGAAAGACCCACCCGGACCGGCCGCGGTGAAGGGGCTGCAGGCCGCCATCGCCGGCAGAGAGGTGGTGCGTGTCGGCGGCCGGCACGCGTACATCGTGTACCCGGACGGCATCGGCCGCTCGCGCCTGACCGGGACGCTGATCGAAACGAAGCTCGGCACCCGCGGCACCGGCCGGAACTGGAATACGGTGGTCAAACTGGGCGCTCTCGCGGATCAATTCTCAGAGGACGGCCGTCAGATAGTCGCTGCGAAGGTCGATCGCAAGCCTGCAAGCCGTCCGGAACGGAGGGCACGGAGATAACGGTAGAACACAGAGAAACTGAGAAACGGAGGTAAGCAGAGAAACCACAGTTCTTCTCCGTTCGGCTCCGCTGCTCCGTTTCTCTGTGGTAATACCGTTTCCTCCGTCCGCCGGCTACAGCGGTCAGTTCCTCTCCTCGCAACTCCCACATGTCGAGGACACCACCATCCGGAGAACCATGGAGTACTGCTGCGCATTGACCGCTCGCGGCCGGGCATTCGCCTGCGGGTTCGCGTTCTGTCCGAAGCCGGTGTCGGTTTTGTGCGCGATGACGAGATCGAGCAGAGGCACGATCGTGATGTACTGGCCGCCCACGCCCCAGGCCGTGAACGCGCCCTTCAGCGGATCGGCTGGAGTGGCTGCGTCCCAGACCCACCAGAGATAGCCGTAGCCCCAGCGGTCCACGCTCGGCGGCGAATCGGCAAACGACGGATTCGTCTCGCGGTACGGCGTCACCAGGCCGGTGATGCGCCGCATCCAGCCCGATGAAATCACCTGGTGCGCTCCCCATCGTCCGCCGCGCAGCGTCAGCAGACCTACCCGCGAGCAAGGCACAGCGCGACCGCGCAAGCGCGTGTTTGAACGATCATCGACGGCGTCCCAGAACGATCACGTCACGGCCCGGGAACGATCAGCGCGAGTGGCCCAGAACGATCGGCGTCCAGTGTCCGTTCAGCGCTCGCCGAGCCACCGGTCCTGGAGCACCATGATCGGCTTCATATACGTCTTTCCGTTGACGGCGAGCGTCACCACATACGTGCCCGGCTCGACCGTCGGCGGCGCGGCGCCGCGACCACCGCCGCGTCCCTGACCGCCAGGCGGCAGGTTCGGCGCCAGGTTCCACCACACCCGGCTGATGCCCGCCTTCGCCGGGCCTTCGAGGTCCCGAATCACCTTCCCCGTCGCATCGGCAATCGAAATCCGGACTTCGCCGGCCGGGTCCGATTTCAGGTAATAGTGAATCGCCGCCCCCCGCGGCGCGTTCTCTCCCACGAAGACCTTCTGTCCCCCCACCTGCTGACCGTGCTGCTGATCGTTGAGATACGCCATCGCCGGCCGGGTGTCGAACACGTGCACGTCCGCGGCCTGCACTTGAGGCGTCCACTGCTGCAGCGGCGTAATGTCGTCCGCAATCCACACACTCCGGCCGTGGGTGGCGACGATGAGATCGTTGTCACGCGGGTGAACGAGGATATCGTCGGTGCGGACGGTCGGGTAATTGTTCATGAATTTCTGCCACTGTTTTCCGGCAGTGAGCGAGATGAACAGGCCGAACTCGGTGCCGACGTACAGAAGGTTCCTGTTCTTTGGATCCTCGCGCACAACCTGCACGTTGCCGGAGGGCGGCAGGTCGCCCGTGATGTTGTCGAACGACTCGCCGTAGTTGCGCGTGACGAACACGTACGGTTTCAGGTCATCGTCGCGATGGCCATCCACCGAGACGTACGCGGTGCCCGCGTCGAAGTGCGACGCGTCGATGCGCGAGATCCAATAGTGATGATTCGACGGGAGGCCCGGCAGGTTCTTTCCAACCTCGGTAAACGTGACGCCTCCGTCCCGGCTCACTTGGAGCAGCCCATCGTCCGTTCCCGCCCAGACGACGCCCGGCAGCACCGGCGATTCGGAGAGCGACACGATTGTGCTGTACGAGGTGACGCCGTCATTCTTCGACAGCTGCATGCGATCCCCGGGCACGCCCATCAGCGATACCGAATTGCGGTCGACCTGCTTCGTGAGGTCGGCGCTCGCCATCCAGGTATCGCCGCGGTTGTAGGACTTGAACAACCGGTTGCCGCCGAGCCATACGATGCTTGGATTGTGCGGCGAGAGGATCACCGGTGTGTTCCAGTTGAACCGGTACTGATCGCCTGGCTGGGCGTTCAGCACGTTCGGCGGACCGCCGCGTCCGCCGAAGCCGCCCGCCTGTTCGGGTTGGTCCGTCGGCGGCGCCCCTCGCGCCCCGCCGCCCGGCTCGCCGCCCCGCCCTGAGCCGGGCGCGACCGGACGGATGTTCTTTCCGATGCCGGTGCGGAGATCGTATCGGTTCGTGTTGCCGTTCTGCGATTCGGTGATGACGATGTTGTGGTCGGTCGGATCCACGGCCGTGTAGAACCCGTCGCCGCCGCCGATGCCGTACCAGTCGGAATTCATGATGCCGCCGCGTCCCCGTACGGCGGTCGGTCCGCCCCAGCTGCCGTTGTCCTGCAGGCCGACGTATACGAAATAGGGATGGCGCATGTCGGCAGTCACGACATAGGCGAGCGCCGTCGCCATGGTGTTGACGAACTCCCAGGTGCGGCCCTGATCCCAGCTGACGTCGAGCCCGCCGTCGTTGCCGATCATCAGGTGCTTCGGGTTCTTCGGATCGATCCAGATCGCGTGCTGATCGACGTGACCCGGCGGGTTGTTACCGCCGGCGGCGTCGAGCGTGGCGAATGTCCGGCCGGCCTCGAGCGATTTTGCGACCGGCAGCCCGGCGACGTAGATCGTGGTGTCGACGGTCGGATCGACCCGGATCTGGCTGAAGTACATGGGGCGGGCGTTGCAGTTGCTCATGTGCGTCCAGCTCTGACCCTTGTTGTCCGAGCGAAAGATCCCTCCGCGCTTCACATCGAGCGCGGGCGGCATCCAGCCGGCCGGCGGCTGTGCCGCCCTTCCACCGCCGGCGACGTAGCCGCGCGTGGGCCCGACGTTGTTGCACCAGTCGAACGACGGCCCTCCGCGACCGCCGGCGGGTGCCTGTTCTTCGGCCCCGCCACGGCCTTCGCTGGTCTGAGCGCCACGCGCCGCGCCTGGCCGGCCTCCCGCGCGTCCGGCGCCCGGCGGCGTGACCGCGGCCGCGCCCGGCGGGGTCTGCTCGGTCGCGGCACCGATGTCGACTGCCCCGGTCGTCGATGGCGCGCCGGTTTCACCAGCCTCGATCTGCGCGTAGACGATATTCGGGTTCGACCGCGAGACGTCGAGTGCGATCCGTCCGTAGGTGCCGGGCGGCAGACCGTTTCCGGTCAGCCTGGTCCAGGTGCGGCCGGCATCCGTCGTCTTCCAGAGTGCGCTGCCCGGCCCGCCGCCATTGAAGCAGCAGCCGCTCCGGCGGCGCTGGTAGCTCGCGGCATACAGGATGCTGCTGTTCGACGGATCGATCGCGATATCCGTGAACCCGGTGTCATCGTCGATGAACTTCACCCGGCTCCAGCTCTTGCCCGCGTCGGTGGTTTTGTAGATCCCGCGGTCGGGATTCGGGCCGAACAGGTGCCCCGGCGAGGCGACGTACACCGTGTCGGGGCTCTTCGGATCGATCACGATCCGTGCGATGGTCTGGGTGTCGCGGAGGCCGATGTGCGTGAAGGTCCTGCCGCCGTCGACGGTCTTGTAGATGCCGTCGCCGAACGACGAGGTCTGCCTGTTGTTCGCCTCACCGGTCCCGACATAGACGATGTTCGGGTTCGTCGGATGAATGGCAATGTCGCCAATCGACGCGGTGTTGTAGGTCTCGAAGACCGGCTCGAATGTCGTGCCGTTGTTCTCCGACTTGAACACGCCGCCGACCGCATAACCGATATAGATGATGTTCGGGTCGCTCTCGGCCACCGCGATGTCGTCGATGCGGCCGCCCATGCTGGCCGGACCGATCGATCGGAATCTGAACGGGGCGAGCAGCGGATCCGCCGATTGGTTGATTGCGCGCGTCGCGCCCTCGCTTCCTTCCTGGGGCTTCACGACGGCCACGAAGAGAGGAAGGGCGAGCAGGGAGAGCGGCAGCAGGGAGCGGACAGCTTTCATGGCGGCGATTCTATACGCAGTCGCCGGCTGGCCCGCTATCCGTGGCCGCGGAGAACGAACATGCAGACTGGTTGTACGCTGGGCTGGCCAACACAGAGGACACCACTGAGGGTGCCCACGCAGGGCCGCGGAGCTGAGAGCCAAAAGCCCTGAGCCGGGATTTACTTCTTCGGCCAGACGACGCCCTGGTCCTTTCTGGTGATCGGGCCCACGCCTTTGTAGGTGAATTTCTGGAGTCGCTGTCCGCGATACGTTTCCGTCGTGTAGATGTTGCCTTTCGAATCGGTCGCGATGCTGTGCACCCCGTAGAACTCGCCCGGCTGCCGGCCGCCTTCACCGAATGACGTCAGGAGTTCGAGCGATTGCCGATCGAGGATGTGCACGCGGTCGTTCTCGCCGTCCGCAAGATAGAGATATGTCTGCTGCGCGTCTCTCGAGAAGGTGATGTCCCACACTGAGCCGGACCCGAGCGTCTCCTTGTTGATGAACGTTTCCTTCACGAAAGTGCCGTCCGGCTTGAACACCTGGATCCGATCGTTCACGCGGTCGCAGACGTAGAGCAGCCGATCGGTCGAGAGCTCGGCGCAGTGCACCGGATTCCGGAATTGCTGCGCCGGGGGAGCGTTCGGATCGTAGTTCCCGAGACTGGCATCATCCGGCTTGTGGCCGTAGGCGCCCCAGTGCCGTTTGTATGCGCCGGAGTCGGCGTCGTACACAATCACGCGATGATTACCGTAGCCGTCGGCGACGTACACCTCGTTGGCCGTTTTGTCGATGAATGTCTTTGCCGGCAGCCTGAGATTGTCGACGTCGTTGCTGCCCTTGCTCTGGCCGGGTTTCCCGATCTGCTTGAGAAACTTGCCGTCCCGCGTGAACTTGAGCACCATGCTGTCGTTGAAGTATCCCTGCACGCCGGCCGTCTGGCTCTCGTCCAGGGCGCCGGGCTGGCCGCGGCCGGCCGTCGTCTGACCGCGTCCGCCCGGCGGCTGACCGCGGCCATTGCCGCCAATCCAGACATTCCCCTTGGAGTCCACGGTGATCCCGTGGTTCGACGCGGGCCAGTCGTAGCCGCTGCCAGGCCCGCCCCAATGGCCGACCAGGTTGCCTTCCTGATCGAACTCCAGGACCGGTGGTGCCGGCGCACAGCACATCGCCGTCCGCGGGTTGGTGGTCGCATGGAGCTCACCCGGCTCGAGCGAGCCGGCGCGATGAACAATCCAGACGTGATCCTGCGCATCGACCGACACGCCAATCGTCTGGCCGAGAATCCAGTGGTTCGGCAGCGGCCTGGGCCACAGCGGATCCACTTCGAAGCGCGGCGCGACGGCGCCGGCAGCAGAGACGCGCGCGTGCCTCGCCAGAAGATTGCTGCCGATCGCGAGGCCGCACAGGAGCGAGAGCAGCAGTGCACCAATCGTGACATTGCGTCTCATTGATCGTCCTTTCGCGTGTTTTACACCGTGTGCCCGATCGCGTCCGGCCACGTCAGCAAGGGAAACGGTTGGCCCTCAGACCTGAGGGGTCGCAGCCCTCAAAGGGGTTTGTGGCTTGACGAGCCCGGTTCGGCGGTAGCCGGCGCGGGCACGGCCGCGGACACCGGCAGCCGGACCGTGAACGTGCTCCCGAGGCCATGGCCGCGGCTCGCGGCTTCGATCGAGCCCGCGTGCATCAGCACGATCTCGCGGGCGATCGACAGGCCCAGCCCGAGACCGCCGAGCGCACCGTCGCGCACGGGTTGGCCTTGAGAAAACGGCTCGAAGACCTCGTGCAGCTGCCGCGGATCGATGCCGGCGCCGTTGTCCTCGACCTCCACTTCCACGAGATCGTCGATCCGGCGGCCGCGCACGGTGATGCGGCCGCCTTTCGGCGTGAACTTGATGGAGTTCGTCAGCAGGTTGGTGAACACCTGCTGCAGGCGCTGGTTGTCGCCCCACACCCGCAGACCCGGATCTCCGACCTGCAGGCTCAGCTCGATGTTCTTCATCGCGGCTTCCGGGCGGACGGCGTCGATCGACGCCTCGAGCGGCGTGATGATGAGCAGCCGGACCGGATGAATGGACAGCCGCCCACGCGATCCGCGCGAGTAGTCGAGGAGGTCGCCAAGCAGGCGCTTTTGCGTCTCGATGGCCCGCATCATGTTTGCCGCCGCGCGGCCGACGAATTCCGAGTCATGCGGCCGGGCGCTCAGCTGCGCCGCCCATCCCGCGAGCACGTTGATCGGCGCCCTCCATTCGTGCGACACGCGCGTGACGAACTGGTCCTGCCGGCGTGCCGTCGTTTCGGCCCTTTTTGCCGACAATCGCGCCTGGTCGCGGGCGCGGCGCAGCGCCGCGGTCAGGAACGTGATGCCGGCCGCCTGGACGACGAAGAGCGCCAGGTTAAAGAGATCCGGCGAGCTCGGCAAGAGCGGTTGATCGAGAAACAGGAGGGAGGCGACGACGCTCGCCAGCCCGATGCTCGCGATGCCCGGTCCCACGCCGCCTCCATACGTGCAGATCGCCACGATGAGGACGAACGGAAGGAGGCGGGACGCATCGCCCAGGAACGGGTCGGTGAGAAAGCGGAACCAGGCCGTGAGCAAGACGAGGACGACGGCGATCGCGTACCACCGCATGCGGCCGGCTATCGATCGACGCGCCTGGGCAGATCCCTCCTGTCGCGCGTCGGGCGCCGTTTTCGCGGGATCGGCGTGACTGATACCCTGTGGGTTCGTGTTCAACGTCGCCAACCGTACGGGTTAGATTCGAGCGGTGGTGATGCGCGCAATTTACCGCAAGCTTCCGGCAGAACCAACTCCAATTCGTGGTGAATTCGATCGTGTTTACGAAAATGACACGACTGCCGCCCGCGCTGAATGATTGTCTTCACACCCGCGTCCGCGTGATCGCCGGGGTAGAACAGGACGGTAGAACTAGTTGACGGCCGTTGCAGTCAGGACCCGCATCCCAGCGATCGGATTTCTCGTGTCCGTGTCAATGACGAGGTAGGAGCGAATCGTCGGCCGTGACAAGCGCGGCACAGCTGGCTTGCGTTGGCTCCTGTGCTCAACGTGTAGTTCGGCCGGGGCGTCACCTATACGGCCGGTCTTTCGCCAGATTACGGGGCTGGGCAGAAGCGCCCGCTGCCGCCGGAAACGCGGCGGCGAGCAGGATGACAATCGCGTTGATATTCAACGATCGACGTCTGATGGTGCTGCCGTGGACACGGTCAGATCGGTGAATTCAGCGTCAGCGTGGCGCGTATCCGCGCGCTGAGCAGTCACGGCGCGCTTCGGACGCTCGTCGACGCGCAGCTGAAAGATGTCGGGCCGCGCGTAGTGACCGACGACGTCGAGATCGTACTTGCCGCGGATAATCTGGGCGCGGTCGATGTCGGCGACGAGGATGGCTTCGCCCCCGGTGTCCGGTCCGGCGAGAAAGTTGCCGAACGGATCGACGATGCAGCTGCCGCCGCGCGACATGATGGTGTCGGGATCGTCGCCGTACGGCGAGCGGTAGTCTGCCGGGAAATCGCGCCGCCGGTTGAACTGATTGCAGGCGAGGACGAAGCAGCGGCCCTCGACCGCGATATGGCGCATCGATGCGATCCACGAATCACGCTGATCGGCGGTCGGCGCGCAGTACAGCTCGATGCCTTTCGCGTACATCGCCGCGCGCATCAGCGGCAGGTAGTTTTCCCAGCAGATCACCGCGCCCAGCCTGCCGAGCGGCGTCTCGAACACCGGCATCGTCGATCCGTCGCCGAAACCCCAGACCAGGCGCTCGGATGCGGTCGGCATGATCTTGCGGTGCCTGCCGAGGAGGCTGCCATCCGGCGCAAAAAACAGGACGGTGCAATACAGCGTCCCGCCGTCCCGCTCGACGACTCCGATCACGAGGAAGACGTCGTGGAGCCGCGCCGACCGTCCGAGCCCGTCGACCGCAGGGCCGGGAACATCGACGCTGCTCTCCCAGTAGCGGCGGAAGTCATCGCGACCGGCGTCGGTGCGCGACCCGACGACGGCACCGAAATCGAGTCCGCGAGGATACGCCGAGACGAACGCTTCGGGGAACAGGACGAGGCGCGCACCTTTGCCGGCCGCTTCGCCGGTCAGCGCGTGCACTTTCTGAAGCGTCCGCTCGCGGTCGAACACAACCGGAGACGCCTGGACCACGGCCGCCTTGAAGGTCGATGCCATGGTGCGGATCATAATCAGTTCACGCGGGCCGTGCTTGACGCCGGATAACACAATTCGTTCAAGCACCTGCCGGCTGCCGGCTCGAATCAGGACACGTTCGTGCACCATCAGCGAACAAGAGCGCCGGGCAAGATGTGTAGTTCCAGTCAGCCGTGCGCAGGCAGGTCCCTTGCCTTTCTCGAGGCATGACTACTACAGCCGACAAGCCGCGAGCGTCCTTCGTCGCCGTGCTCGAAGAGGCGGGTGCGAAGACCTGTGTCGCGTGCGGCACACCCGCCGTTGTGCGCACCGTGGAGGCCGCAGCCGCCGCGAAGTGGTTTTGCTTCGAGTGCGGACACGAATCCGCAACCATCGCCGACCCAGCCGAGCCGAGCCGTATCGGCCGCTAATCGACATGCGGCGGTAGATAAAGTCCGGTGGTCACCCTCGAGTCCGGCCCGACCCTGCGCCGAGAAAGCCACCTCACGTGACTCATCGGTTACAATGGCATGAGGGAGGCGGACATGTTTGCTCGTCTGATCGCCTTGGGCGCCGCGCTCGCCGTCGCAGGTCCTTCCCTGGCCGCCGATACGAAACCAGTTACCTTCTCCAAGGACGTCGCGCCGATCTTCCAGGCGAAATGTCAGGAGTGCCATCAGCCGAACTCCATCGCGCCGATGTCACTCATTACCTACCAGGATGCACGGCCCTGGGCCCGATCGATCAGGGAGCGCGTCGCCACGCGCCAGATGCCGCCCTGGCACATCGACCGCAGCGTCGGCGTGCAGAAGTTCAAGAACGACATGTCGCTCACCGACGAACAGGTGGACACGATCGTCCGCTGGGTCGACGGCGGTGCGCTGCAGGGCGATCCGAAGGACCTGCCGCCTGCCAAGCCGCTGGTGACCGACAACGAATGGCAGGCCGTGAGAGACGGATTCGGTCCGCCGGACCTGGTGATCCGTTCATCTGAATACACCATGCCGGCGCACCACCAGGATGTGTGGTACCGGCCGATGTCCGACATTCCGCTCACCGAGCCGCGCTGGGCAAAGCTGGTGGAGATCCGCCCGACCAACCTGAAAGGGCGCCGGATCATCCACCACTCGATCGCATATCTCGTGCTGAACAACGATCCCGAAGCAGTGAACACCGGCACGGCGAGCGGTCCCGACCGCTTCGGCGGCGCCGACGACCTCGTCAACCGCCGGCCGCAGCTGATGGAGTGGGCCATCGGCAAGGGTTACGACCTGTTCCGGCCCGGCACCGGGAAGCTGATTCTGCCGGGTGAGAAGATTTCCTGGGACCAGCACATTCATGCGGTCGGGGAAGAGATCACGTCCGGATCCGAAATCGGAGTCTGGTTCTATCCCAAGGGGCAGGAACCGCAGAAGCGGAGCTATCTGGTCGGCTTCACTGGATTGCGGCAACGCGGGTTTCTCGATATCCCGCCGAACTCGATGGCCTCGACGGAAGGCTTCACGGTGCTCAAGGAGAACGCGCTGATCACCAACTTCCAGCCGCATTTCCACCTGCGGGGCAAGGCGATGCAGGTCGAGGCGGTGCTGCCCGACGGCAGCACGCAGGTTCTCAGCTACGTCGGCAACTTCAACTTCAACTGGATGACCAACTACATCTACGATGACGACGCCGCGCCTCTCCTGCCGAAGGGCACGGTCATCCACGTGAGCGCGTGGTACGACAACACGGCGGCGAACAAGAACAACCCCGATCCGGATCAGTGGGTGGGCTACGGCGATCGGACGGTCGACGAAATGGCTCACGCATGGATGAACGTCGTTTATCTGGACGACGCCGAATTCAAGGCGCTGCAAGCGGAACGCAAAGCAAAGACGGTCAAGAGCACGGACGAACGTCAGCAGTGAAACCGATCGCCTCATTCGCGGCCGCCGGCGTGATTGCCGGCGGCGTACTGTTGTCGGCGTGGGCCGGTCAGCAATCGCCGAACGCGCCGCGAAAGCAGTTCGGTGCGGGTGTGACGGGATCCTTCGAGGGATGGTTCTACAACGACGATGGCAGCCGAACCTTCCTCGTCGGCTATCTGAATCGCAACACGGTTCAGGAGCTCGACATTCCAATCGGGCCCGACAACCGGATCGAGCCCGGCGGCCCCGATATGGGGCAGCCGACGCATTTCCTTCCCGGCCGGCTGCACGGTGTGTTCACCGTCCCTGTGCCGAAGGAGTTCACCCCACAGGATAGATACACGTGGACGATCGTGGCGAACGGCCAGACCACGAGCATTCCTCTTCGACTCAACGCCGACTACGTCGTCAACGCGTTCAGCGAAATCGCGGTCAAGAACACGCCACCGGTCATTCGATTCGACCAGAACGGTCCGGCATTCCAGGGGCCGATCGCCAACCCCTCCAAGGCGGTGCTGCGGACCGCTTCGGTCTCGGCGCCGCTCGTGTTGTCGATCTGGGCGGCCGACGACATGAAATATACGAGCGGCACGGGCGCGCCGATGACGACGGCGCGCCCGCCGGTCGCGCTCACCCTGTCGAAGTATCGCGGGCCCGGCGCGGTCACGTTCGACAAACCCAAGCCGGCGGTCGAGAAGGTGCACGCGACGGAAGCGGGCACCGGCAACGAGCCGGCATTCACCGGGCGGGCCACCGCCCGCGTGACGTTCGGCGCACCCGGCGAGTATCTGATCCACCTCACGGCGAACGACTATTCCGGCGAAGGCGGCGGCGGGTTCGTCTGTTGCTGGACGACGGCGATGGTGAAGGTCGCGGTGCAGCCCTGACAAATGGATGTCAAGATCGGTCAGACTCTCGTAGCTCGCACGCTTCGGTGGCTCCGAATAAATCGGGCGGCAGCCTCTGGTAGCGCAGGCTTCAAGCCTGCATCACGGCCGCCTGGCAGCCCTAAAGGGCTGCGCTACAGAGGAAGGTGATTTGTTCACGAGGCCTCAGTCAGGAGGTAAACAGTGAACGCTGCGCTGCGCCGTCCGCAATATGCCGGCTGGCTGCTCACCGGAACATTCGCGCTGCTCCTGTCGGCCTGCGACCGTGAGACCCACCCCTTTTCACGTCTGGAGGTGATCGGCCCGACGCCATCATCGCGGACGGTGATCGTTCCGCCGATGCTCGTGCTCAGCCCCGTCTCAGGCGGCCGCTGTCCGCTGACGACGGCATTCGATCTGGTGATCGATCATCCGGGCCGCAGCGATGTGTTCCTGGATCAGGTCACGATCCGTTTGCTGGACGGATCGAGCGTCGGCGGATCGCCGGTGCTGATGTCTTCGGCGGATCTGGAGGCGCGCTTCGGCTCGAGGCATGTGCGATCGGGCACGTCGCGGCGGTTCGGCCTTCAGCCTCGGTTCGGCTGCGAGGCGTTCTTTCCGCGCTCCGTTCGGACCGACGTCGTGCTGCGCGATGCCGCGGGCCTGGTGCGGACGATGACGTTGATTGTGCCGATCGGGTGATCCCGAAAGAATGCCGGTAGTGTCCGCCTTTAGGCGGACGATCCGGTCCGGCTGAAGCCGGACACGACCGATGATGCGGACTGATGAATTCAGCGCGCCGCGGATCGCCGGACCGGAGAATCGGAGTTCAGGTCGGCATCTTCGTTTTTGCCGCCGGTCCGTTCCGGGTCCGTCGTTGATTTGACGAGATACAGCCGATCGCGCATGTCTGCCACCTCCGGGCGGCGGTCGGACGTGCGCCGGCGATCGCGGACCGCAACATCGCGCTTCAGCACCCAGGCGGCCGGCGTCGATCCAACGAACGCTGTCGCGATCGGGTAATACAGCAGCAACAACACGGTGCAGACGGTCGAGAAGCTCGCCGCCGCGATCCAGGCAGCGGCGAACGCCAGCAGGGCCAGGCTCGCGGCCTCGATCAGACCGGCGCACAGCGGAATGGCGAAAGACCGGAGCTCCTGCGGCTCGTCCTCGAGGGTCAATCGGAGCCCGCCGGCGGGCGCAGGCGGGGCCTGTGTTTCGCTTTCCACCTTCCCGTCCGCGAATATTTTGACGAACTCCGTGACGACCGGCTCGGGGTCGAGGCCGATCGCGCGCGCGTATTCGCGGATGAAGGCGCGCTGAAAGATGCCGGCCGGCCAGCCCGAAACGTCGCCCCGTTCGAGGCCGGCGAGCAGCGACGCCTTGATCTTCGTGGACGCGGCGATTCGGTCGAGCGGGATCCGCTGCTGCTCCCGTTGTTCCCGCAGACGCCGTCCGAACCTCTGACCAGGACTCAGTGTCAACGTTCGATCCGATTCGACATCAGCCATTGCGCGCTCACCGCCCCGAGATCCTCGCGCCGATGACGACGGCCGAGCGTGCGGAGTACCCACACGAGCAACACGAAACCGATCGCCAGCAGCAGTCCGGCCAGCAACATCATATTCATCAGCTGTGGGAACAATACGGCCGGGGCGGTGGGCGATGCAAGGGCTTTGACGTATACTGCTCAGCCAGTCAGCAAGTTTTCAACACGCGGCCGTTGTAAATTCTTACGCTTGCCAGGTTCAGTTTTGACGCGGCAGTCAGTTCGGCTGCTGGCGCTGCGTGTACGATTCAGCTGAAAACCGATGCAGCTGATCCCCGGCTGGTGACCTGCCGTTGACTTTGCCCAACGGCAGCCGCCTCGGCCCGTACGAGATCATTTCGCCGCTCGGCAGCGGCGGAATGGGTGAGGTGTATCGCGCCCGCGATCCGAGACTCTCGCGCCACGTGGCAATCAAGATCCTGCCGGTCACCAGCGCGGCCAGCCTGCTCAGCCTGCGCCGGTTCGAGCAGGAAGCGCGCGCCGCCGCGGCGCTCAACCATCCAAACATTCTCGCCATCCACGATTTCGGGTCGGATGCCGGCTTTCACTACGTCGTGTCCGAACTGCTGCTGGGCGAAACGCTTCGAGCGGCCCTCGCAGAAGGACCGCTGCCGGCATCGAAGACCGTCGATTATGCGGCGCAGATCGCCACCGGTCTTGCCTCCGCGCACGATCAGGGCGTCATCCATCGCGATCTCAAACCGGAAAACCTGTTCGTGACCCGCGACGGCCGGGTAAAAATTCTGGACTTCGGTCTCGCCAAACTGACGGATGCGGGCGACAGCCACTCCGGAGCGGGGCAGCTGGCCACGCGAACCGTGGACACGATGCCCGGCGTCGTGCTCGGCACCGCCGGCTACATGTCGCCGGAGCAGGTGCGGAGCCAGGCAACGGATCAGCGGACCGATATCTTTGCGCTTGGCGTGGTCATTTACGAAATGCTGACGGCCCGGCGGCCCTTCGTTGAGCCGTCCGCCATCGAGACAATGACAGCGATCGCGACCAAAGATCCGCCCGACCTGGCGACGCTCGCTTCTGCGACGCCGCCGGCCCTCGTGCGAATCGTGAAGCGCTGCCTCGAGAAGCGTCCGGAAGATCGCTTCCAGTCGGCCCGCGATCTTGCGTTTGCCCTGGACAATCTCGTCGACGGGCCGCCGAGCGGAGTCGTGCGCGCGCCAGCCCGCCGCACGATCTCCCGGCCGGCCGTCGTCCGCGGCCTGGCACTGCTGGCCGTGCTGGCGATCGCGATCGCGGCCGGCACGTTCGCGGCGCTGAAAGCCGGCCGCCGGCCCGAGCCGTCGTTTCGCCGACTGACGTTCCAGCGCGGCGCCGTGCGTGCAGCTCGCTTTGCGGCCGACGGCCGCACCATCGTGTACAGCGCCGCGTGGGGTGGCAATCCAAGCCGGATCTTCATGACCCGCACCGACACGCGCGAATCGAGCCCGCTCGATCTTCCCGCCGGCGACGTCGTCGCGACGACCTCCACGGGCGAAATCGTGCTGCTCGCCGGACGCGGTGCGATCGCAGCGGACGGACTCGCGGGCAGTGGTACTCTTGCCCGCGGCTCGCTGATCGGCGGTGCGGCGCGCGAACTGGTGGAGCGCGTCGACGAGGCCGACGTGTCGCCGGATGGCTCGTCGTTCGCGATTGTCCGGGCGTCGGCCGGAGGCCAGCGGCTCGAGTTTCCGACCGGTACGGTCCTGTACGAAACCACCGGATACATCAGCAGCCCACGGCTGTCGCCAAGCGGTGATCGCATCGCCTTTCTCGATCATCCCGTCGCCGGCGACGATCGTGGAGTGGTCGCGACCGTCGATCGCGCCGGCAAGCGAACGGTACTGACCCGTGAGTGGATCGGCGAGCAGGGGCTGGCCTGGAGCCCGGACGGTCGTGAAATCTGGTTCGATGCCGGGCCGGGCGAAGAGCCGCGCGCGATCTACGCGGTCACGCTCAACGGCGCGCTCCGGCTCGTGTATCGGGCGCCCATGCACCTGAAGCTCGAGGACGTGGACCGCGACGGACGGGTCCTGCTGTCGCGGGAAGACATCCGGTCCGACATCATGGGCGTCGCCGCCGGGGACACTCGCGAACACGATCTCTCATGGTTCTACCTGCAGACTGCCAGCGGCCTGTCGCGCGACGGTGCGACGATGATCTTCTCCTGGCTGAGCGGCTTCGATTATGCGAGTTACATGCGCAGGACCGACGGCTCGCCGGCAGTTCGGCTGGGCGACGGGCACGCGCGCGATCTCTCCCCGGACGGCAAATGGGTGGTTGCGGCGTCCTTCAGCACGCCGAATCGCCTCACGCTGTTGCCAACGGGTCCCGGCGAGCCGAAGATCGTGTCGCTCGGAACCGTGCGGTTCGACAGTTCGGCCGGAGCCCAGTTCACACCGGACGGACAACGGATCGTCTTTGGCGGCATCGATCCCGGCCACCGCATCCGTTCGTATATCGTGCCGGTCGCCGGCGGGTCGCCGATGGCCGTCACGCCCGAGGGGATTGTCGGCACACTCGTGTCGCCCGATGCCCGCCGGTTGATCGTCCGGGCAGCGGACGGCCGTTCAGCGCTCTACGATCTGAATGCACAACGCCTGCACGATCTACCCGGGCTGCTCACCGGCGAACAGATCGTCCGCTGGGACGCCAGCGGGCACGCAGTCTACGCGTTTCGCGCGGGAAAGAACGCGACACAGGTATTTCGGGTGGACGTCGAGACCGGTGCGCGAGAGATGGCGCTTCAGGTGACGCACGCGGATCCCGCCGGCACCATCAGGGGCCTGCTCCTGACACCGGACGCACGGACCGCGGTTTACACGGTGTACCGCCGCATCGCCGACTTGTACCTGGTCACCGGGCTGCAATGAGCGGTCGCCGCGTGCTGTTCTTCCCGGAATCACCCGCCGAGCAGGCAGCGATCACGCCCATCTGCGCTGCCAGCGGATGCACGATCACGACCGATCCCCTGACGCCGTGCGATCTCGCGATTGCCTGGGACACGAACACGTTCCGCGCTCCGGCGCCTGCGCTCGAACGTCTCCGATCGCCGGTCACAGTCTGGAATCGCGAGTGCGTCGATGTCGGCAAGGAGCGTGTCGATTGCGTCTTCCGCCAGACCTTCGGCTACACGTCGCTCCTCGATCCGCTCGTCCATCGAGGCGCGGCGGTGAGCAAGTCGAATCTGAACGCCGCGCATGACGGCGTCATCGTCGACTGCCCGATCGGTCGCCGCGACCCCGGCCGCGTGTACCAGCGGGTGATCCACAATGACTCGGCCGACGGAACCGTCGAAGACATCAGAACCCCAGTGTTCCGCGGCGAGATTCCGTTCGTGTACCTCAAATATCGGCCGGTCGACAGCCGCTTTGGTCAGGCCGATACGCGCGTGACGATCGCGGAAGCGGCAGCCGTGTTCTCGACGGAAGAGCGGTCCCGCCTCGCGCAGTTTGCCCGGATGCTCGGTCTCGACTACGGCGAGCTCGACGTCCTGCGCGACCGCGACGACGGCCGGCTGTACGTCGTCGATGCCAACCCGACGCCTTTTGGGCCGCCGGGAGCCTTGCCGCCCACCGCTCGGCACCTCGCCATCGAGCGGCTTGCGGCAGCCTTCGAACGCGCCTGCGCCCCGTCGAGTACCGCGATTCACGTCAGCGTTCCTGCCCGGGCTGCCATCAGCGTCGTCGTGGTCACGCGAAACGAAGGCGGGCTCGTTCGCGACACCGTCTCGCAGCTGTGCGCCACGCTGCCGGCGCCGAACGAGATCGTTGTCGTCGACGATGGATCGGACGACGGTTCCACCGAGAACCTGGCCGAAATCGATCCGCGTGTGCAGGTGATCCGGGCGAGAGCGCTGGGCGTTGCGCGGGCGCGGAACCTGGGCGCCATGCGCTCAACCGGAGACGCCATTGTCTTCGCCGACGCCCACTTGACCATCCCGTCCGGCTGGGCACTCCCGATCTTGTCGGTGCTGGGCGACGCTCGCGTCGGGGGCGCCGCACCGGCGATCGTGAATTCGGAGCGGCCGGAGCAGCGCGGATACGGCCTCCGGTTCACCGGCTTCGATCTGGATGTGGAATGGCTGCCGCGCCTGGGCGACGAGCCGTACCCGGTGCCCTTGATGCCATGGTGCTTTGGCGCGATGCGACGCGACGTCTTCGAGGCGACGGGAGGATTCGATGCGGGAATGATTCAGTGGGGCTCGATCGACAACGAGATGAGTGTGCGCCTCTGGTCGCTCGGCTACGAGCTGAAGATTGTCCCGACGATCGAGGTTGCGCACGTCTTTCGCGAAGAGCGTCCTTACCCTATCGAATGGATGCCGGTGCTGCACAACGCGCTGCGGCTCGCGCTGGTGCACTTCGAACCCGAACGCATCGCCGGCGTCGTGCGCGCCCTGCGTGAACATCCCGCGTTTCCGGCGGCCGTCGCCCAGGCGGTGGTGGGCGACGTTTCGGCGCGCCGCCGGGACGTGGCCTTGTGCCGGGTGCGCGACAACGAGTGGTTGTTCCGTGATTTCGAAGAGGTGTAGACCGTATGGCTGACAAGGGTACGCCGCCGCCGAAGAGGACGCCGTCGCCGAAAGGGACGCCGTCGCCGAAAGGGACGCCGTCGCCGAAAGGGACGCCAACCCCGAAAGCGACACCGGCGCCGAAAGGAACGCCGCCGAAAGGGACGCCAACTCCGAAAGCGACGCCGGCGCCGAAAGGGACCCCGCCGAAAAGGACCCCGGCACCGAAAGGGACTCCACCCCCCAAGGTACCGCCACCGCCGAAGAGTACGCCAAGCCCGCGGTAACCCCGATCGGAAGTCCGACTGAACTCCGACTGAGGTCCGATCGAGGTCTGATCGCAGTCCGACCGAAGTCGGACCGAAGTCCGAGCGGTCACTGCGACTTTCAGTCGCGCGCCCTTTCAGGCGGTCGTTCTTTCACGGCGGCGACGAATTCGGCCGGTGTTTCGACGCGCATACCGTGACGGAGCGCCGCCAGAAAATGTCGCCGGTTGTCGGTGACAATCACCGCTGCGCCGGCCGCGCGGGCGACTTCGGCGATATGGGCGTCATAGATGCGGCCGCCGGCGACGGCGTCGCGCGCCGCCGCCCGCAGCATCGCCAATCGTCCAGCCGCCGGCAGATCGTGGACCGCCATTCTCCCGAAGACTTCCTCCTGCATCAGCACGACGGCATCCGCCGGCGTCAGCCTGAACTCAGGCGGCAGCCGGGTGGCGACGGAGAACAGCTCGAGGCAGCAGTGCCAGGCGGTCGCGGCGGGCGCGACGCGCTGTTCGGCGACGGCATGGAGGAGCGACTGGGCCGGTGCGCTCTGCGGTCCGAAATCGACGAGGCCCGCCAGCAGCACGCTGGTATCGAGAAACACAGTCACGGCCATCGGTTGCGTTCTTCCTCGATCAGGGCGGCGACGTCGATGCGCGGTCGGTTGCCGGCTGCCACCGTCGGTCGGGCCACGAGCCGCCGCCCGATCTTCACCAGCCGGGGTCCCGCGGCGACGCGTTCGAGCCGGATGCCGAGCTCGTCCTCGGTGATCTCGAGCTCGGATCCCGGGGAGAATCCGGCGCGCTCCCTTACTGGTGCGGGAATGACCACACGCCCCGCCCTATCGATGGTAGTTCGCATGGTAGCAAGATACCATACGACTGCCATGCGAGGCAGCAGAGCCAGGACGCCCGCAACCTTTCCCTGCGGGGCTCAACACAAAGGCCACAAAGAAAACCCGATCTGGGGGGTGAACTCGGTGTCCTTCGGGTCCCTGGTGTCAGCTGCGCAGCAGCGCACGCCGATGTCGCGATTCGATCAGCGACAGCACGCAGAGCGTTCCCTTGCCTCGGTGTCCTCCGTTTCCCCGTGCCGGCAGGGTTGCGGCTAGACGTGTGCGGCGATCGGCTCAGGGGAAGCGGCAGCGTCGTCGCCCCTCGAGAGGCCGCTGCCAGCCAGCGCATACACGCCTGGACGGCTGTCACGCCGCAACTGCGACCGCCAGAGCCACACGTAGTGCCCATCCCGTGCCAGCAATTCCTCGTGGGTCCCTTGTTCCACCACGCACCCGCGGTCCAGGACGACAATGAGATCGGCATCCCGGATACTGGAGAGACGGTGCGCGATGATCAGGCTGGTGCGGCCTTGGAGCAGGGGCGCAAGCGATTCCTGCACCTGGCGTTCGGCCACCGGGTCGAGGGCGCTTGTGGCCTCGTCGAGGATAAGGATGCGTGGATCCTTGAGGATCGCGCGAGCGATGGCCAGCCGCTGCCGTTCACCCGCAGAGAAACGATAACCACGATCGCCCACGAGGGTGTCGTACCCGTCGGTCAGGGCCGCGATGACGTGGTGGATCTGGGCACGCACGGCTGCGCGCTCGATTTCATCTCTCGAGGCCGTTGGTTTGCCATAGCGGAGGTTTTCCAGGACGGTCGTGTGAAACAGAAATGTTTCCTGGGTCACAACCGCGATGTTGGCCCGCAGCGACGATTGCGTGAGCGAACGCAGGTCCCTGCCGTCGATCAGGACACTCCCTGTCGTGGGATCGTACAAACGCATGGCGAGCGCCGCGAGGGTACTCTTGCCCGATCCCGACGCTCCGACAATGCCGACCGTGGTGCCCGCGGGAATCGTCAGGTCGACGTGCGAAAGAGCCTCACCCTCCCGGTCGTAGCGAAGCGTCACGTCTCGGAATTCAATTCGACCGGCGGCGCAGTCCAGCGGGCTCGCGTGCGGATCGTCCTTCGTCGAGCCGGCCCGGTCGAGCACCGCGAACACCCGTTCGAAGCAGGCATAGCTGGCCAGCAGATCGACATGCACGTTCGCGAGATCGCTGGCCGGCGTATACAGCCGTTTCATCACCGTGACGAGTGCGACGACCGTTCCGAGCGGTACCTGGCCGCGCACGACCAGCCAGCCGCCGAAGGCGAACACAATGGCCGGGCCGGCCGATTCGCACACGCCAAGCAGCATCCGGAACCACCGGCCGACAAGCGATTGCTCGAGCGCGAGGCGCCGAAGCTCTTCTGCCTTGTTCCGGAACCGCGTCATCTCCACACCTGCCGTGCCAAAGACCTTCACCAGCAGCGCGCCGGAGACCGACAGCGTTTCGGTGGCGATTCCCGTGAGCTCGCTCGTGCGCGCCTGCGCCTTCCGTTTGATAGCTCTCCGTGCCTGGCCGACCCGCCGCGTGGGCGCGATGAACAAGGGAAGGCCTGCCACTGCCGCCAGTGCAAGCCGCCAGTCGAGCGCCATCATGAACGCCACCGTCGCCACCAACGCCACAGTGTTCTGGACGATATCGGCGAGCGTGCCACTGACCACGTCGCCGACGCCCTGCACGTCGTTCACGACGTGACTGACCGCCGCTCCGGGCTTCTCCTTGGTAAAGAAAGCGAACGGCATGTCATGGATGCGCTGGTAGAGCGCAATCCGCATATCGAGCATGACCTGCTGGCCGATTGACTCCGCTCCATATTTCTGTGCGACCCGGATGAATCCGGCGGCGAGCGGGCCCGCGATCATTCCTGAGCAGCACAGCCAGAGAAGACGGAGATCGCCGTTGGGAATCGCGACATCGACGATGTGCTTGATGAACCAGGGCGAGGCGAGGTTCAGCGCCGCCGCCGCCACCATGCAGGCGCCCACGCCAAGCGCACGCGGCCAGTGCGGTCGGACATACGCGATGATGCGTCGGAGAGTTGCGGGGGCGAGCGGCGAGGGATCTTCAGCGGTGCCGCGAGGCTTCGACGTATGTCTCACTTACGCGCGGCAAAGCAACCGATGTGCCACGGGTTCCATCTGATGAAACCTGACATCCTCACTACCGTCGCCAGTGCGAGGCTCGCCACGCTGGGACCGAAAGGCCGTTCTTGGTGGTCGTTGTGAGTTTGGTACTGTGGTTTGCAAACAACGTTTGTGGTTCCAAAACAACGTTCACTTGCGTGGACACGCTGACCTCTGCGTGCGACGCTTGATCGAACTACGGGAGCTTCGCCCCGCCAGACCCATCGCCGTCGCTCGCGGACCGAAACAAATTCTCGTGACGCGCCGTATAGCAGTCGAATGAACTTTCTGTACTCCGCCGCCGCTATGACCATCGACGAGCTTTCAAATCAGAACCGGGGCACAGCTCTTGCTCGACTCACCGCATCGTCATTTAACGTTGGATATATGTGACGACGGTCTTGTATGAGCGTGACGATAGACAGTCGTTGGCGTACGCGCGCAGTCGGGCCGATCGTTTCGTTCTCCGTTGTCGCGCTGCTTTGCGCATCTTCCGCAGCTGCTCAAGGCGGATCCACACCGGCCCAGAAAAAGCCGGACGAACCTCCGTCATCGTCTGATCGTGGCGCCTCGGCGGCCGAACCCGAGCAGCCCTCCTCGAAACAGCCGTCGAAAAGGGAAAAGGGCAAGCCGAAGAAATCAGGTAGCGCCGAAGCATCAGCCGACGGCGTCAAAACGCCAAAGCATCCCTCGTGGAAACCCGTGCCTGGCGTGAAACTCGATTTCAAGGCCAGGGTCGAGACCGAGACCCGAGCCACTGCGCCGCCCGCGAACCTCGACCAGGGCCTGATGGAGTGGCAGGACCGCCGTATTGGTGTCGAAGGAACTGCTTTCAAACGTGTCACCTTCGAGATCTCCCGCGAACTGAGTGACGACTTCGAAACGTCACACGACCTCAGCGAGAAGAGCGCGTGGAAGGACGTCTATGTCAGCACTCGCCTGACAAAAACTTTCGCGATCGATGTAGGTCGTTTCAAGCTGCCGTTCGGTCGCGAGGAGCTCACCGGCGAGACCAACCTCGATTTCGTGCACCGATCGCTGGCCGCCCGCGTGCTCTCACCCGGCCGCGATGTCGGCATCATGAGCCACGGCCGGCTGTTCCATCGGACGGCGGAGTATCAGATCGGGTATTTCATGCGCGATGGCGAGAACAGCCGGACGTCACAAACGAAAGGCGGACGTGGCGCGCTGGCCGCCCGGTTCGTCATTGCGCCGTTTGCGAATGCTCCAGGATTCATCGCACCGCTCGAAATCGGGGCCGCGATCGAACAAAGCCATATGGACAATCGGCTCGGACTCCGAGGCCGGACGGTCCTCGGCGATGGCGTCTTCTTCGATCGCGTGTATGTCAATGGGACCCGCCGCCGGATTGGCCTGGATGCCGGATGGGAGAGCGGGCCCGTGGCGTTGTCAGGCGAATACATCACTGTTTCGGAGGCGCGGACAGGGATGGGATTCGGCGGCGACGATCTTCCAAGCCTTCAGGCACGGGCCTGGTATGCCGCGGCTACCTGGGCGCTCACGGGAGAGCGCAAGCACGGCCGGCTCGAGCCCGCCCATAACCTGATGCAGGGCGGCTACGGCGCGTTCGAGCTCGCCGTGCGCACCGAGGGGCTCAGTTTCGGGACAGCGACAAGTGCCGGTCCGCTCCCGGGAGCTCCGGCCGCGGGGTTTCTGCCGGGCAATGCCGACTATGCCACTACGTTCGGCGTCAATTGGTATATGAACCATTACGTGAAGCTCGAAAGCGACGTCGTGACGGAGTGGATCGCCGATCCGCAGCGGAGTCCTTCGCCCGCAACCGGCGGGCGGTTCGTCAGCACAGTCTTCCTCCTGCAGTTCCGGTTTTGAGGGCGTCGATGGCGTATCGGTTGGCATTGCTGTCCACGGTCGCGTTCTTGGTGTCGGCCGGGTCAACTGTGGCGGCGCCCGCGACACCGGATGAGTTTTTCAACGACGCGGTGGTTCAAGAGGTCAGGCTGGTTGTCAGCAGCCGCGACTGGCAGACGCTGAAGGAGCACTTCGGCGACGATACCTATTATCCGGCCGACCTGACATGGAACGGCGTCACGGTGCGCAACGTAGGGATCCGCTCGCGGGGCCACGCCACGCGGAACGGGATCAAACCCGGGCTTCGGGTCGACATCAACCGCTTCGTCACGAACCAGGAGTTCCTGGGACTGAAGGCGTTCTCACTCGACAACATGTACGGTGACAGCTCCATGGTCCGGGAACCGGTCACGATGAAGATGTTCGCCAAGATGGGGCTTCCGGCGCCTCGCGAAGCGCACGCCCGCGTGTACGTGAACAACGAGTATGCCGGCCTGTACGTCATCATCGAATCAGTCGATCGGACATTCGTCGAGCGCGTCTTCGGCGCACAGGAAGCCAACGTCGAGAACGGCGGGTACCTCCTGGAGTATCAATGGAACTACCCGTATCGTCTCGAGTATCTCGGCCCCGGTCTGGAGGCGTACGCCGACCTGTTCAAGCCGCAGACGCGCGAAACCGACTCCATGGCAAACATCTATGGACCGGTGGAGGACATGGTCCGCACGATCAACGAATCGTCCGATCAGACGTTCGCCTCCGAGGTCGGCAGGTTCATGGACCTGGGTCTGTTCATGAAGCACATGGCGGTGGAATCGTTCATGGTTGAGTGGGACGGGATTGTGGGCTTCGCCGGCGTCAACAATTTCTATCTCTATCGGTTCCACCAGAACGGGCGATCGCAGGTCATTCCGAAGGACAAGGACGCATCGCTCGCTTTCAAGGACGTGCCGGTGACGTTTCGCTTCGATACCAACGTGCTTGTCCAGCGGACAATGATGGTGCCGGAATACCGGCAGGTCTATCTCGACGCGCTGAAACAGTGCATGGCGCTCGCCGCCGAGCCGGCGGAGGACGATCCGCGCGGCTGGCTGGAGCGTGAAGTCGAACGGCAGACATCGCTCATCAGGACCGCCGTGGCCGAAGATCCCGTTTATCCGTATTCCTTCGACGACTTCACGGCCGTCGTCGACTCGCTGATGGAATTTGCGCGGCTGCGAAGCTCTTATGTGACGTGCGATGTCACGTCAATGGAGGATCCGTCGCAGACTCTCGAATCGTGCCTCGCCGCCATCGTGCGGTGAGTCCGGAGTAGCGCAGCCATAGGCCCGGCGGGCGTGATGCAGACGTGAAGGCCTGTGCGACGAGAGACCGCCGATGTTGTAAACACCTGTCAGATCCCCTGCCGCGCCTCGGCCAATTGTTCAAATTTTTGTATTGCTCTTTCCTCCGTAATCCCTAGAATAGACCCACACGCACAACCACTTCACCGGCGGCCTTGAGGCTCTTCGGCTCCTCAAGTCCGCCTGCGCTTTGACTCGGGACTCCATTCGAGCCTGGCGATGAAGCGCGTGACGACGGATGAGCTTTGTCTCAGCCCGATGCCGGAGGCTGTGTCCGCTCCTTCTGGCCGGAGTACTGGTTTCCTGCGGGGCGGGACAATCGCCGGCTACCCCGACGCCTGTGGCGAGCCCGGTTCCCGTGTCGGTGACGGGCGGAAGCGGCGTGCTGGTAGGCGCGGGCGACATCGGATACTGCGGATCGCCAGGTGCCGAGGCCACCGCCCGGCTCCTGGATCGTTTCCCGGGGACCGTCTTTACCGCCGGCGACAATGCCTATGTCACCGGGACCCGCACCGAATTCCAGAACTGCTATGCGCCGAACTGGGGGCGCCATCTTCCCCGGACGCGGCCAGTCGCAGGGAATCACGAGTATGCCAGCGGCGCGCAGGCCTATTTCGAGTACTTCGGCTCCAGTGCGGGACCGGGCGGCGCCGGATACTACGCGTATTCCGTCGGTCCGTGGCGCGTCATGGCGTTGAACAGCGAAATCCCGTCGGGGTCCGGTTCCGCACAGCTGACCTGGCTGCGAAGCGAGCTGTCGAGCCAGCGCTCCTTTTGTACTGCCGCCATCTGGCATCGCCCGCTTTTCAGCTCCGGCAATCACGGCGACAACCCGGACATGCGCGATCTGTGGCGCACGCTTTACGAATTCAACGTGGACCTGGTCATCAACGGACACGACCATTCCTACGAACGCTTTGCGCCGCAGGATCCCGACGGCCGTTTCGATCCTGCGCTCGGCATTCGTGAGTTCGTGGTCGGCACCGGCGGCGCGCCGCTATACCAGTTCCCGAACGTGCGCCCCAACAGCGAAGTACGAGCGTCAGTCTGGGGGGTCGCGGCCTTCACGCTGACAGGCACCGGCTACCAGTGGGAGTTCGCACCGGTGGAGGGAGGATCGTTCCGGGATGCCGGCACGGGAGCCTGCCACTGAGCTGGGGACTTACGCCGTAGGGTGCCTGGCGCTCGCAGAACTTCACCCGGACAGGATTTTGTTCCGCATCCTTCGCGTCCTCCGCGGTACGGATCAACGCTGCACTGCCGGCGAATACGCGTTCCCCAGCAGCAGGCGCGGCGGCGTCACGCCGTCCACGGACAAGACCCAGAGCCCGGTCCCCTCGGATGCCGAGTCGTGATACACGACGTGGCTGTCGTCGAACCACTCCACCTGATCGTCGACGCTCCGCCGCGCCTGATTCAGTGGCCGCTCCACACCGGTCGCGAGATCGAGCACGTTCAGGTGCCAGCCCACTTCCTGTTTCAGCGGCTTCTTGAACACCAGTAGCGACCCGTCGGGCGACAGCGACGGACATTCCACGTCGGTCCGGACGACGGCAGCCTTTCGCGCGTCGACCGATCCGTTCACCAGATACCGCTGGCCTGCCGTTTTCAGCGTCGCAAAAAACCGATCTCCGTCTCGCGCGAACGTGAGGCCCCAGAAATTGAAATCCACAGATTTGAACGGCGCGCCGTCTTTTTCGATCGCGAACTCCTCGAGGTCGGCCAGGCGGCGCCCGCTCGATGTCTCGATCAGAATCGTGCGCGTCGAGAACGACTCGTCGGCGTACGAGTGCCCGCGCTCGAACACGGTCAGCGCGGCGCGCATTCCGGTCGGCGCGACGCGCACTCGAATCGGCGGCCCGGTCAAAGCCATCGTGTGATGCCGGACAAAGTTCCGGTCGAATACCTCCGCTGAGTAACGCACCGGCAGGCGGCGTTCATCGCTCATCATGCAGATGCCCCAGCCGGCGGCGTAGTGCAAGCGCTCGCAGGATATCGGAGCGATCCGGCGCTGATCGGGATGCGATATCGGGGCAACCGCCACGCGCCCGTACAGCGGGCCCGGGGACGCGTTGCGAAAGAGCATGACCGGCGCGTCAGGCACGGCATTCACGAATTCCGCGGATGCGGCGGCCGGTGAGCGGTGCTCATCGGTCGCGCGGGTGCTGGTGAGCCGCACGTATCCGAAGACCGTCAGGACGGCGGCGGCCGAGGCCAGCACGAAAAAGAGTGTCCGCGCCCGCCGCGTAAACCGCTGATCGTCAGAACGTGGCGGTTGCGTGTTGGCTCGCGCAGCGTGCCGTATCAATGTGCAAATTCCTGAGCTTGGTGTTTCGCGGCCGCGACACAGAGAACCGCGATGAGGGCGGTTGTGAACGTGAGAACCGCGAGCCGATCGCCGGCACGCGTCCACAGGAAGCCGAATGCCACCGAGCTGGCCAGACGGGCCAGGCTCACGGCGGTCGCCATCCAGGCCAGCCCAAGCGCGCGGGTCCCGGCCGGCAGCAGTCCGCTCGCGAGGCTGGCCAGCACGCCGTCGGACGAGGCATTGTAGGCGCCCAGCAGCGCCACGCAGGCGACCGCATTCCACGGCCACACGTTACCGCCACCAAACGCCGCGATGTACGAGAGCACGAGAAATCCGTGGCCGGAAATGAAGATCCGCCGCCGTCCCAGCCGATCCGCCAGGTACCCGATTGGAATCGCCAGGACGAGGAACGATGCCGCCGTGCCGGTGTACAACAGCGGTATCCATTCGGGTCCCGCATGTGATCGTTGCACGAGCAGCAGGTACAGAAACGCGTCGCCGATCGTGACCAGGCCGAATGCCGCGGCCAGGAGGAGCACGTGACGCACCGATGCGTCGACCACAGCGCTCAGAACGGCCGGACCGGGCCGTAACGCGTCGCGTGAGCTCGCGCGCCGTTCGCCGGGCTCGATCACGAGCAGCGCGATCGCGGCCAGGCCCAGCAGCGCGATGACGAACGAAGTGAAGAAGATGACGTCGTAGCGGCGGGGGAGCTGCCAGAGGACCAGAAACGCCAGGATCGGTCCAAGCGTGGCGCCGGCCGCGTCCAGCGACCGGTGCACGCCAAAAGCCGTCGAGAGCCGATCCGGCTCCACGCTCAGCGAAATCACCGCGTCGCGTGGTGCGGTCCGGATTGCCTTTCCCACTCGGTCCGCGACCACCAGCGCTGCGACCGCCCCTATCGTCCGGCCCGAAAACAGCAGCCATCCAGCCCGGCATGCCGCGGAGAACGCGTACCCGGATGCTGCCGTCAGCTTCCGCCGGCCAGACCGGTCCGCAATCAAGCCGCCGGCCCAGGCGGCGAGCAGGGGACCGCCTTCGTGCAATCCGGTCGCGACGCCCAGGGCCAGCGGCGCGAGACCGCCAGTGATCACCAGGTAGGCAGGCAGGATACTGACGACCATTTCCGACGACACGTCGGTCAGCAAGCTCGTGATCCCCAGGCCCCAGACATTTGCGGGGACGCGCCACCGCAGCGGGTTCCGGGCCTCACTCGTGAGGCCGCACAACCGGCCCAGCCAATCGCCGCGGTACAACTAAGTGGACCTCGCGGACTGCGAAAGGTGATTAGATGATCGATCTGTCGCTACAAAGGACGATGGACCCAAACGGTTGAGCCGCACAGGATTGATCCTTGGTGTCCTTTGTATCCTTTGTGTCCTTCTCTATGGCCTCTATGGCGTCAACCCCGACGGCAGGCGCGGCGACGCGAGCAGGCGAACGAATTCGTCCCAGCGCTGCGCCGGCTGCGGCCGGGCGCCGATCCGTGATTCGACGAACTGCTTCACGAGATCCTTCCCCAGGTTGTAGTTGATCACGTAGCTGCGGTACGTGTCGAAGAAGCGGGTTCGCTGCTCCGCCTGCTTTGGCGCCATCATGGCGTACTCGGTCAGCCACGCGGCGGCGCGGGTCCGATCGATCTCGCCGTTCAGATATTTCCTGGCGGCCTCGTTTCCTGCATACGAGAGCCGCTCGACCAGGTCCCGGATGCTGGCGTACGCCAGGGCCTGCGAGGCGTCCAGGCCGGCCTCCGGATACAATGCGTCACGCTCGAACGCCGTCCGCTCGGTGCCCGGGAACGCGACTTCGATCCCGTAGTTCGCGGTGCCTTCGGCGATGAGCGACTGCGGCGAGAACAATGCATAGATCGAGAACTCGACCCAGCCGCGATCGCGGACAAGATGCTTCTCGAGCAGCGCGTTATAGACATGATGGCCGGGATAGCCTTCGTGGCACGCGAGATCCAGTGCCCGGTCGATGTAGATCGGCAGGTCGGTGTTGACCTGGATCACGCTGCGATACCTTCCCTGATACCAGTTGTAGCCGCTCCACGGCTTGTTGGTGACGTACTCGACCGTGAACGTTTCGCTCGATGGCAGGCTGACGTGCGGCAGCGTCCGGGCGCGGCATTCGGCGATGGCGCGGTCGAAGACCCGCGTCACCCTCTCGCGCGGGATCGCGAATTTCTGGCGAAACGCGTCGTACCGCTCACCGAGCGGACCGCGGCCGGGGAGCAGCCGGTCCAGCTCTTTCAGCGTGCCGTCGAAGAACGACTGCGGATGCGCGGGGGCGACTGCGTCGTAGAGCGCCCGCGATTCCTCGTCGAACGTGAGCGTGGTGCCTCCGAGCATGCGCAGACGCGCGCGCAGGGCTTCGAGTTGACGACGAAGATACTCGCGGCGCAGCGCGCTCGATTCTTCGCCGCCGGCAGTAGATGCCGCGGGAATCTGCGCGATCAGGCGTGCCGCATCCTCGTCGATCTGGCGGATCGGCTTCTTCTCGCGCTCCGCTTCCGATTTCCACTCGGGCGGTCCGTAGTAGGCGTCTACGTAATCGGCGTCGTGCTGTCCGACGGCGAGCACGAGCCTGACGTATTGCTCAGCGACGGCATTCATTGACCGACTCTGCACCTGCGCCGCCGGCAGCGCCGCCACGAGGCTCCAGGCGACCGGCAGCAACGGCAAACATCGGCGGCGACCGGGCATAAGACTCAGCGGCTGAATGTACTACACCGGATGATGGCGCGTCTGGCCCCGTACCTCCAAAGCATCCTGCGAATCGTCGCCGGCGGTCTCTTCATCCCGCACGGCACGCAGAAGCTGCTCGGATTTCCCGGCGCCATTCCCGGCCTCGACATCTCCATCGCTTCGCGGCTTGGCGTCGCCGGCATTCTGGAGATCGCCGGTGGCACGCTGATGCTCGTTGGCCTCTTTTCGAGGCCGGTGGCCTTCGTCCTCGCTGCTGAGATGGCCGCTGCCTATTTCCTTGCGCACGCGCCGCGTGGTCCGTGGCCGATTCTCAATGGCGGCGACCTGGCGGTGCTCTTCTGCTTCGTCTGGCTGTTCTTCGCGGCCGCTGGTGCAGGCCCGTTGAGCCTTGACGCCCTCTGGCGCAAGAGACGGTAGCCTTTTCGACCCGCAACTTATTGGGCCTGCATGACATGGCACGCGCAGGCTTCCTCGACTTTCCCACGAAAGACCGGTTCCGCACAGAATTTTATACAGATGAGCTTCAGTGGCGGAGCCTTCTGCCGATAAGCAGGCTGTCCCGTCCTTCAGACACCTCCTTCCTGAGAGGCTCGCATGATTTCGATGAGGATCGCTCGGCCGTTCGTTGGCGCACTCATCACCTTGGCAACACTTCCCGTTTCGTCAGCTTCAGCCCCGACGACGGCGAGTGAAAAACTCGATTCCATCCTCGTACACCGATCGGGCATGACCGGGCGGAGCGACGTGATTGTCACAGCGAAGGACGCGGCATCCCTTGACGAGGTCCGTACCGCGGCTGGTAAATTCGGAGGCTCGCCGGGGTTAAGACTTCAAATCATCCACGCTCAGGTGGTCAAGAATCTTCCGAACGCCGCGCTGATCCCTCTCGCGAACATCGCGGCGGTGAAGGGGGTTTCATTAGATCGAGCCGTTAGGGCCACGCTGGAACGGACGGGAGCCACTGTCTTTGCTACCACCGTTCGACAACAGTGGCAATTTGACGGCACGGGCATCGGCGTGGCTGTCATCGATTCAGGCATCACGCCCTGGCACGACGACCTTGCGAATCCCACCGGCGGCGGCCAGCGCGTCGATCGCTTTGTCGACTTGGTCGGCGGCCACACGACGCCGTACGACAATTACGGGCATGGCACGCACGTGGCCGGCATCATCGCCGGCAACGGGTTCGATTCATCCGGCAACCGATCGGGCATCGCTCCCGGCGTGCGTCTGGTTGTGCTGAAGGCGCTGGATGCCACGGGATCCGGTGTCATCAGCGATGTCATTGCCGCGATGGAATACGTTGTCACGCACAGGGCGGAACTCAACACCCGCATCCTCAATATTTCCGTGGCGACCGGCGTGTACGAGTCGTACGACACCGATCCGCTGACCGTCGCGGCGCGCGAAGTGGTGAAAGCCAACATCATCGTCTGCGCGGCGGCGGGAAACCTCGGCCGCAACAGCTCGAATGGCAAAGTGTTGTATAGCGGGATCACGGCGCCGGGCAACGCACCATGGGTTCTGACCGTCGGTGCATCCAGCCACATGGGGACGATCAATCGTGCAGACGATACGATGGCGGCATTCAGCTCGCGAGGTCCCACCGCCATTGACGCCACCGCCAAACCGGATCTCGTCGCCCCTGGCGTAGGCATCGAGTCCCTCAGCGATCCACAGAGCGCGTTGTACACGTCGAAATCGGCATACCTGCTGAATGGCACCGTGACCACGTCGTACAAGCCGTACCTGAGCCTGAGCGGCACGAGCATGTCTACTCCGGTCGTCACCGGCACGGTTGCGTTGATGCTGCAGGCGAACCCATCGCTGACGCCGAATCTGGTGAAGGCCATCCTGCAGTACACGGCGGAGCAGAATGACGGCTACGACCCCTTGACCGAGGGTGCGGGATTCCTCAACACGCTGGGCGCTGTCACGCTGGCGCGCTACCTGGCGAATCCGTCGAGCAGCGCCTATCCATCGTCCCCGTTGTGGAGCATGCATATCACCTGGGGCAATTATTCGTTTCATGGCGGTCGCCTCACGACCGGGGCGAATGCCTGGCCAGCCAGCGTTCAATGGGGTGAGACAACAGTGGCGGGACAGACGCCCGAGTTCGGGATGATTTGCTCGACGACAAGTTGTGATAGCGGCGGTGGAACGTGGAATCGGTGGGACACGACTGCCGAGTCGCAAAATGTCGTTTGGGGCACCACGTGCAACGGCGCCAACTGTGCGGGTGCCTGGACGTTCAAGAACATGACGTCGGTTGCGGGCCAGACCGTCGTGTGGGGCACCGACGAAAAAGGCGACACCGTCGTGTGGGGCACGGGCGACGGCGACACGGTCGTCTGGGGCACGGGCGGCGAAGGTGACACGGTCGTCTGGGGAACGACCTGCACCGATTCGAGTTGCTATGTTCTCTGGAAGCGTTAATGAGCACGCAGAAGCAGGTTGATTTCGGCTGGTCCGCGCTTCCTGCGTTTGCGCAGGTGTACGTGGCGGTCGTGATCGCGGCCGGTGCCGCGGGACTCGTCGTCATCTTTCCGACGGCGTTTCCGCGGCCGGGCCTCTTCGCGGTCCTCCTGGTCGCCTCCTGTCTGACGTCGCTCTGGAAGGTCAATCTGCCGATCCCGCTGCTGAGCGGGTCGACGCTGTCGGTCTCGTACGCCGCGAACCTGACGGCGCTGCTCCTGCTGGGCCCGCGCGCGGCGGTGCTGATAGCGGCCGCCGGCGCGTGGACCCAGTGCACGCTCCATGTCAAGGCTCGCTATCCGCTGTATCGCACGGTGTTCAGCGTGTGCGCCGAAGCGATCACGATGATCGCGACCGGCTCCGCCTACGACTGGCTCGGCGGATGGCAGCCTCCGGTCGTCGAGTCGCTGCCAAAGCCGCTCGTCGGGGCCATTGCGACCTACTTTGTCGTGAACACGGGACTGGTGGCGGGCGCGATCGGCTTTTCCACGCGCCGCTCGCCGGTGCAGGTCTGGTGCGACGAGTTCCTGTGGAGCGGCGTCAGCTACATCGTCGCCGGAACGGCCGGGGCCGCGGCGGCCGTCGTGATCGACCGCGGCAGCCACTGGACGACCATTCTGCTGCTGGCGCCGGTGTATCTGACCTACCGGAGCTACCGCATGTTCGTCGGCCGCCTCGAAGATCAGCGGCGGCACGTCGTCGAAACGCAGCGGCTCCATCAACAGGCGATCGACGCGCTGGCGCAGCTGCGTGCCGCGGAGCGCGAGCGCAACCAGCTGCTCGAGCGCGAGCAGGCGGCGCGTGCGATCGCCGAGCAGGCGAACCGCTTGAAGGACGAGTTCCTCGCGATGGTGTCGCACGAGCTGCGCACGCCGTTGAACGCCGTCCTCGGATGGGCCGACATGCTGCGCAACGGCAGCCTGGACGCCGTCCGCAGCCGGCGCGCCGTGCACGCCATCCACGACAGCGCGAAGCGCCAGGCACACATGATCGACGAGCTGCTCGACGTATCGCGGATCATCTCGGGCAAGCTGCGGCTCGAGCGCGGGGCGGTGGACCTGCAGGAGATCGTGCGCAGCGCCGTCGAAGTGGTGCAGCCGTCGGCCTACGCCAAGCACATCGACGTAGTGGTGGATATCGATTCATCAGTGGGTCCGTTCGACGGCGACGGCGCGCGCCTCCAGCAGATCGTGTGGAACCTGCTGGCCAATGCCGTGAAGTTCACGCCCGAGCGCGGGGCGGTGTTCCTGGGCCTGCATCGAACCCGAAGCGGCGTGGAAATCGCGGTGACCGATACGGGGATCGGGATCCCGGCGGCTTTCCTGCCCTCGGTATTCGAACCGTTCCGGCAGGCCGACGGGTCGAGTACGCGCCGGCACTCCGGGCTGGGGCTCGGCCTGTCCATTGTCAAACAGCTGGTCGAAGGGCATGGCGGAACGATTACTGCCGAAAGCGCGGGAGAAGGGAAGGGCTCGACGTTTATAGTGAGGCTGCCGGTAGCGGCGATGTCCTCGGACGATTCGACAGCCGCTGACGGCGACGCGTCGGCTCCGAACAGACACGAGACCAGACTGTCGGGCATTTCGGTCCTCGTTGTCGACGATGATGACGGGAGCCGTGACGTCGTGGCGGCGTACCTGGAAAGCCGCGATGCGACGGTGCTCACGGCCGCATCGGCCGCGCAGGCGATTGAAGTGGTTCAGCGTGAGCACGTCGACGTGCTGCTGGCGGACATTGCGATGCCTGAAGAGGACGGCTACGGGCTGATCCGCCGGCTGAGAGCGATGGATTCGCGCGGAATCGCGTCCATTCCGGCGGCGGCGCTGACCGCGTTCGCGCGCGAGGAAGATCGGCAGCACGCGCTCCAGGCCGGCTTCCAGATGCATCTCGCAAAGCCGGTCGACCGCCAGTCGCTCGTCCACGCGGTCGCCAGTCTTGGGCGGCGGTCCCCCATGGTCTCGGCGGGGCGATAAGCGGCCGTGCTACCACCCGACGTGAGTGCCGCGTTGGGAACCCCGGTGTGGAGGCAGGGCCCACTCTAGAATCCGATGCTGGTGGCTCTTACGCGCGAGGTCAGTCCTGCGCTCGCTGCCTGCGAGCTCACGCACCTCCCGCGCGTGCCAATCGATGTCGAGGCCGCCCGCCGGCAGCATGCGGAATACGAAGCCGCGCTGGCCACGGCGGGTTGTCTTGTCGAACGCCTCCCATCCGGGCCCGAGATGCCCGATGCCGTCTTCGTCGAGGATCTGGCGATTGCCTTCGACGAGCTGGCCGTGATCGCGCGGCCGGGCGCCGGGTCGCGGCGCGTGGAGATTCCCGCGGTCTCCGAGGCGCTCCGCCGTCACCGGACTCTCCATCACATCGAAGCTCCCGGGACCATCGACGGCGGCGACGTGCTCGTCGTCGGCCGCAGGGTGTACGTCGGCCGCTCCAGCCGTACCAATGCCGACGCGATCGCGCAGATGAGAGCGCTGCTGGCGGCGTTCGGCTACACCGTGTGTGAGGTCGCAGTGAACGGATGTCTTCATCTCAAGTCCGCCGTGACCGCCGTGGACGAGCACGTGCTGCTCATCAACGCCGATCGGGTGAGCAAGGCCGCGTTCGCAGACGTCGATTTCGTCGACGTCGACCGGTCCGAGCCGATGGCTGCCAATGCGCTGGCCGTGGGCGGGCGGGTCATCTTTCCCGCGTCGTTTCCCCGCACCGCTGAACGGCTCGTGCGGCGCGGCTTCGACCTCTCGATCGTCGACGCGAGCGAGCTGGCGAAGGCGGAGGGCGCGGTCACGTGCTGCAGCATCCTTCTCAAACACAAAGCGCACAATGGATCCTAAACGAGAGCTCTTGCGACACACCGTGGCCACGGTCGCGTATCGGGCGGGAAAGACGCTCCGGGGCGCGCCACCGTCTTTTGCCGGGTTTCGCGCCGGTGACGCGACGCGCACGCCGGCCGCAATCCTCGCGCACATCGGCGATCTGTTCGACTGGGCGCTGTCGATCGCCAGGGGGCAGCAGGCCTGGAGCAATTCCGCGCCGCTCGCATGGGACGAGGAAGTCGATCGCTTTTTCGGCACGCTTGCACGGTTCGACGAGTATCTGGCTTCAGAGGCTCCGCTCGCCTGTGAACCCGAGGCGCTCTTCCAGGGACCGGTTGCCGATGCGCTGAACCACGTCGGCCAGCTGGCGATGCTGCGGCGCCTGGCAGGCGCCCCGATCAAAGGTGAGAATTACTATCGTGCCGAGATCGTGTGCGGCCGGGTTGGAGCGAACCAGGCATCGCCCCGGCATGAGTTTGATTAGCCGCGCGCCAGCGAGCTCGCCGTGTCAGAACAACACCCGCGTTGCGGTACGTCGATGCCCCGTGCGGCCCCGGCAAAAATCGGTTCCGAGGTGGTGCGGACCTTCCGCCTTCGCCAAGGCTACGGCGGACCACCGTAGCTTTGGCGGAGGTGGTCACGCCCCCGACACGGCAGGCCTGAAGGGCTGCGCTACAACCGATTGTTCACAGGCCGAGTGGCCTGCAGCAGAACTGTAATCTCCATGTAGAAAAATCGGACGCCTTCGCGCGAGCCCCAGCATTCGCATCAAGCCAGCCTCATTCCTGGAGCTGGACGGTTTCTTGCGATCGAGTCTGGACACACTCATGAGCGAGCGCGACGCTTTCGGTCCCAATCTCCGTCGAATCCGAGTCCAGCGAGGTATTTCGCTCGATCGCATCTCGGAAACCACAAAAGTCAGTCCCGACTTCTGGGTCGGCCTCGAACGCAACGACTTCTCGCGTTGGCCGAGCGGCATCTACGCGCGGGCGTACGTGCGGGCCTACGCGTTTGAAATCGGCGTCGACCCCGACGCCACAGTCAATGATTTCTGCCGATGGTTCCCGCAGGGCGACCGGCGCGCCGCGCGCGTGGTCAAGGAACAGGCCGCCCTGGTGGGACACGACCTGCAGTGGACGGACGACCTCGCCGCCGGCATGCACGATCGCCGCGCGCAGCCGCCCGCTCCGGTGACCGATGGACCGTCCGCCGCGTTCACGCGGCTCGGCCGCGCCACCGCGGCAGCCGCCGACGTCCTGGCCGTCCTCCTGCTCTCGGCGCTGCTGAAGACCCTGGCGCCGATCGGATGGATTGCGATGCTGGCGGCCGTGGCCGTCGTCTATCACACGGCGGCGCTGGTCTCGATCGGGTCATCGCCGGCGGTGTGGGCGCTCGACACGTATCTCGAGAACCGGCATCCCCAGGTCCGGCGCGCCAAGAACGCGCCGCGGTTCCTGCGTCTGCGAATGAAGCACGGCAGGATATAGAATCTGGAATTAGGAATTTGGAATTTGGCATGCGTGCCCGTGTTTCGGCCAATCAAACGCATTCCTGATTCCTCATTCCAAATTCCAAATTCTCACGATGCGTCTCGCGGAGGTCGTGTCGGTCTCCAACGCGGTGACGCGTACCAGCGGACGGCTTGAAAAGACCAGACACCTGGCCGACCTGCTGCAGCGCGTTCCTGCCGACGAAATCGGTATCGTCGTGTCCTTCCTGAGCGGATCGATCCGGCAGGGGCGGATCGGGATTGGCTGGGCGACGCTTGCCGCCATGCGGGACGTCCCGCCGGCGGATGTCCCGGAAATCGAGCTTCACGACCTTGACGCCGCGCTCGATCGCCTGGCTGCGACAGCAGGCTCCGGGTCAACGGCATCCCGATCCCAGCTCCTGCGCCAGCTGTTCGGCCGCGCGACCCGCGACGAGCAGGACTTTCTCATCCGGCTGCTGTTCGGCGAACTGCGTCAGGGCGCGCTCGAAGGCGTACTCATTGAAGCGGTGGCGCGTGCGTCGGGAATCAGCGCCGCTCACATCCGCCGCGCGGCGATGCTCGCAGGTGAGCTGCCGGCGGTGGCGTGCGCCGTGCTGGGCGAAGGCGAGGCCGCGCTCTCGCGCTTCATGCTCAGGCCGTTTCAGCCGGTGCAGCCGATGCTCGCCGATTCGGCGGCGGATGTCGGCGAGGCGCTCGGCGCGCTCGGCGAAGCGGTCCTCGAATACAAGCTCGATGGCGCGCGCATCCAGGTGCACAAGAGCGCGGACGAGGTGAAGGTGTTCTCGCGCAACCTGCGCGACGTCACCCCCGCCGTGCCTGAAGTGGTGACGGTCGCACGCGCCCTGCCGGCTCGCGAGATCGTGCTCGACGGCGAAGTGATCGCGATGCGGCCCGACGGCACCCCGCACCCGTTCCAGATCACGATGCGCCGGTTCGGGCGGAAGCTCGATGTCGATCGGTTGAAGCAGGAGCTGCCGCTCACGCCCTTCTTTTTCGATGCGCTGTACGTGGACGGCGAGCCGCTGGTCGATCATCCCCTTTCCGAACGCCTGACGTGCCTCACTCAGCAGATCATCGAGCCGAACCTCGTGCCGCGGCTGGTGACCGCCAGCTCCGTGGAGGCAGCGGCGTTTGCGGCACGAGCGCTGGCCGCGGGCCACGAGGGCGTCATGGCCAAGGCGCTCGCAGGCCGGTATGCGGCCGGGCGCCGCGGCCAGACCTGGCTGAAGGTCAAGCAGGCGCGGACCCTGGACCTCGTCATTCTGGCGGCTGAGTGGGGCAGCGGCCGCCGCAAGGGGACCTTGAGCAACCTGCACCTGGGCGCGCGCGACAGTGAACGCGGCGGGTTCGTCATGCTCGGGAAGACGTTCAAGGGCCTGACCGACGAGATGCTCGCGTGGCAGACGAAGACGTTCCTGGAGCTGGAGATCGGCCGCGACGCGAGCACCGTGTATGTCCGTCCCGAGATCGTCGCCGAGATCGCGTTCAACGAAATCCAATCGAGCTCGCAGTACCCAGGCGGGCTGGCGCTCCGCTTCGCGCGCGTCAAGCAGTACCGGCGCGACAAAACAGCCGCTGAAGCCGATACCTTTGCCGCCGTTCAGCAGATGTATCGCCAGCTGGTTGGTGAGGCCTGAGGCGTCGCCGCAGCATATCGGTAATCGACAGGACAGAAAACACAAAGGACACGAAGGACACAACGCGCAATGGTGTTCTTTCCTTGGTGTCCTTTGCGTCCTTTGTGGTGACTGGCGCCGCAATGATGCCGGGCTTCACAACACATGCGACCGTGCCCTACTCGAAGCGGACCGCGTCAACCGGCTCGAGCCGCGCTGCCTTGACTGCCGGGTACAGCCCGAAGATCACGCCCACGAGAAATGACACGACGAATGCCGCCACGACGGCGGCTGCTGATACGTGCGTCTTCCAGCCCGCATATGCGGTGATGCCCCACGAAATGGCCGCGCCTGCCGCGACTCCGAGTACCCCGCCGCCCAGCGTCATGAGCAACGCTTCCACCAGGAATTGCAGCATCAGCACGCGCCTGGTCGCGCCGACGGTACGCCGCAGGCCAATTTCGGCGGTCCGTTCGACCACAGAGGTCAGCATGATGTTCATGATGCCGATGCCGCCGACCAGCAGCGCGAGCGCGGCGACGCTGCCAATCAGGACGGTGAACGTGCGCTGAGTACGGTAACGCTGCGCCAGGAGCTCGCGCGGCACGACGGCCTCGAAGAGACCGTCCTCGCCGTGAATTCGCCGCAGGGTGTGATCGAGAACGTTGCCGATGTCGGCCACGCGCTCGCCGTCGCGGAGCTGCAGCCAGACCTCATCGACCGGTTGATCCGGCGCCGCGGCGAGCGTGCGGCCGGACAGGGACGGCAGCGGAACAATGGCCGCCGTGTCGAGATCGCGCCACGACAGCGGGTTCGGCACCTGCGGATCCGGCCGCCGGCCGCGAAGCACGCCGATCACCTGAAACACGTGCCCACCGATATCGACCGGGCCGCCGATTGGATCGCGATAGCCGAATAACTGTCGCGCCAGTGAGGCGCCGAGCACGCAGACTCTTGCGCCGGACGATTCGTCGACGGCGGCGATAAACCGGCCACGTTCCAGCCCCAGCCGGAGAATCGTCTGATAGGCCGCCTGCACCCCGATTACCTTCGTCATCGCCGACCGGGCGCTGCCCCTCGCGTGCAAATAGCGCTCGATGAGCGGTGAGCTCGATGCTGCCAGTGGCACGAGGGCGAGAAGGCGGCCGCCATCCTCTGCAGTCAGGCTGCGACCGCTCCTGCCGATTCCAGCGCCGCGGCTGCGGGCGATGAGGTTGTCGAGGCCGAGCGCTTCCACCTGCATCAGCGCCTCGCGCCTGGCCCCTTCGGCGACCGACAGCATCGCAATAACCGCGGCAACGCCGAAAACGATGCCGAGCACGCTGAGCGACGTGCGCAGCTTGTAGCGCCGCAGCGATTCTGCGGCGATGGAGAGAGCCGCGCGAAGGTGTGGAGTGCGTTTTATGACGAACACGGCACGGTCTGGCACCAGATCACCACGACGAACATCGAGGAATTTGACAGAAACCACGATCAACGCAGAAACCGCCGGCAGAGCATCTTCATGCGTTTCTGCGGGTTCCGCGAGTTCCGGCGTATCGAATGTCGATTTTCCTCACATTCCTTCAGGCCTGCGCTGTCGGGGGCGATCTGAACCTCACCTCGGCTGCAACGCGTCGGCACCGTTTCCAGTCGCTGACGACCGTCGCGCGCGATCCACGGCCGGTCGCGAACGCTCGGCGGGGGCCGCGGCGGCGCGGCCTGGATCGGTCAGCATCACCTGTTCGCCTTCGCGAACACCGACGAGCACTTCGACCATGACGTCGCTCGACTCGCCGATGGTCACCGCACGCGTCTCGGGCCCGGCGGGCCCGATCACGTGCGCCACCAGCTGACCGTGCTGTTCGAAGATCGCGTTCGTGGGCAGCAGCAGGACGTCGGAGCGCGTGCCGACGACGATGTCGGCGCGTGCCGACATCTCCGGCCGCAGGTCGACATTCGTCGCGTCGAGCTCGACGATCAGATCGAAGCGCCTGTCGTCCAGCGGTCGGTCTCCCGACGATCGGGCCAGCGTGCCGACGCGCGCGACGGTTCCGGGCAGGTGCACGTCGGGAAACGCTTCGACGCGAACGACGGCGGGCTGGCCGGAGCGGACCCGGTGCACCTCGGACTCGCTCACCGACGCTTCGAGGAGCATGCGATCCACTTCGGGGATGGTGACGATCCCCTGGCTGCTGGTGACGCGGTCGCCTGTCCGGATCTTCCGCCTCGGGCCGGCATTGAGGAATTCTTCGTAGACCACCAGTCCCGGCCGGCGTGCGTAGATGCTGGCCGCCTCGACCTGATCGCTCAGCTGCTTGAGGCGCGCGTGCGTCTCCGCGGCCTTGGCCCGGGCGTTCGCCAGCGCCGATTCCTTCTGTGCCAGTTGCAGCGCCGCGCGCTGGCGATCGCGTGGATGCGACAGCCTGATGATCACGTCCGCACGCTTGCGCGCGAGTGCGGCCTCCTGCTCGCTGTGCTCCAGCTCGTCGGCCGTCTTCTTCAATTCGTCGCGCGTCATGAAGCCTTTTTCCATCAGCGGCTTCAACTGTTCGAATTCCTCGCGCAACCGCTCCACTCTCTGTTCCGCCGCGTGAAGCCGCGCGCGTGCCTCGTCGACAGTGAGCGCACCTTCGCCTTCGGAAACCGCCGTCAGCGCCGCCTCGGCCTCCTGGCGATCGATCGCGGCAACCTGGACCTCGAGCTCCGCCTGGCGGACATCCTGGCGCGCCCGTTCGACCTCGCGCTGCAGGTCGGTCGGGTCGAGCCGTGCGATCAGGTCGCCCTCGTTGACGCGCATCCCTTCGGCTGCGAGCTCGATGATTTCCGCTTCGCGTCCGGCGAGCGGCGATCGGTAGGTGATGGACCGCGCCGGTCTGAGGATGCCCGTCGTCGTCAGGCGGGCGGTCAGCGCGCCTCTGTGGACCGTCACCGTCAACGACGAATCGACGGCAGGCCACCGCCAGTAAGCCGTGCCCGCCAGAAGACACACCGACACGGCCACGATGAGAATCGTGACATTCTGCCGGTTGACTCTGGAACGTGGAATTCGATCGATCACTTCGGATCCGTTGAACGCTACCGGGTTCCCGATTCGAGATTCCTCGGGTTCAGCGTGCCAAGGATGGCGCGCAGGCTCAATCCGGCCACCGCCGAATCGGCCAGGACCTGGATGCGCCGACTTTCGGCGGCCAGCAGGCTGCCCTCCGCCGTGACGATGTCGAGATTGTTGGAGAGGCCGCGCGCGTAGCGAAGCTGCGCCACCTCCACCTCCTTGCGTCCGATCTCGACGCTGTTTTCGGCCGCGGCCAGGCCGCGCACGAGCCGATCCCGTTCCCGGATCGCGCGCCGCACATCGTCGGCGATCCGCCGCTCGAGCGTGGCCATCTCACGTTTCCGGCGATCCCGCTCGATGAGCGCGTTCTGATACTCGACCTGCTGCGGAGTTCGATCCACTGGCATCGCGATGGTGAAGAAGGTTGCCAGCTGAAAACGATCGGCGCCGAAGCTGTGAACGAAGCTGTCGGCCGTCTGCCGGCGCGTGTAGGCGACGTTGACGTCGAACTGCGGCAGCAGCTGATTCTTCGCAGACGAGACCTGCTGTTCGGCGTCGGCGCTGCTCGCAGACAGGCTCTTCAAATCGAGCCGATTCGCTACGGCGGCGGCGATCGCGGCGTCGCGGTCGAGCGCGTCCTCGGCGGGGCGCGGAATATCGGTCGCGACGCTGAACGGCGTCCCCGCGTCGCGGCCGAGGACAAACGTCAAACGATCGCGGGCGTCCTCGGCCGCCGACTCCGCGTCGAAGAATTGCAGCTCCGCCTGGGTGACCAGCTGCTGCGCGCGCAGGACATCGAGCTGCGAGACCAGGCCGGCATCGAGCTTGGCTTCCGACGCGTCGCGCAGCCTGCGCGCCCGTTCGAGACTCTGACTGGCGGTTTCGATCAGCGCCTGTTGCGCGACGACGCGGTAGTAGGCGGCGGCGACTTCAACGGTGACCTGCTGCTCCGTGAGAAGCCGCTGGCGGTCGGCATCGGCGCGCCGCCACTCCGCGCTGGCCAGTCCGCGGCGCGTCACACCCGTCCCGAAGCCGCGGAGCAGCGGCTGGCTCAGCGAGAATGTCGTGTCGGCGTTGTAGAAGCGGATATCGGTGGCCGGTTCGCCGACGATCGAGGGAATCTGCGCCGTGGACGTGCCGAGGCCCAGCCGGACTTCGGTGCCCGTGGTGAACTTCTGGCTCACGTCCACGCCGTAGCTCTGGCTGTTCAGGTCGGTCTGGCCGAACGATCCGTGCACGTTGGGCGTGACCTTCGGCTGAAACGCGTTGCGCGCGAGACGGACGCCGAGCGCCGCCTGCTCGATCGCGTCGCCCTGGCTCAGGATGCGCTCGTTCCTGACGAGTGCCTCGTCGACTGCCTGTTGCAGCGTCAACATCGGAGCCGGCTGGGCGGCTGCGGCGGCTCCCGACAGCAGAAACAGCACGCAGGTGGGGATTACCCTCATCGGTCACATTCCTTCAGCCGCGGAAGACAGCATCGCTACTGCCGTGACACAGTGAACGGCCTGTTGGTGAAGCCGGACCCGTTCACGACTCCCGTGAGCACAGTGATCTCGGCGTTGGGATCGGCCGTGTAGGTAAACGGATTGACCCCGGGTTGAAGGACGGTGATCCGGACCAGCGGCGACGACGTGGACAGAAATCCGTTCATCCTGCCGCTCCCGTAGACCTCGTCGACGAATGTCCCCTCCACGGCCGCGCCGGACTGCGTGATGACGAGCGTCTCCTGCACGTTGTCCAGCACACCGCGCCACGTCCCCGAAAGACTGCGCACGGTGACGCTCGCGGAGCCATTCGCGGAATGCTCATTGCCGTCGCTGATCGTGCACTGCACCGAGAACGTGCCGGAGGAATTGTAGACGTGGCGGGGAGCCTGTTCGTTCGACGTGCTGCCGTCGCCGAAATTCCAGGAATAGGTGAGCGAGTCGCCGTCGGGATCGCTGACACCGGCCGCGGAGAACGCAATCGGCGTCGCCGCCTGCAGTCCAGTCGGTGGCGATGCGGAGACGGTTCCGATGATCGGCGCGCTGTTGCGGGTGGCAAGAACCACGGCCGTCGCCATGGCGCCGCCGCCAGCCGCGCCGAGATACAACCATTTTTTCTTCGAGCTTGGCGCACCGCTGCTGATGCCGCCGGTCTGCTGCGCGGCGGGATCGTTCGACGCGCCGCGCGCTGTCAGCCTGAGCTGCAGCGCGGCGGTCTTTCCCGCGCTGACCGCCACGATCCGTCCGTTTTCAAGAAAACCCTCCTTCACGACGCGGACGCGATGATCTCCCGGCTGCACCCGGTCGACCGTGACCGGGGTGCGGCCGGCAAACTGGCCATCCACGTACACCGCAGCACCGGCGGGCTGTGAGGCCACGGTCACTGTGCCCGTGTCCGCGGCCGCGCGCATCCTGAGTGGACCGGCGATGACGATGACGCAGACGGCAACACCTGTCGCGAGAATCCTTCTCACCATCTCGACCTCTCGGTGACTCGTTCCGGAGTATAAGCTATCGGACATTGCTAACCGGGGGCTTCGCCCCGCCGAACCCCCTATCGCCGTCGCTCGCGGGGACGCCGGAAGCCCCGCTTCCGCCTCCGCTAAAGCGACGGCGGACGCGCTGCGCGCGCCTTGAGGGTCGCCCGTGCGAACTGCGCCGCTCACCCGGTCGATAGGACTGCTGCAGGCGACTGCCCTGGTGGTCGGCATCATCGTCGGCTCGTCGATCTTCGTCCAGGCCTTCGGAGGTCAGCCGCGCGGTTCCCAGCTTTCACGGCATGCTGCTGGTGTGGATCGCCGCCGGCGCGCTGACGTGGTTCGGCGCGAGCATCTGCGCTGAACTGGCGTCGGCCTTTCCGCTGACCGGCGGTGTCTACGTGTTCCTCAGGGAGATGTTCTCGCCGGCGGCGGGGTTCCTCTGGGGCTGGGCGATGTTCTGGAGCATGCATTCGGGCATCATTGCCGCGATTGCGATGGTGTTCGGCCGTTACGCGGCCACTATCATGCCGATGGGTGACGCCGGGATCAGATGGACCGCGGTCGCCGGCATCCTCGCGCTGTCGGCAATCAACTACAGGGGAGTCCGCCCCGGCAGCGCGGTTCAGACCGCGCTGACCGCGTCGAAGATTGCGGCAATCCTCGTGCTGCTCGTGGGGCTTTTCGGCCTGGGCCGGCTGACGCCGCCGGCGGCGGCAGGAGCCGTGACCGTGACGGGCTTCTTCCGCGGTCTGGCCGCGGGCCTGTTCGCCTTCGGCGGCTGGCACATGGTGACGTATGCGGCGGAGGAGACGCGCGATCCGGAGCGGACCATCCCGCGCGCGCTGATGCTCGGGACTGCCCTCGTGGTGCTGATCTATCTACTGCTGAACGCGGCCTACCTGCTGGTTCTGCCGTTCGATCGGGTTCTGGCGTCGACGCATATCGCGTTCGATGCGACGCGAGCGGCGGCCGGTGCGACGGCCGCTTCAGCGATCTCGGCGCTGGTGATCGTATCGTCGCTCGGCGCAATCAGCGGCATCGTTCTGGCCGGACCACGCGTCTACCTCGCGATGGCCGGCGACGGGCTGCTGTTCGAGTGGATGGGTGCGGTTCATGCGAACTATCGGACGCCGTACCGCGCGATTGTCGCCCAGGCGATCTGGTCATCCGTGCTGGTGCTGACCGGCACATACGGTACGATTGTCTCGCGTGTCATCTACACGGAGTGGATCTTCTTCGCCGCGCTGGCGCTCGGTACGCTCGGCCTGCGCCGCCGCCGGACCTGCGCTTCAGCGTTCCGTGCGTGGGGCTTTCCGGTGGCGCCTGCGCTCTTCGCGTTGACGTGCCTGGGCCTGGTCGTCGCACAAATCGTCTCGGATCCGGCGAACAGCCTCTCGGGCCTCGCGCTCGTCGCCGCGGGCATTCCCGTGTATTACTTCTGGAGGCGCGCGCATGCGCGTGATCGACTTTCACAACCACTACTATCCGCCGGGGTACCTCAAGGCGCTGCAGTCGGGAGAGAGCGCCGTCAAGGTGACCAGTGATGCTGAGGGCAATCCGATTCTGCACTATCCGGGCGACTACAACGTCGCGGTGCGCGGACATCGCGATCTCGCCTACCGCGAGGAGGTGCTCGATCAGCACGGCGTCGCGTTGCAGGTGTTGTCGTTGACGACCCCCGGCACGCACGTGGAATCGCCGTCCGCCGCGGTGCGGCTGGCCGCACTGGTGAACGACGAGTTCCGCGAGGCCATCGAGGCGCGAGGGCGGCGTTTCACCGCGCTCGCGACGCTGCCGCTCAACGACCCGGCAGCATCGGCTGCCGAATTCCGGCGCGCGACGGAGCAGCTCGGTCTGCGCGGCGCCATGCTGTTCAGCAATATCAATGGCGTGGCGCTGAGCGACCGGCGATTCTGGCCGATTTACGAAATGGCGAACGACGCCGGTGCGGTCCTCTACATCCATCCCGCGCATCCCGTGAACGTCGACATGATGCAGGAGTACTGGCTCATGCCGCTGGTCGGATTCCTGTTCGACACGACGCTGGCGGCGGCATCGCTCGTGTTCAGCGGCGTTCCGGATCGATTTCCGAAGATCCGGTGGGGGCTGTGCCATCTGGGCGGCGCCGTCCCGTACCTGGCGGAGCGCCTCGACCGCGGCTTCCAGGCGTTCCGCGAATGCCGCGCGCACATCCAGCGGCCGCCGAGCACGTATCTGCGCGAGTTCTACTACGACACCGTGAATTTCAATCACGGCGCGCTCCAGCTCGCGGTCGCCTTCGCGGGCGCGGATCACGTCCTTGCCGGCAGCGATTATCCGCACCAGATCGGCAGCATTCCGTCGATGCTCGAAGCCATCGGGACGCTCCCGGTCAGCGAGGAACAGCGGGCCGGCATCTACGGGCTGAACGCCGCAACGCTGCTTGGTGCAGACCTTGAAGGGAGGCCGGTCCGATGACGCAACGTGCGGGACTAAGGGTCGGGATCGCGGCGGTTCTCATCGCGGCGGTCGTGTCCGCCTCCGGGCGCATTCCAGGCGCCGGCCTCGCCGCGACCGCCGCCGCGCGATCGTCGCAGACACGCGCCGCGACCGAGCGCGTGCCGCAGTTCGACAACGAGCGCGCGATCGCATGGAAGAGCATCATCCCGCCGCACTCCGAATCGGCGCTGCACCGCCACGATCGGTTCCGGGCGCTGATTGCCGTCTCCGGCGGCGATTTGAAGACGGTGACGGGCGCCGGAGCAGCGAGCGTCATACATCTCGAGAGGGGCAAGGCCTACTGGCAGGCTCCAATGCCGCCCGGAGTGATGCACAAGGATGTGAACGATACCGACCAGACCATTGAGGTCGTCGTCATCGAGATGAAGTAAATCAAGGATGGCTGCGGCCTGTCTGGTGTAATGTTGGACCATCTCTTTCAAGGAGCGCATGATGTCTGGTCCCTGTCAGGTGCCGTGTTCGTCGCTCCGCTGCGCCCTCATCGCCGCCGTCGTCTCGGTCGTTTTCGCCGGCGCCGCCACGCCTGTTCGTGCCCAGGATGTGATGACCAGGGAATCGGTCGCGTCGTTGAAGGCGTCGTTCGTCGCCGATCTCGACACGCTGCACCAGAAGTTTCTCGGGCTCGCGCAGGCGTTTCCACCCGACAAGTACACGTGGCGTCCGATGGATGGCGTCCGTTCGGTCAGCGAAGTCCTGATGCTGGCGGCATTCGAGGGATACTCGTTCATCCCGAATTCGTTCGGCGGGAAGCCCGCCGATCTGGGCAGCCGGGAGGAGGCGGCAAAACTGCGTACGCTTTCGGACAAGACGCAGGTGATCGACCATCTCAATAACGGATTCGCCCACGCCAAGAAGGAGCTCGAGGCGCTCGACCCGGCAAGCCTGACCGGCAAGCGCAAGGTGATGGGACAGGATCGGTCGGCCGCCGACGTCGTGCTGTTCATCGGCGGCGACCTGCACGAGCACCTGGGGCAGCTCATCGCCTACGCGCGGACGAACCACATCGTGCCGCCGTGGAGCAAGTGAGTTTTGAGTTGTGAGTTGTTGGGTCCGACTCACGACTCAAGACTCACAACTCATGACTTCACCCGACGAACTTATACCCCGCCCCGTGAACCGTGAGAATGTGCTCCGGCTCGTGCGGTGAGCGCTCGATCTTCTGGCGCAGCTTGGCAACGAAGTTGTCAATCGTGCGAGTGGTCGGCGATTCCTCGTAGCCCCAGACCTGGTTCAGGATCTGCTCGCGCGTCACGACCTGGCCCGTGTGCACGACCAGATAGCGGAGTAGATCGAACTCGCGCGCGGTGAAGTCGATCCGCTGGCCCGCCCGGTGCGCCTGGTGCGTGCGGAAGTCGATTTCCACGTCGCCGATCCGGCACGTCTCGAGCCCTGACGGCCGGCCGCCGGCGCGGCGCAGCACCGCGCGTACCCGCGCCAGCAGCTCGGTGATGCTGAACGGCTTGGTGACGTAGTCGTCCGCTCCCAGCTCGAGGCCGAGCACCTTCTCGGTCTCCTGCGACCGGGCCGTCAACATCACGACCGGCGTCGGGTTCGCACGCGCGCGCAGCTCCCGGCACACTTCGAAGCCGTTCTTGCGCGGCAGCGTGATGTCGAGGATCACCAGATCGGGCGCGGTGGAGACGGCTTTCGCGAGCCCGTCTTCGCCGTCCGCCGCCGTCACCACTTCGTACCCTTCCAGCTCGAGGTTGTCACGCAGACCGAGCAACATCTGCGGTTCGTCCTCGATCACCAGAATCCGTTTCGTCACCGCGGACCTCTCCTGCGTGAAGCGGGAAATGCAGCGCAAACGTACTGCCGCGACCCGGCTCGCTGTCAACCCGGACGAACCCGTCGTGCGCACGCATCACATGGTCGACGATGGCGAGGCCGAGACCGGTGCCTTGCGGCCCGGTGCCCGCGTCGGTCTGGACCCGGTAGAACTTCTGAAAAATCCGCCGCTGCAGCCGCGCCGGGATCCCGATGCCGCGGTCGCGCACCCGTACCACGCCATACCGGCCGTCGCTCACGACCTCGACGACGATCTCGCGGTGCTCGGGCGAATATTTCATCGCGTTCGAGAGCAGGTTCTCCAGCGCCTGCTCGGCGGCCTCCGGATCGAGCAGAACCGTCAGCGGGGTCTCGGGCTCCCGCATCGTGACCGAGAACTGGTTGTGGCGGAACTGGCTGTCGAGCGAGTCGACGACCCGCCGCGTCACCTCCCTCAAATCGACCGGCTCGAGCTGGTATTTCCGCAGGCCGGCTTCGATCTTCGAAAAATCCAGCAGATTGTTGATCAGTCGCGTCAGCTTGCGCGCTTCGCTGTTGATGATGCGGTAGTACTCGTGTGCCCGGTCGGTGTTTTTCAGCCGCCCGAGCTCCAGCGTCTCGGCAAACAGCTGGATGAGCGCCAGAGGCGTCTTCAAGTCGTGTGAGACGCTCGAGACGAAATTCGACTTGAGCTCGGCGAGGCGCACCTCGCGCGCGGCGGCGCGGGCCACGAAAAACACGCCGAGCGCCATCACTCCCGCGAGCATCGCCATCATCGCGTATTGCGGCCGCTCGCGCGACGCGATGATTTGGGGAATGGTCTGGTTGTCGTAACCGGTCCGCACCCGCCAGGTCTCGGGCCGGCCCTTTTCCGGCGCCGCGAAGGTGGCGAGCTCCGGCTCGAAGAAAACCAGCGGGAACGTCCGCTCGTCGACGTACCGATCCGTTCCCGACCCGCCGGGCGGATAGACGACCCGGTGCCGGCCGTCGAGCACGGTCACGGTGAGCGACGGAAAGCCGGTCGGCCCTTCCACTTTTGCAAACCTGCTCGCGACGAGCTTCGGAACGAATTCCGTGCGCAGCCGTTCCGCATCGACGGCCAGCGCCACGAAGCTCGTCAGCCGATCGCGCGTGAAGGTGAAGCGCAGTTGCCCCTGGAAGTGCGTCCGCCGGTCGCCGATCATGCCGTCGAAGATCGCGATGGCGCGCTGTTCCGGCGCGAGCGCGTGGAACTGTTTCACCAGGAGCGCCCCTTCGGGCGGGTTCACGATGAACTCGTGACTGGTGCGATCGAAGCCGAGCACCTCCCCGCGGTGTTCAGCCGTGGCCTCGGACCAGACGTAGAAACGGTCGACGAACGGATCGGCGATGAGGCCCTGCTCGAACGTGTTCTCGATATAGGGAAGATCGAGCGGCTCGGTCTGCCGCTGGCCGATCTTCAGGAGGACGTCGACGCGCGCCGTTCTGAGCGCGTCGACCAGCACCTTCGCGACACCTTCGGACGTCTCCTGGCTCAACTGGCGGAGCACGAGCGCCGACGTCTGGCTCAATGCCGAGATCGATCGAAACTGGAAATAAAAGAGGATGGCAACAGGAATCGCGACGGCCACGGCGAGGGCCGCCGCCAGCCGCAGGCTGTGATCGTGCATCAGCCGCTCGACGGTCGACGGACCGACGCCGGGAGACTCCATGGGGGAAGCTTATCAGAGGCCGAGACGGGCGGAAGGGGCAGGACGGGCAGGACAGGCGGGACAGGCAGGAGGGCCCATGCCCGTTCCTGCGAGTCCCGCCTGTCCTGCTCTCCCGCCCTTCCTGCCTTTCCTGCCCCTCCTGCCTATTGCTGCGCCGTTGTCTTCCCCTGGCTCGCCAGGAACCCCTGGATCTGCTTCACCGCATAGTCGATTTTCATGTCGAACGCCATCTTGCCGAGCGCCGCGGTCGATCGGCGCGCGTCGCCGGTGATCCCGTTGTTCTTGCGCGGCGGGGCGTTCGGATCCTGCGTCTGGCCGCGCTGGCCGCGCTGGCCGGGTGGCGGCACTGGATCGCCCTCAGCTGTCGCGATCAGATCTTTGCGGACCCACCCCTTGTCGCCTCCGAGGTACAGCATCGTCGACGTATCGGGGATGCCGGCGTGCGAACTGCGCGGGTAGCCGTGCGCTTCGAGCCACTTGTCGAAGTCGCCCTGCGCCTTGGCGTACACCTCGTCGCAGAAGTACACGTGCTTTCCTTCGGGCCCGTACCTCGCGTCGAGTTTCTTCGCGACGTCCGCGTAGGTCTGCGGCTGGCCGCCGCCGTGATCGCCCATCAGCACCACGGTCTTGAACCCCGTTGTCATCGCCTGCTCGGTGATGCGCTCGAGGATCGCACCAAGCAGCTCCGGCGTGAGCCCGATCGTTCCAGGCAGCTGGCCGCTGGCGTTGTTCGGCGTGTAGGGCAACACCGGCATCGCGATAGCATTCCCGAGGCGCAGCGCAATCGTACGGACGATTTCACGTCCCATCAACGTATGGCCGCCGTTCACGTTCTGCGGTCCGCGCTGCTCGGTTCCACCGGTGTAGAAGAGCGCCGTCGTCTTGCCCGCTTCGAGTGCGGCTTTGACCTCGGGCCACGTCATCATCTCGAATTCGACCAGCGGCGCTTTTGCCGCAGCGGATTTCGCTGCCGGTCTGGCGGTCGAGATCTGAGCCAGCGCGGTGGACGCGGCGAGCACAGCGATCGCCGTTATCGATGAGAGACGATGCATTGAAGACTCCTTTTCTGGCAGGAGGTCGAGTGGGTCGGGTAGGGCAAGGGGGTCGGGTGGGTCGAGTGAGGTCCTCTCTTCCGCCCGATCCGGCCTCCCTCGCCCACCCGCCCTGCCTCTGCCCCACATGATTGCCTGGCCGACCAGACCTGCCTGCCCTACCCGACCGATTCACTGAGAGAGAGTGTCTGGCGCGTGAACGCCAGCCAGTGTCGGTACTCGGGACGGCTGCCCCGAACGACCTCGTTGAATGTCTGTTGAAGGCGCCGGGTGATGGGACCCGGCTTGCCGTCGCCGATGGCGTGGCCGTCGACCTCGCGGACCGGCGTGACTTCGACGGCAGTCCCGGAGAAGAACAACTCGTCGGCGTGCAACATATCGTCGACTGCAATCGGCGCCACGCGCGCCGGGATCTTGAGGTCGCGCGCGAGATCGAGAATCGATGCGCGCGTGATTCCCATCAGGATGCTGTCGTCCTTGTCATTGGTGACGAGCGTTCCGTTCTTCACGACGAACAGGTTTTCACCCGAGCCCTCCGCGATCTGTCCCTTCGTGTTCAGCAGAATCGCTTCGTCGAACCCGCGGCGCTGTGCTTCATTCACCGCGCGCGCCGAGTTGATGTACTGGCCGCAGGCCTTCGCCCACGCCGGCATGGCGCTGTTGTCGAACTTTCGGACGGGCGACACGGTGACCCGCACGCCGTGATCGGGACCGCCGGCGTGATACTGGCCCGTGGGAAACGCCGCGATGGCGACCGTCACGGGACATTCTCTGGTCCAGACGCTGAGCGTGGCGGCGTCGAAGAACGCGATCGGACGCACGTAGGCCGACTCCAGTCGATTGGCGCGAATCAGCTCGAGCGTCGCATCGGACAGTGTTTCCCTCGTGTACGGAATCGTCAGGTCGTAGAGCTCCGCCGACGCGTAGAATCGTTCGAGGTGCGCGTCGAGCCGGAACACAGCCGGCCCATCGGCGGTCGGATAGCAGCGCATGCCTTCGAACACGCCCGTGCCGTAATGCAGCCCGTGCGCAAGCACGTGCACCCGGGCGTCCGCCCAGGGAACGAGGTGGCCGTTGAACCAGATATAGTCTGTTGGAGTGAATCCCATGGCCGCATCACTATATCAGTAGGGGCGGTTCGCGAACCGCCCTACCGTGAACGGTTGCGAACGGATCCGGCCAGGGCGCCATTGAAGGTCACATGTCCCGGTTTCGAGTCGAAAAACGGCGTGCCGAGGCCGAACTGACGCTGTCGAGCGGCCACAACGTGCGGGGCGCGTTCTTTCTGGCCGGGTCCTGCTCGCGGCACGCGGGGCCGGAACGCATTGCCGACCTGCTCAACGCCCAGGAAGGATTCTTTCCTTTCGAGACGCCGCCCGACCGTGACGGCACTCTGCTGATCAATCGAGCTCACGTCGTTTCTGTGCGGCTCCTGGAGCAGCCTGACGAGCCGCGCTTCGATCCCGGTTACGTCGTCGCACCCGAACGCCATGTCGTGGTGCTGCTCTCGAACGGAGAGATCATGCGCGGCGCTGTGCGTGTCTACCGTCCGGAGGGGCGCGATCGGCTCAGCGACTACGCCCAGGCGCCCGACACGTTCCGCTATCTCGAAGCGGCCGAGGGGACGTTCGTCCTCAACTTCGCGCACATTGTCCATTTGAGGGAGACCGACTCGTGAACGCGATCGACGAGATGTTCAGAGCGATGTGCAGCGCGGGCGCGTCCGACCTGCACCTCACGTGCGGCATGCCGCCGCTCGTCCGCAAGGATGGCACGATCCAGCCGCTCGATGCGGCCGCCGGCCCGCTCGCGCCGGATGCGATGGTCGCGCTGCTCAATCCCATCATGCCGGAGAAGAACCGGCAGGAGTTCGACGCGCGCCACGATACCGACTTCGCCTACGAAATCCCCGGCCTTGCCCGGTTCCGCGCGAACCTGTTCATGGATCGCAAAGGACCCGGCGCCGTGTTCCGCGTGATTCCGGCAAAGATTCTTACCGCGGAACAGCTGGGGCTGTCGCCGGCGATTCTGCAGCTGTGCCGTCTCCAGAAGGGCCTGGTCCTCGTCACCGGACCGACCGGCTCGGGAAAGTCGACGACGCTGTGCGCGATGATCGACTACATCAACCGGGAGCGGAAGGATCACATCATCACGATCGAGGATCCGATCGAGTTCGTGCACGAAAACAAGGGCTGCCTGATCAATCAGCGCGAGGTGCACACGCACACGTCATCCTTCCGCGATGCCCTGCGCGCCGCGCTGCGCGAAGATCCCGATATCGTGCTCGTCGGCGAGATGCGCGATCTGGAGACGGTGGCGATTGCCATCGAAACTGCGGAGACGGGCCACCTCGTGTTCGGCACGCTGCACACGACCACCGCGGCATCGACGGTGGACCGCGTCATCGACCAGTTCCCGACCGACCGGCAGGCGCAGATCCGCGTGATGCTGTCGGAGTCGCTGCGCGGCGTGATCGCGCAGAACCTCTGCCGGAAGATTCGGGGCGGCCGCGTCGCGGCGCTCGAGGTCCTGATCGTGACACCGGCGGTCGGAAACCTCATCCGTGAGGCAAAAACGTTCCAGATTCCCTCGATGATGCAGGTGGGCAAGGTGGCGGGGATGGTCACGTTGAACGACGCGTTGATGGACCTCGTCACGAAGAAAATCGTCGCCGCTGATGAGGCGTACGCGAAGGCAGTGGATAAAGCCGGCTTCGAGGCGGCTCTCAAGCGGGCCGGGTACACCCTGAAGCCGGCGGAACGGAGCCCGGCCGGAGCCGGTGCGGTGGGTGGCGCGTAGGTCAAGTCTTCTCAACGGTAGTTCAGCCGTTGGGGACGCCCGAGAGTTGCACGCCAAAAAGCCCGCGTGCTATATTCGTCAGGTTCTGTCGAAGCTGGGACACCCTATCTAGCTTCGCCGCTTAAGAAAGCGACATTCCGTCGCGCTTAACTCGAACCCGAGGGTCAGGAGGGTTTTCAGGCGCCAAGCCGTTTGGCTTTCAGGCCTGAAACAACAGGCATTGCGCAACGCGGATTGCGGAATGCGGACTGCGGATTTCTGGCGGATTCTGCCGTGAACCGCGCAGTCTGCAAGGTTCTGCATCCTCAACGGTTCAACCCGCAATCCTGACCAGGAGCGTGCCGGAGTACGTAAGGTGAACACGCGCCTGGTAGGCCGGCTTCGCCGGCACAGGTGGACGGAAATTCAGACAAGTTTGCGCGCGCGGCGCGCCTACGCGAGGAGCCACTCACGTTCACGGGGACCGGCTCCTGGCCGCAGTCCTCACTCCGCACATTCGGAAGGTATATGCCGACCATCAGTCAGCTGGTTCGCGCGGGACGCAAGAAGATCGTCAGCAAAACGAAGAGCCCGGCGCTGCAGAACAGCCCGCAGAAGCGCGGCGTGTGCGTCCGCGTCTTCACGCAGACGCCGAAGAAGCCGAACTCTGCGCTGCGAAAGGTCGCGCGCGTCCGCCTGACCAACGGCATCGAGGTGACGACGTATATTCCCGGCGTTGGACACAACCTGCAGGAGCACTCGCTGGTGCTCATTCGCGGCGGCCGCGTCAAGGACCTGCCGGGCGTCCGGTATCACGTGGTCCGCGGCACGCTGGATGCGGTCGGCGTCCAGGGACGTATGCAGGGACGATCGAAGTACGGGGCGAAGCGGCCGAAGAAGGCCTAGCAGTTCGTTTGACTCATGACGGTGCCACCACGGAGGACGGGAGGACAGATCCTGTCGGCTTTCAGGATTGAGGCTCCGCGTCCTCCGCGGTAGCGCTCTAGGGTTTCGAGATGCCACGACGGAGAGAAATTCCCAAGCGCGATATCCCGGCGGATCCGATCTATCAGAACCCGCTGGTGAGCAAGTTCATCAACTGTGTGATGAGCGACGGCAAGCGAAGCCTCGCCGAGCGCATCCTGTATCAGAGCTTCGACATCATCAAGGACAAGACGGGTGACGATCCGCTGAAGGTGTTCAAGAAGGCGATCGACAACGTCAAGCCGAGCCTCGAGGTGAAATCGCGGCGCGTGGGCGGCTCGAATTACCAGGTGCCGGTCGAAGTCAATCCGAACCGCCGTCTCTCGCTCAGCATCCGCTGGCTGGTCGGCTACGCGCGTGCGCGCGGGGACGGCAAGACGATGCAGGAGAAGCTCGCGAACGAATTTCTCGATGCGTCGAACCTGCGCGGCGGCGCTGTGAAGAAGCGCGAAGACACGCACAGGATGGCGGAAGCGAACAAGGCGTTCGCGCACTATCGATGGTAGAAGAAGAGGAATCGCTGTAGTGCAGGCCTTCGGGCCTGCCGTGGGGCGGACCTGACGGTCCGCACTACATCAGGACACACGGTCCAAGATCATGCCAAGGCAAGTATCACTCGCGAAAACACGCAACATCGGCATCATGGCGCACATCGATGCCGGCAAGACGACCACGACCGAACGGATCCTTTTTTACACCGGGATTACGTACAAGATCGGCGAGGTCCACGAAGGCACCGCCGTCATGGACTGGATGGAGCAGGAACAGGAACGCGGCATCACCATTACGTCGGCGGCCACGACCTGTTTCTGGCGCGAGCACCGCATCAACATCATCGATACGCCCGGCCACGTCGACTTCACCGCCGAAGTCGAGCGCTCGCTGCGCGTGCTCGACGGCGCGGTTGCCGTGTTCGACTCGGTCGCCGGCGTCGAGCCGCAGTCGGAGACGGTCTGGCGGCAGGCCGACAAGTACCGGGTCCCGCGCATCTGCTTCGTCAACAAGATGGACCGGATCGGCGCCGATTTCAAACGCACGTTCAGTCAGATCATCACCAAGCTGGAAGGGAATCCGGTCGCCATTCAGCTGCCGATCGGCGCGGAGGACAAGTTCGTCGGCGTGGTCGACCTGATCAGGATGAAGGCGATCACCTACCGCGACGAAACGATGGGCGCCGACTACATCGTCAGCGACATTCCCGCCAGGATGATCGATGAGGCGAAGCACTATCGCGAGCAGCTGATCGAGAAGGTCAGCGAAGCGGACGACAAGATCCTCGAGAAGTACCTGCACGGCGAGGAGATCAGCGAGGCGGAAATCAAGGCGGCGCTGCGCAAGCGCGTCAACAGCTCGGTCCGGGCGAAGAGCGAGCCGCCGTTCGTGCCGGTCATCTGCGGCTCGGCGTTCAAGAACAAGGGCGTTCAGCCGCTGCTCGACGCGGTGGTGGACTACCTGCCGTCGCCGGTCGATGTGCCGCCAATCATGGGCCTCGATCCGACCAAGAAGGAAGAAACGTTCATCGAGCGGCCGTCAGCCGACAATGCCCCGTTTGCCGCGCTGGCGTTCAAGATCATGACCGACCCGTTCGTCGGGCAGCTCACGTTCTTCCGCGTCTACTCCGGCGTCCTGAACTCCGGCGCCAGCGTGTACAACGCCACCAAACAGCGCAGCGAGCGCATCGGCCGGCTGCTGAAGATGCACGCGAACAAGCGCGAAGAGATCAAGGAAGTGTACTCCGGCGACATCGCCGCGGCGGTCGGGTTGAAGAGCGTGGCGACCGGCGACACCATCTGCGACGAAAAGCATCCCGTCGTGCTCGAGTCGATGGACTTCCCGAAACCGGTCATCTCGCTGGCGATCGAGCCGAAGACGAAGGCCGATCAGGAGAAGCTCGGCACCGGTCTGCAGAAGCTCATGGCCGAAGACCCCACGTTCCGGGTGCAGACCGACCAGCAGACCGGTCAGACCATCATTGCCGGCATGGGCGAGCTGCATCTGGAAATCATCGTCGACCGGTTGAAGCGGGAGTTCAACGTCGAGGCGTCGGTCGGCAAGCCGCAGGTGGCCTACAAGGAAACGCTGACGCGCAAATCGGAAGGCGAGGGGCGGTACGTGCGGCAGACCGGCGGCCGCGGTCAGTACGGCCACGCGAAAATCCGGCTGTTTCCGGGCGAGCCGGGCACCGGCTACATCTTCGACAACCAGATTGTCGGCGGCTCGATTCCCAGAGAATTCATCAAGCCGATCGACGAAGGGATCAAGGAAGCACTCACCCGCGGTGTGCTCGCGGGCTATCCGGTGGACGATGTGAAGATCGAGCTGTACGACGGCTCGTTCCATGACGTCGACTCGTCGGAGATGGCGTTCAAGATTGCCGGCTCGATGGCCTTCCAGGATGCGGCGAAGAAGGCGAAGCCGGTGCTGCTCGAGCCGGTCATGCGGGTCGAGGTCGTCGTCCCCAAGGATTACATGGGCGACGTGATGGGGAACCTGGCCAGCCGGCGCGGGCAGATTCAGTCGCAGGAAGATCGCGGCGGCACGCAGATCATCGCCGCGCGCGTACCGCTGTCCGAGATGTTCGGATACGCCACCGACCTGCGCTCGAGAACGCAGGGCCGCGCCACCTATTCGATGCACTTCGATCGATATGAGCCGGCGCCGCAGAACGTCAGCGAGGAAGTCGTCGCGCGGATGCAGGGGAAGTAGGGAAGCGGTGCGCAGGTGATGGGAGAGGCCAACAATGGGTAATACGCAGCATACCGAGCCGCATCACGGGCCAGGCGCGCCCCGCGCGCCCGCCGGCCGGGGTGGCGGAGCGGAGCGGGGCTTGCGGGGTCCCCGCGAGCGACGGCGATGGGGGGTCCGGCGGGGCGAAGCCCCCCGGTGTGAAATATGACGCATCCGTTCAGTGACAAGATTCGGATTCGCCTGAAGGCGTACGACTATCGCGTGCTCGATCAGTCGACGACCGAAATCGTCGACACGGCGAAGCGCACCGGCGCGCGGCTCGCCGGGCCGATCCCGCTGCCGACCGCGACCAACAAGTGGACCGTGCTGCGTTCACCGCATGTGGACAAGAAATCGCGGGAGCAGTTCGAGATCCGGACGCATAAGCGGCTCATCGACATCTTCGAGCCGACGCCGCAGACGGTCGATGCGCTGATGAAGCTCGATCTGCCGGCGGGCGTCGACGTCGAAATCAAGGCGTTCGGGAAGGAACACAAATAGGTCGAGTGGGTCAAGTAGGTCGGGTGGGTCAGGTGGAAGTGGGCGCGGCCGAGCACCGTGCCCTCCCACCCCGGGCGACCGGCCCGACTCACGTGACCAGCATGAGTAGCTGACATGATTACCGGCATCATCGGCAGGAAAGTCGGCATGACGCAGGTCTTCGACCCGGATGGGACCGTCCATCCGGCGACGGTCATCAAGGCCGGGCCGTGTGTGGTGGTGCAGGCGAAGACGGTGCAGACCGACGGCTATGAAGCCGTTCAACTCGGTCTGGTCGAACAGACGCCGGCCAAGGCGAACAAACCGACGCAGGGCCACTTCAAGAAAGCGAACGTGCCGCCGGCGCGCGTGCGGCGGGAAGTGAAGGTCGCGCCGGGAGGGAACGGCGCCAAGCCCGGCGATCAGGTGCTCGTGTCGATATTCGCCGGCGGCGAGCGTGTCGACGTGATCGGCACGGGACGTGGCAAAGGCTTTCAGGGAGTCGTCAAGCGCCACCATTTCGGCGGCGGCGCCGCCACCCACGGATCGATGTTTCATCGCGCACCCGGATCGATCGGCGCGTCGTCGTTTCCCTCGCGAGTGGTCAAGGGCATGCGCGCGGCCGGGCGTATGGGCGGCGGCAGGGTCACGACCCGCAACCTGAAGGTGTTGCGAATCGACCCGGAGAACCACCTGCTGATCGTCGAAGGCAGCGTGCCCGGCGCACCGAGCAGCTACCTGGTCGTGCGAAAGGCGGTCGCGGCCAAGCGCATCAAGGTGGCGCAGGTCGAGAAACCGAAGAAGGGCAAGAAGTAGGTCATGCAGCTTGATGTCTTGAATAACGAGAACGAAAAAGTCGGCAGCGTCGATATCAGCGACGAGCTGTTCGGCGGGCCGGTGAAGCGGCACCTGATGTGGGAATCGGTCGTCCGCGCGAACGCCGGGGAGCGGCGCGGTACGCATCAGACGAAGAATCGCGCGAACGTAAGCGGCAGCGGCAAGAAGCCGTGGCGGCAGAAGGGCACCGGCCGGGCGCGGGTCGGGGAAATCAGAAATCCGTTGTGGCGGAAGGGCGGCACGGTGTTCGGCCCGCAGCCGCGGAGCTACGAGTACACGCTGCCGAAGAAAGTCGAGCGCGGCGCGCTGCGGGCGGCGCTGGCGGAGAAGATCCAGCAGAACGGGCTGCTTGTCGTCGACGCGCTCACTGCAGGCGAGATCAAGACGAAGGCCGCGGTCGAACTGCTCGCGCGCCTTGGCATCAGCGGCAAGGCTGTGCTGATTGACGTGAAGGCGGACGATAAGCTGCTGCGGTCGGTGCGCAACGTTCCGGGCGTGACGCTCGTGCCGAGCGCCCGCGTCACGGCCCGCGATGTCGCCGACGCCGCCCGCGTGGTGGTCACGCGGAGCGCGCTCGAGAAGCTCCAGGAGGCGCTGGCGTCTTGATCACCACAGAGGATACGGAGGACGCGGAGGGACAATCCCGTTGTTTGCCGGATTGACCCTCCGCGCCCTTCGTGGTCGGGATACGTTATGAAACTCGAAGATGTCATTCGGCGGCCGCTGGTCACGGAAAAGACGTCCATCCTGCGCGAGGACGGCCGGACGCTGGTGTTTCAGGTTGCCACCGGCGCCAACAAGACGGAGATCAAGCGCGCCATCGCGCAGCTGCTCGGCTCGAAAGTCGAGAGCATCCGGACGAGCATCGCGCACGGCAAGGTAAAGCGGCAGGGCCGCTTTGCCGGCCGCCGCTCCGACTGGAAGAAGGCATATGTGCGGCTGCGCTCGGGCGAGAAGATGCCGGAATTCCTCGAAGGGGCGTAAACAAGGCGCGTGGACAAGAGTTGAACAATGCCGATTCGCAAATACAACCCGACGTCGCCCGGCCAGCGGTTCCAGACCGTCCAGGTGTTCGACGACATCACCAGCGAAGGTCCGTACAAGCCGCTCGTCGAGCCGCTGCACCGCTCCGGCGGCCGCAACAACCAGGGTGAGCTGACCTCGTGGTGGCGCGGCGGCGGCCACAAGCGGATGTACCGGGTCATCGATTTCAAACGTGACAAGCACGACATTCCGGCAAAGGTTTCGACGATCGAATACGACCCGAATCGGTCCGCGCGGATTGCGCTGCTCACGTACGCCGACGGCGAGAAGCGCTACATTCTGCAGCCGAACGGACTCAAGGTCGGCGACACGATTGTCGCCGGCCAGAACGTCGACATCCTGCCGGGCAACTCGCTGCCGTTGAAGAACATTCCGTTGGGCACGCTGCTGCACAACGTGGAGCTGAAACCGGGAAAAGGCGGACAGATCGCCCGGAGCGCCGGATCCGCCGTGCAGCTCGTGGCCAAGGAAGGCGACTACGCGTCGGTCAAGATGCCGTCCGGCGAGATTCGCAAGATCAATATGGACTGCTTCGCGACGATCGGGCAGGTCGGCAACCTCGATCACGAAAACGTCGCGATCGGCAAGGCCGGCCGCAGCCGCTGGCTGGGAAAGCGGCCCCACGTGCGCGGCGTCGCCATGAACCCGGTCGACCATCCGCTGGGCGGCGGCGAAGGCAAGACCTCGGGAGGCCGGCATCCGGTATCGCCGTGGGGATTGCCGACCAAGGGATACAAGACGCGGAACCGCAAGGCCACGGACAAGTTCATCGTGCAGCGGAGACAGAAATAAGCCTAGGGCCTAGAGCCTGGAGTCGGAAAGCCGAGAGCCGAGTATGGGACGTTCGCTTAAAAAAGGGCCGTTCATCGATACCCACCTGCTCGAGAAGGTGGAGGTGATGAATCGCGGCGCAGAGAAGAAGGTGATCAAGACCTGGTCGCGCCGCTCGACGGTAGTGCCCGAGATGGTGGGGCACACGCTGGCGGTGCACAACGGGAAGAAGTTCATCCCGGTCTACATCACCGAGAACATGGTCGGTCACAAGCTTGGCGAGTTTGCGCCGACGCGGCTGTTCAAGGGCCACACGACGAAAGTCGCGGAGAAGGCCGCCGCGGCCGCGGCCGCGCCCGGGCCTGGCGCGCCGGCGGGGGGCGGCGGCTGTCTCTTATACACATCTCCGAGCCCACGAGACGA
>JBKPAI010000191.1:0-34592 GCA_046726355.1 Acidobacteriota bacterium | reverse complement strand
GGCCTGCATCAGCGCCGCCGGGCAGCCCTGACCACCTCCGCCAGAGCTACGGTGGTCCGCCGAAGCTTTGGCGAAGGCGGAAGGGCTGCGCTACCGGAGCGGGTGACATATGACTGACGCCGTAATCGTTTCAGCAGTAAGAACAGCAGTCGGCAAAGCGCCCGGCGGCACCCTTCGCGGCACGCGTCCCGACGAGCTCGGCGCCGTGGCCATTGGAGAGGCGCTGCGGCGCGCCACCGGAATCGCTCCGGCCGATGTGGACGATGTGATTCTGGGCTGCGCGATGCCGGAGGCGGAGCAGGGCATGAACGTGGCGCGCATCGCGAGCCTCCGCGCGGGCATCCCGGTCCAGGCGTCTGCGGTGACCGTGAACCGGTTCTGTTCGTCGGGACTGCAGGCAATCGCCTACGCCGCCGAGCGTGTCATGTGCGGCTTTGCCTCGACCATCGTCGCCGGCGGCACCGAGTCGATGAGCCTCGTGCCGATGGGCGGGCACAAGATCGCACCGAACCCGGTCCTGGTCGATTCGTACCCGGACGTGTACCTCAGTACTGGCCTGGTCGCCGAAAACCACGCCCGCGAATCACGGATCTCGCGCGAGGAGCAGGACGCCTTCGCCTTGCGCAGCCACCAGCGTGCGCTTGCGGCGATCGACAGCGGCCGCTTTGCCGAGGAGATCGTCTCTGTGAACGCGGCGCTGGTCGACGCGTCGAACGGCGGCGCGGCTGCGCAGGGGCGCCGCCCCTCTGCGTGGCCACCGACGCGAACGGTCGTGTTCGCCGTCGACGAAGGGCCTCGCCGCGATACGTCGGCGCAGGCGCTGTCGAAGCTGCGCCCGGCCTTTCACGCCGGTGGCACCGTGACCGCCGGCAACTCCTCGCAGATGAGCGACGGTGCGGCCGCGGTGATCGTGACGTCCGCCGAACGGGCGCGCGAGCGCGGGCTGACGCCGCTGGCGCGGTTCGTCACCTTCGCCACCGCCGGCGTCGAGCCGGAGCGGTTCGGCATCGGGCCGGTCCCGGCGATTCAGAAAGCGCTGAAGCTCGCCGGCCTGTCGCTCGATCAAATCGACCTGATCGAGCTCAACGAAGCCTTCGCCGCGCAGGTGCTCGCCTGCCTGCAGGCGCTGCCGATCGACCCCGAGCGGCTGAACGTCAACGGCGGCGCCATCGCGCTCGGCCATCCGCTCGGCTGCACCGGCGCGAAGCTCACGACGACGCTGCTCTACGAAATGAAGCGGCGGCGCGCGCGCTACGGCATGGTGACCATGTGCGTCGGCGGCGGCATGGGGGCAGCAGGCATTTTCGAGCGGATGTAACTGAGGCAGGGGCGCATCAGGGAGGGGCGGCTCGCGAGCCGCCTCCGCTGCCAATCACCACGGAGAACCAGAGGACGCGGAGGTGAAATCCTGTCCTCGGTGTCCTCCGTGGTTCACTGGTCATTTCTCGAACCAAACCGGAACGGAGTACCAGATGTCGACGATGAGCACGGGCACCATTACGATTCTCAAGGGCGGCGAATGGCTGATCAAGGACACGGAGGCCGACGCCGTCTTCACCCCTGAACGGCTCACGCCGGAACACCGCCTGATCGGCCAGACAGCCACGGCATTCGTCGACAACGAAGTCCTGCCTGTCCTCGATCGCCTCGAGCAGAAGGAATGGACGCTCTCACGGGCGCTGCTGAAGCGCTGCGGCGAGCTTGGACTGCTCGGCGCCGACGTGGCCGAAGCCTACGGCGGTCTCGCCCTGGACAAGATCGCGTCGATGGTGGTCAGCGAAAAGCTGGCGCGCTCGGCATCGTTCGGCTCCGCGTTCGGCGCTCAAGCCAATCTGTGCGCCCTGCCGCTGATGCTCTTCGGCACCGAGGCGCAGAAACAGAAGTACCTGCCGAAGCTGATGACGGGGGAGCTCGTGGGCGCGTACTGCCTCAGCGAGGCCGGGTCCGGATCCGACGCGCTCGGAGCGAAGACGCGCGCGGCCAGGCAGGCTGACGGCAGTTTCGTGCTCAACGGCGAGAAGATGTGGATCACCAACGGCGGGTTCGCCGATCTGTACATCGTTTTTGCCAAGGTCGACGGCGAGCACTTTACCGCCTTTCTCGTCGAACGCGCGTTCAAGGGTGTGAGCAACGGCAAGGAAGAACACAAGATGGGGCTGCACGGATCGTCGACCACGCCGGTGATCCTGCAGGACGTGCACGTACCGGCGGAAAACCTGCTGGGAGAAGTCGGCAAAGGCCACAAGGTGGCGTTCAACGTCCTCAATTTCGGCCGGTTCAAGCTCGGCGCCATGTGCGGGGGCGGCGCCCAGGGCGCCATTGCCGAGGCCGCCAGATATGCGGCGCAGCGCAGGCAGTTCGGCCAGCCTATTGCGTCGTTCGGTGCGATCAAGCACAAGCTTGGCGAGATGACCGTCCGCACCTACGCGCTCGAATCGCTCCTGTACCGCACCGCCGGTATGATCGACGGGCGCGTGGACGCGACACCGCACGACGCGAACGACGGCTCGGCGGCGCTGGCCGCGTTCGAGGAATTTGCCGTCGAGGCGTCCATTGCCAAGGTGATCGGCAGTGAAGTTCTCGAATTCGTGCTCGACGAGAACGTGCAGATCCACGGCGGCAACGGGTTCGTGCACGACTATCCGGCCGAGCGTCATTACCGCGACGCGCGGGTGAACCGGATCTTCGAAGGCACGAACGAAATCAACCGGCTCCTGATCCCGGGCATGCTGGCCCGCCGCGCCGCGAAAGGCGAGGTGGCCATCATTCCCGCCGCGAAGGCGCTCCAGGACGAGTTGATGGCACCGCCGTCGCTCTCCTCTGCCGGCGAGTCGCTGCTGGGTGAGGAGCGCCGCGCCGTGCAGGCGTGCAAGAAGGCGGCGCTGATGGTGTTCGGCCTGGCGATGCAGACCTACGGCCAGAAGCTCGCCGACCAGCAGGAAGTGTTGATGCACAGCGCCGATATGCTGATGAACACCTTCGCGGCCGAGAGCGTCGTCCTTCGTGCGATTGCCGCAAACGCCCAGGCGGCGCCGCGGGCGGCGCTGCACGCCGACGCCGCGCGCGTGTTCGTCAACGACGCGACGATGGCGGTCGAGACGTCCGCCCGGCAGGCGCTCGCCGCGATGGTCGACGGTGATAATCTCCGTACAATGCTCGCGGCGCTGAGACGCTTGATCAAGGTCACACCGGTCAACACCGTGGCGCCGCGCCGGCGGCTCGCGGACGAAACCGTGGCACGCGGCGGATATATCTTCGGGTAAATATGCTTCGGGTGTGCAGGTAGGTCGATCCAGTGGGTTGCGGTCGTCATTCGGGGAGCGCCTGCGGCCCCGGGGCCCCCAGCGCGGCAGCCGCGCTGGGGTGGCGCACCGAGCCGAGGACACGGACATCCGAGGCGAGGTGTCCGCGTCAGTTGGCGCTGGGGGTGGGGCCCCAGCGCCAGTGGAAAAAAGATGGCAGGGCGATCCGGCCGCGAGTCAGCACTAACGGCCGGCTGAGTGCGACGACTCTCTGTTTTCTTTACGCACTCGCCTGCAGCAGTCCCGCGCCTCCCGCCGTGAAGGACTACGCCGGCAAGGTTGCGAGCGACCGCGCCGAAAAAGATGCGGCCTTTCAAACGGCATCCGACTCGCCGATCCCGGCGGAGCGGCGGCACGAGCTGCTGCCGCTCGCCTACTTTCCAATCGATCCCGACTACGACGTGCCCGCGCGGCTCAAGCCGGCCGACGACCGCACCGTCCTCGAGATGCCGACCTCCACGGGGACCCAGCGCAAGATGCGCCGCGTCGGAACACTGGAATTCTCCATCAAAGGACAGCCGCTCAGGCTGACCGCCTTCGTCGAAGCCGATGCGAAGGATCTCAACCGTCTGTTCGTGCCGTTCAACGATTTGACCAGCGGCACGGAGACTTATCCCGGGGGGCGCTACATGGATCTCGATCGTACGGCCACCGAGATCTACGAGGTCGACTTCAACCGCGCCTATCACCCGTACTGTTATTACAACGCCTCGTACGAATGTCCGATCCCGCCGCCGGAAAACCGCCTGAAGATGCCGATTCGCGCCGGGGAACGACTGAAGCAGCCGAACACGTAGGAGAGTGCACAATGAGCTTCCACCACGGAGGACGAGGAGGACAGGAGGAAGAGCTCGGCGCATCCTGACCACACGCCCGGCGGCGCTGCCTTTGACCTGCCCGCCCACTCACGGTCTGAACCGGGCACGATTGAGCCTCCGCGTCCTCCGCGTCCTCTGTGGTAAACCATGCCGCTTCGCGCCATCATCTTCGACTTCGACGGGGTTCTCGCCAACAGCGAGCCGCTCCATCTCCGCGCCTATCAGGAGGTCCTCGCGTCCGAAGGTCTGACCTTGACCGAGCGGGACTACTACGCGCGCTACCTCGGATTCGACGATGTGCGTGCGTTTACGGCGATAGGGGCCGACGCAGGGCGCGCATGGACCGCATCCGACATCGGACGGCTGATCGCCACGAAGGCCACGTGCCTCGAGCTGCTCGAACAGAATGTCTCGATACTGTTTCCCGGTGCGGCCGATGCAATACGGCGTGCCGCGTCGGAGGTGCCGATCGCGATTGCCTCGGGTGCGCTCCGGGCGGAGATCCTGCGCGTGCTCGAGCGCGAGCAGCTGGCGAAGCATTTCACCGCCATCATCGCCGCTGAGGATACGCCGCTGAGCAAGCCGTCGCCCGAGCCGTATCGCTGCGTGCTCGCGAGGCTGACCTCACAGCTGTGTCTCGAGATTGCGCCGCACGAATGCGTAGCGCTTGAAGACTCGCCCTGGGGGCTCGAGTCGGCCCGAGCCGCCGGCCTGCGAACGGTCGCGGTCGCGCAGACGTACAGCCGATCTGATCTTTGCGCCGATCTCATCATCGACTCGATCGCATCGCTCAATCTTCAACATCTGTCACACCTGCTCGCTCTCTGAGCACGGAAAGTGCAGTCAATCCAAGTGCTTGGATACGGATGCGCTTACTGTGCGTCTTTTCATGGCTCTTTCGCTTTACAGGCCGCAGTCCCGGCCATGTACTGAGTGGCAGGAAGGTTTTACTGCCCCGTTATGACGGAATTCTCGGACGCACTGGTTGATCGGAGGAGCATTGCAATCGGAGGAGCATTGCCAATGAAGCAATCGAGTCTCATCGCCGCACTCATACTCGCGTGCGCGCTGCCGGCATTTGCGCAGATCCAGAGCGGCACTGTCAGCGGCAGCGTCAGGGACGAGCAGGGCGGCGTGCTGCCCGGAGTCACCGTGACCGCCCAGGGCGTCGATGCCACGCAGACATTCGTCACCGACGCGAATGGCGAGTACCGGTTTCTGAACCTCGCGCCCGGACCATACAAGATCACAGCCGAACTTCAGGGGTTCACGACCATGGTTCGCGACAACGTTGTGGTCGCGGTGGGACGGAACGTCGAGCTGCCGCTGATGCTCAAGGTTGCCGCGGTGGCGGAAACGATCACCGTCACCGGCGAGTCGCCGGTCATCGACACGAGAGCGACCGGGACCGCGACCAACTTCAGCTCCGACGAGCTCACCAAGATCCCGACGTCGCGGGATCCGTTCGCGCTCATGCGCTCGGTGCCGGGCGTGCTCGTCGATCGCGTGAACATCGGCGGGAATGAGACCGGCCAGCAGTCGAACTTCCAGTCGAAAGGTACGCGTCCGCAGGATGCAGTGTGGACGATGGACGGCATCGTCATCACCGACATGGCCGCGACCGGGGCGTCGCCGACCTATTTCAACTACGACAATTTCGAGGAAATCCAGGTCTCGACGGCCGGCCAGGATATCAAGCAGCCGACCGGCGGCATGGGCCTGAACTTCGTCGTGAAACGCGGCACGAACCAGTTCAAGGGAGGCGTCCGCGGCTATTTCGACAACGAAGATATGGAGTCGGACAACGTCCCGGATGAACTGCGGTCAACCGGTGTGACGCACGCGACCTCGGACCATAACAAGAAGATTTCGGACTACGGCTTCGAGCTCGGCGGCCCGATTTTCCGCGACCGCGCCTGGTTCTACGGTTCCTATTCGATCCAGGACATTCAACTGGTCCGCCGCGCCGGGTCGTTGATTGACCGGACGAAGCTGAAGAACCCGAACGTGAAGTTGAACTGGCAGGCAACGCAGAAGGACATGATCAGCGGCCTGTACTTCGACGGCTTCAAGATCAAGGAGGGCCGCAGCCCGGGCGTCACGGGGATCCTGTTCGACGCGCCGACGGCCACGTTCCACCAGGACAATACGTATACCGACTTCCCGCTCCACGGCCTGTGGAAACTGCAGGACGACCGCGTGATGACGTCGAACATGTTCCTGACCGCAAAATACGCGTACTACAACACCGGGTTCATTCTCGATCCAATCGGCGGACTCGACCAGCAGGCCGGGCGCGATTTCGGCAGCGGCCGATCCTTCGGATCGATCAACCAGAGCCTCAACGTGCGGCCGCAGCAGAACGTCAACGTCGACGTGAGCAGCTTTCTGAGCGGAGCGGGGATCGCGCATGAACTGAAGTACGGCGTCGGGTTCCGCACCACCGATGCGACCAGCGGCTCGCTGTGGCCGGGCAACATGATTCTGGCGATCGAGAATTCGCCGACCGACCGCCGCGCTCAGGTGTACCGTCAGGGCCTCGGCGGCAACCGCGCCAACTACTTCGACCTCTACGTCGGCGATACTCTGTCGCGCAACCGGATGACCATCGACGCCGGCGTGCGCTTCGACCGCCAGTGGGGTGAGGCCCTGCCGAGCACCACGCTGGCGAACAAGGCGTTCCCCAATGTGGTGCCCGGGTTCACGTTCGCCGGCTACCGGACGGGGTTCACGTGGAACACGATCTCGCCGCGCGCCGGCTTGACCTATGCGCTCGATGACGCGCGCCGGACGGTCGCACGGGTGAGCTTCGCGCGCTACTCAGGCCAGCTCAATACTGGTCTCGTCGGGACGCTGAACCCGAGCTCTACTGCGGGCTCGGCGACGTATCGGTGGGACGACCGGAACGGCGATCACTTCGCCCAAGCAGATGAAGTGCTGCTCGACCAGTTCATCACGGCGGCCGGCGGCTTCAATCCTGCTAACCCGACGTCGGTCACGTCCGCCAACCAGATCGACTCCGACATCAAGCCGCCGGTCACGAGCAGCGTCGTGGCCGGGGTCGAACGCGAACTGCGGCCGAACCTGGCGTTACAGGTCAATTACAGCTACACGCGAACCACCGATCTGTTCGGCAACTTTGCCAATAACGGTCAGTCGGGATCGACGATCACGCCGCGGATCGGCCTCACGCGGGCCGACTATCGGCCGGGGCCGGGCTTCAGCGGCACCCTGCCGAACGGGCAGGCATACTTCGAGCCGACGTTCATTCCCGATCCAGTGAAGATTGCCGCCGGCGGAAGCGGGTTCCTCACGACGACGGTGCCGGGCTATTACACCGACTATCAGGGCCTCGAACTGGGCGTGGTGAAGCGTCTGTCGAATCGATGGATGGGCCGCGTGGGGCTGTCGTGGAACAACGCCCGCGAGCATTTCGACGATCCCGCCGGAATGTACGACGCCAACGGGAACCCCACGCGAATGGTGACCGAGCCGCTGGTCGACGGCGGGCAATTCGCCCCGCAGAGCAGCGGCAGCGGGTCGGGCACGATCTACATCAACGCCAAGTGGCAGTTCAACGCGAACGCGATGTTCCAGGCGCCCTACGGCATCGAGGTCAGCGGCAACGTTTTCGGCCGGCAGGGGTACCCGTTCCCCATCGTCCGGCAGGGGACGACCGCAACCCTGGGCGCCGACTCGGGGCTGATCGTCCTGGTCAGCCCGGAGATCGACACGTTCCGATACCCGAACCTGTGGAACACCGATTTGCGCGTGGCGCGCGATTTCAGGGCGTCGCGGGTAAACCTGCGGCTTATCGGGGATCTCTTCAACGTCTTCAACGCGAACACGGCGCTAGTACGCGTCAACAACGCCGGGGCGACGAACTTCCAGGTGCTCGCCCAGAACCTGAGCCCGCGCATCTTTCGGGTCGGCGCGGTGCTTGGCTTCTGACGGACACGTGTTGCATGGCACGTGGGGACGGCGGGGATTGAGGTCCCCGCCCTTTTTTTTGATAGACTTCGAGTACACGTGATCAAATCACAGTTCGTCCGCAGCTTCTCGCATGCCGCGCTGAGTCCCGATCCCGATCTCGCCATTGCGGCGCTGATGATCGCGCGCGTTGAATACCCGAAGCTCGATGCCGGCCCGTACCTCGATCGGCTCGATGCCTACGGACGCGAGGCGCAGCTGCGCGTCGACCGCGCGCTCGGCTCGGTCCGCGACACGCCGCCGCGCGTCGATCCGGATCGATACGCGCGCGTGCTGGCGATGAACGAATACCTGTTCGGCGAGCTGCGCTTCGCCGGCAACGAACGGGCGTACGAGGATCCTCGCAACAGCTTCCTGAACGACGTGCTCGATCGCCGGACCGGGATTCCGATTACGCTCGCGCTGCTGTACATGGAAGTGGCGCGCCGCGCCGGACTGCACGTGGAAGGCATCAATTTCCCCGGCCATTTCCTGCTGCGCTGCCCCGCCCGCCCCAGCCTGCAGGACTCCGAGGATCTCATCATCGACGCCTATCACGGCGGGGCGTTGCTGTCGAAAGAAGCCTGTCGCGAGCGCCTGCGGCGCCTCGTCCGGCAGGATGAATCAGGCGAAGAAGAGATCGAAACCGATCCGGTCGTCGAGGCGCGGCTCTTCGTTCACGCGACCAAGCCGCAGATCCTCGCCCGGATGCTGCTGAACCTGAAGCGCACGTACGTGAAGATGCACTCGTACCCGCAGGCGCGCGATGTCACCGAGCTGCTGCTCGCCGTCAACCCGTCGGCGATCGACGAGCTCCGCGACCGCGGCCTGCTGGCTTATCACCTGAACGACTATGCCGCGGCGCTGCGGGATTTGCAGGCCTACCTGCGGCTGTCGGCCAGGGGCGGCGGCGGCGAGGACGAGCGCAAAGAGCACGCGCAAATCTGGGAGTACGTCAAGACCCTGCGCCGCCGCGTCGCGTCGCTGAACTGAACATAAACGGCCGCGCTACAGCGATCTCCCCCGTTTCTTCCCTTCCGGACAATCCTTGAGCAGCGGACACACTGCGCAGTGCGGGTCGCCCTCCGTGCACGTCGCGGCTCCATGATGTGAGAGATACACGAAGGCGCGCCGGTAGCTGTCGATTGAAGGGGAAAGCTCGCGGGCCAACGCCTCCTGCACCGATCGCGCTTGGCGGCGGAAGTTCTCGTGAGGTTCGCCGTATCCGAGGCGCCGGGCGACCCGGCTCAGGCGGGCATCCACCGGCAGCACGCAGTGGTCCGCCCCGAACAGCAGCATCCGGTGGGCACCTGTCTCGCCAAGCTGCGGGAGCGGCTTGATGGCCCGGCGCGCTGCCAAAAGCGGACCCCGGATCCGTGCGGGCAGATCGGGCGAGCGCCGGAACACCTCCACCCCGGTCCGGAGCGCGCGGAGACGCTGGTCGATGTAAGGTCCGGCCAGTGCCACGCTCTCCTGCAGTGTTTTCTGCGGCGCGCGCCACATCGCATCAGGCGTCAGCGCGCGGTTCCGCCTCAGCGCGGCCAACGCGGCATCGCGTTTTCGCGGCGTCGAATGGGCAGCCAGCACCTCCCAGACGAACAGCGTGAACGGATCGCGCGGCGGCACCGGCAGCAGACCGTAGAACGTCCCGAGCGCGCCGACAAGGTGTTCCAGCCGCGAACGAGAGGGCACGGAGGACACGGAGGTAACGGTATAACACAGAGAAACGGAGCAGCGGAGACGAGCCGAGCACTCGGGCATTTAGCCCCGTTATGCGGCTCGAAACGAGAATTTTGTACTCGCTTTCTCATCGAGCGCATAGCGGGGTAGGCGCGCCACAGGCGCGTCCGCCGTAGCTTTAGCGGAGGCGGAAGCGGGGCAAGGGGGAAGGGGGCCCCGCGAGCGACGGCGTAGGGGGGTCCGCGGGGGCGAAGCCCCCCGGACCTAGGTTGTCCTCCTGAAGTCGACCGCGGTCTTTCACCGACCGCACAGGCCGCGCCGCAGGAGGTGCTCGGCCGATTTCACGCCGGTACACCGACGGTCGCGATTTCCTCGTACAACATGGCCGAGGCGAGAATCCCGTTCTGGAAATTCGATATGTCCAGCTTTTCGTTCGGCGCGTGCGCATTCTCGTCGGGCAGACCGACCCCGAACAGCACCGACGGCAGGCCGAGCTCTTCCTGAAACGTCGACACCACAGGAATCGATCCGCCTTCGCGTGTGAACACCGGATCGCGTCCGAAGCCGTGCTTGATTGCCCGCCCGGCAGCCTTCACGAACGGGTTGTCGTACGACGTCATCCACGGCTTGCCGCCGTGCATGCGCGTGACCTTCACCTCCACGGTCTTCGGCGCCACCTTGCGCACGTACGCCTCGAAGCGGCTGGCAATCGTGTCCGGATCCTGGTTCGGGACCAAACGCATGCTCACCTTGGCCATCGCCACTGCCGGCAGCACCGTTTTCGCCCCTTCGCCGGTAAAACCTGACAGCAGGCCGTTCACCTCGAAGGTCGGCCGCGCCCAGGTCCGTTCGAGCGTGGTATACCCGGTCTCGCCATACAGCTTCGGGATCCCGAAGGCCTTCCGGTACTCCTTTTCGTTGAACGGCAGCTCGGCCCACGGCTTCCGCTCCTCATCATTGAGCGGCACCACGTCGTCGTAGAAACCGGGAATCTTGATGCGGCCGCTGCGGTCTTTCATCTGAGCGAGAATCTGCGCCAGGACCATCGCCGGGTTGGCGACGGCGCCACCGAACGAGCCGGAATGAAGGTCGGTGCTGCTGCCGCGAAGATCGAGCTGGAAATAGACAAGGCCGCGCAGGCCGTAACAGATCGACGGGACGCCGCGCTGAAACATCGGCGAATCCGAGATCACGACGACGTCGGCGGCGAGCTCGGATTTGTGGGCGCGAATGAAGTCGTCCAGGTGCACGCTCCCGACTTCCTCTTCGCCCTCGAGGATGAACTTGATCTTCACCGGCAGCCGGCCGTTCTGCTTCAGGTGCGCCTCGACCGCTTTGAAATGCATGAACACCTGGCCCTTGTCATCGGCCGATCCGCGCGCGTAGATCTCGCCGTCTCGAATCGTGGCGTCGAACGGCGGCGATTTCCACAGCTCCTCGGGATCCACCGGCTGCACGTCGTAGTGGCCGTAGAACAGAATCGTCGGCGCGCCGTCCGCGCCGAGCCAGTCGCCGTAGACGACGGGATTCCCCGGCGTGTCAATCAGCCGCACGTTCTGCAATCCAACACGCCGCATTTCGTCGGCGCACCAGTCGGCACAGCGTTTGACGTCGGCGGCATGCTGCGGCAGCGCGCTGATGCTCGGGATGGCGAGGAACTCCTTCAGCTCTTCGAGGTAGCGCTCCCGGTTCATATTGATGAAGTCGATGACGTTGTCCATGTCGTCCTCGAGGGTCTATCGAAGCCGCCACTCGCCGCTCTCCTCGACGGCGATGCCGTCGGACTTCAGCTTGTCGAGGTGCGCGCGCACGTTTTCGCGCGCGGCCGGCATCAGCGCGGCGTCGAGACCATCATAGATGCATTCGGCGATGCTCTCCACAGCCGAGTGGCCCGCGCGCAGCGCGTCGAGGACCTGACCCTCGCGCATTCGGCGATGTTTGACGTACCACTGCAGAAGCGTCGCCGGTTCCTCGACGACGGGGCCATGCGCCGGCAGCAGGCGGGCCGGCGAGAGCGCGCGCACGCGTTCGAGTGACGCGAGATACTGGCCGAGATCACCGCCGCGGCTCGAGTGGATCATCACGCTGCCGCCGGGCACGACCAGATCGCCGGTGAAGATGGTGCGGCTCGGCTCGTGCCAGAAGGCCACGTGATCGGGTGAGTGTCCGGGCGTGTGCACGACGATCAGCGGCTCATCGCCGGCGATCATCACGTCGCCCTCGTGCAGCGGCCGCCAGGCGAAGGCAGTCTCGGCTTGTTCGCCCGGCCATGGGTGCTTGAAAAACATGGCAGCGGGGTGCGCGGCGGCCAGCAGGGGCGCGCCGTCGACATGGTCGCGGTGGCCGTGCGTGACGAGCACACGATCGAGCGTGGCACGGCACGCGGCCAGCGCCGAGCCGACATCCGCCAGGTGCTGAGGCGCGCCGGCGCCCGCATCGATGAGTGCGGCCGATCCGGTCTCGCCGACGAGCAGGTACGTGTTGTTGCCGTCGCCCGTCATCGGGCCCGGGTTGTGAGCGGGGAGAAGGCGCGGCGCAAACATTTAACGTGGGGCTCCGCCCCACACCCCGGCTCGGTCACTCGCGGGGCCCCTCCGCCCCGCTCCGCTTCCCTCGCAGGCGCGCTTTGCGCGCCTGGCCGTGCTTACACAGCAGACTTGACACGGTTGTGCACATTCACGCTGTGCAAGCACGACGAGAACGTGTCCATTCGGACCGAACGGGCGGCTCAGACGCCTCAGGTCCCGCCAAAACCAATGGTGACCGCTCCTTCGTCGACGATAACCGGGACGGCGCGGCGACCATGCGTGTAGCCAAGCATCCGCTGGAGCTCGGCCGGCTTTTTCTTGACGTTGATGTACTGAAACTCGACATGCCGCCGTTGGTAATCCTCCCGGGCGGCTTGCGTGTAGGGTCAAGTGTCCTTGCCGAAGATGTAGACCATGTCGAGCATTGTAGCGTGTCCTTATCGCGACCTGTGCGGCGTCACGTTGACCGAGGCACAGCTGGCGTCAATCCGTCACGCAGAGGTCGTTCCCGTTGGCGCCATCGGTCGGAGTTCGCTCCAACCGCAGTCGGAGCTCGCTCGGACCTGATTCCGAGTGCCCTGCGAGCGGAGTCGGAGTGCGCTCCGACTTCAGTCGGACTGTGATCGGACCTCGGTCGGACTGAGCTCCGACTTCGCTGCGATGACACGCCGACTGGAGCCGGACCATGGTCGGCGCCGGGCCGCGGTAAAATACGCCGCGACTGTGACCATCACCCCCGCCACACCCGAAGCGTTCACGCCTGATGAAGCACGCGCGCTCGCCCCGTTCTTTACCAACGTCGACCGTCCCATCGTCGCGCTGACGAACCTGCCCGAAACAGTCAAGGGCGCGCTGTTCGCGCGCTACTCGCGCTCGGCCAAGTCGGTGCGCAGGCTGTTCCTCGACGAGTTTCTCGGTCAGGCGGGGGGCGACACCCTGCCACCGCCGGCGGCCGGCACCGAACGCGCCGACCGGCTGTACGCCCGGGTGCTGAGCGAGTACGGCGACGATTCGGTCGCGCAGCTCGGTGGCGCGCATATCGCGTGCGAAGGCGTCTCGAACATCCTGACCAAGATTCTCGAGTGGGGACGGCTGATGGCGTATCTCGAACAGTCCACCAGGTACGTCCCTTACAGCGACCGCCCCAACGGCCGCTGGAAGTACCACGTGCCGGCAGAGCTCGAGACATCGCCGCACCGGGCACTGTTCATCCGCACGCTCGACGACGCCTTCGCGACCTACGCGCGATGGATTCCGGAAATGGAACGACACTTCCGCGCGAAATATCCGAAGCCGCCGGAAGACTCTGAGGCCGTCTACAAATCCGTCATCCGCGCCAAGGCGCTGGACACCCTTCGCGGGCTGCTGCCGGCGGCAACCACATCCAACGTCGGGCTGTTCGGCAGCGGTCAGGCGTTCGAGGCACTGCTGCTCCGCCTGTTCGCGCACCCGCTCGACGAAGCGCGGGCATGCGCCGGGCAGATACTCAGCGAGCTGCGCCGCGTGATTCCGGCCTTTCTCACCCGCATCGATCAACCGGATCGAGGCGGCCGGTGGATCGAGTACCTGGCGCAGACCCGCAACGACTTCGAGGCGGCGGCGCGTCCTTTCGTGGCCGACTCGCAGCCGGAACCACGTGACGAGGTCACGCTGACGGACTTCGATCCCGAGGGCGAAACGAAAGTCGTGGCCGCGGCGATGTACTCGGTCTCCGCGCTGCCGGATGACGCGCTGCTGGCGAAGGCCCGCCGCATGTCGGCGGACGATCGCGCCCGGCTGCTGCGCGGGTATGCCGGCACGCGGCAGAACCGGCGGCACAAGCCGGGCCGCGCTTTCGAGCGGACGCGCTACCGGTTCGACGTACTGGCCGACTACGGCGCCTTCCGCGACCTCCAGCGTCACCGGCTCCTGACGCTCGATTGGCAGCCGCTCAGCACGCATCACGGCTACGTCGAACCGGCGGCGATCGAAGAGGCGGGCGCGCTCACCGACTGGCGCGCGGCGATGGATCGGTCGGCGGCACTGTACGAGCAGCTCAGTGCGGACGGCCTGTCCGATGTCGCGCCCTACGCGGTGGCGATGGCGTTTCGCGTGCGTTTCTACATGGACATGAACGCGCGTGAGGCGATGCACCTCATTGAGCTGCGCACGACACCGCAGGGACATCCGTCATATCGCCGCATCTGCCAGCAGATGCACCGCGCGATCGCCGAGGTCGCAGGTCACCACGCGATCGCCGCTGCGATGCAGTTTGCGGATCATTCAGTGGTGGAGCTCGAGAGGCTGCAGTCCGAACGAAACCGGGAACGGAAAAAGATGGCCGATCGCGGTCAGTCTTCTTTGGCCCAGTAGCGCGCGTACTCCTCGAGGTAGGTCAGCGATTCGAGCGTCCGCATCCGATCGAAAAACAGCACGCCATCCAGGTGGTCGGCCTCGTGCTGGATGACACGGGCGGCAAAATTCTCGGCCCGCAGCTCGATGCGATTGCCGCGGCGGTCGAAGGCGCGGACGCGGATTTCGCGCGCGCGCGGCACGCGCCCGCGGATGTCCGGAATACTCAGGCATCCTTCCCAGTCTTCGACCATCTCCGTGCCGACGGCCGCAATCTCCGGATTGATCAGCACGGTCGGTTCAGGCGCTTCGTCAGTGCCGGCGTCGCTATTGAGCGCCGCAACGAACAGCCGCACGTGCTCGTGCACCTGCGGCGCAGCAAGGCCGACGCCGTGATACTCCGTCATCGTCTCCAGCATGTCGTCGATGAGCTTCTGGATTGCGGCGCCCGTGATGTCTTCCTTCTCGAGCGGACGCGCCTTTGCACGCAGGACCGGGTGGCCCATGCGCGCAACCTTGAGGATCGACATAATCTGAATTATAGATGACCGTCCTCCACCCGCATGACGAGTCGCACGCCTACCAGTTCTGTCCGCGCTGCGGCGGACCGCTGGAGCGCCGCCTGCTCAAACGGACTGAACCGGAAAGGCCGGTCTGCACGCGCTGCGGGTTTGTGTTCTACCTGGATCCCAAGATTGCCGTCGGTACGATTATCAGCGCCGGCGACGGCGGGCTCGTGCTCGTCCGCCGCGCCATCGATCCCGGCTACGGGAAATGGGTCTTCCCGGGCGGCTATGTCGACCGCGGCGAGACGCTCACGGCAGCGGCCATTCGCGAAGCGCGCGAAGAATGCGGACTCGAGGTGCGCCTGGACGGCCTCGTCAACATCTACTCGTATGCCGGCCGCGCGCCCGTCATCGTCGTGTACGCCGCCACGGCGCTCAGCGGCGAGCTCTGTATCGACGATGAGTGCCTGGAATTCGCATTGTTCGAGGCCGCGTCGATTCCGTGGGAAAATCTCGCGTTCCGCAGCACCGAAGAGGGCCTTCGCGACTATCTGCGAGGGCTCCTGCATCCGATTGCCCAGGAGCGTCTCTGGCCGGGCTCGCGGCCGTAGTTCACGGGATTCTGAAAAAGGACGAAAACGCAGAGACCGCAGAGTCGTTTTCTAGGGATTCTCTGCGATCTCAGCGCGTTCTGCGTTGAACGTTCGGGTTTTCAGCAGCCGGCCCTGAGCCCGGAGCCAGCCTCGGCTTACCGCGAACCTGCCGCCGCGATTTCAGCATCGCGCGTGATCACCCCGGGCCTCGGCCGAACGTACTTCGCCACGACATCAGCCGTGTCCACAACGTTCAGCCGCCGCATCAGAAACGCAAACCGATCCTCGAGGGCGGCGCCAATGGCGTGCCGCACGTCCGCATCGAGACCCCAGAGGTCGCGTTTGAACGCACCGATCGCTTTTTTGCGCGTCTTGTAGATGAACTGCTGGTCGCTGTCCTGCGGCCGTCGATCGGCGGCCGCATGCTGCCGCACCCAGTCGTACATCCCGCTCTTCAGGCCGGCCGGGAAGCGCGAGTGCTCGTACATGATGTTCTGGAAATCCGTCGCCAGGTGAATCTCACAGGCGCCGGCGCGGGGAAACGCATCGAACGCGTCCGGCGGCAGCGTCGAGGCGCCATGTTGAACCGCCCCGGCCAGACCGTACTCCGTCCGCGCGACGCGCGACAGCTCGGCGAGCGTCTCCAGGTCGATCTTCACGTCGGTCCGCACCCTCCCGTCAGGGTCGACGAAGCCGCCGTGCTCCGTGCCGGTCTGCACGCTGATCTTGCTGATGCCGGCAAGATCGCCGTGTGCCCGCAGGGCGTCGCGGTATCCGATCATGAACGCGCGCAGCTCGTCCACGTTCGAGTTCCGCCCGCCCACTTCGCCGATCTCGCCGCCGACCGACACCGTGACGCCCGCCGGCTGGCGGCGGCGGATGAACGCCGTGAAATCTGCGGCCAGCGACGTGTTTGCTGCCTGCTGTCCCGCGAGAGTGGGTTGTTCGAGATCGACCAGCGTTGACGCGTCGATGTCGATGTTGTAGAACCCGGCCGCGAGCTCCTCTTCGACAAGCGCGCGCAGCGCGTCGAGCTCGATCTCGCGATCGGCACCGTAGTACTTCTTCCCGTCGATCTGAACGTGGTCGCCCTGGAGGAACACCGGACCCCGGCAGCCCTCGCGGAGCGCGGCGCCGATGACAACCGCCGCATACTCGTGCGGCCGCTGCGCCGTGTAGCCCATCTCCGACCGTGAGATTTCCAGGATCAGAGCGCCGGCCTTCAGCGCTTTCGCCGCACGGAACACCGCCCGCGCCGTGTCGTACGTCATCGCGCGCACGTTGAATGCCGGCACGGTGAAGCCGCCGGCCTCGGACCGGCCCATGGCGAGATAGAGGTCGTGAATTGAGGCAGGCTGGATGCCGGCGGCCGCCGCCATGCTGCGCAGGATCCATCGCGCAGTGCCCCGCAACTCCGGCTCCGGCCCGAACACCGACGTCCAGACGAGCCGATCGATGAGATCCTCAGAGAGCGCGTCCGCGCCGGCGACGCTGACACGATCCCCAAGCACGGTCGCCGCCGGCCGGACGGCGTCGACCATCTCGGTCACGCTTTGATAGGTCATCGAAGATGCCCGGGACACAGACGCAGACGATGAACGCAAAGGCCCAGCCTTCGCTCGACGGCGATTCAGGCGAGCTACGGCTTGGCAAGCGCGGAGGCCGCAACGTACTCCTCGTTTTCCTTTTGCGTCTCTGCGTTCGACCGTTTTACGCTAGGCGATCGTGACCTCGGGGCTGAGGTACACGTCCTGGATAGCATTCAACAGACGCACGCCTTCTTTCAGCGGACGCTGAAACGCCTTCCGGCCCGAGATCAAGCCCATCCCGCCGGCGCGCTTGTTGACGACCGCGGTCTTCACCGCATCCTTCAGATCGCTCTCACCCGCCGACGCTCCGCCCGAGTTGATCAGTCCGGCGCGGCCCATGAAACAGTTCGCCACCTGATACCGCGTCAAATCGATGGGATGGTCCGTCGTGAGGTCGGAGTACACCTTCTTGTGCGTCTTGCCGAAATTGAGCGCGTTGTACCCGCCGTTGTTCTCGGGCAGTTTCTGCTTGATGATGTCGGCCTCGATCGTGACGCCGAGATGATTGGCCTGCCCGGTGAGATCCGCGGCCAGGTGATAGTCGGTCTCCTTGGTCTTGAATGCCGCGTTGCGCAGGTAGCACCAGAGAACGGTGAACATGCCGAGCTCGTGCGCCTGATGGAACATCTCGGTGACTTCCTGGAGCTGCCGCTTCGACTCCTCGGACCCGAAGTAGATGGTCGCGCCCACGCCCATGGCGCCCATCTCGAAGCCCTGTCGCACATTGGCAAAACGGATCTGGTCGAAGCTGTTCGGGTACGAAATGAACTCGTTGTGGTTGAACTTGAGCAGGAACGGAATCCGGTGCGCGTATTTCCTCGCCACCGAGCCGAGCACGCCGAGCGTGGACGCGACCGCGTTGCACCCGCCTTCGATCGCGAGCTTCACGATCTGCTCCGGATCGAAGCACGTCGGGTTCGGTGCAAACGAGGCACCGGCGGAATGTTCGATGCCCTGATCGACCGGCAGGATCGACACGTAGCCCGTTCCCGCGAGCCTTCCGTGGTTGATCAGCGCCTGCAGACTCGTCAGGACGCGCGTCGGGCGGTCGGAGAGCGCGCAGATCCGATCGACGAAGTCGGGACCGGGTAGATGCAGGTGTTCCTTCAGGATGGTCTGGCACTGGTGGCCAAGCAGCGTTTTGGCGTCGTCTCCAAGGACCGCTTCGAGATCGGATATCTGGGTGATCGTTCCAGCCATGGCATCCTCACTTCGGGTGAGAAGCTGTCACCGCGATGGACAGGCAATACGGCGCTCGATCCGCAACAGAAGATCTCTCATCTTAACACCGGATTGTCGCAGTCTCCTTGAATTTACGCCGGAAAACGGTAGTCCTCGACCGTTGCGGCCGCCACCGCTCTGGCGACCATCTCGCTGGTCGGCAGCGCCTGCTCGGCTGCTGCAATCTCATCGAGGCATACGCGCGTGGCCGGATGCCTCGGCGTGAAGAGCGTGCAGCAATCCTGATCCGGAATGATCGAGATGGGAAAGGTCCCGATGCGTGCGGCTTCGGCCGAGATCTCGTCCTTGTCCATCCCGACGAGCGGCCGGAGGATCTCCATCTCCGCAGCGGCCGCGATCGTCGTCATGTTCTCGAGCGTCTGCGACGCGACCTGGCCGATGACCTCGCCGGTCACCAGCGCCCGGGCGCGCCAGGCGCGCGCCAGCCGCTCCGCGATGCGCAGCATCAGCCGGCGGTAGACCACCACGCGGAGCTCCGGCCGGACGGCGAGAACGACCTGCTGCTGCAGCGCGCCGAACGGAACCAGCAGCAGCCGCGAGCGGAGCTGCGACTTCGTCAGCAGCGCCGCAATTTCACGGACTTTTTCCTGGGATGCTCGCGACAGGACGGGATACGCGTGAAAGTGAATCAGCAGCACGGAACAGCCCCGCCGCATCATCCGGTAGGCCGCGACCGGCGAATCGATTCCGCCGGAGAGCAGGCAGGCGACGCGCCCGCCCGTCCCGGTCGGGAGACCGCCGGCGCCCGGCTCTTTGCCGAAAAAATAAAAAGCGCCGTCGGGCAGCATCTCGATGTGAACGGTGAACGAGGGATGACTCAGATCGACACGCCAGCCGGTCGCCTGCTTGATCCGGCCGCCGACCTCGCGCTCCACCTCCGGCGACGTGAACGGCAGCCGTTTGTCGGCGCGTGTCGCCGATACCCGGAAAGATTCAGTCGTACGACTGCCGAGGTCCTGCAGGATCGCCGCCGCGAGCGCATCGAAGTCGTGCGTCGCGCGGCCGGCGGTGGAAAAATTCGCGACGCCGAAGACGCGGCGCAGGCGTGGGCGGACTTCCTCCCACGCGGCCGCCGAGGGGAGCTCAATCTCGATGCGTCCCATGATTGAACGGGTTGCCACGACACCGAGGCCGGCCAGTGCGGTCTTCAGATTGCGGACGAGAAGCCGGATGAACCAGGGCCGGTTGGCGCCTTTGAGCGCCAGTTCCTTGTAGTGGACTACGACGGAATTCATGAACAGTCCAATTACCTTACCCGATGTCTGGCGGCCATTCGACGACCGGCACGATCACGGACTCAGAACCACAAAGACCACGAAAGACCACAAAGAGGTCACGAACCGGGAGTCAGCACGTCGCATGAAAACGCCGGTGGCGGGTGCCGTGCGCTCAACGCGTTGTCTGGAGGCCGCTCCTGTTGCGAGAGCGCGAATGGTTTGCGACTGTGTCATCCGGTGTGCGCTTCGGTAGATGACCTAGTGGTATACTGCATTGCGCCAATGCCGAAGCGTGGAAACCAGCCAATTCACGGCGAACTGCTCCAAGGGACGCTCGACCTGTTGATCCTCAAGACGCTGGCGCCTGGAGCGGCGCACGGGCACACGATCGCTCATGCGATCGAACGCCGCTCCGACGAGGTGCTGCAGGTCGAGCACGGCTCGCTCTATCCTGCGCTCCACCGGCTCGAAGACCGCGGGTCGATTGCCTCGTTCTGGGGTACCTCGGAGAACAACCGCAAGGCGCGCTACTACCGGCTCACCCCGGCCGGCCGCCGCCAGTTGACCGAACAAACGCACCGCTGGGACCGTCTCGTGGCCGCGATCTATCGCGTGCTGAAACCGGCGTGAGCCTCACTCGCTTCTTCCGTCGGGGCTGGTGGGACGACGAGCGCGCTCGCGAGCTCGAGGCGCACCTGGCGATCGAGATCGACGAGAACATCGCCCGTGGCATGAGCGTCGCCGATGCGCGTCTGGCCGCCCTGCGCAAGCTCGGCAGCCGCACGCGCCTCCGCGAGGAGATCTATCAGATGAACACGATCGGCTTTCTCGATACCGGCTGGCGCGACCTGCGCTACGGCGCGCGGTTGCTGCGCGTGAATCCCGGGTTTGCCGCCGTCGCCGTTCTGTCGCTCGCGCTTGGCATCGGCGCGAACGCCGCCATCTTCCAGCTCGTCAACGCGCTCCGACTTCGAACGCTTCCGGTTGCGCACCCCGAGCAGCTCGCCGAAGTCCGGATCATCCAGGAGCGCGGCCGTTCGGGCTGGTTCAGCGGCGAACACCCGATGCTGACCAATGCGTTGTGGGAGCGGCTGCGCGGGCGGCAGGAGGCCTTCTCCGACATCTTTGCGTGGGGGGCGCGGGATTTCGAGCTGAGCGCAGGAGGGCAGAGCCGACTGGCACAGGGGCTGTGGGTGAGCGGCAGCTTCTTCGAGACGCTGCAGGTGCGCCCGTCTGCCGGACGCGTGCTGTCGCCGGCCGACGATCAGCGCGGCTGCGCGTCGCCGCCGGCCGTGATCAGCTATGGCTTCTGGCAGCGTGAATACGGAGGCAGCCTTTCTGCGGTGGGCCAGGCCCTCATCCTCGACGGCGCCCGCTACGACATCGTCGGCGTGACGCCGCCCGATTTCCTCGGCGTCGAGGTGGGCCGGGCCTACGACCTCGCCGTCCCTCTCTGCGCCGAACCGCTGGCGCGCGGCGCCCGCTCGGCGCTGGACCGCAAAGATGCATGGTTCCTCGGCGCGATCGGGCGCATGAAGGAGGGCTGGACGATCGAGAAGGCCACGGCACATCTCAGTGCGATTTCGGAGCCGATGTTCAGAGAGACGCTCCCTGTCTACCGGCCGGAAGACGAGAAAACGTATCTCGGCTTCAAGCTGGGCGCCTTTCCGGCCGGCACCGGCGTGTCGAACCTGCGCGAGACGTACCAGGCGCCGCTCTGGCTGCTGCTGGCGACGACGGCGGTGGTGCTGCTGGTGGCCTGCGCGAACCTCGCCAATCTGATGCTCGCCCGCGCGAGCGCGCGTCAGCGCGAAATCGCGGTGCGCCTGGCGCTTGGCGCGTCGCGATCGCGAATTGTCCGGCAGCTGCTTGCCGAAAGCATCCTGATTGCCGCCGTCGGCGCCGGTGTTGGAGCGTTCCTGGCGCAGTTCGTGGCCCGTGTGCTGGTCTCGTCGCTGACCACGGAAAACGAGCGGGTATTTCTGGAAGTGGCCGGCGACTGGCGCGTGTTCGCGTTCGTCGCCGGCGTGGCGGCAACGGCGTGCGTGATTTTCGGCCTGCTGCCGGCAATCCGCGCCACGATGTTGAGCCCCGGTGTGGCGCTGAAAGCGGGGGGCCGCGGAACGACCGACACCGGTGCGGGATTCGGTCTCCGCCAGACCCTCGTCGTCGCCCAGGTTGCGCTGTCGCTCGTGCTCGTCGTCGGAGCATTCCTGTTCGTCGAGAGCTTTCGCAACCTGATCACGCTCGATGCCGGTTTCGCACGGCAGAACCTGCTCGTGGCGCTGCTGGACCTCCGGCGTACCGGCTTGCCTGATCAGCTCGCCCGATCGGCCTCTCGTCAACTGCTCGAGCGGCTCCGCCGCGAGCCCGGCATCAGCGATGCGGCGCAGGTCCGCAACGTGCCACTCGGCGGGTCATGGTCGGACCGGAACGTGATCATCGACGGCGTGTCGCGCCGCGAGGGTGTCAACTTCAATTCAGTGAGCGATCACTACTTTTCCACCATGGGGACAGCGCTTCTGGCCGGGCGCGACTTCGACGAGCGCGACACCGCGGCTGCACCGCGGGTAGCCATCGTCACCGAGTCGTTCGCGCGCGTGTTCTTCGGCGGCGCCAACCCGTTGGGCCGGACGTTTCAGATTGACGAAGCTCCCGGCACGCCTCGACCGGCCTACGAGATTGTCGGCCTCGCACGCGACTCGAAATACGGCGATCTGCGCACGCCGTTCGAACCGCTGCTCTACGTGCCGGTCGCGCAGGACGACCTGTCCGCCACCACGGTGCGGCTCGTCGTCAGATCGAGGCTGCCGCTGACCAGCATCACTACCGCAGTAACCGCGCGGGTCAGTGAGTGGCATCCGACGGTCGTAGTCACGTTCCGCACCATGCAATCGCAGGTGCACGACTCGCTGGTTCGCGAGCGATTGATGGCGACGCTGTTCGCAGTCTTCGGTGGGCTCGCGGCGCTGCTCGCGATGATCGGCGTGTACGGCATCATGTCGTACTCGGTGGCGCGGCGCCGCAACGAGATTGGCGTCCGCATGGCGCTCGGCGCCGATCGCGGCGCGGTCGTCGGGATGGTGATGCGCGAAGCCGGTCTGCTGCTCGCGGCAGGCATCGCGATCGGAACGCTTTTGGCCCTCGCCGCCGGGCGTTCGGCCTCATCGCTGTTTTTCGGGCTCACACCTCACCATCCGCCGACGCTGGCCGGCGCCGTGGTTCTCCTGGCGGCCGTGGCGGCCGCGGCAGGCTACGTTCCCGCGCTGCGGGCATCGCGGCTGCCGCCCACCGAGGCGCTCCGGGAGGAGTGACTGCTCGTCCAGCGCCGGCATGTTCTTCGATCTCACGGCCAGTCCGGGTATCAGATTCCCTGACCACAGAGCTCGGCCGCCCGATGTCCGGAGCGGACCGCCGACTCAATGGTCGCGGGCAGGCCGGTATCGATCCAATCGCCGGCGAGATAGAACCCGCGCACGCCGGTCCGGGTGCCGGGCCGCGAAGGTTGGCCGGGAGCGAGCGAGAACGTGGCATGGGGCTCACGCACGACCGTCGCGCGCACGAGACGAGCGGTGCGAATCCCCGGCATCGCTTCGAGCAGCTCACCGTGCGCGGTCGCGATGAGGTCTTGGTTCGACCGCTGCACCAGCGGACCGGCGCCGCTCGACACGAGCGACAGGTGCGATGCGCTGCCGCCAAAGACGATCCGTTTGTCGAACACCCACTGCATGGCCCGGCCCGGGAGGCCGAGGAACGGCTCGTCAATCACTTGCCGGTCGAACCAGAGGTTCACGGTCACGACCGGCGACGATTCCATCCGGCGCGCCCGGTCGACGGTTTCAACCAGCGGCGCCGGCACGCGGTCGAACAATTCGGGCAGCGCGTGCCATGGCACCGCAGCGATCACGGCCGCTGATGTCCAACGCTCGCCGTTGGCCGCGACCGCCGCCGTGCCGTCGACGGCGACCCTTGCCGGCGTGCCGGTCCGAACAACGCCGCCGCGGCTTTCGATGTAGGCACGCGCCGGTTCGGCGTACATGAGATGCAGCGGCCTGTTTGGAAGAACGAGGGCTGCCGATCGCGGGTCGCGGCCGAACATCTCGCCGAGCACGCGCGCAAACGGTGGCGCCGCCGCCCTGGCGGGAGCCTGATTCAGCGTCGCGAGCGCGAGCGGATTCCACAGCATCTCCCGGAGTGCCGCCGTCTGGCGGTTGCGGATCAGCCAGTTTTCGACGGTCTCGCCGGGTGACGCCGCCTTCCTCCGGGCACCCGGCTCCAGCTCGCGCCGGGCAATTTTCAGCGGTCCCGCCATCGCAAACGCGGCGAGCCGATCGCGCCACGGGAGCGCCTCCCAGTCGAGCACGCCGGCAACCAGATGCAACGGCGACGGCAGCGTCGTCGGACACGTGAGCCGCGATCGCCGGCCCATCCGATCGATCATCGGCACGCTCAATTGCGGCTGGATGGTCACGTGACCGTCGGCGCCGATGTCGCGCAGGAATGCGAGCGTCTCCACGTTGCAGGCCATCATCATGTGCTGGCCGTTGTCGACGAGCTCGCCGGTCTCGCGGTCGTGAAACGCCGTGGCGCGTCCGCCCAGCCGCGACCGGGACTCGAGCACCAGGACGCGGATCCCCTCGCGCGCGAGCCGGGCGGCCGCGCTCAGGCCGGCAAATCCGGCCCCGATGACGATGACGTCGAAGGTCGCTATGCCGGCCACAGCCATTGCCTCAGCGCAATCAGTGCCTGACGTGCCCGCGGCACCCGGGCGCGAACCGTGAACACGTCATAGCCGTTCTGTTCGATTCGTTTTAACGTCTGCAGATATACCGCGCGCATAATCTCCGCCGCGATCAGGCGCCGCCGCTCCGACTGCGGCAGCGCAGCGGCGGCGCGGCGGTAGAACTCGTGCGCGCGCCGGCACTCGAGCTCGATCAGACGACGCACAGCGCGAGTGGCCACGCCGGCCGATAGATCCTCGATCGTGACGCCGCACACGGCGAGATCGTTGAGCGGCAGATAGACGCGGCCCCGCTCGAGATCCCCCCGGACATCGCGGAGGATGTTCGTCAGCTGCAGCGCGATGCCAAGGTTGAGAGCATACTCGCAAGCGCCGGGCCCGCACGAGCCGAAGATACGAAGGCAAATCAGCCCTACCGCGGACGCGACCCGCCGACAGTACACGAGCAGATCGTCGAAGGTCTCATACCGCGTCCGCTCCACGTCCATGGCGACACCGTCGATGACATCGTCGAACCCCTGGCGCGGCAGGTCGAACCGCTCGATGAACGGCTGCAGGTGAATGCCCTGTGCGGTCACAGGCCGCTCTCCGTTACAGCAGCGATAGCAGCGCGCGACCTCGGCGCGCCAGAACGGCACCGCCGCGCTGCCGGCCGGCAGCCCACCGGCAGCCTCCGGCTCGTCGACGGCATCGTCGATCGCGCGGCAGAAATCCCACACGGCGACGATCGCGCGGCGCTGCTCCGAGGGCAGCACCAGAAACGAATAATAGAAGCTGGTCTGACGCGCCATCACCGTCGCCGCCACCGTGCCGCCTGCCAGAGGATCGCCGGCACGTCCCGCGCACCCAGGGTGGGACGGTAATCGAGCAGACGAGTGCGCGCCGCATCGACTCTGGCAAGGATACGCCGCCCGCCGAGCCACGTGCACCGCAGCTCGAAGCCGAACCGGCCACCAACGCCGTCGCAGACGCCGCGCCCGAGACCGAATTGTTCCGCCGTCACTGCGACGCAGTGCGACAGCGCGGCGGACCAGGCATCGCCCAGGCGTGCGTTCGCCAGCTCGCGCTCGGCCGCGCCGGCCGCCTCCTGCACGTCACGCGGGACATATAAACGGCCCGCACGCCAGTCCCGGCCGAAGTCCTGCCAGAAATTCGTGAGCTGCAGCGCCGTGCACAGCGAATCGGAGGAGTGATCCAGCCAATCGTCCCGGTACCCGGCGATGCGCAGCACGAGACGTCCGATTGGATTGGCCGATCGCCGGCAATAATCGAACACGTCGGTCCACGAGGCGTACCGCGTCGTCATGGTATCCTGACCGAACGCGCTGATCAGGTCATCGAACAACGCGACCGGGAGGTCCATCGTTCGAACCGTGTGCGCCGTCGCCGAAATGATCAAATCCTCGGCACCGCGCGGCGTCTGATCCGGCCGATCGATCGCGAGCGCACAGTGCAGGCGCCGCTGCCACGCGCTCAGCCGGGCGCGGCGATCCTCGGATGGAGCCGTTCCTTCATCGGCAATGTCATCGGCGATCCGGGCGAACGCGTAGAGCGCCGCCACGTGCCGGCGCATGGCCGGCGGCAGCAGCCGCGAGGCAACCGGAAAGTTCTCATAATGGGACCGCGCCAGCGTCTCGCACGCGACATAACAGTCGTCAGTCGTCAGTCGCCAGTCGCCAGTCACTAGTCGTCAGTCACCGTCGTCAGTCGTCAGTCCCCATGCGTGATCTCGTGGCCGCTATCGTGGCTCTTGCCCTGTTACTCTGGGCGGCAAGACTCGCGACCACTCTGCAGCGGTCACGACGACGCCGTCAACGCCAGCTCGACGCGGAGCGCGCGCTCGGGCGGACGATCATCGCAGAGCTTCCAGCGGCTGACGATCTCGTTCTGGTCAGTGCCGACCCCTCGCGCTTCTATTACGGGGAACAGTCGATCGACAAGGACCTCATCGTCGCCGTCCGCGTGCTGATCAATGGCGCGCCAATCGCCGCGTATGTCTCGCGGCGGCAGGGCCCCGATCCCGGACGCCAGCCGACCAGCTTCGACGATCGCCCCGAGGGCATCGCGCGCGATCGATGGGACGTAGCGGTGGAAACGCTGACGCGAACGACGCTCATCGAGTGCGGCGCCATCCGCGAGCGCGTCTCGCAGGAGCTGGCGCGGAAGGTATTCGATGCGATCAAGGCGGAGCTGGAACGCCGCGATGCATGTTGAAGGGCTGTGCCCTTGCTGTCACTGTCACGTCGTCAGTCGCGGCCTTTTGTAGCGCAGGCCTTCACGCCTGCATCATGGCCGCCGGCAGCCCTAAAGGGCTGCGCTACACCTCATTTCTTCACAGGCTCTCACAACTCAAAACTTTACTGACCCTGCCACCCGGTTCATGTCCATTCTGTCTCTGCAACGCCTGCCTGATGATTGACGACGCGGGCGAAGACGAAGAGGAGGTCGGACAGGCGATTCACATACCGCAGGAGCACCGGCTCCACCGCCGGCTCCAGCGCGACCATCCGCCGCTCGGCACGGCGGCACACGGTCCGCGCCACGTGAAGGGCCGCGCCGGCCCGGGTCCCGCCCGCCAGGATGAACCGCCGCAGCGGCGGGAGCCCCTCGTCGAGCTGGTCGATCAGGGCCTCGAGGCGGCCGACGTCGGCATCGGAGAGAGCCGCCCGCGTCACACGCGGGGCGATTTTGCCGGCCGGATCGGCCAGCTGGGCACCGAGCGCCAAGATGTCGCGCTGAATCTGGACGAGCGCGGCGTCGAGCGAGCGGCTCGTATCGGCCGCGCGCACCAGACCGAGCCAGGCATTGAGCTCGTCGACGTCACCGTAGGCCTCGACCCGGGCATCGTGTTTCTTGACGCGCGTGCCGTCGAAGAGCGATGTCTCGCCCTGATCGCCCGTGCGCGTGTAGAGTTTCACGACCGGATTATACGAAAATGGCCTCGAGCAGAACCGCGCCGCTCCCGCTTCCCGCACCGGCCGCCCGCCGCCGTTTTCGCCGGCGGCTCCTCGCCTGGTACCGCCGGCATGGCCGCGATCTGCCCTGGCGGAAGACCGGCGATCCCTATCACATCCTCGTGTCCGAGATCATGCTGCAACAGACGCAGGTGGATCGGGTGCTCCCGAAATACGGCGAATGGCTGCAGAAGTACCCGTCGCTTGCGGCGCTCGCCACCGCGCCGGAGAAGGAAGTCGCCGCCGCCTGGTATCCGCTCGGGTACAACATCCGGCCGCTCCGGCTGCAGACGATCGCGCGCGAAGCCGTGGAACGCTACGGCGGACAGCTGCCGTCGGACGAGAAGACGCTCATGTCGTTCAAGGGCATCGGCGCCTACACCGCCGGTGCGATTCGCAGCTTCGCGTTCAGGGAACGGGCGGCGATCCTCGACACGAACGTTGCGCGCGTGCTGTTCCGCGTCTTCGTCGGCACCGGAGATCCCAAGAGCCATGCGATGAAGCGCCGCCTGTGGGAGATCTCGGAGGCGCTCGTGCCCGCGCGGCACGCCTTCGATTTCAATCAGGCGCTGATGGACCTCGGGGCGATGATCTGCGTCGCGCGAAATCCCAAATGCCTGGTGTGCCCGATGACCAGGGATTGCCGCGCCGTCCAATCAGGCAGGAGCCGTGCTCGCACGGCTTGAATGTATACGAACCTGTCAACTTTGCCGTGCAAGCGCGGCTTCGAGGGAGCGGCCCGCCTTCGCGCCGGAGGCGCTACGGCGCGTCCGCCGTCGGAAGCGGGGCGGAGGGCCCCCGCGAGCGACCGAGACGGCGTTGGGGGGTCCGGCGGGGCGAAGCCCCCCGTCTAGACTATGACGCGCAACATGGTCGTCACGGCGGCAGTCGTCTGCCGCAACGAGTGCTTTCTCGTCACGCGCCGGCCGCAAGGCGTTCACCTCGAGGGGTTGTGGGAGTTCCCCGGCGGTAAGTGCCAGGCTGGCGAACCGCTCGTCGACTGTCTGGCCCGCGAGCTGCGCGAAGAGCTCGACGTCGAGCCGGATATCGGCCGGGAAATTCATGTCGTGACCCACCACTACAGCGATCGCGACGTCGAGCTGCATTTTTTCGAGTGCCGGTTGACAGACGATCCGCGGCCGCAGCTCGGACAGGACCTGCGCTGGGTTCCGCGCGCCGAGCTGCAGACGCTCGAGTTCCCGCCGGCGGATGCGGAGTTGATCCGGATGCTGGCACGGAATTCCCGGTAGTGTCCGCCTTCAGGCGGACATGGCGAGATGCGGCCAAACCGGACAAACACCCGAAACCGCCAGGGTCCGGCTAAAGCCGGACACTACCGGACGATCGTACAAACGGCAGCGCGGCGACGACCGCCGGCACACCATCAACCGAAACCGATGTTCCTGCCGCGACGAAGTCGCGGTGCACGTAGGCGAGCGCAATCGGCTTCTCCAGCGCGGGCGAGAACGTGCTGCTGGTCACGCGGCCGACCTCGCGGTCTCCGGACCGCACGACAGCTCCGGCGGACGCGGGCTCCGCTCCGTCGAGCGACAGTCCAACGAGCTTTCGCGCCACTCGACCGTGTCCCCGGTGCAGGACGCGAATGACGACTTCCTGGCCGACATAACAGCCCTTGGTGAAACTGATGGCGCGCGACTCGATCCCTGCTTCCAGCGGAATCGTGTCCTCGTTCATATCCCGATGGAACAGCGGGACGCCTGCCTCGATCCGGATCGCCTCGGCCGTCGCGGCATCGAGCGGAAGGACGCCGCCCGCAGCCAGCGCTGCCGCGAACGAACCGGCGCTGCCACGATTGACGAACACCTCGTATCCGTCTTCGCCGGCATCGTCGATGCGCGCCACAATGGCCGGTTCGCCGCCGGCTGCCGCTCTCAGGCTGGCGTTCGCAGGCAGCGCCGCCAGCGCCGCGGCCGCGGCGCCGGTGAGCACCTTCGACAGAACGGGCGCCGCTTCGGGTCCGACCAGCGCGATCTGCGCAAAGACCGTTGTGACATCACGCACCTGAACGTCTTCGCTGAAGATCGATTCATCGAGCCTGGCGAGCATCGTATCCTTTGCATCGCGCTCCACGGTCAGCAGCATGGCATCGCCGAGCTCGTACACGTGCAGGTCCGCGATCATCCGGCCCTGCGGCGTCAGGGAGGCCGCGTAACATCCCTGTCCCGCCGTCAGAGCGGCAATATCGTTCGTGAGCAGGCCTTGAAGGTAGGACCCGCGGTCGGCGCCCGACAGAAGGATGCGCCCGCGGCTGGAACGGTCGATGGAAGCCGCCCGTCGGCGCGCGGCCGTATACGCATCGAGGGAAACGCTCGGAATCATGGTGTTATGCTGAAGAATGCTCTCAATTCATTCTATCCGCGCCGGCCTCGCGGCGCTGATGACAGCCGTGCCGATCGCGGCGGGGCCGCAGGCGCTTGTGCCGCCGCCGCAGGCCGGCGGCACGCCGTTTACGATCTTTCTCCGCGGCACGCCGATCGGCGTCGAGAGCGTCGCGGTGTCCCGCGGCGCGGAAGGTTGGACGATTGTCAGCTCGGGGCGAATCGGCGCACCGCTCGACGTCGTGGCGCGGCGCATTCAGGTGCGCTACACCGCAGACTGGCGGCCGCTCGAATTCTCATTTGATGGAACGGTGCAGGGTCAGGCCCAGTCGGTCGTTGCCACGGTTGAAGGCACCACGGCCCGGTCGAACATCAACATCGCCGGCCAGACGAGTCAGAAGAACGACCCTATCGGCGGCGACACGCTGCTCGTGCTCCCCAACAGCTTTTTCGGGCCCTATGAAGCGCTCGCCGCGCGACTGACGAACGCCGCGCCTGGATCCACGATCCCGATGTTCGGCGTCCCGCAAATCACCTTCGCCATTCAGGTGGGCGAATCCACGCCGGAACAATTTCAAACGGCGGCGCGCCTCGTCTCGACGCGCCGGACTCACATCACGCTCGATTTGCCGGGCACAAAGCTCGACGGCGATCTCTGGTCGGATGAAGCCGGCCGCCTTGTGCGCCTCAGCCTTCCAGGGCAGACGCTCGACGTCATCCGGGAAGACATCGCCGCCGTCTCAGCGCGCAGCGTGCCTATCTCGCGTCCCAACGACGAGCAGATCCGGATTCCCGGCAACGGATTTTCGCTGGCCGGCACGGTGTCGAAGCCGGCGGCGACGGCCGGTTCGAGCGCCGCCAGCCGGCTCCCGGCAGTCGTCCTCGTTGGCGGCAGCGGACCCACCGATCGTGATTCGCTCGTGTTCGGCATTCCCATCCTCGGGCAGATCGCCGACGCGCTGGCCAATGCCGGCTTCGTGGTCATGCGCTACGACAAGCGCGGCATCGGACAGAGCGGCGGCCGGGCGGAATCCGCTGGCCTCGCCGACTATGCCGAAGACGTCAGGGCCGCGGTGAAGATGTTGTCGCAGCGGCGCGATGTCGATCCGAAGCGTATCGCCATCGTGGGCCACAGCGAGGGCGGCGCCGTTGCACTCATCACCGCGGCGAAGGAAAAGCGTGTCAGCGCCGTCGGCCTGATTGCCGCGAACGGCGTCACCGGTGCTGAGCTGATCCTCGCCCAGCAGCAGCATCTGCTCAGTCGCTCGAGCCTGCCCGAAGCGGAGAAGCAAGCCAAGATCGAGCTGCAGAAGCGCATTCACGAAGCCGTTCTCACCGGCACCGGCTGGGACCAGCTGCCGCCGGGCCTGCGGAAGCAGGTTGACAACCCCGAATTCCAAAGCATCCTGCAGAACGATCCGGCGAAGATCATGCCCGATGTGCGCCAGCCGGTTCTGATCCTGCAGGGTGAGCTCGATACGCAGGTGGAGCCGTCGAATGCGGACCGGCTGGAGACGCTCGCGCGGAAGCGGAAAAATTCTCCGCCCGTCGAGGTCGTCAAGGTGCCTGGTGTCAACCATCTCCTCGTGCCGGCGACAACCGGCGAAGTCGACGAGTACGGGAAGCTGACCGACAAGCACGTCAGCCCGCTCGTTACCGACGCGCTCGCAGCATGGTTGAAGAAGACACTGATTGGTGGTTAGTGGAGTTTTCAGTTGTGAGTTGTGAGTTGTAAGTTTTGAGTTTTGAGTTTTGAATGATGGCTCATGCGGGTGCAGGGCGCGCAATGCCGGCGCTATCGGCATTTCTCCTGAACGCCGTTCTGAAACTCATGACTGACAGGAATATCAAGGCCCAGCCCTTGGCTGGTCGGTGGCATGTGGATCCTGCAGAGCGCTGAGTCGGACAACTGCGTGTTGAAGTTCCGGCTCGCGCCCGGGGCGGTGAAGACCGTCGGGCGCGCGCCACGGTCGGACTTCATCGTCCGGGCCGCGCTCGTGTCGCGCCTGCACTGCCGCTTGACCGCGACCGACGAGCAGCTCGAAGTCGTCGATCTCGCCAGCACCAACGGCACCTACGTCAACGGGAAACGGGTCAAAACGGCGATCCTTGCTGCCGGCGATCGGCTGCGGGTCGGGCGTGTGGAGTTGCGGGTGGAGCGGAATAACCGAGGCGACGAGCGCCGGGGGAGCGGATCGGAGAGCGCTGACCGGGATCGACCGGCCAGACAATGCGATTTCGGTAGCTGAATCACACGCGCGGACGACCGTGCTCGTCGTACCGGTCGAAATCGAAAACATACGTCCACCAGTTGTTCAGGCGACCATCAGGAGCGGTACCCTCCACTCGCGGCAGTAATTCCGCGCGTAATCGGGTCCACCCCACGCCTCACGGCTCACCCTCTCCTCCCGGCCGGTGAGGCGTGGAAACGAGAGCCAGCCCGCTGCGGTGCTCGCGACCGCGCGCGGGTTGTCGAAATCGTATTGATGTGTGGTGTTCGCCGGCCAGTGACAAGTCCCGACGGCGGCCCTGCCGGACTGCGACCGGTTGGCAGCAAAACGCACCCATGCGTGATTCAGCACACCGACCTCCCAGCCGCCGTAGATCCGGCTCATCGTCGCCTCGACGCGATGACAGAGGTCTTCCAGCATCTCGGCGACGCCGCGCGCGTAATTGAACCCATGATCGCGACCGGCCGATTCACCGGCACGTCGTCGATCACCGGGCCGTTGATGTCGAACGCGCGGGCCGGCCATCGCCGCCTCGCCGTAGCCGAAGTAGGGGCCGCCGAAGAATCAGACTCGTCGATCCGGCCGGCATTCACCATCGCGGGCACGCCGTGCTCCGCGAGCACGCCCTGGTACCGTCACACCACCAGAAACGGGTTGGTCCGCCGCTCCTGTCCGATTGTCGTATCCGGCCCATGCCCGGGATGGACGATCGCCTCGTCGGCGAACGCGAACAGCACATTTCGAATCGACGCGATCAGCGTGGCATAGTCGCCACCGGGCAGATCGGTGCGCCCGATGGATCCGGCAAACAACGTGTCTCCCACGAACAGCTCCTTCCCCTCCTCGCCGTGCCGGCCAATCTGGAGGCACACGCCGCCCGGGCAATGGCCGGGCGTATGATGCGGGCGCACTTCATACGCGCCGAAGGGAATCACCTGGCCCGGCCGGTAGAACACGTCGATGGGAGGCTGCGGCTCGACCCGCAGGCCGAACATGGCGCCCGATTCCACGGCCCGATCGTAGAGAAACAGATCATCCCGATGCAGATAGACGGGCACGTTGAGCGACTGTTTCGCCGCAGCCACGCCGGTGACGTGATCGACGTGGGCGTGGGTCAACAGAATGTGCCGGATCGACAGGGTGTTCCGCTCCGCGAACGATAACAGGCCGCGGACCTCATCGCCCGGATCGATCAGCACCGCCTCGCGCGTCGCTTCGCAGCCGACGACGAAGCCGTTCTTCAGGAACGGACCCACAGCCTGGCATTCGATTATCATGATCGACCCATGATCTTAGCCGTTCTCGATGATCTGATGTTCGCCTCGAAAATCAAGACGACTGCGGCGCAGCTCGGGCTGCCGGTCACGTTCGCGCGATCGGCGGAGGCGGCGCTGGGCGAGATGCGCAAGTCGGCGCCGTCGCTGGTGATTCTCGACTTGAACAACAACCGCACACGCCCGCTCGATCTGGTGGCGAACATGAAACAGGATCCCGCGCTGGCGTCGGTGCGGACGGTGGGCTATGTCTCCCACGTCATGACCGACGTCATCGATGCGGCGCGGAGCGCCGGCGTCAGCGAGGTACTGGCCCGATCCGCATTCAGCCAGCGACTGGGCGACATTCTCAGCGCCGCGAAATGATCCGCGGGTCGACAATGACCCTGCTTGACATCATCCAGGCGCGCCGGCGCATCGCGCCGTACGTCCGGCGCACACCGCTGGTGCAGTCGTCGTGGCTGTCCGCGCTGGCTGGCGCACAGGTGGCGCTGAAGCTCGAATCGTTGCAGCTCTCGAGCTCGTTCAAGGCGCGCGGGGCCTTCAACGCGATTGTGGCTGCGCTGGAACGGGGAGCCTCGCGCGAGCAGCAGATGGTGACCGCGTCTGCCGGCAATCACGGGCGCGCCCTGGCGGCGGCCGCCGAAGTGTTTCACGTGCCGCTTGTCGTGTTCACGCCTGCGGATGCGCCGCGATCGAAGCTCGACGCGATCCGGCATCACGGCGCCGACCTGCGCGCCGAAGGCCGCGACTACGACCATGCGGAGCAGCTGGCCAGGACATTTTCGCGGGATCACGGCGCGCCCTTCATCTCGCCCTACAACCATCCCGACATCGTCGCCGGCGCCGGTACGATCGCGCTCGAGATGTTCGAGGACGCGCCGGAGCTGGACACGCTGGTGGTGCCGATTGGCGGCGGCGGGTTGATCGGCGGCATCGCGGCCGCCGCGCGGGCGATCGCTCCAGCGCATCGCAGCATCGGCGTCGAGGCGGAAGCGTCGCATCCCTTTTTGACCGGCACCCGTGCGGGAATGCTCGTCGAGATCACGCCTGCGCCCACGCTAGCGGATGGTCTGGCGGGAAACCCTGAACCGGACACGATGACCTTCGGCCTGATTCAGCGATATGTCAATCAGATCGTCACGGTCAGCGAAGCAAACCTCGTGTCGGCGATGATTGGCCTCGTCGAGCACGAGCACCTGATCGCGGAGGGAGCGGGCGCCGCGGCCACGGCAGCGATCGTCGGACGCCGCATCGCGCTGGATGGCCGGCGGGTTG
>JBKPAI010000190.1:0-10419 GCA_046726355.1 Acidobacteriota bacterium | reverse complement strand
CAACCGTCGTTATCGTAGTCGAACACCGCGCAGCCCGGGCCGACCGTCTCGGGAAGGTGGCGCTCGGACGACATTGCGTTTTCGTGGCGCCACGTAATTCCGGTGGTTGTCGCGGGCACTTCTTCGAATAGCGCCGTGGCGTCCGGCGCGCCGATGCCATCGCCGCACACAGCCACGGAGGCAGCCCGTAACCTCGACGCGATCGGCGACAGACCGCCAAGCGCGGCCAACCGCACAAATTCGCGACGCGTCTGCGGCGAGCGGGAGAGCCGTACCTTTGTCACGGACCAGCGCCGGAATTATAGGGCCGTGCCAGCATCCAATTCCATGCCTCGAATACGCGACCTTTGGGATTACATCGCGAGAGACAAGATCGATGCTGCCGATCGAGTGCTCGCCGACATCCGTTCCGCACTCCGCATTATCGTCGCATCACCAAACGTCGGCCACCGGCGTCCAGACCTGACCAACCGGCCGCTGCGATCCCATCTGGTTCGGGACGAATATCGAATTGCGTACGCTCCCGATGGGCCGTCCGCTCTGGGTCATCGCGGTGATGATGCTTCGAGGTCGCAAGACACGCTAGAATCGACCGCTTCCCGGGGAGCCGGGTCTCCTGAAGCGGTACGACAGGAAGCCGAAGCGCTCGGACTCCCGCAAGCTCTACATGCTCCAAGGTCTCCCAGGCGTCGGCCCCTCAGTGGCGCAGCGCTTGTTAATCGAGTTAGGCTCAGTCGAACGAGTCGTGACCGCCGACGCAACAGCGTTAATGGCGCGTACGCGGCGTGGGACGCCAGAAAGCCGTGCGAATCAGGGAATTGGTGGGTGAGCCACTGCATACGCCGAGCCGTTCAAGTACATTGAGTGGCAAGCAAATCCGTCCAAACCTGGCATACCACCAGGGACGGCAGCGGGAACCTGAGCGTCGACGGCGAACTTCGATGGCGGTGTCGCCGTCATCGTGACAGTGGCAAGAGGCCAACGATGGGTCTGTTCTCCTCTTGCCCATGTGATCTGCGCGAATGGCATCACCAGTTGAATGGCCGAGGAAAGCGATGCTTGGCCTGAGCCGCCCGAGGTGTCTCGACCGGGCGCGAACTCCAGCCGCAGAACACGTGGTCCTCGCTTGGAAGATCCGTGTTCAGCAGTGGCTCGGCCAGTCGGCCAGTCGGATGCGCCCGGCAATGTACGCAGCCGTTTCACGCAGCGACAGCGGCGTCAGCGTGCTGCGCAGCGTGAAACGCTGTTTCAGGTGGCGCAGATCGGGCCGGTTGAGCCGCCCGCGGAGCTGCGGCTGGCTCGCACGGCCGAGGGGCAGCAGCTTGTCGGTCTCCAACTCGAGGTTCGCGAGCAGGCGAATTTCTTCGAGCAGCCGCGGGGCTTTGTGCCGAATCGATCACCAGCACGGTCAGACCACGTTGCCGCGCCTTGCCCCGAGCACCTCCTCGATTCCGGCAAGCAGCCGCGCCGTTGACCGTGCCGTGGCCGGACCGAGCCCGAACTGTGCGGCGAGGAACTCCACGAACTCGGCGCGTGTCAACGTCGGTTGTTTCAGGTACGTCGGTGGGAAACACATTGCGGCAAAGAACGGATGTGATGTGTGCGACGGCGATAAGCTCGTGGTCGCGGAGCCCGCAACGGCTGATTTGCGAGGTGATGTGGATCTGATCGTGTAATGAATCGGCCGGAGCAGCATTAAAGCTTCACCTGATGCCCGCGCCGGAAATTACTGCCCATCGATGCTGGATCAGCTCAGATCAATCTTTTCGGTGTTTCCGGTCGAGCCACGCGGTCCTCGGCCTGTCCGCGGTTTATCGTCTTTTCGACTGCTCGCGCGATGAAAATTCGGGACGCTCCGACAGCGGCGCGCCATTCGACGGGCTCTTTTAATGCGTCAGATGCAGACGCTTGCCGAGCAGCATCTGTGCCAAACGGCGATCCGCAGCACGACGCCATAACTCGCGGCCAAGAGAACGGTGCACGGGGACAATCCCTCCGCCATGAGTGGTTGCGAAAATGCGCGTCAGCGCCGCGCCAAAGAAGAAGACCTGCGCCGAGTAATACACCCAGCCGAGCAAGGCGACCACGCTGGCCGCCGTGCCGTACACGGAACCCCTCGTACGACCCACCAGTGTTGACAGCAGCAGGCTGCCGATCTCGAAGAGGAGTGCCGTCGTGACCGCGCCCACCCACGCGTCACCCCACGCGACGTATGCGTCCGGCAGGGTCTTGTATACGAGGGTGAACATCGCAGTCATCACGAGGAAACTGAAGACGAAATTGAGCAATTGGAGGAGAGGAGTCGGAAAAGGGAGCGAGCCATGGAAATGTGAGCCGGCCACCCCGATTGCGGTGTTGATCGCAAGCGATCCGGCGATCAATATGCCGGCACCCACGGCGATGAGGAAGCCGTACACACGATCGGTGATCATTGTTCGGATCATGGTGAAACTGCCGACAGCTTTTGAAGGTGGTGTTTGTACCTTCCAGACGAGGTTCATCGCCTGTCTCAGTTCGTTCACGAAGGTAGAGGTGGCGAGGAACAAGGTCACCACGCCGATGATCGTGGTGACAATCCCGCCGGTGGGTGTGACGCGTTGCTTCAGCATCAATTCGGCGGCACGGGCTCCGTCGGGACTCAGGAACCGCTGGAGCCATGGTGAAATCTCCGCTCGTGCTGCAGCCTGACCGACGAAGAACCCCGCCACTCCAGTGATGACGATCAGAACCGGCGCGACAGAGAACAGCGTGTAGTACGCGAGGGCAGCGCCGAGGCGGGTGGTACCCTCTGCATGCCATTCCCAGTAGGTCCGCACAAGCACGCCAACCAGCCGTTCCGGATGCATGCGGCAAATCTTTCGGACCTGGTGCCCCACACTGAACCTGCGTTGGGCCCGAACGGCAGTGGATTCAGGGGTATTCACCTCTGCGGTTCCGTTCGATTTCATGAGCCCTGACCTTTCCCACTCCGATGCGGCACGCGGATCAGCCTCAGCACAACAAGCGACCGTAACCGTCAGCTTCCGGCGTACTCTGCGCGGCAGGAGGATTATGGCGCTTAAATACGGAAGCCAAGCGCGTACCACCTCCTTCCGTTTCTCGTTGTTGCGGAGACGGACGTGCCACGCGACCCCATCGCTAAACATGAGCGTTTTCACCGAGGTTAACGATGACCAAGGCGCTCGCGACTCCGTATTCACGAGCTCGTCGCAAATGAAGGACGCCGCGCCAATCATCGGGTTGCACGATGTCGAACGCGACTGCAGCCCCGCGATGCCCGACACCAGTTGTCCAGGCACGTGAGGCTCGCCGGTTATCAGGCAATAGAAACACGACCGCGGCCGCGGTTCTTTGCGACGTAGAGGGCAGCATCGGCGCTCCGAACAGCGCTGGCTCTCGTGATCTTCGTCAGGTGAGTCTGCGGCCGGCACGGGTCCATCGAACACGCGGCACACCAGCCCGATGCTGATCGACAGCGTCCCCTCGGGCAAGTGCAGGCCCGCGAGTGCAGGGGCGCTCGCCCGGACGGCGCGGCGCAGATTGTCTGCAATGCGACGCGCCTCGGAAGCCGGGCTGTGCGGCCGAATTCGTCCCCTCCGTACCGGCAGCCAACTGCATCGATCGGAATGTGTCTGGCAATGAGATGACCCACGGTTCGTACCACTTCCGCCCACTGGCAGACGTCCGTGCTGGTCGTTCAGCGATTTCAGGCGATCGACGTCAATGACGAGCACGGATATCGGCGGTCAGCAGGGAGTGTGAACTGCGCGGTTGACCTACGATTCAGGCCACAACAGTGTATACGTGCGGTTCGAAGAAAAGAGTGGCGAGGTGGAAACGATTCGTCACATCAGCGATGCCTTGAATGTCGATCTCGAGCGCCGACGGCACGGTGTACGGGTTCGAGCTGCTGACTGCCAACGAGCAGTTGCAGGCAAGCGACGACGGGACGCTGGTCGTGGTCATGAGGCGATCGGTGACGACGAGAGGTCCCTGAAGGGTGCATAAATCTGGTCTCGATGCATCGGCAGTTGCGCGCGCGGAGGAAACCTGAGCCGATAGCCGACGCGTAGAATAGTGAGTTTCCCGCCACGCAGGAGGCTTCGTGCTCGTGTCGCTCTGTTATGTGGTGCTCGGACGGCTTCTGCAATTCGCCCTCTTGTGCGCGCGGTCGAACGATTTCAAGGAACTGGAAATCGTGGTGCTGCGGCACGAACTCGCCGTCCTCCAGCGACGAGCCGGTCGGCCATCGATGACATGGACCGACCGGTTCTTTCTGGCGGCGGCCAGCCGCTTTCTGCCTCGCAACCGTTGGCGAGCCTTGATCGTGACGCCGGCGACGTTGCTGCGTTGGCATCGGCGGTTGGTGGCCAAGCGTTGGACGTACACAGGTCGAGCAGGTCGCCCGCCCATCCGCCGTGAGATCCGGGAGTTGGTCCTGCGTATGGCGCGAGAGAACCCGCAGTGGGGCTACCAACGCATCGTCGGCGAACTGAAGGGCCTCGGCAGAGTGGTCTCGGCGACCACGGTGCGCATCTGGCTTCGGAAAGCAGGGCTCGGACCGGCCGGGACGCCCGGGGGTCTGACCTGGCGCGAATTCCTACGAGCGCACTCGCGAAGCATCATTGCGGTCGACTTCTTCACAGTCGAGACCATCTGGCTGCAACGGCTGTACGTGCTGTTCTTCATTGAGCTGGGCAGCCGCCGCGTGCATCTCGCGGGATGCACGTCGAATCCCAATGCGCTATGGGTCACGCAACAAGTACGACAACTGAAGTGGACGCTGACGACTCACGAGTCGTTTCGCCTTCTGTTTCGCGACCGGGATCAGAAATTTGTCAAGAGCTTCGACGAGGTGTTTCAAAGCGACAAGATCGAAATCGTGCGCACGCCATTTCGGGTGCCCCAGGCGAACGGGGTCGCGGAGCGATTCGTCCGGACGATTCGCTCTGAGTGCCTTGACTGGATGCTGATCGTGAACGAACGGCACTTGGAACGCGTTCTTGCGATCTTCGTGCACCACTACAACGGGCACCGACCTCACCGAGCGCTCGCCCTGACGCCGCCGCACTCGAAAGGCCGAGCGCCGACAGCGGTGTCCGACGAACTCAACGTCCACCGTCGAGATCGCCTGGGTGGCGTAGTTCGCGAGTACCTCCAGGCAGCATGAGCGGGTTTTCTGCACCCTACACGGTCTTGGAGGACACTGCGCAGGTGGCGTGCACCGCAGCGATACGGCGGCCGCACGCCGTCCGGATAGGCCGCTAGCCACGCCTCGTCCGCGACTTCTGTTTGGGTCGCCACGAGAACCGGAAAAATCGGGCGTCGTGACTCGCCGCGTGGAAGTTCTTCAAATCCAGCGCGTAATCCCATGCTTGGTTGTAGTCCGCCAGCCGGAAGTGACGTTCGCCGCATTTGAATTCAATCGGAAAGACGGTTGGACCAGAAACCAGGACTGCGTCGATTCGGCTGCCGAGCCGAGGGACGTCAAATTCGAGGTACAGCGTGCCGGCAAGCCCGCTCAGCTCAGACCTCAGGATGTCTATCTCCTCCTCCCATGCCTGGCGTTGATCGACTTCGAGATCGTGCGCGTGCGCCGCAGCCAGCACGCCGAGGACATGGTGGAGATTGGAAGCAAGGAACCGCTCGACGGACGCGGACTAGTAGGCTGAGGCGCCGTGCGATGGCCCGCTCACTGGGCCAAGGATACTTTACGAGACGATATGGGCCGTCACCGCGAGGCTGGGCCTTCGCGCGATGGGCGCGGCGAACCGCTCGCTCCTGGGCATCGTCGATCTGCGCGGGGCCCGGCTCAGCGTCGACGTTACGGACCGCACAGAGGCCGAGCCTGCACGTATCCTGCGGAAACAGTTGAAAAACATTCGATTTTCTGGCTCGGACATGCGCCGTGATGATCGGTCGTGCAACCCCGTTTTCGACCGCAGAGGGTTATGCTGACGTTATGCTGTTTCGGTCGGATTTCGATCCGGCGGCAACGTCTGAGCGACTGTTGGTGGCGTACAATTCGGTTCGGGCGATGAGCGAGCGGACCGAGGACAACGCGACAGTCGTGGTCGGCGCGTTCGACGGACCGCCAGCGTGATTTACGAATGGGACGCGAACAAGGCCGCGCGGAATCTTCAAAAGCATCGCGTGTCGTTCGACGAAGCGGCGACCGTCTTTCAAGATCCCTCCGCGCTGACGTTCGACGATCCCGACCACTCCATCGAAGAGCGTCGGTTCCTCACGATCGGAACGTCGGCACGGCAACGAATCTTGTTCGTAGCACACGCCGATCGGGGCGAGGATCGGATTCGGATCATTAGCGCCAGAAGAGCGACACGCCGTGAGAGCCATGCGTACCAAGAACGCCGCAGCTGAAAACGACGACGAGCTCCGCCCGGAATACGACCTATCTGCGCTGAAAGGCGAGGTGCAGGGGAAGTATCACGCGCAGGCGACCAAAGGAACAACATTGGTCCTGCTCGAGCCGGATGTGGCAGAGGCATTTCCGGACGGGCGCACGGTCAACGAAGCGCTGCGAGCGTTCATCAAGGTTGCACGAAGTCAGAAGTTTGCCGCGTCCGCTGGTGGTCGAAAGGGGACTGGCCGTGCGCGTCGAGCAATGGCCGCCAAGGCCAGGCGTCCGGCACGTTAGAGTCGCTGCTCGCGACAAACTGATGGGTTGTGACGTACTTTGTGACATAACCCCTCAAAAACATCGCGATCGATGGTCATTTACGGTGATCGACGATGATCGAACCAACGCGCGAAGATGCGCGTAACTCACTGATCGTCTTCACCTTCGTCGTGCGTCGTCTCACTCGCTGGATCATCAAGAGTCGAACGCTGTTAACCGGAGGGTTGCTGGTTCGAGTCCAGCCTGAGGAGCCAGCCCCATAAGATCCACAGAATCAATAAGTTGCGAGGAATTGTTGTCGACCGGCCTCATAAGTCTTGTTCCCTCAGAAGCTTGCGGCGGGGGCAGGCCGCACTGGACGATGTCCGCAACTGGCTGAGCGAACCGTTGTGTGGAATAGGTGTTCTTCGGCACCGTCCCTGCAGCTTTCGTGAATGAACCTGCAACCGCTCAGTGGAATCAGCTGCGGATAGAGGCGCGAAACACTTTCGGTGACAAGCCCGTCCGGCGGCGGAACGCAGACGCGAGATGACTCGAACTGCTGAACCCCACTCGTCCAGCTATATCTTCAACGCTCAATGCGGGCTCAGCGAGCAGGAGTTGGCGCGCCTTTGCTACACGCTGTTCAGTCACGTACGCGTGCGCTGGTACACCGACCGCTTGTCGGAATGCGCGCTCAAAATGCCGAGGACTCGCACCCGCGAGTTCCGCAAGCTGACGGAGGGTGATCGGGTGGGCGAGGTTGTCGTGAATGTAGTCCGTCACGATCCTCAGGCGACGCCCTGTGAGCCCACCGCGCGTGCGTGGCGGATTCCCCTCCAGCGCCGAATACGTCCGGATCACATGATGGGCGAGGAACTCGCAAGCGCTGTCGGCGTACAGCCGACCTGACGGCGACCCATTCTGAGCTTCGAGCGCGAGGCTTCTGAGCACGCCTTCTGCCACGGGATCCCACTCAAGGAACTGCCACGTAATCTCGATCCTTCGCGGTTCAACATCCCAGTCCTGCGCGATCACTCGCGAAAGGAATGCATCGGGAATAAACAGTGAAATCGCCCGCGACGGTCCTCGATGACCTGTCGTCTCCCACGTCGTGCTGCGGAGTGCCGGCACAAGCCCCACACTTCCGGGCCGGCACCACCCTTCGGACCATCGACCGTCGATCGCTTGACGCACCCGAAAAGCACCAAATTCCTCGAGCGTCAACACGTGGTCCGTGAAGGTGCCAGCAAAGTACGACGGCGCGTCGACGATGTGCACGGCAAACGGACTCCAATCCGCCGAAGCCCGAGGTGCCGTCGGCAGGACAGTCGCGAAGCGAGAAGCGGAGAGAGATTCAGCTACGGCCACTGCGCCACCAGAATTCCGACACTCCATCATAAATCACGCACGAACGCTCGGCAGCGTGCGCACGACGCTCATACCGGGGTTAGAGTCGCGTGGAGGTGTCTGATGCCGGAAGCCAAATCACTACGAGTGTGGGATAGGTCTGAATGCGTCCTGATGTTCATCGACTATCAGGACCATGTGATGGATCTCATCTTTGCGCAGGATCGACGAATCATTGAGCTCAACATTCGGACCTTGGCGAAGATGGCGGTCGCGTTCAAGATTCCGGTCATCCTGAGCACGGTGGGTGTCGAGATGGGCGTGAATGGCCCGACCGTCGAGTTCCTTCGAGCGGTGCTGCCGCATGTGCAGGATATCGATCGTTCGTCGATGAACGCCTGGGGCGATGGGAAGTTTGTCGAGGCGGTGAAGGCCACCGGCCGGAAACGATTGGTGATGTGCGGCATCTCGACGTCTGCGTGCCTTACCTATCCAGTAGTCAGCGCCTTGGCTGACGGTTATGAAGTGACGTTCATTGAAGACGCGGTTGGTGACACCTCCAAACAACAGCACGACACCGCCGTTCTCAGACTCGCTCACGCGGGCGCCATCCCCAATACAACCGTCGGGATGATCGCCGAGTGGTTTCTCGATTGGAAGTTGCCCGTGGCCGATGAGTGGCGGAAGGTCGCCGTTCCGTACTACGACGAGATCGCCGCCCTGCAGCGCGCCCCCGAGTATCAGACGCCGCACGGCTTCACAGTCAAGGCACGGACGTGACGGGGGCGGCGTGACCAAGAATTCCAACGAACTTACAATCGAGAACTCGGCGGTAGTGCTCATCGATCACCAACCGGCGATTGCGATGATCTCGCCGTCTCTCCGGACGGAGGTGCTGGTGAACAACGTTGCCGGGTTGGCGCGCGCGGCAAAGGCGCTGAAAATCCCGACGGTGCTGACCACGGTCGGCGCGAAAGGAAGCATCCTTACCGATCCGATCTTCACGGAGATCAGCGAAGCGTTTCCAGACGTCACGCCGATCGACCGCACGACCACGCATGCGTGGTCCGACCCCAGGGTGAGAGCCGCCATCGATGCGACGGGCCGCAAGAAGCTCATCATGGCCGGCATTGCTACCGAGGTCTGTCTCGCCCAGTCTGTGCTCGCAGCGCTCAAAGAGGGCTTCGAGGTCTATTTCGTCAGTGATTGCTCAGCGGGCGTCACGCAGGAAGCACATGACGACGCGAAGGTCCGGATGACGGTGGCGGGCGCGAAGCCGATCAACTGGTTGGCCGTCATCAGCGAGTGGACGCCGGAGGTGATGTCGCCAGAAAGAGCTGCGCTCACTGACGTGCTCTCAAAGCGGGCTGGGGCCTCGTCATTGTGGATTGACTACGTGCTCGCTCAAGTCAAAGAGGGGATTGTCCCGCCGCCGACCGGCACACCGATAAGGCCCTAGTAAGGACGCTGCATGCCTCAGAGAAAGATCGTCCGCCGTACCCGAGGAAATCGCCACGGCCCGATTACGCGTCTGATGAGCCCCAGCGATCTTGGCCAACTGCTGAAGCCTTTCGTGTTCCTGGATCATTTCGACCTGCAGGGCGCGGCCGGAGGGACCGAGTTGCATCCACACTCGGGAATCGCCACCGTGACGTACCTCTTCGAAGGAACAATTCGCTACGAAGACTCGAACGGAGCGACGGGCGTCGTGCCGGCGGGCGGCGTGGAATGGTTCAAAGCCGCACAGGGCGCCTGGCATGCCGGCGGTCCCGGGGAGTCCGGCCGCGCGCGAGGCTTTCAGCTCTGGCTCGCACTGCCGGCCGAGCAAGAGCTTGGAACTGTGGAGAACGTCTACCTGTCCCCTGATGCTGTCGCGCGCGATGGTCCGGCGCGCGTACTACTCGGAAAACATGCAGGAGCGACAAGCCGGCTCAATGCAGGTGCTTCTGTGAACTATCTGGCTGTCCGCTTGCCAACCGGTGAATCTTGGCGGTACCAACCTGCCGCCGACCATCCAGTCGGCTGGCTATCCTTGAGCACCGGGCGAGTTCGTGTTCCCGAGCCCATCGAAGCTGGCGAATTGGCGATTCTCGATTCTTCAAACGAAGCCGTCGATGTCGTTGCCGATGCCGACGCGGAGTTCGTTATCGGCTCGGCAGTGCCGCACCCCCACGAACTCGCCTTGGGCAATTACTCGGTGCACACCAGTCCCGCGAGTCTCCGGGCTGGTGAACAGCGACTGCAGGAGATCCAACGCCAGCTCCAGCGCGAGGGTCGACTTTAGAAACCCCAGGCCTTCCTACTTGCCATAGACGGTGTCAGTTGGTCCATACCCGGTAATGCTTACGGTCGCCCCTTCTGGACCCGTCCGCGCGAAGTGCGATTCGCCCGCTGGTTCTGTGTAAAACGCGCCTGGCGGCAGCGCCTTCACGAGTGCCTGTTCATTCTTG
>JBKPAI010000189.1:0-39948 GCA_046726355.1 Acidobacteriota bacterium | reverse complement strand
CGGCATTGCCGACAACCCGGCCGGCGGATCGTCGGGCGCCACCGATCTGCCTTTCGGCATGACGAGCCAGGATACGGTTTTCAAACACCCGACGTCCTACATGTGGGCGGCGGGCGTCCAGCGGGAAGCACCGTTCGGCCTCGTCGTGGACGTCAGCTACGTCGGACGTCGGGGGCAGCACCTGCAACGGGAGCGGAACATCAACCAATTGACTGCCGGCACGATTCAGGCGAATCCGGGCGTCAACATCGCCGCGTTGCGGCCCTACAAAGGGTACGGCGCGATTCGACTGTCGGAGAACACGGGACGATCGACGTACCACAGCCTCCAGGTGAGTGCCGACCGTCGTTACAGCAACGGACTGAAGCTGGGCATGGCGTACACGCTGAGCAAGTCTGAGGACAACGGCAGCAACAAGCGCGACGTCATCTTCAATACCTACGACGACGGGAGCTACTGGGGACCATCGAGCTACGACCGCCGCCACGTCCTCACGTTCCACTACATTTACGATCTGCCATTCTGGCGCGAGCCGCAGGGCGTCCTCCACAACCTGCTCGGCGGCTGGCAGGTGTCGGGCGCGACGTTCCTGCGGACGGGAACGCCGTTTTCGGTGCTGCGCACGAACGACATCGCCGGCGTCGGCGACGGCGCGTTCGGTCAACCGTTCAATCTCGTCGGCGATCCGCATGCGGGCACGAACCCGACACTTTCGAAGGGTGCCGGGCTGGACAACAATTTGTGGTTCAATCCGGCCGCGTTCACCGCGCCACCGCCCGGCACGTTCGGCAACTCGCCCCGCAACCTGCTCCGCAACCCGGGCCAGCAGCAGTGGGACATCGCGTTGTTCAAGAACTTCCGTCTCGGCGGCCCGCGCTTCGTGCAGTTCCGGGCCGAGTTCTTCAACTTCCCGAATCATCCGAATCTTGGCAACGCGCAAACGGGCACGGTGACCGGCGGCGGCGCGGGCTTCGCCGACCCGACGGACGCGAACTTCGGCCGCGTGACGTCGAAGACCAACGACCGGCGCGACATCCAGCTCGGTCTGCGGTTCGTGTTCTGAATCTGGTGATTTGGTGATCTGGTGATCTGGTGATTGGTTGGTCGATTGATCTTGAGGTGGGCCGTTCTTCGTTCCATTCTCCTATCGATCACCAGGTCCCCAGATCATCCAATCATCAGATGTACAATCGCCCGATGGATAACATCACCAGCCTGCAGGTGACGGACAGCAAGGTCGGTACGGGTGCGGCCGCGACGAACGGCAAACAGGTGTCGGTCCATTACACCGGATGGCTGTACGACTCGAAGGCACCCGACCGCCACGGGAAGAAGTTCGACAGCTCGCGCGATCGCGGCGAGCCGTTCTCGTTCAAGCTCGGCGCCCGTCAGGTCATCAGCGGGTGGGATCAGGGTGTGGCCGGCATGAAAGTCGGAGGCACGCGTACGCTCGTCATTCCCTCGGACCTGGCGTACGGACGCCGCGGTGCGGCGGGCGTGATCCCGCCGGATGCGACGCTGGTCTTCGACGTCGAGCTGGTAGACGTCCGGTGATACGCGTGTAGCCAGTTGCTGTCCCCCCGGTCCTTCGCCGCCCTTCGCTACCGGAACTTCCGCCTGATCTGGATCGGGCTGCTGGTTTCGTTCAGCGGCTCGATGATGCAGAACGCGGCGCTGTTGTGGCACGTCTCGCTGCTGGTTGCCCCGCAGCGGAAAGGCCTGGCCCTCGGATTGGTCGGGTTGGCCCGCGTGGTGCCGGTCATCACGTTTTCACTGATCAGCGGGGTTGTCGCCGACGCCTGGGACCGCCGCCGGCTGATGCTCTTCACGCAGACGGCTGCCGCGCTCACCTCGGTGGCGCTCGCCGCGCTCGCGTTCCGTGGACTGACAGCGGTCTGGCCGCTGTACGCGCTGGCGGCGCTGGGATCCGCCGTGGGCGCGTTCGACCTGCCGGCGCGGAACGCGCTGGTACCGAACCTCGTTCCCCGCGAGCACCTGCCCAACGCAATCAGCCTGAACACCATCATGTTTCAGACTGCCTCGGTCGTCGGGCCGTCGGCCGGCGGTGTGATGATCGCCGCGACCGGCGTCGGATGGGTCTACGCCGCGAATGCCGTGTCGTTCACCTTCGTGATCGCCGCGCTGCTGATGATGCGCGACCTGCCCGAGCGTGAACAGGCGCCCGACGCCTCTCGCGACCAGGTCTCCATACCCGCGGCGCTCGAGGGCCTGCGCTTCGTGTTCCGATCGCCGCTCATCCGGTCGACCATGCTGCTCGACTTCTTTGCCACGTTCTTCTCCTCGGCGACCGCGCTGCTGCCGATCTTCGCGCAGGACATCCTGAACGTCGGCGCCGGGGGATACGGCTGGCTGTATGCCGCGCCGGCCGCGGGTGCGCTCGTCATGAGCGCCGCGATGGTGCCGTTGACGGAACGGATCGATCGGCGCGGCCACGCCTTGTTGTGGGCGGTGCTCTGGTTCGGCATTGCGACGATCGTGTTCGGGATCTCGCGATCGTTCTGGCTGACGTTCTTCTGTCTGGCGATGACCGGCGCCACCGACACCGTGAGCATGATTATCCGCAACATCATCCGGCAGTTGGAGACGCCGGATCGGCTGCGCGGCCGCATGACCGGGGTCAACATGGTCTTCTTCATGGGCGGACCGCAGCTGGGGGAGCTCGAAGCGGGCGCGGTCGCGAACTGGTTGGGCGCGCCCTTCTCGGTCGTGAGCGGGGGCGTCGGATGCGTGATCGCCACCATCTGGGTCGCGGCCGCGACGCCGATGCTGCGGCACTACCGCCGCAGTCTCGCCGAACACGCCGTGCCGGAACAGGCGGCATCGCTGCCGGCACCGGCGGTCGAGGGACACGAGGCCGGCAGCGTCGTGGTGCCGGGTCCGTTGCAACGGCGGATGTAAGGTAAGCGTCCGATCGATCGCATTTTCATCCAGTCCACCGCGGAGGACGCAGAGGACGTGGAGGTTGATGAACGACAGGATTGATGCTTCGTGTCCTCCGCGTCCTCCGTGGCGGAGCTTCCCCAGATGAAAGAAATGGTGGTCGGACTCATCTCCGATACACACGGCCTCGTCCGGCCCGATCTCGAGACGGCATTCGCCGGGGTCGAATTGATTCTGCACGCCGGCGACGTAGGCAGTGCGAGGGTGCTCGACGCCTTGACGAACATTGCACCGACGGAGGCGGTCTACGGGAACGTCGACGATCCGCACGATCCGGCGCTGGCGCGCGAGCGCGTCTTGACACTCGACGGCCTCACGATTCACGTGAGCCACGGGCACGAAGTCGGCCGGCCCAATCCTGAAGTGCTGATGACGCGTTACCAGCACGACGTCGTAGTGTTCGGCCACACCCACCGCGCGCTCGTCCACCAGGTCGGTCCGAGGCTGTGCGTCAACCCCGGCGCCGCCGGCCCGCGCCGGTTCGATGTTCGGCCGAGCGTCGCCCGGTTGAGGATTGCCGCCGGCCGCGCACAGGTTGAGATTGTGCGGCTCGATTCGAAGTAGGTCCGGGGGGCTTCGCCCCCGCGGACCCCCCAGGGGATTGAACCTCCGCGCCCTCGGCGTCCTCCGTGGTTGGCCAGCCTGCATCATCCAACAGGCCGCTGATTACCGAGGGCTGAACTCGATCGTGATTTCTTTCTCGAGCGTGAGCTTCAGGCCAGGTACGTCCTTGATCGCGGCCCGCAGATCGTCGGGCGTCTTTGCTGCCTGCAGCCGTGCGACGACCGTCTCGTCGCGTAGAACTTCATCGAGATCGACTTCGAGCACCGTCACGCGCGGTCCGTCGACGAATGCGCTGTTGGTGCGCACCAGCGGGCCGTCGGGCTCAACCGCCAGCAGCACGCGGGCTCCCGCCAGCAGCGATTTGATCATGGTCATCTGCTGTGGCGCGGCCGCGGTCGTGCTCAGCGCATCGAGGAGCGACGTTTCCGGGACGTTGATGCGAAGAGACGCGTTGCCGCCCGCCTCGCGACCGAACGAGAACGTGATCGTATCGCCGGTCGTGCTCAGGCCGCCGATCTGGATCGACCCGCCGCCCGGCGGCGGTGGTGTTGCCGCCACGCGCAGCTGGCTCACGTTGGCGAACGCGTAGACGGAGTCGCGGCCTTCGCCGGCAGGCGTCGAGATGGGACTGGAGGAAACGTAGGTGACGCCCGGCCCGAGTGCTGCCGCCATATCCCGCGCCTGCTGCTCCGATGTCGGGTCCACACCCTGGCTGCCTCCGCCGAGTGCCGCAAACTGCTTGAGCTGCGCGAGCGCCTGCTTCGTGAACAGCATGCGGTGCTCAATCGTGCCGCTGCCATCGCCCTTGACCTTCATCACCGTTGTCATCTGAAAGCACGCACAAGACATGACCGCGGCGATCAGAACGGCCGTCAATCGGCAGGAAGTCATGTAGAGAAGATGCCATAGAATCGGTCGGGGAGGGCAGGTGGGGCAGGTAGGGCAGGTGGGTCAGGTGGGGCAGGTTGGGGGAAGGGCAGCGTGGGGTGAAGACGCCCGTTCGGTCAGGCCGCAAGCCGGCGCACGTGGCGCTTAACCGCGCGTTATCAAAACTTGGCGTGCTGTCACGTTCAGAGGCGACCAGGGCGATCTGTGACGGCCGGGTTTCAGTAAACGGCCGGATTGTTCGCGATCCGGGCCACCCCGTGGTTCCGGAGCGTGTGCAGGTCAGCGTCGATGCCGTCGCGCGCCGGCGCGCACGCTGGCGGGCGATCGTGTTCCACAAGCCTCGCGGCGTCGTGACGACGCGGCGCGATCCGCAGGGCCGGCCGACCGTGTTCGATGTGCTCGGCGAGGCCGGGCGGGATCTCATCGCCGTCGGCCGGCTCGATCTCGCCTCGACGGGACTGCTGCTGCTGACCTCCGATACGCAGCTCGCAAACTGGGTGACTGATCCGGTGAATGCGGTTCCTCGGGTTTACCTCGTGACGGTTCGCGGCGAGATCACACCCGGCGCTGCCCGCGAGCTCCCGGCGCCCTCGATCGTCCTGAAGTCGTCGAAACGCGAATCGCATCTGACCGTCGAACTGCGCGAGGGCCGGAACCGCGAAATCCGTCGTATGTTCCATGCCATCGGCCACGAGGTCACACGGTTGCGACGCGTGAAATTGGGCGGCCTCGACCTGCGGGACCTCCCACCGGGCACTTGGCGCGAGGCGACACGCGAGGAGTTGCGCGCCGCCTTTCCGCACTATCCGCGTTGGGAGCAGGAGGTTGTGTAAGCGGTTTCAGGATCGATCGCGGGCCTTCTTCGATCCGCCGCGCTCGGCGCTGCGGCGCCGCTCGTCTTCGTCCTTGCTGGTGTCGCCGATCTGGCTGCGCTCGCCGCCGGTTTCGACGCCGATCACGTCGCCTGGTTGTGCCCGGCCACCGGGATGCGGGCCTTCCCCGCGCGCCTGTGCGACGACGGCTTCCCGCGCACGCTCGTGAGCGCGTGAGGGCGCGGCGGTCCTGTCTGTCCGTGCCGAGCCGGCCATCGACCTGGCCGTCGTCTCCACACGATCCGGCCGATAGAAGTCGGCCTCCCACCACGTCGGCGTCTTGTAATGCGCCCAGCGGTCAAAGCGTGACCCGCTGGCCCCGCGGTCGACAACCTCGGTCGGGCAGCAGGCGGCCGCAATCTGCTCGTCCATGCCGCGAAGCTGATCGTCGGAAAGCGTTTCGAATTCACGGCGATCGAAACCGGGAAAGTTGTTGACGCGATCACGCGCGATATCGGCCACGAGCCGCTTGCGCGTGCGATCGAACGCCGTGTGCCCGATAGGCATCAGGAACAGCTTCGACTTGAACCAGCCGCCCGCGTCGACTGAGACGTAATACGGCCGGCCCGATTCACGATCGACGATGAATCCGTCCACGGTCCCGAGCTTGTCGCCCGACGAGCTTTCCACGTCGAGATCGTCGAAGTTCAACGACGCGGTTGCGAGCTCTTCGGCATCGACGTATCTCAGCCACGGTTTCGCTCGATCCATGTGACATCCTCCACGGCCGAATCGTGCGAGCAAAAATAAGGCCCTCGTTCGCCTCCGCGCTCACGGCTCTGGGCCTCAGGAGAGTGCGCTAATATCTGCGGATGCGTTTGCTGGCGACGGCCGAGGCGGCTCCTGCCCCGCAACTCCGAGATCGGAATGAGATTCCCGACCGGTTCAAATGGAATCTTACCCACATCTTCCCGGACTGGGACGCCTGGCGGCGCGCCTACGACGACCTTGACGTGAAGATCGCCGCATACGCCGCGCTGCAGGGAAGCCTTGCCAGGGGCGCGGCGCACCTGCTCGCTGCGATGAAACTGTCCGACGACATCGGCCAGCTCACCTACAAGGTGTGGTACTTCACCTCCCTGAAGTACGACGAGGATCAACGCGACAACCAGATTAATGCGCGGCGGCAGGAGGTGCAGATCCTGTTCGCCAAAGCGAGTCAGGCCAGTGCGTGGTTCAATCCGGAGCTGCTCAAGATTCCGCTGCCCACGGTTCAGCAGTGGATGACCGAAAACGCCGAGCTGGCCGTGTACCGGTTCGCGCTCGAGGATCTCTATCGCCAGCAGGAGCACGTGCTCGATGACAAGGGCGAGCGCCTGCTGTCGCTTGCGAGCCGCTTCGCGTCGAGCCCCAACGACGCCTACTCCGCGCTCTCGACCGCCGACATGAGACACCCGACGGTCCGGCTGTCCACGGGTGAGGTGACGCTGACCTACGGCCAGTACCGCGCGATCCTCGCGACGAACCGCAACCAGGCCGACCGGGCGGCCGCGTTCACCGAATATCACAAGCTCTTTGAGCAGAACGCCAACACGTATGCGTCGGTGTACAACGGCGTGCTGCAGCGCGACTGGTTCCTCGCCCAGGCCCGGGATTACCGCTCGACGCTCGAGGCGGCGCTGCACGGCAACAACATCCCGCCAGCGGTGGTCGAGAATCTGATCGCGACGACGAAGAGCGGAACCCAGCCGCTCCGCCGCTATCATCGGCTGCGGAAACGGGTCCTCGGGCTGGACTCGTACCACAGCTACGACACGCTGATTCCGCTGGTTGATTTCGACCGCAAGTACGCCTACGAAGAAGTGCTGGAATGGCTGACTGCGTCAGTAGCGCCGCTCGGCCCGGACTATCAGCGTGAGATGCGCGACACGCTGCTGGGCGAGTGGATCGATGTCTACGAGAACCCCGGCAAGCGCAGCGGCGCCTATTCAGCGCCGGTGTACGGCGTGCACCCGTACATGCTGCTGAATTACAACGACACGCTCGATGCCGTGTTCACGCTTTCCCACGAGATGGGCCACTCGATGCACACGCTCCTGTCGAATGCGCATCAGCCGTTCGTCTATTCCGCGTATACGATTTTCGTCGCCGAGGTGCCGTCAACACTCAGTGAGGCGCTGTGTCTGGAATATATGCTCGATCGCGCAGCCGACGAGCGGGAACGAATCGTCCTGCTCCAGCACGCCATCGACGGTATCGTCAGTACGTTCTATACGCAGGTGTTGTTCGCCGATTACGAGCTGCAGTCCCACCGGCTGATGGAGGAAGGACGGCCGATCACGGCCGACACGCTCGGCGACATTCATTACAATCTGTTGAAGACCTATTACGGCGATGCCTTCGATTACGATGAGCTGTCGCGCGTGACCTGGGCGCGCATTCCCCATTTCTTCAGCACGCCTTACTACGTTTATCAATACGCGACGTGCTTCGCCTCGAGCGCGCACTTGATGAAACAGCTGCGCAGCCCCGATGAAGCAGAACACGCGGCTGCGGTAGAGCGTTACCTGACGCTTCTGAAATCGGGCGGCAGCGACCACCCGATGCCGCTGCTCCGGCGGGCAGGCGTCGATCTCAGCACCCCGGAGCCGGTCCGGGCTGTCGTCGATCAGTTCGACGCGCTCGTGACGAAGCTCGAGGACGCTATCGAGCATTTGTCGGCCGCGCACCGAGGGTGATTTGTGATTGGCGGCTGCAATCCGCGCGTCAATCATCGGAGCGCTGTCCGGATTTGAGCGGCAAGCGACGTCGCATCATGCACGTTCTCAGGTCTGCACGGTCCATCCGCCGTGATTGCTTGCGGCTCGGCGCGGGGCAGCGACACGCGCCGCCGATTGTTGAAGAGGCCTGAAAACGGAACACACGTCTTTTCGCCGCACCTCTACGGGCGACGCCTAGGGGCACCAGGGATGTGCCCAGGTGCCTGAGTACCGACAGCCCATCCAGGTCGCGCGTCAGCTGTTCGACACCCGCTGTCACTTCGGCACGGCGCCTGGCGCCACGCATACCCAACGGCGAGGACGGCCGGCCCGCTGCCGTCACTCGCGCTTTCAGCGGTGCCGCCCTTGTAAATTCGCGCTGAACTCGATGTTGCTGCGCGCACGATCTTCTTTGCTGTCGGCGATCAAGAACTGAACAGTAATTGAGTTTGCGTATTGAATGGCACGGGACACGCGAGGCACAACGCTTGCGTAATCGCCCGTTGAATCGCTTTACACGGGAGTCCACGGGCATGGCCATCGGATCGCTGAAGGAGCTCTACATCGACGAGCTCGCGTGTCTCTACGATGCTGAAACACAGATGATCCGGACGCTGCCGCGATTGGCCGAAGCCGCTCATGCACCGGAGTTGCGTGAAGCTCTCGTCAGGCACTGTGCAGAATCACGGCTGCATCTCGAACGGCTCGACTTGATCTTCACGCACTGGGGCGAGCGGCGCCGATCGCGTCCTTGTGCCGGTCTCGCCGGGATCGTCCAGGAAGCCGATCTCCGGCTCAATGAAGAGGCCACAGACGATGTCCGGGACGCGGCCATTATCGGCGTGGCACAGCGGATCGAGCATTACGAGATCGCGATGTACGGCTGCGCGCGGACGTATGCACGGCGCCTTAACCGGCCGGATGAGGCGCGGCTGTTGAAGGAGACGCTGGAGGAAGAGGGGCGCGCCGACCAGCGGCTGTCGGAGATGGCCGAGGCTCACATCAACGACGATGCGCGGACGGAGGCGGATCTCGCCGAAACGCCGAAGCCCACCGGAAGGCTCGGATTTGTTCCGGCGGCGGCGGCGGCGAACGGCCACGGCGCGCACGAGCGGCTTCCGGTTCTCAGCGACGACGACGAAGAACTCGGCACGTTCGACGGGCTGATCATCGATACGGTGTCGCGCGCGGCGCGCTACGCCGTGGTGGATTCAGGCGGGCTGTTCCTTCATCGCCGCTATCTCCTGCCGTTCGACGACGTCACGTTCGACGCCGGGACTCGCATGCTGCGAGTACGGATTCGCAGGGACATCGCCAGCCGCTATCCGTCGTTCGACCCCGATGAGTTCCAGAAGATGAACGAGTCCGAGCTGCGGCAGTACGAGTCGCGGCTGCTGCGGCTGTTTCCGCCCGACAATGCGTCGCGGGCCGCCGGTGCGGCAGGACAGACCACTCCTGAATGGGTCATGACAGGGACGTGGGTGACGGTGCCGCCGGAAGAAACGGCCAGGTTGAACGAACGGACGCGGCCGTTCGCCAACGATTTCAGGCCGAAGGCGAACGACAACCGGCCGTCGGCGCCGGAGAAGCCGTTGGTCGGAGAACCGGAACGCGAGAGGATGGTCGCGCACGCCGTCCGATCGGGTCCGGAGAGGACGCGGCCGCTCAGACGCGATCAGGTCCCGTCGCCGCCGCATGGGGATAAGCTTCGCTAGCCGTGCTTGCACGGCCCAAACGTAGACGAACGCGCCAACTTTCCCGTGCAACCACGCGCCTTAGACGCGCGTAGCGCGCCTGCGAGGGAGCGGCCCGCCTTCGCGCCGGAGGCGCGACGGCGCGTCCGCCGCAGCTTTAGCGGAGGCGGAAGCGGGGGAGGGTCCGCGAGCGACCGAGCCAAGTTGTGGGGCGGAGCCCCACGTTAGACGTCACTTCGCGTCTGCGGTCATCGTTTGGCTGGCGTGTATCGCGCAAATCTCCGCGGCCGCACGCCGGCCGCTCTCGACCGCGCCGTTCATGTAGCCCTGCCACTGAACGCTGGTGTGCTCGCCGGCGAAGACAATCCGGTTGCAGGGCCGCGCCAGCCATGGCCGCAGCCCGGTATCGAACTCCGGATCGAAGAAGGCGTAGCCGCCGCGCGCGAACGGATCATCTTCCCAGACCACCTGCCGCCAGGCGAGCAAGTCGGCCCGCTTCGAGCCGAGCCACTCGAGCGCGCGAACGAGTCCGGCCGCGCCCTCGGCCGCGACGATCGCCTGGGTCTCGTCGCTCGCCGCGCCTCCGGCGAGCAGCGCCAGAATGCCGCCGGTGCCGCGCTGTTCTTCGTTTCCTTCCCACAGCGCCCCGAACGGCAGCGCCGATCCAAACGCGCGCGGCCGACCGGGGATCCGCCAGAACCGGCGTGAGAACTGCAGCAGCGTTTTCGTCCCGCGCCCGTACTTGAGGCGCGCGAACGCGTCGTGCTGCTGCGCCGGGAGCGATGGGGTGAACGGGATCCGCCGCACCACTGATGCCGGCAGCGTCATCACCAGGTAATCGCCGGAGATTTGAGACAGGGCGTGCGCGTGTTTCACGCTGACCCGCACGCCCTTTCCACGATGCGAGACGGCCGCGACTTCGGTCTTCAGGCGCAGCCGCCCGCCGAGCGGCGCGGCGAGGGCGGTCGCAAGCCGGTCGTTGCCGCCCTCGATGCGATACATCGCTCCGAGGCCGATGTCCTCGTTCGCGGAGAACTGATCGACCAGCGCCAGCAGCGAGAGCTCGTCGGGATCGGCGAGAAAGAACCCGCGCAGACCGATCGCGGTGGCGCGCAGATCGTCTTCCGCGTTCGTTGCGTCGAGCCACTGGGCCACGGATTGACGCGCAACGCCCGCGGTGATCGGCGAGTCCCACCGGCGCTCAGCCAGCCGGTAGGGGCGAATCACCGGCTGGAGCCGGCGGGCGAGGAGCTCCCATCCGTGGGTCACGCGGCGCTGGACGATGCGCGGAGGGCCGGGGCCGTTCCGGCGCACATAGCCGAACCCGCCGCGAAGAATGCGTGTGAGCTTCAGCCCCAGCTCACGCGCCAGGGCGCAGATCTCGCGCTGATCGTCGTCGATCATGTCGCCGCCGGCTTCGGCGTGCTGGCCTTCGCGGAAGCCGTCGCGCGCCGTGAACACGCGCCCACCGACACGGTCGCGCGCCTCGACAACGGTGACGGCGGCGCCGAGCGCGATCAGATCGCGGGCCGCGGCCAGACCCGCGAGCCCGGCGCCGGCGACAACCACCGACACACCGCCGAGAGACCCGCGAGGCCGGTCAACCATGTTCCCACTCTAAATGGAAACGCCGCCGCTGTACGGCTAAACTTTCCGGTATGCTGCCATTCAGAAACGCTATTCCAGCACGGAGGATACGAGGAAGAGTCCTGTTGGTTTCGGGATTGAACCTCTGCGTCCTCAGCGCGCTCTGCGGGAGGCCCGCAGGCATGATGGTTCTGCTCGTGGCCGCGTACGCTCATCCCGACCAGCTCGTCGAGACGGCGTGGGTCGCGGATCATGGGCGCGACAACAACGTCCGCGTCGTCGACATGCGGATGAACGGGTATGGCGAAGGGCACGTTCCAGGCGCCGTGGCGCTGGCGCCGGGCGCCATCCGCGACGCTCAGAGTCCGCCGACCTTCCTGCCGGCGCCTGCGGCGTTCGAAGCGATGATGGCGCGGCTCGGCATCTCCGATGCGACGCGCGTCGTCGTGTACGACGAACGCGGCGGCATCTACGCGGCGCGGCTGTGGTGGATCCTCAACTACTTCGGCCATTCGAACGTCGCGCTGATGAACGGCGGCTGGATCAAATGGACCGCCGAACAGCGACCCGTCAGCGCGGAGGCGGCGGCGCCGCCAGCAGGACGGTTCACGGCACGGCCGCAGCCGCGGTGGGTGGCGACAGCGAGCGACGTCGTCGCGTCGATCGACAAGCCTGGCGTGAAGATTCTGGACGCGCGGACGACGGCCGAGATTGAGGGCAGGGAGCTGCGCAACATCAAGCGAGGCGGGTTCATTCCTTCATCAATTCCGATCTACTGGGAAGATCTGCTCGATCCAAAGGCGAAGACCTTCAAGCCCGCAGACGAGCTGAAGAAAATCTATGAGGACCGCGGGATCGTGCCGTCGCAGGAAGTCATCGCGTACTGTCAGGTCGGTATGCGCGCAGCGGTTGATCTGTTCGCGCTGCACCTGATCGGGTACGACAAGCTGCGGAACTATTACGGCGCGTGGGAAGAGTGGGGGAACCGGGATGATCTGCCGATCGCGACCAGGAAGTGAACACCACGGAGGACGCGAAGGACGCGGAGGTTCAATTCCGGACGAGGGAAGCCTACACTCGAACGCTGAGGCCGCAAAGGAACTCAGTGGTTCTTTGCGGCCTTCGCGGCCTGTGCGTTCCAAGCCCGCTCACTCGGTCCCCTGCTTCGCGAACCGCCTGAAAAAACTCGATTCCTTCCACTTCGGCCGGTCCGTCCGGTTCGCAATCCGCACGGCCAGCGCGCGCACGACGTCGACGTATCTGTCGGCGGCCGAGAGATCAATTGGCTGCGCGAGATCGTCTGAGACGGCGTGATAGCGTTCGGCGGTCCATCTGCGCGCCGTTTCGGCTTCGGGCGTGTTCGCGTCGTATCCCACCTTCATGGCCAGCGCCGGAATTCCGTCGCGGATGAAGCTGTATTGATCGCTCCGGACGAACCTGTTGCGCTGAGGCTCCGGGTCGGCCTGGACGGCGAGCCCGAGATCTGCGGCAACCGCGCGAATGTCGCGGCCGAGATCGGACTCGTCGAGGCCGAGGACCATGAGCGTCTTCAACGGGAAAAGCGGCAGAAACATGTCGGTGTTGACGTTCGCCACGATGGCGGTGCGGGGAATGGTTGGATGCGCGGCGAAATAGCGCGATCCGAGCAGGCCTTTCTCCTCGCCGGTGACCGCGACGAACAGCACGGACCGCGCCGGCCTGGCGCCCGATTCGTGCAGCCGTGCCGCAATTTCGAGGAGCGCCGCGACTCCCGACGCGTTGTCCATCGCGCCGTTGTAGACGCGATCCCCGTGGATCGGCGGGTCGGCGAGTCCGAGGTGGTCGAGGTGGGCGGAGAGAACGACGAATTCGTTTCGCCGCTGCGGATCCGAGCCGCGCAGCACGCCCGCGACGTTCTGGGACTCCACCTCGCCGCGCTCCACGCGAGCCGTCGCCTTGATTCGCGCTGGCAGCGCAAAATGCGGCACCGGCCGGCCGGCGTCGACGAGCGCGAGCAGCTCGGCGAACGTATGACCCGATCCGCTGAACAACTTGTCCGCGTGCGCCGGATTCATCGTCACGGCCAGCTGCTGGCCGGCCGCTTCTTCCAGCGACGGGTCGGCGAGCGACATCTGCGGGTGCAGACGGGCGAGCGTCGAACGCGCCCACGGCACATCCATGCTCTTCGGGTTGGCGATGCTGATCGTCCCCACGGCGCCGGCGGCTCTGTACATGCGCCATCGCTCGCCGGCCGATCCAAAGTGGGCCTGGAGCGGGCCGGGCAACGACGCCGGCGTGGCCGCGATATAGACGACCACCGCCCCCTCCATCGCGAGGCCCTCGAAGTCGTTGATGGCCCGTTCCGGGACGTTCAGGCCGTAGCCGGCGAACACGAGCGGCGCATCGAGCGAGGCGGCCGGCTCAGAGCGCACGTTGAAGTTCGCATCGTCTCCGAGCACCAGCGGTTCGGTCTTTCCGTCGCGGACCAGCGCCAGACCGGACTGCGGTTCGAGAATGCGGCGGGTTTTCAGACGCACCGGCTGAATGTAGCCGTCAGTGCCGGCCGGTTCGAGTCCGGCGCTCTTGAATGTCGACGCGACGTACTCGGCCGCGCGCTTGTGGCCGGGGCTGCCGGTGTCGCGTCCCTCCATGCTGTCGGCGGCCAGCGCCTCGACGTGCGAGAGCCAGCGCTTTCCAGTTGGCGTGCCCTGGGCGAGCAGCAGCGAGTTGGCAAGACATGTCAACGCGACAATCAACGCTCGTCTCATCGATCACCTCGGAGGAACGGTCGGGTAGCGTCCGCCTTCAGGCGGACCCGAGAGGTCCGGCTGAAGCCGGACACTACGGATGCTGCGCGGATAGAATACCGCGGCCGGAGGAATCCATGACGAGGATTGGCGCGTCGTTCGCCGCGGCGGCGATCGTGTTCGGGGTGAGTGCGTCAGCGGCGCCTCAGGATCGCCTGCAGAGCAGCGACTTACTGAAGCTGCGCTCCGTCGGGGCTGTCCAGCTCTCGCCGGACGCCACGCGCGTTGCCTACACGGTCGAAAACAACGACGGCACCGGCCGGCCCTACGCCCAGGTCTGGGTGATGACGCTGGCCGACAGAAAAGCCGTTCGCTTTGGCGGCGAAAAAGAACCATCCGGCGATCCGCAGTGGTCGCCCGATGGCCGGTTGATCGCCTATCGCGGTCGTGCCGCGGGCAGGACAGGACTGCTGGTCGCGAATCCAGACGGCACCGGGGCGCGCGTCGTTGCCGAGATGACCGGGACCAACGCGCCGCTGCCCGGCACCGGCCGCACGGTCGCGTGGTCGCCCGACAGCCGGCGCATTGCGTTCGTGTCGTCGGTGCCCGGTCCGGAAACAGCCGCCGCCGAAGGCGACCCGATGGTCATCACTCGATATCTCTACAAGCCCGATGCATCCGAAGGGCTGACGCATTTCAACGACAATCGGCGCCTGCATCTGTTCGTCGTCGACCTGGCGTCACAGCGGATCGACCAGCTCACCGACGGCACCTTCTACGAACACTCGATTGACTGGTCGCCGGACGGTCAGGAACTGCTGTTTCTCACCAACCGGGACGCGGACGACGACGAGTTCTTCAACTACGACATCTATGCGCTGAAGCTGGCCGACAAGTCCGTCCGTCGGCTGAGCGCGACCGAGAGCAACGAGTACAGGCCGCACTGGTCGCCCGACGGGCGGACGATCGTCTTTCAGGGGACGAGGCGCGGCCTGACCGATCGCGAGACCACAATGGAGGACACGCATGTCTGGGTGATGAACGCAGACGGAACGGGGCGGCGCGAGATCGGCGCGGCGATTGACAACCGCCAGGGTGTGCCCGAGTGGACGGCGGACGGCAGCGCGGTCCTGCTCACGGTCCAGGAGCGTGGTCAGGTGCCCCTGTATCGCATGGCGGTGAATTGCCTGGCAGGTCCGAAGACGTGCCCGGGCGATCGGCTGGTGAACGGGCGCGGGACCGTCGGGGCGTTTTCGCTCGCGAAGAACACGATTGCGTACGCATTCACCGGCGCGGCGGATCTGGCGGAACTGTACGTCGGCACGATCGGAGCCGACACACGGATTGGTCCCTACGCAGGTGGCAGCGGCCCGGCGTGTCCCGGCTCAGAACCGTGCCGGCTGACGGATCTCAATGCCGGCGTTCTCGGGTCGAAGCGGCTGGCGGAGGTCGAACCGTTCACCTTCGTCTCGAACGACAACAAATTCGAGGTGGAAGCGTTTCTGACCAGGCCGGTCGACATGAGCCCGACCGCCAGGTATCCGTTGATTGTCAACATTCACGGCGGGCCGCATGGGCAGCAGGGGCCGGCGTTCAATTTCAAGAACCAGGTGTACGCGGCACGCGGATGGGCAACACTGATGGTGAACTACCGCGGCTCGACGGGATACGGACAGGGGTTCGCCGATGCCGTCTTCGCGGATCAGAACGGCAACGAGGGCCAGGATGTGCTGTACGCCGTCAGCGCCGCGATCCGGCGGTATCCCTGGATCGATCGCGAGCGGCTCGGCGTGGAGGGGACGAGCTATGGCGGTCAGCTGTCGGCGTGGCTGATCACGCAGACGAACATGTTCAAAGCCGCGATTCCGACGGCGGCCATCACGAACATCATCAGCTACAACTACATGACCTACTACAACCAGTACGAGGCGATGGAGTGGGGCGTGTACCCGCACCAGGGGACCGTGATGGACACGCTGCTGCAGCGCTCGGCGCTCCGGCATGTCGCCAACGCGCACACGCCGACGCTGCTGATGCACGGCGAGAACGACAACGACGTGCCGATTGCCGAGGCCGAGCAGTTCTACATCGCGCTGAAAGACGTCGGGACGGAAACAGTGATGGTGCGTTACCCGCGCGAAGGGCACGGCATCCGCGAATCGAAGCACATCGTCGACAGCATCGATCGATCGATACAGTGGTACGAGAAGCACTTTCCTCCCCGCGCCGGGCAGTGAGGACTGCGGTCGGGCGGAGTTCGGTCGGACTGCGGTCGGGCTTTGGTCGGAACGTGGTCGGAGTTGAGTCGGATTGCGATCGGACTGGAGTCCGACTGCGATCGGACTGCGATCGGAGTTCAGTCGGAGTTCAGGCCGACTGCGGTCGAGCGTGGGCGCGCAGCCGCCGGGACGCTCGCCGAGTATGACAAGCGACTCAGCAATGAGGCCAAGCGCCCCGCGCCTCGCCGAATTACTGTTGTTCGACGGTGTAGCCCTTACCCGTCAACATTGAAATCAAGCCGTCCGGCCCAACGAGATGCGCCGCACCGACGACGACGAAGGCGCGGCCACTGCGGGCGAACAGGGCCTCGAGCTTCGGCAGCCAGTTCTTGTTGCGCTCGACCAGCAGCCGCTGGTACAGCTGCGGTTCCTGCTTGAGGTCTTTCAGCACGATGCGCTCGACCGCCGGCGCGTCGCCGGCGCGCCACGATTCGATCAGCTTCGTCATGTTCGCCTGCTCGGTATCGAGCCCCTTCAATGTCTCGGCGAGCAGCCGATCCTGCAGATCGGCAGACATCTCGTCGAACCGCGACACCTGATACTCCACGGTCTCGAGGCCTTCGATGCTCTTGCCGTCGGCCTTGGCGCGATCGTAGAAGTGCTTGTCGAGGCCGAGGCTCGCGTCGAAGCCGGCTTTCTGCCATTCCATCGCCATCAGGGTCAGCGCGGCCAGCCACGGCTTGAACCGTTTGATTGGCTCGATGGGCAGGCCGATGTCCCCGAAGCGTTTCTGGACCGCCGCGAACGTTGCCGGCGACACCAGCTTGTCGAGTGACTGCTCGCTGGGGAGCATGCCGCGCGAGAGCATCTGGAACTGCGCTCCCGGATCCTCCATGTCGCCGATGTTCACCTCTTCGACGAGCAGATCGGATGCCTTGTAAGCGGCCTCCAGCGCCGGGCTCAACGGATAGAAGTCTTTCGTCAGGAGGTGTACGGATCCGACCAGATACAGGCTGCCTTGCTTGCCCGTCGCCTTCCAGATGAAATTCCGTGCCGGAGCGGCCTGGAGCGGCGCGAGCAGGGCGATGCCGATCGCGAGCACCGCACAGGCGGGATGAATGAGCCGAAACGGCCGGCGCGGCCGGATGCTGACACGATTGGCGGCGGCTCCGAAGGACATGGGTTACCTCTGGGCGCTTGTGCTCGAAGGACGATTTCGCAGAAACGCCTCGATCTCTTCTATCGTCCGCGGAACCGCCGCCGATAGACGCCGGAGCCCGGTTTCCTCGAGGAGAAACGAATCCTCCACGCGGACGCCGAGGTCTGCATATTTCGTCACCGCCGGTCGAACCTTCTCGATCAAGGCGTCATTTTCAGCAGTGCGCGGCAGCGCGTCGAGCGCGGCCGGACGGATGTAGAGGCCCGGCTCGATCACGAACGCCATACCCGGCTCGAGCGGCCGGTTGCGGTCGCCGACGTCGTGCACATCGATGCCGATGTAGTGGGAGGCGTTGTGCGTGTACCACATGCGGTACTGATCGCTGTCGACGTTTGTGATGAGCCCCAGCTTGAGCAGGCCGGCCTTGACCACCTCGACGGTCTTTTTATGGATGTCCACCGTCGACGCGCCGGGCCGGGCGACCTTCATGGCTTCATCCTGGGCCTGAAGGACGATTTGATACAGGTCCTTCTGCAGCCGTGTGAAGGTGCCGTCCACCGGGTAGGTCCGTGTGATGTCTCCCGAGGCGTACTCATAATTGCACGCGGCGTCCACGAGCAGCAGGTCGCCGGCCTGCATCTGCCGATCGCCGCCCGGGTAGTGGAGAACCGTAGCATTGGGGCCGCTGCCGACAATGGAGGGATAACTCCACGAGGCGGCGCCCCGCGCGCGATGCACCGCCTCGATGGCGGCCTTGACCTCGTTCTCGTAGGCGCCGGGCCGCGCCACGCGCATGCCGGCCATCTGCGCTTCGCTGGAGATCTCGAGGCTCCTGATCAACAGCTTGCGCTCGACCGCCGTCTTGATCATCCGCAGATCGACGATCGAGGGCGTCGCGTCGGTGATCTGGAACCCGACGAAGCGATCGCGGATCCGGCGCGCGAACTCGAGCGGCGCCGACAGCGCATCGTTGACGCCGCGGCCTCGCTCCAGCGGGACGGCGACGCGCGCCCGGCCGGCGGCGAGCGCATCGAAGAAGCGGCCGGCCTCCTTCGCGTCAATCGGATCGAATTCGCGCCGGTCGAGGACCGCAGCGATAAACGGCTCGAACTGGCTTACCGCGAGCACCGTGTCGATGCCCGAGCGCGCCGTCGCTTCTTCGTTGGTGAGGCGGTGTCCGGTCCAGTGCTCGCGCACCGCGTTGCGGTCCTTGACGAACAGAATCTCCCGGCGGTTTACGTTTCCCGGCATCAGCACCAGCATCGTCTCGGATTGCGTGATCCCGGTCAGGTAATACAGGTTGCTGTCCTGGCGGTACTCGTAATCGATATCGAGCGAATAGCGGGCCTCCGGCGCACTCCACAGCACCAGCATCGAGTCGGGACCGAGGCGCTCCATCAGACGCGCGCGGCGCCCCTTGAGGTCATCGCTCAACTCGGATCCGCGGGCGGATGCGCCCGCGAGCAGCAGGAGGATTACCGCGAGCCGTGCGCGGCGATGCAGTCTCATGGCAACACCATCTTTCCCGGATTCATCCGGTTGTCGGGGTCCAGCGCGCGCTTGATCGCGCGCATCGTCTCGAGCGCTGAGCCGTGCTCGGCTTCCAGGTATTTCATCTTTCCCATGCCGACACCGTGCTCGCCGCTGCACGTGCCGCCCATCGCGAGCGCACGGACGATCATCCGTTCGTTCAGCGCGCGCGCGTGCTCGAGCTCCGCCGGGCTGTCGGGATCGAGCACGTAGATCAGATGGAAATTTCCATCGCCGGCGTGCCCGACGAGACAGATGGGAAACGGCGCGCCTTCATTGTCTTTTCGCGTCTCGAGGATGCACTCGGCCAGGCGGGAAATCGGGACGCAGACGTCAGTGGTCCAGCCACGGGCACCGGGCCGCAGCGCCAGCGCCGCATAATACGCCGTGTGGCGCGCCTGCCACAGCCGCTCGCGATCCTCCAGGCGGCTCGCCCATTCGAAGCCGCGCCCGCCCCGTTCAAGCGCCAGCGCCTGGACGGCCTGCACCTGATCGCTCACGTGCCGCTCGCTGTCGCTGTGAAACTCGAAGAACAGCGTCGGCGCGGCGGCGTAGCGGGTCTGCGAGTACCGGTTGACCGCCTCCATCTGGCTGTCGTCGAGCAACTCGATGCGCGCGACAGGAATCCCCAGCTGAATCGTGGCGATCACGGTCTCGGACGCGCCCTGGATCGTAGCGAATGAGCAGACGGCGGCGGATATTGCCTCGGGGATCGGGTGGAGGCGCACGGTCACTTCGGTCATGATCCCGAGCGTTCCTTCCGATCCGACGAACAGCCGCGTGAGGTCGTAGCCGGCCGACGATTTGCGCGCGCGCGTACCGGTGTGAATCACTCCGCCGTCGGCGAGCACCACCGTCAGCCCGAGCACGTTTTCGCGCATCGTCCCATAGCGGACGGCCGTCGTGCCGGACGCGCGCGTGGCGGCCATGCCGCCGAGCGTGGCGTCCGCGCCGGGATCCAGCGGAAACGTCAGCCCGGTGTTGCGCAGCGCCTTGTTCAGCTGCAGCCGCGTCACACCGGCTTCGACGGTGGCGTCGAGGTCCTCGACGCTGACGCGCACCACCCGGTTCATCCCGCGTAGATCGATCGTGATGCCGCCGGCGATGGCCTGAACATGTCCTTCGAGCGACGTGCCGGCGCCGAACGGCACGATCGGGACGCCGAATCGCGCGCTGATCGCTGCAATGGCGGCCACTTCCCCGGTCGTGCGGGGAAAACAGACAACGTCGGGCGCGGCCGGCGGGTGGTAGGACTCCCCGCGGCTGTGGTGTTCGCGGACGGCGGAGGCATCCGACGCGCGATCGCCCAGCACGTGTTTCAGTTCGCCGATTGCGGCGACGACCGGCCGCACTGCCGGGGTGGCCATTGACGGCAGTGTACACTGCCGGAGCGGCAAATCAGACCGGGAGGCTTCGCCCCGCCAGACCCCCAACGCCGTCGCTCGCGGGGACCTCGCAAGCCCCGCTTCCGCCTCCGCTAAAGCTACGATGGACGCGCGGTGCGCGCCTTGCCCGTGTCAGGCTAGCTCGTTATGCCGCTCGAAAGCAGAACTCTGTCTCTCGTTCCGCGTCGACCCGCTCTGTCGCTGTCAGGATTGAACCTCGGCGTCCTCAGTCGTTGTTCTCGAGAAATGAGCGTCCACTGCAGGCTGCGCACGCAGGGGCAGTTCGACGCGGAACGTCGCGCCCTGCCCGTTGCCGCCGCTGCGCGCCGTGACCGAGCCGCCATGCAGTTCGACGAGGTGGCGCACGATCGAGAGCCCGAGGCCGCCGTGCCGACGCTTCGTCCCGCCACGTTCCTGGCGGAAGCGGTCGAAGAGATACGGCAGGAATTCCGCCGAAACGCGATGAGCGGTTTACGCACGAGGCGATCTCGTCATCGTTTTGACGGATCGGAAGAGCTGTTCGGCTTTGCGAAGAGCGTTACTTGATTTGTCAACGATAGTGTCCGGCGGAACCGACCCGGATGGGTCAGAACGGATTTGCCTTGAAATCGGCAAAGCTGCGCTGCATCCGGTGGGCGAATGCCGATTCGAAATCGATGCCGCTGCCGAGATCGCGGAACAAGTTGGCGATGGCGAAGCCGCCTTCTTCTTCCAGCAGCCGGCGGACTGCCAGCGCGCTGGTGGCGTAAGCAAGGTGCGCCTGCGCCCCTGTGAATCGGCCAAAGCCCGACTGGAGCCTGAGGAGAGATACACCGCCGCCCGCCCGGCCGACGGCCTTCTGCGCCCATTCCAGATCGCCGGATTCGAGCGAGGTCGCGAAGCCCTCGTTGAGCCAGGCTGGAACGCCGCGCGTCGCCAGTGTGCGGATCAGTGCATGGGCGTACTCGTGCGCCAGCACGCGGTTGAGCTCCTGCTCGTTGTCGAGGGCACCGCGCATCGGCACGCGGATGATGCCGTCGTAGGCGCCGGCCGCCCAGGCGGGCGAGCGTGTGATGTCGCGAAACTGCTCGGTCGTGTACAGGACGACCGAAATCGGATCGCTTGGATAGGTGCCGAGCAGCTGGCCGATTCGCCAATACGCGGCATCGAGACACTCGAGCGCCTTGGCGGCGAGCGACGCCTCCGCCGGACCTTCGAACGACACCGTGAAGTGCGATCCGACCGCCTGGCGCATGCGGTCATGCAGCTCGAGCTCGCGGCGCCATCGCTCCAGCGTCGCCTGCGCGTCCCGGTCGTCGGGGGCATCGGCAATCAGGATTTCGTACGTTTGAATCGCGCGGCCGAGATCGCCCATTCGATAGAGCACCTGACCGAGAGGCGCGCGGACCCGAACGAGCTTCGGATCGAGCGCGAGGGCGCGCTCGAACGCGTCCCGGGCGTCCGCATCGCGTCGCTCGAGTGCGGCCGCGATGCCTGCGCCGAGGTGCAGCCGCGCGTTCTTCGGATCGGCTGCGAGCGCTTCGCCGAACGCTTCCGCGGCGGCATGCGCCTGACCTGCCGTCACAGCGTCCCAGCCTGCGCGCTCGAGCAGGGCCGTGCGCGGATCGCTCTGCGCCGCCACCGAGGCGATCAGAGAAGAAAACAGCGCGACGGCGACGATGAGTCCTGCGGTCGGCCGATCTGGCAGCCCGTTCGGTTCGGAATGTCGAGGCATCAGAATTCCGTAAAATGTGGGACGCGCACTGAATTTCGCTGTGACGCCCGGATCCGGTCTTCTTTCGTTTCGGTTTCGTGCGGTCGCCACATTAGATTCCTGAGATTCCTGGCAAACGAGTGCCGCGCGGACCTTCCCGCCTTCGCTTCGCTTCCGGCTTCGCGCAGATCCGCCTTCGCGCAGCGCTCCGGGCGCGAAGACGGAAGGGCTGCGCTACAAGAACCCAGCTGATGCTATTCTTACGCAATTCATCGATGAGCCACCCGGCTTCCACCCGAATCGAAGAAGGCGTAATCGAGGTGCTCAAGAGCGTCAGCCGGCGGCCGATCGAGCCGACACTCACGAGCGATCTCGTCGCGGATCTCGGCTTCGACTCGCTCCAGGTACTCGAGGTCATCGCCGAGCTGGAAGATCGTTTCGACATCTCGATTCCGCTCAATGACGTGCCGGCCACCCGCACCGTCGCGCACGTCGTGTCGCAGGTCGCGGCCTTGATCGAATCGCGGTCCGGCACCTGATGGACCGCTTGCGCACGCTTCCGCAGATGCTCGACGATGCCGCGCTCACCGACGCCGGCATCGCGTTTCTGGCGGCCGATGAAACGCGCCGCACGTACGCCGAGGTGCGGCGGGCTGCACACTGCATTGCCGGCGCGTTGCTCGAGTCGGGATTCAGCCGCGGCGATCTCATCGCGCTCGTCCTGCCGGAGGCGGAACAATTGCTGACCGCCCTTTTCGGCGCGTCCGTCGCCGGTTTGGTGCCGGCCTGCGTGTATCCTCCGGCCCCGGGCATCGACACGGACCGGTATTTCGACGCCAGCGCCCGGACGCTGCGTGTCTCAGGCGCGCGCGGCGTCATCACCACCGCGGCGCTCGCGTCAGGGTTCTCAGGCCTTCGCGATCGGTGTCCTGAGTTGCAGCGGGTTTTCGTGCACCGCGATCTGAATGCGCCGCCGCTTGCCGAACGCGACGTGCGGCCGCCGTCGCTCGATGATCTGGCGTTTGTTCAGTTCACCTCAGGTTCAACGTCGTCGCCGAAAGGTGTCGCCCTGACCCACAGGAATCTTGCGGCCAACGTCGCATCGGTGAACGGTCGGCAGGGTCTGGACACGGGGCCTGGCGATGTCGCCGTGACGTGGCTGCCGCTGTATCACGACATGGGGCTCGTCGGCATGACTTTCGGCGCGCTCCATGCGTGCCGGCCGGTGGTAATCATGTCGCCGCAGGCGTTCGTCAAGCGGCCCGTCGACTGGCTGCGCGTCATCTCTCGCCACCGCGGAACAATCAGCTTCGCTCCGACGTTCGGATACGACCTCTGTCTACGCCGGTTGAAAGACGCCGATCTCGCCGGCCTGGATCTCTCCTGCTGGCGCGTGGCCGGCTGCGGCGCCGAACCCGTTCACGCACAGACACTTACCGGCTTTGCCCGCCGGCTGGCACCGACTGGGTTCCGGAGCAGCAGCCTGCTGCCAAGCTACGGGCTCGCCGAGCACGTCGTCGCGGCAACGCTCGCGCCGCGTGAACGGCCGCTCGTTGTGGAACGGGTGTCGGCAGAGACGGTCGCTGAGGGCGGTGCGGTCGCCCTGACGAAGGAGGAGGATGTACCTGCAGTCGACCTCGTGAGTTGCGGCCGGCCGCTTGCCGGTCATCAACTGCAGATCGTCGACGTTGAGGGACGTCCGCTGCCGGAACGGCACGTCGGCGAGATCGTCCTTGCGGGGCCGTCCGTGATGCTGGGCTACTATAAGCGGGGTGCGCTCACCGCGCAGACGATTCGCGGCGGGTGGCTGCACACGGGCGACCTCGGGTATCTCGCGAACGGCGAGCTGTTCGTGTGCGGGCGCGCCAAGGACGTCATCATCGTCCATGGCCGCAAGTATCATCCGCAGGACCTCGAGTGGGCTGTTGACGGTCTTCCGGGCGTGCGGCGCGGACACGTCGTCGCCTTCGGTCTGAGCGAGGCCGGGCGCGCCGATCGCGTCGTGATCGTGCTCGAATCGCGCGCGACCACTCCGGCCGATACGCTGGCAGACTTGATCCGCCGGCGGATTGCCGATCGCTTCGGATTGGTCGTCGACCACGTCGCGTTCGTTCCGCCGGGGACGATCGGACGGACCACGAGCGGAAAACTGCAGCGCGCCGCCACGAAGGCACTGGTCTCATGCGCGGAGCTGACGGCCCTGTAGCGCCGCCTCGAGCCATCGAGCGCAGCGGATCTGGGCCGAGCTGAAAACGGATGGATCTTCTCGAGAAGCTGCGGGCGGTCGAAACGCGCCGCGCGATGTTTGCGAACGGCGGCGCCCTTCCCGGCGAGACCGTCATCGATCGCGTGATCGGCCCCTGTGAGGTCTCGATCGACGGCCGTCCCACCCTGATGTTCGGGTCGAATAACTATCTCGGCCTCACGCTCCATCCGGAAGTGTTGGCGGCCGCAGCGCGGGCCCTGGCCGAGTACGGCACCGGGACGACGGGCTCGCGGACGGCCAACGGCACGCTGTCGTTGCACGAGGATCTCGAGCGCGACTTCGCGGACTGGTTCGGCAAGCGCCACGCCATCATTTTCAGCACCGGGTATCAGGCTAACCTGTCGCTGATCGGCGCGCTATGCGGTCCGGATGACGTGATCCTGATTGACAGCGACAGCCATGCCAGCATCTACGACGCGACGCGCCAGACGGCCTCGCGCGTGATTGCCTTCCGGCACAACGCTCCTGACAGTCTGCGCCGGAAGCTCGAACGGCTTCCCGGCGGCCTGCGCAATCGCCTGGTGGTGGTCGAGGGCTTGTATTCGATTCGCGGCGACGTGGCGCCGTTGCGTGACATCGTCGAGGTGTGCCGGGCGCACGGGGCGTACCTGGTGGTGGACGAAGCGCATTCGCTCGGCACGTATGGACCGACAGGGCTGGGCTGCGCCGAAGCGCAGGGCGTCCTGAATCAAATCGATTTCGTCGTCGGTACGTTCTCGAAATCCCTGGCTGGAATCGGCGGCGTCTGCGTGTCGGACCATCCGGAGCTGCGCGCGCTGCATTTTCAGGCGCGGGCGTACGTGTTCACGGCGTCCGGATCCCCCTCGAACATCGCGGGTGTCCGAGCGGCGGTCCGAGTGGTCCGCCGGGAGCCGGCGCTGCGCGCGCAGCTATGGTCGAACATCCGGCGATTGCGGACGGGGCTCCAGGACATCGGCTACGTCGTCGGCGAGACGGAGTCGCCGATTGTGCCGATTCTGACCGGTGACGAACCGCGCACGATCGCGTTATGGCGGGCGCTGCTGTCGGCGGGGCTGTACGTCAACCTCATCGTGCCACCGGGATGTCCGGAGGATCAGTGCGTTCTTCGTGCGAGCTGCTCGGCCGCGCACACCGAAGAGCACCTCGGACGCGCGCTGGAGATCTTTGCCGGAGCGGTGACGCCGCTTGTGTCCGGCTTCAGCCGGACTGGATCGTCCGCCTGAAAGCGGACACCGCCAAGAGGTTCCGGTCGTGTCCGGTTTCAGCCGGACCGCCCCATGGGTCATAACTTTCCCTGTTGCTCGTACCATGCCGCCGTCTGAGCCAGACCTTCGCTCAGGGCAATTTTCGCGACGACGCCGAGGCGCTCCCGTAGGCGGTCGACGCGGCAGGTGAAGCCTTCGGCGTACAGCTCGCGATAACGCCGGCTGTTCAGCACCAGCGGACGCCCGCGAAGGGCACCGGCGAAGTCGCCGGCCCACGCGGCAAGACGGGTCACCGGCCGCGGGAGCGGAAGAATGATCGCGCGAGTACCGGTTGCAGCACGCACCCTCTCGAGCAGCTCCAACGCGGTGACGGGGACCTCGCTCCCGACGAAAATCGTTTCCTGATCGAGATCGGCGGCAATCGCCGCCGCAATCGTCCGAGTCAGATCATCTACATGGATAAACGTGTATGCGGCGTCGCGACGCCCGACGAGCGGCAGCACGCCGGACTTCGCGAACCGGAACAGCGGCAGGAGCGCGCGATCGCCAGGGCCGTAGACCACGCCGGGGCGGAGGACGATCCATTTCAATCCCTCGGTTCCCGTGACTGCGCGCTCCGATTCCAGCTTGCTGAGGCCGTACGGCGTAATCGGTGCGGGCGGATCGTCTTCAGATCGCGGCCTTGCGGCCGGCGCGGGGCCAGCCGCGGCCAGGCTCGAGACGTGCACGAGCCGAGCCCGAACAGCACGCGCGGCTGTGGCCACTGCTCGCGTTCCTTCAACGTTCACGGTCGTGTATTCGTCCTCGCGTACGGCCGAAACGACACCGGCGAGATGGACGACGGCGTCGATTCCGCGGAACGCGTCGGTGAGGGCATTTGTCTCGAGCGCGGCCGCGACAATGTCGACACCGGAAGGGAAGTCATGACCCGGAGCAGGCTGGCGTCTACGGACAACGGCGCGCACGTCAATGCCGTCTCCGGCGAGACGGGTGACGACGTGCCGGCCGATGAATCCGGTCGCGCCCGTGACCGCCACCGAGCGAGACACGTCACGCCAACGCTTTCTGATAGATGCGATATCGCTTGTATAGACGAGCGCCGGCCTGTTCGGCGGGCTGATTGATGTCGCGATTGTCCTCGAGCACCCATGAGAACTCGGCGCGCCGGTAGATTCCGGCTCCCACCTGGCGGCGGAGCTCCGACACGAGCAGCGGATACAGGCCGTGCATCCGGTACTCCGGCAGCACGCCCAGCAGCAGCAGCCGGATCTGGTCGATGTACCGCCGGCGCAGCAGGAGGCGCATGAGCACGCGGGGAACGAGCCGTCCGTTCGTGCCTTTGAGCGCCTGGTTGATGTCCGGGACGGCGATCGCGCAGGCGACGGGGCGGCCGTCGACTTCGGCACAGACGGCGCAGCGGGGATCGAAAATCGGCTTCATCTCGTTCGCGATCCGCCGGAACTCGTCGCGGGTGGGCGGCACGAAGCCCCAGTTGTCGGTCCAGGCGCCGCAGTAGATCTCGCGCATCCGTTCGGCTTCGCGCGCAAATTCGCGGATGTCGAGCGGCCGCACGACGACTCGAGCGTGCCGTCGGACGCGCTCGGCCAGCCGGACGACCACCGGCGGCTCACCGCGGTCGAGATCGTATAACCAGGCGAACAGGTCCTTCACCTTGTGATAGCCCGCGGCTTCGACGAACTCGGGGTACTCGGGCGGATTGTGCGGCATCAGGAGCATCGGATCGGTCTCGTACCCCTCGACGAGGAGGCCCGCGCTTTCGTTCATGGACGGATTCAGCGGGCCGCGGACCGACAGGCGTCCGTGCTGTTTCGCCCACGATTCGACGGCGCCGAGCAGCGCGCCGGCGACCTGGCGATCGCCGGCCTCGAAGAACCCGAACATCGCGGTGTTGTCGCCGTGCACCTGGTTGTGCAGCCGGTCGTCGATGGCGGCGATGCGTCCGGCCACGATCCGGTCGCGCCAGGCGAGAAACAGCTGGACCTCGGCGTGCGCGAAGAACGGGTTGCTTTTCGGCGTCAGGCGGTCGTGTTCGGACATCCGGAGAGGCGCAATCCAGTGCGGATCGGAGGCATTGCGCTCGTACGCGTAGTCGATGAAGCGCCGGAAGTCGCGACGGCCGCTGACGGCCCGCACCGTGATCGCGCCAGGCATGCTGGGCGACTATCGTATGACGAGACCTCATGATTCGATACGAACTTGTGTCGTTCGTCTATTTCGCGGCGATTGCCGTGTCAGCACTGGTGCGACCGCTCCCTGCCGGTCGCCGGATGTCGATTGCCGCCGTCGCCTGCTCCATGTGCGCGGCGATGACGTGGCTGTCGCGCGTGGACGCGGCGGGCATCCGGCCCCTGGCGCCGTTCGCCGTGATTCTCGTCGGCTATTACGTCTCCGGCCTGTTCGCGGTCGCGCCATCGCCGCGTTTCGAGCGCTGGCTGCTGTCGTGGGATCGACAGTTGGTCGGCGATCCCGCCGTGCGATTCGCCGGCTGGCCGCGTGCACCGCTGGCCATCCTCGAAACTGTCTACATCGGATGCTTTCTGCTTCTGCCTGCCGGCCTGGGGGTGCTGGTGGCGGCAGCGGTGCCGACGCCGATCGTCGAACGCTACTGGACGCTGGTCGTCACCGCGGAATTCGCGTCGTTCATCTCGCTGGCGTTCGTCTACGCGCGCCCGCCCTGGCTGCTGGAACAGCGCGTCGCGCTGCCCGATCGCGCGATCCATCGTGCCGCCTCAAGGTTCGTTGAACGCTTCACGATTCGCGCGAACACGTTTCCGAGCGGCCATGCAGCCGGATCCGTGGCGGTGGCGCTGGGCGTGATCCGCGTGCTGCCCGCAGCGGGCGCCGCCCTGCTGATCCTCGCGCTCACGATCTGTCTTGCCGCCGTCGTCGGACGCTTTCACTACGCGATCGACGTGATCGCCGGCATGCTTCTGGCGCTGGCGATCTTCGCGACGCTTGGCTGACACAGGCCAAGAAGAACAGGGTTCCTCTGCGGCCTTCGCGGCCTTTGCGTTCCAGGGCAGCGGCGTCCCCATCGAGGGTATGGTATCGTTCGCCCCCGAATGGCTGATCTGTCTCGCTCGCCCTTTGCGAAAACCGCCGCGCTGCGCGCCCTCCTCGCTTCGTCCTCGCCGATTGTAATCGCCGGCGCTCACGACGGTCTCACCGCGCGCCTCGTCGAGGAAGCCGGCTTCGGCGGCGTGTGGGCGAGCGGGTTCGAAATCAGCGCGAGCCGCGGCGTGCCCGACGCCGGGATCGTCACGATGACCGAGATGCTGGCCACGGCACAGATGATGAACGATGCGGTCACGATTCCCGTGATCGCCGACTGCGACACCGGCTTTGGCAACGCGATCAACGTGATCCGCACCGTGCGCGCCTTCGAAGCCGCAGGCATCGCCGGCGTGTGCCTCGAAGACAACGCGTTTCCGAAGCGCTGCAGCTTCTATCCCGGCGTCAAGCGCCGCCTGGCAGACCTCGACGAGCACACGCTGAAGATCCGCGCCGCGGTCGACGCCGGATCGAGCGATTTCACCGTCATCGCCCGGACCGAAGCGCTGATCGCCGGCTGGGGGCTCGAAAGCGCGCTCGAGCGCGGCCGCGCCTATGCCGACGCCGGCGCGGACGCGATCCTGGTTCATTCGAATCAGTCGGGCGTGGACGACATCGCGCGTTTTGCCGAGCGCTGGGACCGTCTGACCCCGCTCGTCTGCGTGCCGACCACGTTCAACGCCGCCACCGTGGACGAGCTCGCGCGCCTCGGGTTCAAGATGGTGATTTTTGCCAATCAGGGCCTGCGGGCGTCGATCGTCGCGGTTCGCGAGGTTCTGGCGTCCCTGCGGCAGACCGGATGCGGAGCGGCCGTGGACGTTCGTATCGCTCCGCTCAACGAGGTGTACCGGCTGGTGAATCTCAATCAGCTGAAGGCCGACGAGCACCGGTATCTGCCGCCGGACGGCGAAGCGGTTCGAGCGGTCATCCTGGCGGCCGGCTTCGACGAACGGTTGATGCCGCTCATCTCCGATCGGCCGAAGGCAATGCTCGACGTGCGAGGTAAGCCGATTCTGGAACGGCAAGTCGAGGCGCTGCGCCAGTGCGGCGTGCGGCAGATTGCCGTCGTCCGCGGTTACAAGAAAGAGCAGATGACGCTGCCGAACGTCCGCTACTACGACAACGACGCGTTCGAAGAAAGCGGCGAGCTCGAGAGTCTGCTGCGCGCCGGCGCCGAGCTGGCGGGACCGGTCGTCGTGATGTACGGCGACATCCTGTTCGATCGCAACATCCTCGAACGCCTGTTGCAGAGCGCGGGCGACATCACGCTGGTCTGCGATCGCTCCTGGCCGGACACGCGGGTCGGCAGAGAGGCCTCAGGGTGCGACCTGGTGATCGAATCGCCGGCCCCCCGGCGCCATCATCGTTTCCTCGCCGACGCGCAGCCGGTTCGGGTGACGGCGATCGGCCAGACGATCGATCCGGTGCAGGCAACGGCCGAATTCATCGGCATGTCCAAGCTCTCCGCGCGCGGATGCCAGATTCTGGGCGAGGTGTACCGCGAGTTGCGGAACCGGGACGGCGAGCACCGCGTGCACGAGTCCCCCTCGCTTCGGACCGCGAAGCTCACGGATCTGTTGCACGAGGTGATCCGGCGCGGCCACGCGATCGCATCGGTTGGCGTCTATCAAGGGTGGCTGGAAGTGGATACGTTCGACGACTACCGGCGTGCGTGGACGGAGGTTGGATAACGCTCAATTCTTGTGGGGCAGGCCTTCCCGCCTCCGCTCGCTCGAACCGCGCGCCCGGAGGTGCGAAGGCGGCAGGCCTGCCGCGTCGCCGCGGACCTGAAGGTCCGCAACACAAGCGGGTTTCAATGGCCAACGATCGCCCACAGCGATTTCTCGACCTGCTCGAGCAGCACGGCTACAACTTCTTCACCGGCGTGCCGTGCTCGCTGTTCGAAGGTGTCACGCAGATTCTCGATGCCGAGCCACGCTATGGCTACATCAGTGCCGTCCGCGAGGATGCGGCGCTCGGCCTGGCGGCGGGGGCGTATCTCGGCGGACGGCAGCCGGTCGTATTCATGCAGAACAGCGGGCTCGGCGTCAGCGTCAATGCGCTGATGTCGCTCCATCAGATCTACGACATCCCCGTCCTGCTCGTCGTCAGCTGGCGAGGACAGGCGGGGCAGGACGCGCCCGAGCACCGGATCATGGGCGCTGTCCTGGAAGAATTTCTTGCGCTGCTGCGGCTGCCGTACACCCTGTTCGACCCCGCGAGACTCGAGGACGACGTCGATTCCGCCACGCGTACGATGCACCGGACGCGCAGGCCGGTGGCAATCGTCGTCCCGAAGGGCATGCTGCAGGCATGACCCGCGCGGATGCTGTCGCCCGAGTGGCGGGTGCGCTCCGGCCGGACTGGCTGACCGTCGCGTGCAACGGCATGATCGGGCGCGAGCTGTACGCGTTCGCCGACTCGCCGGTCCGTTTTTACCTGATCGGAGCCATGGGGCTCGCCGCATCCGTCGGCCTTGGTCTGGCGCTGGTGCAGCCGGCGCGAACGGTGGTGGTCTTCGACGGCGATGGCAACGTGCTGATGAACATGGGTGCGCTCGCCAGCGTGGCGGCGGCCGCCCTGCCGAACTTTTTCCACGTGATTTTCGACAACGCCGCGCACGGGTCCACCGGCGGGCAGCGGACGATTTCCGATCGCGTGCCGCTGGAGCAGGTCGCGCGCGCCGCCGGGTATCGCCGCGCCCTGCGCGTCGCCGACGCGGCCTCCCTGAACGCCGCCCTGGAGACGTTCTTCACCGAGCCGGGCCCGGCGATGCTGCTCGTCGAAGTCGCGAAAGGGAGCCAGCCCGGGATCGGCCGGATCGAGGTGCCTCCGCCCGCGTTGACGGCGCGCTTTCGTCAGATCGCGACCGCAGGCTGAACGGCGTGTGAAACAATTGCTCATTCGCCTCGATGGGCATGCCAGTTCGCGATGCGATCATTCTTGCCGCGGGCATGGGCCTTCGATTGCGATCCGTCATCGACGATCGCCCGAAAGGACTCATCGAAATCGGCGGCGAAACGCTGGTCGGCCGTTCAGTCCGGCTCCTCCGCGCCCGGGGCATCAGCCGAATCACGCTCGTCGCCGGCTACGCGGCACATCGATACGAAGAGTTCGCGCGCGGTCAGCCGGATATCCGGCTCGTGACGAACGAGCATTTCGCTTCGACCGGCAGCATGGCATCGCTCGCTCTTGGACTGTGCGTCGTGCCTCGCGACGTTCTGGTGCTCGAAAGCGACCTCATCTATGAGCCTCGCGCCCTGACCGCGATCCTGACCGCGCGGGACGCGGATTCAACGCTGGCTTCGGGGCGAACGGGGGCCGGCGACGAAGTGTGGGTGTGCGCTCCCGAGGGCCGTCTCCAGGGGATGAGCAAGAACGTGCAGGCGCTTCCGGCCGTGACGGGGGAGTTCGTCGGCATCACCCGGCTGTCATCGCAGGCGGCGCATGCGATGATCCAGGTGTTCGACGGCTTCGTGAAGTCACACGGCCATGCTCGAATGGATTACGAAACCGGCGCGCTGACCGCAATTGCGCAAGCCGTCCCTATCACCGTCCACCTCATCAGCGACCTGTCCTGGGGAGAGATCGACGACGAAGTTCAATTCGAACGTGTCGTGAAAAACGTCTGGCCGGCAATTTGCGCCGGCCGTATACACAAAGCGTGATTCGGCCGAAATACTGGACAGCGCCCGAGCCCCAGGCGAGAATCAATAACTCCCTCGGAATGTTTTCGTGACACGGACCTGCGCACTCTTTCAACGGGTAATCTCTGTCGTTCTCGCGGCAGTCGTCGCACTGGTGGCCCTGCCCCGGCCGGCGGCCGCCCAAATTCAGAACGGCGGCACCATCGACGGTGTCGTTTCCACTCAGGGCGGGACGATCCGTCTCGGCGGCGCCGCGATTTCGCTGCGTGATTCGGCCGGTCAGGAACGGACGTCGCTGTTCACCGACGGTGACGGCCGGTTTCGCATCGGCGATCTACCGCCCGGAACGTATACCGTTGTTGCTGCTCTCGAAGGGTTTGCGACGACAAGCACGACTGTTGCCGTCACACCCGGCGCGGCCACGGCCGCCACGGTCGACCTGCCCATCGCCACGCTCACCGCGACGGTCGACGTCGTGGCGCCTTCCTCGATTGTGACCAGCGCCGAGACGCTTGGGGTGTCGGAGCAAATCGACAGCACCGACGCCGAACGACTGGCGCCCGGCAGCGGGATTCAGGGCGCGCTCCGCCTGCTCGCGAGCGTGATTCAGGTGCCCGGCGGAGTTGCCATCAAGGGCGGACGTGCGACCCAGGCCGGAATGCAGCTTGGCGCGAGCACGCTGACCGATCCCGGTCTCGGCCTCGTTCACCTGACGCTTCCCGACGATGCGATCGACTCTGTGGCGGTGCTGCCGAACCCGTATGCCGTCGAGTATGGACGCTTCTCGTCGGGGCTCGTGGTCATCCAGACCCGGCGCGCGGGCGACCGCTGGAAGGTACGGCTGAACAATCTCGATCCGACGTTCCGCACCAAGCGGCACCAGGAGCTGTACACCATAAAGGGGATTGCGAGCTTCGGGCCGCGGTTGGAGGTCGGAGGTCCGCTGCTGAACCGGCGTTTGTTCGTGGAGCAGGCCGCGCAGTACCGCTATAGCGCCAACGATGTGCCCAGCCGGCCGGAAAACGAGCTGCAGACGACGCATTGGTTCAGCTCTTTTACCCGGATCGATGCCAACCTTTCGAGCACGCACTCGATGGTTGGAATGGGCGGCCTGTCGCCAAGCGCGTCGACGATGGTTGCGCTCGGCACGTTCGTCCCACCCGATTCGACGGTCAACCTCCACGAGCGGGTCAACCACGCCGTCGTCACAGAGCGGGCGCTGTGGAGCGACAAGCTGGTAGGTGAGTCGACCGTTCAGATGCGCGGGTACCGCGCCGAGGTCGCCCCGCACGGCCCGGCCGCGATGGAATTGTTTCCAGACTCGCGCGCTGGCAATTTCTACAACGAGCAGCGCCGCACGCCGACAACGGTCCAGTGGATCGAGACGCTTTCAGGCTCGATGCACGGGCCAGCCGGACTGCATCTGTTCAAGATTGGCACGGACGTCCTGGAGAGCGGCTACGAAGGATGGAGCATCAGCCGTCCGGTGCTGATTCGCCGTCAGGACGGCACGCTGGTCCGCCGGCTCGACTTCGGTGCGCCATCCGCTCAGAACGTCCGCAGCACCGATGTCGCATTCTTCGCGCAGGACCGGCTGCAGCCGACCACCCGGTGGTACATGGAGTTTGGATCGCGTCTCGATCGGGACGGCGTGCTGGAGCGCTGGAATCTGACGCCGCGCGTCGGGACGGCGGTGCTGTTGAACGAGGACGGCACGCAGGTGCTGCGCGGCGGCTTCGGGCTGTTTTACGAACGCACGCCTTCCGTAGCAGGCGCCTTCGAGCAGTTCGAGGCGGCGACGGAGACGCGGTTCGCCGTGGACGGCACGACGCCGGCGGGCCTGCCGGTGACGTTCGGCCATGTGCTGGCGCCCAACATGCGGACCGCGCGCAGCCGCACGTGGGACGTGGCCTACGACTACCGCTGGAATCCGCAGTGGACGTTTCATCTGAGCAGTCTCGAGCGGCGCGGGTCGCATGAGCTGACGGTCGATGCCGCGGCGGGCACAGCGGGCGGTATGTTGACCCTGGCAAGCGATGGACGCTCCGAGTACCGGGAAGTCTCCGCCGGCTTCGACTACAAACGGTCGACGACGGCCGCGCTGCACGTCTCGTATACGCGGTCGATGGCGCGAAGCGACACGAACCCGTTCGCGAGCTACTTCGACACGATGATGTGGCCGATCGTCGGCCCGAACGCGTACGCGCGGGCGGCCATCGATGTGCCGAACCGGCTGTTCGCGCGCGGCCATCTCCACGTCACGCCGACCTGGCTGGCCCTCGGGGTCTTCGACTGGCGGACGGGCACGCCGTACTCCGTCGTTGACCCGGCGCTCGACTTCGTCGGGCCGCGCAACGCCCGGCGTCTCCCCAATCGCGCCAAGGCGGAGCTCGGGCTCGAGCACCGGTTCGTGAATGTCAAATGGAAGCCCTGGATCGGCATCCGCGCCTACAATGCATTCAATGCGTTTCTGCCGACCGACGTCCAGGCGAACCTGGCGTCTCCGTCCTTCGGCTCGTTCTACAACTCTGAGTACCGCCAGCTTCGGCTCCAGCTTCGCTTTGAGCGCTAGCGAAACGAAGGGTGAACGCAGAGGCCGCAAGGGAACGCAAAGGAAGACAATATTCCTCTGCGGCCTTCGCGCTCGCCAAGCCGCCGCTCGCCTGATCGCCGTCGAGCGAAGGCTGGGTCTTTGCGTTCCAGGGCAGTACTCACTCGGATGCTCCCAGGGTTAGAAGCAGAGGCCATTCTCTGTTCGTCTCCGTTCCTCTGCTTCTCTGTGTTTTACGGTGGCCTCCGTTTCCCTCCGTCAAGACGCTTCTTTAGAGCTACTGTGGAGGTTCGATGCCGACGAGGCCCATCCTCTTGCTCCGTGTCCTCCGTGTCCTCTGTGGTGACATTGCCATTTCTCGGCCGCACTCCAGCTAGAATCGGCCACTGTGATTCTGCTGCTGATTTTCGCCCTGCTGCTGCTCGCGCTCGGCACTGCTTTCGTGTACGGACACTTTGCCGGCGAGAATCCACTCCTCGATGTTCCGTACGACCTCTGGCTGCGGCGGTGCGATCTCGCGGCGCTGGACCGTGCGAGCGCCGCAAACCCGAATCGCGCCGATGTGATCGTGACCCTCACGACGCTGCCAAGCCGGATTGACCGCATCGACCTGACGATCAAGAGCCTGCTGCGCCAGACGGTCAGCCCGGCGGTGATTCGTGTCAACGTCCCGCGTACGAGCCGGCGGGAGCAGGCGCCCTACCGGATACCGGCCTGGCTGGAGCGCCTTCACACGGTGCAGGTGGTGCGATGCGAGGACTTCGGCCCTTCCACGAAGCTCATTCCGGCGCTGCTTGAAGCCGAGCCGGAGCAACGCCTGCTCGTGGTCGACGATGATCGGATCTACCATCCCCATTTCGTCGAACAGATGATCGCGGTCGCCGACGCCTATCCGGATGCGGCCGTAGCCGGCAGCGGCTGGGACGCGCCGCCCGATCTGACCGATCGGCCGACCACGCTCCTGGCGACGCTGCTCGGACGGCCGCCCGCGCCGATCAAGTGCACTCGGGTTCGCCGCGTTCAGGAGGTCGACGTGATACAGGGGCTCTCCGGCTACCTGGTCAAGCCGGAGTTCTTCGATGCGACCTCCCTCATCGACTACACCGGCGCGCCCGAAGCTGCGTTCTTCGTGGACGATGTCTGGATCAGCGCCCAGTGTCGCGCGCGCAAGCTCGTCGCGCACGGACGCCGCACGAACTTTCCTTCGATCTTCGACGCGCGGTTTTTCAAGCGATCCAGCCTGGCCCTGATCAACCGCGGCACCGGCACGCTTGCGAGCCGCAACAACACGATCATGTTGCGGCACTTCGCAGATCGGTGGCGCTGTGGGCCGCCGCGCGCCGGAGCTCGAGGCGCGACGGATGCGGGAACCAGCATTCCAGCGTCCACATTACGAGCTCGACCACCCGTGGATGCGGCCGCGCTCCGAAGTCGTCGTTCAGGCACATGAACTTCGGCCGCTGCCAGCCGAGGTGCGCCAGGCCGGCGCGCTGAAGCGGCATGACATGGTTGACCGCATGGTGCAGACCGCATCTATCGAAGCCATGAGACGATGCCGAGCACGTTGTCCTGCAGGTCCTCGAGCAAGCTCCGGAGCACGCTGTACGGCCGCGCGACGCCCTTGTCCCCGCGGCGTGGCGTCTGGAACCCCGGTCCATATCGATGACGAAGCACGGCGGCCACGTCCTCGGGGACGCGAATCGTTGCGCCGAGGAATGATGCAGGGACGCGACGGGCCACCAGTCGGGCGGGAATGTCTTCATGAGGCGAGGCGAAGGTGCTGCGCAGCATCGGGCCGTCCGCGATGTAGGTGTACACGTCCAGGTAATAGCGCGTCTTCGCGTCGTAGATGCGGATCAACGTCCGCGCCCGGCCGCCGCGATCCGTCAATTCGTAGCCGCAGGCGCGAAGCACGGGGGCGAGCGCGAGAATCCTCGGTTTTTCAGCAGCGAGAACCGACAGGTCCGCGTCTTTGTCGCCCTCGATGATGTCGCGCTCGCGGTAGAAGCCGAGAAGCGTGCCGAAATCGCACCAGTAGTCGATCCCGTACTGCTCGAAGATCCGGCACACTTCAGGAACCAGACGGCGGAGGGCGGCGCGGCGGTGCGCGTCGACGACCGGCGTCAGTGCGATCAGCAGGAGCATCGCGCCGGCCATCACGATCGTGGCATCCAAGAAAAACACCATCGTTGTCTGATTAGACGGGGCTCTGCCCCGGACCTCGGCTCGGTCGCTCGCGGAGGCCCTTCGCCCCGCTTCCGCCGCTACTGCGGACTGGTACGGCGTTCGCTTCGCTTCAGGCGGACGAAGCGCCGGCCGGCCTCAGCGCGCTGCAGCCCAGCGTGTGTCGATAAATTTCGTCGAGCGCCCGACCGATCGCGTCCCAGTCGTACTCTTGCGCCGCGTGCGCGCCGCGCCGCCCGAGAGCCTCCCGCAGCGGCGGATCGGCAAGCAGCATGAGTATCGCTCCCGCCAATGCCTCGGCATCGCCTGGTGGAACCAGCAGGCCGCAGCCCCCGGCCCCCACGAGCGTTTGGTACGCTTCGATACGGCTCGCCACGATCGGCTTCCCGCATGCCATCGCCTCCAACACCACGAGCCCGAAGCTCTCGCCGCCGACGGCGGGCGAACACAGGACGTCTGCCGCGTGCATGTAGGCGGGGAGCCCGCCGTCGGGAACCAGCCCGGTGAACGCGGCGTCGACGGACAACGAACGGGCAAGACTCGCCAGCGCACGCCGCTCGGGGCCATCGCCGACGATGACGAGGCGCGTATCAGCCCGCACGCGCTGCACCTCGGCCATCGCACGAATGAGATGGTGCGTTCCTTTGCGTGCTTCGAGCCGGCCCACGCACAAGATGTGATGCCGGCCGGGGGAAAACACCGGCGGCCGCGAACCGTTGGTCTGGAACGCCGCGACGTCGACGCCGTTTGGCACGATTCGGTACGGGCCGGGGAAATGCTGCGCGACCGTGCGGCGGGCGGCCTCCGAGACCGCTATCCGATAACGCACTCGACGCATCAACGAGCGCAGCCACGGCCGCGCCGCCTGGTACCAGCGGTGACCTGTTTCGCGATGCACGTGGAATGTCGCGATCACGGGTACGCGCGCCTGCCGGAGCACCGACCAGGGCATGAGCGGCACCAGCGGCTCATGAACATGGACGACATCGAACTCATGTCGCCCAAGGACGCTCGCCACGCGCCAGGGGGCCCGCGGGTCGAGCCCGATACCCGAGCTGGTGCCGCCGAATCGCACCATCACCGCGCCGCAGAGCGCCGTCTCTCCGGGATCGAGCGGAGCCGAGGCCGGTCCGTAAACGCGTACGTCATGTCCCATGCGGCACAGGATCCGAGCCTGGGCGCGCACGTGCGTCGCCACACCTCCCGGCCGGGCCAGATCGTAAGGAGCAAAGATGCCAATCGAAAGCGGCGCATCGGGAGGCGGCGACTTCGGACGAGACACCGAGGGACAAGTCTCACGGGTGGAGTACCGTGTGTCAAGAGGCTTATTAGTCGTTGGTCGTTAGTCGTTGGTCGGGGTGCGGACCTGCCCGTCGATGTGACCTGCCGCGCCGCGCCGTATTCGTAGTGCAGGCCTTCAGGCCTGCCGTGCCGGCGCGGACCTGAAGGTCCGCACTACACATACAGGCTCACGCCAGATGCGTGCGGAACCAGTCGGCAGCCTGCACCGCCACCCGAGCGAGGGCGCCGGCTTCTTCGAACAGGTCTCTTGCGTCCGGTACGAGCTCGAGCCGGACCTCAGAGTGAATGCGGGTCATCGCGCGTTCGTTGGCCGCACGGTTCGGGGTGTCGCGCGCGCTGACGATCAAGAGGGTCGGTGCCATCAGGCGCGTGAGCGCCGAACCGGCGAGATCGGGACGGCCGCTCACTAGAACCGCCGCGTGAAACGCGTGCGGGTGCTGCGCCGCCGCCAGCAGCGCGGCCGCCCCGCAGGCGCCGGCGGCAAAGAGGCCGGTGCGCAGCGATCGCAGCTCCGGCAGCACCTGCTTCCATCCCTCAATGGCGGCCGTGCGCTCGGCCAGCAGACCGACGTCGAAGCGCAGCCGCCCGGTCCGTTCATCCTGCGCTTCCTCGTCTTCCGTCAGCAGGTCGACAAGCAGGGTGGCGAGATCGCCGTGGTCGAGCGCATCGGCGACCGATCGGTTGCGAGGGATGAAGCGGCTGTTGGCGCTGGCGTGAGGCATGATCACGAGCCCTACCGCGTGGTCCGGGATCGCCAGATCCCCCTGCAGCAGGCCGGACGCCGTCCCGATCCGAATGGGTTGACTGCTTCGCACTGCGGGCACGCCGTCAGACATCGGCTGCCCTCAGAGGCCTGATGGATAGGTTTCGGCCGGTTCGCCGGTCTCCCATCCCACGCTCGGCTCGAGCGGCTCGACGGCCGTCGTGCGATCGAAATGGAGCACGAAGTCGAACTGGCCGGCGAGGCGGGCCATGAAGTAGTGGCTCGTTCGCTCGCTGCGCGGCAAATAGATGACGCCGATCGCGCGCTCGAGTCTTGGTTCTGCAACCGCGCCTGCAAGATCGACATCGTCTCTGAGAGGCAACAACAGGCGCTGAAGCCGCGTGTCGTGGAGCAGGTGCTCGTAGCTCTCAGGCAGCGACGGGCGCACGGCCTTGCGTTCGGGAGGAAGGTCCCATTCCGATGCCGCGGTCACAGTTCCTTCGTGCGTCGTCAAGCCGATGAGGACTGTCTCGCGGCCGGCGCGCTCACGGACCAACTGGCCAACGTTCAGCTCACCGCGGTCGCCCATCTCGGTCAAGCGTGCGTCTCCAAGATGTGAGTTGTGCGCCCACACGACGATCCGCGCTGCCGGAATTCGCGTCGATAGAAATCGCGCCAGCTCGTCGAGCGTGTCGGCCATGTGGCGGTCGCGCACGTTCCATGACGCGTGCCGGCCGCCGAACATCGCGCGATAGTACGTCTCGGCATTCTTCACGAGCCGTGCGTTCTGCTCCGCATGGAACAGATCCTCGCCTGCGTCCCGCCGGTCGCCCCTGACCGCCTGTCCGCGCAGTCGCTGCATTTCGACGAGTTGTGGGGGGGCGTCGCGCGCCCCCCGCCGGGGGAGGGCCCACCCCCGCCCGGGGGTTTGGCGCGGGGGTCCGCCCGGCCGCCCCCGGCCCCGCCCCCGCGCCCCCCACAACTCGTCGAAATGCAGCGACTGCGCGGACAGGCGGTCAGGGGCGACCGGCGGGACGCAGGCGAGGATCTGTTCCATGC
>JBKPAI010000188.1:0-37550 GCA_046726355.1 Acidobacteriota bacterium | reverse complement strand
CTCTGTGCCCCGGACCCCGGCTCGGTCGCGCGCGGGGACCCCATGGCCCCGCTCCGCTCCCTCGCAGGCGCGCGCCGCGCGCTTAGCTTGGGGCTCCGCCCCGAAACCTGTCGTTTCGCCGGCGTTTTGTTCCGTTCGGTTGGCGGCCGCTGCTCGCGGCGCGCGCCGAACTTACGCGTGCCGTCGTATCTCTTCGGCCACGCGCACTACCTGCACCATTTCCTCGACCGCATGCACCCGAACGATGTGTGCCCCGCCGAGGACCGCGGCCGTGACGGCCGCGGCCGTTCCCCAGTCGCGCTCGGGCGCCGGCCGATCGCTGACCGCCTCGCGAAGAAACGATTTCCGGCTGGGTCCGATGAGGACGGGCCGGCCGAGCGACTCGGCCAGAGCCGGAAGCCGCGCCAGCACACCATAACTGTGGGCCGGCTGTTTGGCAAACCCGATCCCCGGATCCACGATGATGCGGCCAGTCGCCACCCCTGAACCGACGGCCGTAGCGATCCGCTCCCTGAGCTCGCCGGTCACGTCGGCGACGACATCGCTGTAGCTCGCCTGCGCGTACATCGTTTTCGAGGTCCCCCGCATGTGCATCAGGATCAGCGCCGCACCGGTTTCCGCCACGACGCGGCCCAACGCGGGATCGTTCTGCAGGCCGCTGATGTCGTTCACGATGACCGCGCCGGCGTCGATTGCTGCGCGCGCGACGGCGGCCTTGTAGGTATCAATGGAGATGGGGACTGTGAGCCGGCGCGAAAGCGCCTCGACAACCGGCAGGACGCGGGCCAGTTCCTCGCTGGTCGAAAGCGGGTCGGCGCCGGGCCGCGTCGACTCGCCGCCGATGTCGATGAGATCCGCGCCCTCCTGCTCGAGACGGATCCCTGCGTCAATTGCCGCGGCCGGATCCAGCCAGGGCGAGGATTCCGCGAACGAGTCCGGTGTGACGTTGAGAATGCCCATCACCAGACAGCGGTCGCCCAGCAGCAGCGGCGCGCCGCGTGCGAGCGGGACTGAAAACGGAAGCCGTTTAGTCATCAGTCGTCAGTCGTCAGTCAGAAGTCTCAGTCGTCAGTCGCCAGCCCGAGTCGTCAGTCTCCAGACTGACGACCAAGACTGACTGAAGACTGGGACTGACGACTCGCGACCAGGACTGATGACCGGCGACTGATGACTGACGACTGTGTTATTCCTGTGGCAGCGGTTTGTTGAGCGCCGGCACGATCGGCTGACGCTCTTTCGAACGCGGACGCGCTTCGCCTTCGTCGGGGTGGACCGGCCGTGTGGCCGACGGCAGCGCGTCCTCGAGCGGCAGGCCGGCAACGAGGCGTTTGACCTGCTCCGCGTCGAGCACTTCGCGCGCGAGCAGACCGTCGGCGATCTTGACCAGCGTCTCGCGATTGGCGGTGAGGAGCTGGTGCGAGCGCTGGTAGTTGTCGGTGACGAAGCGCTTCACTTCCTGATCGATCTTGAGCGCCGTGTCCTCGCTGTAATCCTGGTGCTGTGCGATTTCGCGGCCGAGGAAGATCTGCTCCTCTTTCTTCCCGAACGTGAGCGGCCCCATCGCGTCGCTCATGCCCCACTCGCAGACCATCTTGCGGGCGAGCTCGGTGGCGCGCTCGAGATCGTTGCCGGCCCCGGTCGTGAGGCTGTTCATCGTGATCTCCTCGGCAATGCGGCCGCCGAGGAGGATGGCAATCTGATCGTTCAGATAGTCGCGCGAGTAATTGTGCTTTTCGTCCACCGGCAGCTGCTGCGTCAGCCCGAGCGCCATTCCCCGCGGGATGATCGTCACCTTGTGAATCGGATCCGCGTGCGGCAGCAGCACCGTCAGGAGCGCGTGGCCGGCCTCGTGAATCGCGGTGACGCGCTTCTCCGCGTCGCTGATGATCATCGAGCGGCGCTCCGATCCCATCAGCACCTTGTCCTTGGCGAACTCGAAGTCGTGCATGCGCACGACCTTCTGGTTGTAGCGGGCGGCATTGAGCGCCGCTTCGTTCACCAGGTTGGCGAGGTCGGCGCCGGAGAACCCCGCCGTTCCCCGCGCGAGCACCGGAACCTCCACATCGTCGGCCATGGGAATCTTGCGCGTGTGCACGCCGAGAATCCCTTCGCGACCCTTGACGTCCGGGCGGTTGACGACGATCCGGCGATCGAAGCGGCCCGGGCGCAGCAGCGCCGGATCCAGCACGTCGGGCCGGTTCGTGGCGGCGACCAGGATCACGCCTTCGTTCGACTCGAAGCCGTCCATCTCCACGAGCAGCTGATTCAGCGTCTGCTCGCGCTCGTCATGGCCGCCGCCGAGGCCGGCGCCGCGGTGACGGCCGACCGCGTCGATTTCATCGATGAAGACGATGCACGGCGCGTTTTTCTTGCCCTGCTCGAACAGGTCGCGCACGCGCGAGGCGCCGACGCCGACGAACATCTCGACGAAGTCCGAGCCGCTGATCGAAAAGAACGGGACGTTGGCCTCGCCGGCCACCGCACGGGCGAGCAGCGTCTTGCCGGTTCCGGGAGGGCCCATCAGCAGCACGCCCTTCGGAATGCGTCCGCCCAGCTTCTGAAACTTCTGCGGCTCCTTGAGGAACTCGATGATTTCCTGCAGCTCCTCCTTCGCCTCGTCGACGCCCGCCACATCCTTGAACGTCACCTTCTTCTGCGAGCTGGACGAGAGCTTCGCCTTGCTCTTCCCGAACGACAGCGCCTTGTTGCCGCCGCTCTGCATCTGGCGCATGAAGAAGATCCAGAACCCGATCATCAGCAGCACCGGCGCCCACGAATACAGCAGCGACGCCCAGGGGCTGGCCGTCGGTTCCTTCGCCGAAATCGCGACGCCGCGTTCACTCAGCTTGTTGGCGAGGCCTTCATACTGGGTCGGTGCGTAGGTGTGGAACGCGCCGGGCTCGCCGGATTTCATGACGCCGGTAATTTCCTGTCCGGTGATGACGACGCTGCGGATCGCGCCCTTGTCGGCCGCTTCGATGAAGTCGCTGAAGGAGATGGTGCGTTCGTGCTGCTGGAACTTGTACGAGAAATTCCAGATGAGCAGGCCGACGGCGGCGAGCACCACCCAGAACAGTAGACTCTTCAAATTCGAGTTCAAACCGAGCCTCCCCGCACCGATTGAATCAGGTTTTTCTAAGTCTCAAGAGTAGCACGTGTTGCGCGCCATCCGTAACCCGAAACGTCTCATCAATTCGATGTCCCGCGACCCAGATGATACGGTCGTTCTCGTCGACCACGAGCGGCAGCCGATCGCGGTCGGCGCGCGCAATTTTGCGATCTACGAAGAAATCCTGCAGCTTCTTGTGCCCCTGGAGGCCGGCGGGGCGAAACCGATCGCCCGGCCGTCGATTTCGGACGGCCAGCCGGCCCCGGACACGATCGCGCCGGACGAGCGCCGCGTCGCCGTTGCCCGCCGTTGCACACGGCCCGGCCAGCGGAACCGATTCCGCAGAGCTGACGGCCTCGACCGACAGGACCCCGCCGCTGTCCGGGAGGTGCACTTCTCCCGGAATAGACAACGGATATCGGAAAAGGTTCGCCGGATTCCGAGCGGTCCGTGCGCCGGCGGCTCTTCTTCTTAAGACGACTTGATCGCCAATGCGTTCCACGCGTGCTCCAGGCACCATCACCGCGGCGGGTCCCCCCGGATCCGCGACGCGCAAGGCGTCCGAGACGTTTCGGAATCCTACCAGCCGCGAGCCGCCGGCTTCGCTGAGCAGGTGCCACATCACCGCGCGCCGCCCCGCCAGGGGCAGGCCGGCAACGTGCGCCAGGTCGAAGCGCCACTCCGTGCCCTCTTCCCGAACGTGACGTGCGGTCCATTCGATGGTCAGCTCGTGCAGCCAGCGCCAGGTCTCGCGCGCAACGTCGGCTTCATCCGCGAGCACGTCGACAATGGCCGGATTGAAGTGCGCTTCGAGCAGCGGGATCAGTTCGCCCCGCACCCGGTTGCGCGGAATACCGGGATCATCGTTCGATTCGTCGTGCATGAACGCAACCGGGATCGCGGCGAGGAACTCGCGCAGCTCCGAGCGGCGGCACATGAGGAGCGGCCGGACGATCGTGCCGCGCCGCGGGTGCATGGCGGCCAGACCGCGCGGCCCGGCACCGCGGAGCAGTCGAAGCAGAAACGTCTCGGCCTGATCGTCCCGGGTGTGGCCGAGGGCGACCAGGTCGGCGCCGAACTGCCGGCGCGCACGTTCGAAGAGCTCGTAGCGGGCGCGGCGGCCGGCGGCTTCGAGCGATTGGCGCTCTGCTTTCGCGCGCGTGGTGATGTCGGCGCGGTCGCTGATCAGCGGGACGCCGAGCATCTGCGCGACCGCGGCCGTGTGCTGCTCGTCGCGATCGGCGGTCGCACGCAATTGATGATTGAGGTGAACGAGGCCGACGAGCGCGAGCTCGCCGCGTTTCTGCAACTCGTGAAGAAGACAGGCGAGGGCGACGGAATCCGATCCGCCCGAGACCGCAGCGACGATCCGGCTGTCCGGCCGGACGAGATCGTGATCGCGAATGAACGTGCGGACGCGATCGAGCAGGCGGCTCATTGGGTCGGGTGGGTCGGGTGAGGCGGTAAGTCGGGTGGGTCGGGCTCGGCCCACCTGACCCCCGCGACCCCCTGACCCACTCGACCGAGAATGGTGCCGGAGGGCGGACTTGAACCGCCGACCCCGCGCTTATGAGACGCGTGCTCTCACCAACTGAGCTACCCCGGCAGAAGTTCTCATGTTAGCACGCGACCTTCTGGATCCGGGGGGCTTCGCCCAGCGGACCCTCACGCCTTCGCTCACGGGGCCCCGTTGCCCCGCTCCGCTCCGGCGGGCGCGCCGCCCGCGCGCCTTACTATCCCTACGTGCCCTACCTGCCACTTTTTGCACTGGCGTTGGGGACCCACGTGCCCACCTGCCCGGCCCGCTACCAGACTGACCCCGACCCACAGACCCACTACGCCCACTGCGACTCAACGCAGGGCCGCCGCGAGCAGCGGAATCATGATCTCATGGTGACCGGTGAGCGAATATCCGCGTCCGGTGCCGGCTGTGGGCCGCGTCACGACGTTGGTCTGCGGCCGGTACAGCCGGACGAAATCGAGGTTCACCGTAGTCAACTCCGCCAGCGGGATGCCGCGATTGCGGGCGATTGCCACCGCCTTCAGGAACACTTCCGGCAGCACGACGGCCGATCCGCAATTCAAGTAGACGCCTCGCTCGAGACGCGCGACGTTCGAGACGAAGTAGCGGAAGTCCCGCAGGCTGCCCTCTCCGAAGGCGGCCCCCGAGGCACCGGGATGCATGTGAATGATGTCGGTGCCGATGGCGACATGAACGGTCAGCGGTATCTGGAGCCGTGCGGCCGCGATCACGACGCTGCTGCGCGCGAATTGGGGATTGTGTGTGTGGAGGAACTCGGCGACCGCTTGACCGAGCCCGAGCCCGGCGGTCACGCCGTCGGCAATGGCCTTGTTCAGGAGCCGGCCGGTCTCATCGGCCATGCCGAAGCGGCCCGGACCGAGCGCTTCGTCCACGTCCTCGGATGTGGCGCCGACCAGCGCGATCTCGAAGTCGTGAATGATGGCCGCGCCGTTGGTGGCAACGGCAGACACGTAGCCGCGCTCCATCAGATCGATCAGGACGGGACCGAGACCCGTCTTGATCACGTGCGCGCCAAGCCCCCAGACGATTCCGCCCTCATTCGCCTTCGCCGTCTGGATCGCGCGGACGACAGCCTTGAAGTCGGCGGCCGCGAGGATGTTCGGCAGCGACTCGATGAACGCGCTCACGGACGCATCGGACCGGCAGGGCGCAGCCAGGTCCTCGAACTGCGTCTTGCTCCGGCGCGACTTCAGCGCATACGTCTGGATGCCGCTCAGGTCGAATTGGTCGTATGAGAACTTCACGTGAATCTCCCTCGTGGATCACGGAGAAAACGGAGGTCTCCTTCTGTTGGCTGGCGCAGCGCCGGTGATTCTCCGACGCGGTCAGAGAATCAGCATGGCGTCGCCGTAGCTGTAGAAGCGATAACCGCGCGCGATGGCCGCATGATACGCGGCGAGGATACGCTCGCGGCCGCCAAAGGCCGACACGAGCATCAGCAGCGACGAACGCGGCAGGTGAAAGTTCGTGAGCAGGCCCGAGATGATCGTGAATGCGAAACCCGGATAGATGAACAGATCAATCGCGCCCGCGCCGGCCGTGATGCGCCCGCCATTGGCCGCGCCAATCCCCTCGAGCGTCCGCGTCGTCGTAGTCCCGACGGCAATCACGCGGCGTTTCTCATCGAGGGCGCGATTGATGGCACCGGCCGCCGCTTCGCAGATTTCGTACTGCTCGGGCTCGAGTCGATGATCTTCGACGCGATCGCAGCGGACCGGCTGAAACGTCCCGTACCCGACATGAAGCGTCAGGGCGGTCACCTCCACACCGCGGGCGGCGATCGCCTGAAGGAGCTCCGGCGTAAAGTGCAGTCCCGCGGTGGGGGCGGCCACGGATCCGCGTGCACGCGCGAAGATCGTCTGGTAGCGGTCGCGATCGGACTCAGCTGCCGCCCGCTTGATGTAAGGCGGCAGGGGCACATGCCCGATTTCATCCACGGCCTGACCGACGCCCGATCCATCGTCAGTCCAAAGACGGATCGTTCGTCGACCATAGAAGTGCCGATGAAGAACTTCGGCGTGTAATGTCCGCATTCCTTCAAACACCACTCGCGATCCAGGTTTCAATTTCTGCCCGGGGTGCATCAAGGCTTCCCAGAGTTCGGCGTCGCCGGCGGCACCGCCTCCGTCCCCGCTCCGTCCCGCCTCCGTCCCGCCTCCGTCCCCGCTCCGTCCCGCCTCCGTCCCCAGTCGTCGGATCAGGAGGCATTCGACCGTCCCACCGGTCGGCACCCGGCGGCCAAGGAGACGCGCTGGAAACACGCGGGTGTTGTTGACGACGAGCAGGTCACCAGCGCGTAGGAAGCGAGGGAGCTCGGCAACAGTCGCATGTGTGAGGGCACCGGAGCCGCGGCTGAGATGGACGAGTCGCGCAGCGGCCCGTTCTGCCACTGGTTCCTGCGCGATCAATCCGGGAGGAAGATCGAAATCAAAATCGCCGACATTCATTAGGTAGTGTCCAGCATCAGGTAATGTTCAGCTCTAGCCGGACCATTGACCCCGCCGTCCGTCTGGTAGCGTTCTGGTTCAGCCGGCTCCTGCCGCGCGCCCGATACCTGGAAATCGTCTTGCAGCGGCTGAGCGCCAGGTCATGTTCGACGTCCTTGTCGTGGGCGGCGGTCCCGCCGGCCTCAGCGCGGCACTCATGCTCGGCCGCTGCCGCCGCCGCGTGCTGGTCTGTGATGTCGGCCAGCCGCGCAATCGCCGCTCGACCGCGCTCCACGGCTACCTCACCCGCGACGGCACGGCGCCGGCGCTTTTCAACGATCTGGGGCGCCGGGAGCTCGCGGCGTACGGCGTCGAGTTTCGCTGCATCGGCGTCATCGACGCGATCCGCGAAAACGATCATTACAGTGTTTCGCTCGCAAACGGCAGTGCTGAGCGGGCGCGCTACCTCCTGCTCGCAACCGGAGTCGTTGACGACGTCCCGCCGATCATCGGACTGGCCGAGTGCTACGGCCGCTCCATGTTCCACTGCCCGTATTGTGACGGGTGGGAATGGCGCGACCGGAAATTGACCGTCCTCGGCCACGCCATCTCGTCAGTCCGGCTCGCGCTTGGCCTGCGCACCTGGAGCGGCGACGTCGTCCTGTGCACGAACGGATGTCGCCTCGACGTCAGGCACAGGGAGCGATTGCGGCGGAACGCCATCACCGTGCGATCGGAACGGATCATGCGGGTCGATCACGAGGACGGGATGCTCGCTGCCATCGTGTTCTCATCGGGCGAAACGCTGCCGCGCGACGCTGTGTTCTTCACCACCGGACAACGCCCTCAATCCGCGCTCGCGTTGTCGCTGGGGTGCACGCTCACCCATCGTGGCACAGTGAAGACCGGCAATCGCTGCGACACCAACGTTCCGCGTTTGTACGTCGCCGGCGACGCCTCCCGCGACGCCCAGTTTCTCGTCGTTGCTGCGGCAGAAGGCGTGAAGGCGGCTGTCGCCATCAATAGTGCGCTGCAGGTGGAGGAGCTGAGGACGTAAAAGATGACTCCCGCACGTGAGATGGCGGCGCACTCAAGGCTGGCTGAAGCCGGCTCGCGGTCAGGCAACGATCCAACCCCGGGTACGGGCGACCGCGGCGGCGACACCGCCATCGATTCGATGGTGCCATCGACGGCCGACAGCCGCAGCGTGACCTTGATGGTGCTGACGGCAATCGCCGTGACGGTCCTCCTGCACTACGCTCAGACGATGATCATTCCGATCGTCCTGGGGCTGCTTATCAGCTATGCGCTTGGTCCCACGGTCACGCGTCTGACGCGCTGGCGTGTGCCGCGCCCGGTGGCTGCGGCAATCGTGGTGCTGGTTACGGCAGGTGCTGCAGGCTGGCTGCTGTACGGGCTGCGCGGCGAAGCCGCGGCCCTCGTCGAACAGCTGCCGCAGGGCGCCAGGCGGCTGCGCCGGCTGCTCGAGGATGGACGGCAGAAGACGGGAACAACCGCGATTCAGCAGGTGCAGAGGGCCGCGAGCGAGCTCGAGAAGGCAGCCGATGCGGCCGCGCCGCCTCCCCCGACGGCGGGCGTCCAGCGCGTACTGGTCCAGGAGCCGCGGTTCAACATCGGCGACTACCTGATGTCCGGTTCGGTCGGTGTCGCAACAGTGTCCATGCAGATCGTTCTGATCGTGTTTCTCGCGTATTTTCTGCTGGCCTCGGGCGATCTCTATCGGCGTAAGCTGGTGAAGATTGCCGGCCCGTCGCTGTCGAAGAAGAAAATCACCGTGCAGATCCTCGCCGAGATCGATCGACAGATCGAAACGTTCCTGGTCGTGCAGGTCTTCACCAGCGTCGTCGTCGCGGTGGCCACGTGGCTGGCATTTCGTGCGCTCGGCCTTCAACAGGCCGGCGTCTGGGGCGTGCTCGCCGGGCTGTTCAACTCGATCCCCTATTTCGGCCCGGTCGTTGTCACTGGCGCGACCGCAGCGGCGGGGTTCCTGCAGTTCGGAACCCTGCGAATGGCCATGATGATCGGCGGCGTTGCGCTTGTGATCACCACGCTCGAAGGGCTCCTGCTCACGCCGTGGCTGACGAGCCGCGCCGCCCGCATGAACGCCGTCGCCATTTTCATCGGCCTGCTGTTCTGGGGTTGGGTGTGGAATGTCTGGGGGATGCTTCTCGCGGTGCCGATGCTGATGGTCGTCAAGGCGGTCTGCGATCATGTCGACGACTTCAACGCCGTGGGGGAGCTGTTGGGAGAATGACGACGAGACATCGCGGTCGCGCAGCCCCTACCGAAACATCGCGGAAAGATTGAAGCGCCCGCGTTTCTCGACGAGCGGCTTCCACAGATCGCCGAGCCTGGCGATGCGCGCCGGTACATTCATCATTGTGAAATCCTCGATTCGGATCCCGCGCTCGATCTCCTTCCACGTCACCGGCGTGGAGACGGTCGCCTCGGGGCGGGGCCGCGGCGAATAGATTGACGCCAGCGTCCGGCCCCACGCGTTCTGGTTGTAGTCGACGAGCACGCGGCCGCGGGGCCGCTTCGCCACCTTGTACTCGGCGGTGACGATCGCCGGATGGCGGGCGGCCAGCTCCTGCGCCAGCGCCTTGGCAAACGTCCACACCTGTTTCTGCTCCGGTCCGCGCACGATCGGCACGTAGACGTGCAGCCCCTTCGACCCGGTCGTCTTCACGAGCGACGGCATCTTCAGCGTGTCGAGCGCCTCGCGGACGATCAACGCGGTTTCGAGCACGCGATCGAACGCCGCGCCGGTGCCGGGATCGAGATCGAAATGCAAGTAGTCGGGCCGGTCCACATCGTCGCAGCGGGCGTACCACTGATTGAGATCGATGCACCCGAGATTGACCACCCACAGTAGCGCGGCCATGTCCTGGATCATCGGGAAATCAATGACGTTGCCCGAGCCGTGCGGGATCGAGCAGATCTGGATCCACGGCGGGCGTGGGACCGGTGCGCGCTTCATGAAGAAGAAATCGCCGGCGGCGCCATGGGGATACCGCTTCATCACCATCGCGCGATCGCGCACGTGCGGCAGCAGCACGTGCGCGACGGCGGCATAGTACCGAAGCAGGTCGCCCTTGGTGAGCCCGAGCTCCGGCCAGAAGACCTTGCGCAGGTTCGTGAGCCGGACTTCCTTGCCGCCGACCGTCAGGAGAACATTGTCCTGTTCGCGGGGGATGACCGGTGCGCGCGGCATGGCCATGGCCGTTATGCGGCTCGAAACGATCTCGTTGCCGCTGAGGGCCTCGGGGCGCCGAAGGCGCGTCCGCCGGAGCGGAGCGGGGCTGGCGGGGCCCCGCGAGCGACGGCGTCGGGGCGGAGCCCCTCGGCTATTAGACGCCACGACCACGCGCGAGCGGCGGCAGCTTCGGCGGCCGGGCTCCGTGCAGCACCGCGCCGAGGACCGGCGCGTACGGGAGCTCGACGCCTTCGCGTGCCTTCCGCAGCAACAACCCGCCGCGGCTCATGTCGCCGCGGCCGACGAAGTCGATTGGAAATCTGAGGCGTTCTCCGAAGATGGCCGCGAGCACCTCGACGTACTTCGGCGACGCCACGCTGCCGAGCAGCACGACGTCGCAGTCGGGCCCGATCTCGCGCATCAGCGCCCGGGCATCTCGTTCGAGCGGCCGGCGGTAGCGTTCGTTGGCGTGATGGACATCGCCGGTCGCGAACGCACGCAGCGCTTTGTGGGTGACGTAGGTGTCGGGACTGCGCAGGCCGGCATTGGGTGTGATGATGTGCACGCCGCAGCCGATGACCGGGTTGTCGAGCTCCGGAGGCGCGGCAAACCGCATCGCATAGGTGAGCTTGCCGCGAAAGTACAGGCCGCTGACGAACGCGAACACGTCCCCCAGCATGGCGCCGCGTTTCGATCGCAGCTCGACTGCGAGCGGAAACGCCGCCTGCGCCGCGAGCACCTGGTTCGCCCGTGTGCCACTGCAGTTAGCGGGTGAGAGGAGGAAGATGCGCGGGGAGGACATTGACAACCCAGTACAACACGAACAGCGGCAGCAACGCCAACGCCGCCACGACGGCAACGAGGCCGATGGCAAACAGCCAGTCGCCTGCGGTTGCCGCGGCGGGCGCGACCGCGTGCCGTTCGAGCAGCGCGAAGTTCTTCGCGTTCGACTTCCAGAACACGTCGACGACGTCGCCGAGAAACGGAATGGCGCCGGCCACGAGGTCGATGCCCACATTGGCGAGCATGCGGAGCTGCACGACGCGCGGCACCCGCAGGTGGTGAGCCTGCACGAGGATCGCACAGGACAGCACCGCCGTCAGCACATCACCAAGCCAGGGAACCGCTCCGACGATGGGATCCCATCCGAACCGGATGTTGGTGCCGGGCACTCGGAATGCCTCGTCAAGCAGCCGCTGCAGCCATCTCAGTGCCTCCATCCGGCGCTGCAGAGCGTCGTTGATGACCTCGCGACCACCGCTCACATGATAGCGGCCAGCAAGAACCTGTCCGATCCTCAGGGGACGGACCCGAGACGGAGGCGGGACGGACCCGGGACGGAGGCGGGACGGACCCGGGACGGAGGCGGGACGGACCCGGGACGGAGGCGGGACGGACCCGGGACGGACCCGGCACGGACCCGGGACGGACTCGGGACGGAGGCGGGACGGACCCGGGACGGACCCGGGACAGACGAGAGACGGAGCTGGAACCCACCCGTCGAGGACCGGCTTCAGAAGCCCCACCGGAGCAACACCGCTCCTACAGTGAAGCCCGCGCCAACGGATGCGAGCAGCACGAGGTCGTCCTTCTTCAACCTGCCCGAGCAGATGGCGTCGTTGAGGGCCAGCGGAATGGTCGCGGCGGTCGTGTTGCCGAACCGATCGATATTGATGATCACCTTGTTCGGATCGATGCCGAGCCTCTCGGCTGCCGACTCGATGATGCGGCGATTGGCCTGATGTGACACGAACAGATCCAGATCATCCGGCCCGATTCCGTTCCGTTCCAGCAGCCGGCGGGCAATTTCCTCGGTCTTGCGGACGGCAAACTTGAACACCGCGTGCCCGTCCTGTTTGACGTAATGGAGCCGCGCGTCGATCGATTCGTGTGAAGCCGGCCGGGCGCTGCCGCCGGCCGGCATGCACAAGGCCGGCCCGCCGTCCCCATCGATCTCGTGCTCGAAATCCACGATCACACCATCGCCGTCCTGCGCCGCGCCGACCACGACCGCGCCGGCGCCGTCGCCGAACAGCACGCACGTCGACCGATCCTGATAGTCGATGATGCTCGACATGACATCCGCGCCGACAACCAGCACGTGCTCGTGCGCGCCGGTCGCCACCATCTGGCTGGCGGTCGTGACCGCGTACGTAAACGCGGAGCAGGCGGCGCTCAGGTCGAAGCCCCAGGCACGCCGCGCGCCAATCTTGTGCTGAATGACGCACGCGGTACTGGGGAAAAACATGTCCGGCGTGACAGTGCCGACAATGATGAGATCGATGTCGCTTGGCGTCAGCCCCGCGTTGGCAATCGCCTTGACCGCCGCTTCCCGTCCGAGATCGGACGTCGCGACGCCGGCGTCGACGACGTGACGCTCGCGGATGCCGGTGCGCTTCAGGATCCACTCGTTGCTGGTATCGACCATCTGCTCCAGATCGGCGTTGGTGAGCAGACGCGGAGGGACATACGTGGCCAGCGATTTGATGGTCGTGGCGCGGCCGCCGCGGGTGGCCTGCGACGCCCTCCTGACCGGACCCGGCGATCCTGGCGCGCTCACCACAGCCGCGAATCCCGTCGCTCTTCAGCCGGCGCCACCAGACCGAAGTAGCCGTACGCGCGCGGTGTGGCCACCCGCCCGCGCGGCGTCCGATCGAGAAAGCCGACCTGAATCAGGAAGGGTTCGTAGATGTCCTCGATCGCGTCTTCTTCCTCGTTGATCGCCACGGCGATGGTGTTCAGGCCGACCGGTCCACCGCGGAACTTCTCGATGATCGTCTGCAGCAGCTTACGATCGATCTCGTCGAAGCCGTGCTCGTCGACTTCGAGCATTTTCAAGCCGGCACGAGCGGCGTCGAGCGTAATCGTCCCGTTCGCACGGACCTGCGCGTAATCGCGCACGCGCCGGAGCAGCCGGTTGGCGATTCGCGGCGTTCCACGCGCACGCTGCGCGATTTCCGCGGCGGCGTCGCCTTCAATGGGGACGTCCAGAATCTTCGCCGATCGGCGGACGATCTCCTGGAGATCTGCCGGCGTATAGAAGTCGAGCCGGTGCACGATCCCGAACCGGGACCGCAGCGGCGAGGTCAGGAGCCCGGTGCGAGTCGTCGCGCCGATCAGGGTGAACTTCTCCAGACGCATCTTCACCGTCCGCGCGCTCGGGCCCTGGCCGATGACAATGTCCACCTCGTAGTCTTCCAGCGCGGGATACAGGATCTCCTCAACCACCGGTGACATCCGGTGGATCTCGTCGATGAACAGCACCTCGCCCGCGGCGAGGTTCGAGACAATGCCGACGAGATCGCCTGGCTTCTCGATCGCCGGCCCGGAGGTGGCGCGCACCGCCGCCCCCAGCTCGTTGGCAATCACGTAGGCCAGCGTCGTCTTGCCGAGGCCGGGCGGCCCGTGCAGCAGGACATGATCCAGCGGCTCACGCCGCTGACGTGCCGCTGCGATGGCGACCTGGAGGTTCTCGCGCACGTGCTCCTGCCCGATGTACTCCGCCAGCACGCGTGGGCGCAGCCCCGCCTCGTACTGCGCGTCCTCGGCGGCACGGGAGGGGGAGATAAGACGATCGTCAGTCATCAGTCGTCAGTCGTCAGTCGTCAGTCCTAGTCGTCAGTCATGAGTCGTGAGTCATCAGTCATAGTTCCCAGTCGTCAGCTGCGCCAGTTACCGGCCGGACTGACGACTGCCGACCCGCACTGACGACTGGCGACTGGGACTGATGACTGACGACTGGCGACTGATTTATTTCGCCAGCTCTCTCAGCGCCTGCTTCAGAGTACGCTCGAAATCGCCGTCAACCACCGTCTTGATCGCGGCTGCAACCGCCTTCTCCGCAAGCGGCCGATGATACCCCAGGTTCAGCAGCGCCGAGAGCACGTCGTCGCGCACCGCGGAATGTCCTGTTTCTCCCCCGCCCGCGCCGACGGGCGCAACCTCTACTCGCGGCAGGCGATCTTTCAGCTCCAGCACGATGCGCTCGGACGTCTTCTTCCCCACGCCCGGGATGGCGGTCAGCCGCGCCACGTCGCCGCGCTCGATGGCCCGCATCAGTTCCTGCGGCTCGATGCCGGACAGCACACCCATCGCGACCTTCGGGCCGATGCCGCTGACGCTGATCAGCCGCTCGAACAAATCCTGCTCCAGGATTGTGCCGAATCCATACAACGCCAGCGCGTCCTCACGCACGTGGGTGTGAATGCGCAGCGAGATCTCGCTGCCGGGATCTCCCAGTCCGTAGAAGGTCGACAGCGGCACGGACACATCGTAGCCGACGCCGCCGACGTCGACGACGATCCGGTTTGGATGTTTCTCGAGGATGTGTCCGCGAAGGTGCGCGATCACGCGTCACTGTCCACGGGACGCAGCGACTGCATGACGCCAGCTGGTGAGGTGGCTCCGTGCCGGCTGGATGGCAGATGCCGGCCGCCTCGCGTGCGAATGGATATGACAGATGGCGACCGCGAGAGCATCCGCGGCATCGTGCGACGCCGGCCGCGCCGGCAGCCGGAGCAGCAGTTTCACCATCTGCTGCACCTGCGGCTTCTCCGCCCGGCCGTAGCCCACGACCGCTCGTTTAATCTCCGCCGGCGTGTATTCCACCACCGGAATCCCGGCTTCGACCGCTGCGAGCATCGCTACGCCGCGCGCGTGTCCAAGCTTCAATGCGCTTCGAACATTGAGGGCGTGAAAGAGATTTTCAATGGCGACCCAGTCGGGCCGGCACTCCGCAATCAAGTCGCTGAGCCGGCAGTGAATCTGCTTCAGTTTTTCGGGGAACCCGCCGGAGGCCGCCGTGGCGATGGCGCCGCAGGTCACGATCCGGTGGCGCGAACCGTCGCTGTCGACGCAGCCGTAGCCGGTACGCGCCGATCCCGGATCGATCCCGAACACTCTCACGCGAGCGAGGCCTCGATCTCCTTCTCCGAGATGTCGAAATTCGACCACACGTGCTGCACGTCGTCGTGTTCCTCGAGCGCCTCCATCAGCTTCACCATCTGCTGCGCCGGCTTGCCCTCGAGCTTCACGTAGTTCTGAGGAATCATCGAAACCTGCGCCGTTGCCGGCTCGACCCCCAGCTTCTTCACCGCCTCGCTCACCGCCGGGAACGCCTCGGGTGTGCTGAGCACCTCCCAGTTGTCGTCGTCGTCCTGCAGGTCGTCGGCGCCGGCATCGAGGACCGCGCTCATCAACTTCTCCTCGTCCGCCTTGGTCTTTTCGATGACGATGTACCCCTTTTTGTGGAACATCCAGGCGACCGCGTTGGCGGCAGCGAGGTTGCCGCCGTGCTTTTCCAGCAGATGCCGCAGCTCGCCGACCGTGCGGTTCTTGTTGTCAGTGACAACATCGATGATAAGGGCCGCGCCGCCGGGACCGTAGCCCTCGTATTGGCCTTCCTCGTACGACACACCCGGTTCTTCACCGGTGCCGCGGCGGATGGCCCGCCTGATGTTGTCCGCGGGCATGTTGTTCTGCTTCGCTTCCTGCACGATGGTGCGCAGCCGGGGATTCATGTCGGGATCGCCGCCGCCGGTGCGCGCCGCGACCGTCAGTTCCTTGATGAGGCGTGTGAAAATCTTGCCGCGTTTTGCGTCGGCCGCGCCCTTCTTGTGCTTGATGGAATGCCACTTGGAATGGCCGGACATCTCGCAACTCCTCAGAATGGCTGTGAAAATGCGAAAAAATTCTACACCTTTTTCGCGACGATAATCCACACGTCGGCGCGGGCGTCCCAGGGGCGGCCGCGGTAGTCGCCGAGCACGGCATCGATCGCGAATCCGGCCCGCTCCAGTTCGCTCGACATCTGCGGCACGGTCAGCGTGCGGAACGTCAGCGTAAATCGATGCTCGCGCTCTTCCCGCCCGCGGCGCTCGACGAACCGCTGGTCGAACGTGGTCAGCCGCCGCTCGCGATCCTGGAAGACCGATTCGATGAGCGTCACGTGCGCTCCATTGGTCCGACCGCGCAGCTGTACGTGGTTCCGGTATTCACGCCAGTTCGGCACGTCGGGCACGAGATCAATCCCGAACGTGCCGCCTGGCTCGATCACCCGCGCGACCGACGCAAGCGTGGCCGCAAGGTCTGCTGGCCGGATCAGCGACTGCAGGATCCCATACGGCGCAATCACCGTTGGAAAGCTGCGGTCATGGAACGGCAGGGCACGAATGTCGCCGCGAAGCCACTTCGGTTTGCGGACTGGAGGGCGCATTCGGCGCGCCCGTGCGGAGGCGCGCGCAAGCATCGCGGCGGATCGATCGATGCCGACGATGGGCGCTCCGGCGCGTGCGAGAGGCAGGGTCACGCGGCCCGTGCCGCACCCGAGCTCCAGGATCGATCCCCTTGCGGCCGATGCGACGCGTATCCAGAACGCGACGTCACGCCTCCCCAGCGTCCTCGCATTCTCCCAGTCGTAGAACGGCGCGTACTCGTCCCAGCCTTCCCAGCCTTCCGCCACACCTTCATCGTACTCGGCATCGTTGACGGGGCGGGTAGGGCGCGACCGCTGGCACGTTACGAGATTTCTGTTCTCATTGTGTGCCATATAGCGGAGGCGCGCACCGCGCGCCCGCCGGAGAGGAGCGGGGCTTGCGGGGTCCCCGCGAGCGACGGCGATGGGGGGTCCGGCGGGGCGAAGCCCCCCGGTCTGGCAGGTCACGCAGCCGCGAGCTGGCGCTCGATGAATGCGAGCTTGTCGGGATTGCGGATGACGCGGATCGCGCGAACGGCGTTGTCGCCGATTTCGAGCGCATAGATTGAATCCAGGCGGCCGCTGACGCGGATCGCGAGCGCCGGGTCGAAGTTCACGTCGATCAGGGCGATCGACACGTCGCGGAGCAGACCCTGGGCCGCCGCCACGCGATGAATTCCGAGCAGGAGATTGAGGACGTCACCGCGACCCGAGAGCGGACGCTTCGCCGCCGTAACCTTGCCCCCGCCGTCTCCCCAGAAGCCGACGTCCTCGGCCAGCAGCTCGGTCAGCGCCTGCGGGTCGTTCGCCGTGAACGCCTCCAGAAAGCGTCTGGCCATCTGGCGTTTGGCCTCCGGATCGCCGGTGAACCGCGGCCGGCCTTCGGCGATGCGCGCTTTTGCCCGATGCAGGATCTGGCGTGCGTTGGCGGAGCTCATGCCCAGCATGCCGGCAATCTCGTCGTGCGAATAGTCGAACGCCTCCTTCAACAGGAACACCGCTCGTTCTTCGGGCGTCAGCGTTTCAAGGAGAACGAGGAAAGCCAGGGTGACCGATTCATGGCGCTGCAGCATATCGTCCGGCCTTTCCTCCGGCGAGGTGAGCACCGGCTCGGGCAGCCACGGTCCGACGTACTCCTCTCGCGTAGCGCGCGCGGACTTCAATCGATCCAGGCACAGCCGGGTCACGACCGTCGTCAGCCACGCCCTCACGGATTGAAGCTCGGATGGCCGCACGGCAGCACAGCGCAGCCATGCGTCCTGGAGGACGTCCTCCGCGTCGCTCGCGCTGCCGAGCATGCGGTACGCAATCGAGAACAGCAGCGGCCGGTGCGACTGGAATTCCTCGGGACTGATCATGCTAAAGACTCTCACGTCGTCCCCTCCATTCGGCGCGTGGCGTACCAGATCCCGGCGCCGATCCCTGCGGTTTCACTCATCATCACCAGCGCCGCCGTCGCGGCAAACAAACCGCGCGACCCGCCAGTCACGTGGCTCACCTGATCGGGCCCCGCCACCACGTAATGATTGACGATGCCAAAAACGAGCGCCCCGCTCATCGTCGCGGCGACGACCCAGCCTGCTGCGACCGGCCACCAGCGCGACATCGCGGCGCCCGCGAGTGGACCGATCACAATCACCAGGATGACAAACAGGTTAGCCGCCGGCGTCAGAGGAACGGCCGCCGCCGCATGCGCCGCGCCGTGAACAATCGTGATGAGGAAATGGCCGAGAACGATCAGCCAGAGGAACGCGTTCAAACGAGCGCTGTCTCGCATATGCCCGGTAGACGAACGACGCCGCTCCGATGTGACACCTGGATCGGGCGACCTGGACCTCAGCGTCAGTCGGAAACGGCGACCTCACCAGGCACGATCGGACGGGTGCGCGGCAGACGGCCGAGCCGCGCCAGGTAACCAACGAAGCCGAGGATGCCCAGGAATACAAGCAGCTTGACGGCGTCCCCCGGGCGCGTGCGCGGCAGCACTTTCCACATGAGCCACAGCGCAGGTTGAGCCCAGCAGACGGCCCAGACGGATCCGTAAAAGTACCGCCGCTCGTGACCCTCGCCTTTCGTGGACGGTTTCACGCGCGGAAGGCAACCGAAGAGACCGAGCACCCAGATCGTCGCAGCCAGCGGGAAGTATCCGTAGCGGTAAATCTGCTTCAGATACCAGCGATCGACCGCGACCGCCCAGACCAGGCCGATGATGTTGAGCGTCGCGAAGGTGATCACTTCGCTCCAGGCGAACGTGTAGCAGATGCGGCGGTACAGCGGGTTGGGCCGATCTTCGGTGAAGCGGATGATGTAAGGCCTGGGCTCGACGCCGGGCAGGCGTCCACGCAGGCCGGCGATGCCGGTCCCGGTCAGCACCAGCCCGAGCCAGAGCGCCATGCGCCGGTCAAAGCCCTGGGCGAAGAGATCGAAAGTGAGCGGCCCTGGCGCGATGAAGAAGACAAAGATCCAGATCGGCCAGTGGTTGAATCGGTAATAGAGTTTGTTGCGCTCGCGAATCTTTCGTTGTGACGCGTATTCGACGGGAATCGTGTTCACGGTCGGTGTCTGCGGCTCGAGGCCCTCGTTTTTTGCACTGGCGCTGGCGCCGGCGTGCGAGTATACCCTGTCGGCGACGCTGGAGGCGCCCCGCCCCAGATGCCGCGGCGCGAGCGCCGCGCCTCGGTCTCGGCGCGCTTCAACTCGTCGAGGCGAACCAGTGGGGCGCGTGCGATCACACGCGCGAGACCTTCCCCGACCATCACCGCGTTGACGAACATGCCATCGTCGCGCACAACGTAGGCGAGGCGCCGGTTGTAGGCATCGAGCGCAGCGCCGTCGTGTTCGAGCCGGACCCACCGGTGGAATACGAGCGCGGTGAGCCGGTCGCGCGCTTCGCGGGCAAAGGGGGCGGCGGTGTCGAAGCCTCGGCCGACTTCCGGCGCGTCGATGCCGAGCAGGCGCACGCGTCCGAGCCTCGCGACAGCGATGGTGTCGCCGTCGAAGACTGCGGTGACGAGGACCGACTCGGATCGGGTGAGGCGAGTGACAGGCGATCCGGTTTGAGAAACCGCAACGGCAACGGCTACCACTGTTGGCAGAATCTGCATCGAGGCCTCCATCTGGCGCGGGATCGCGCGTGTCGGCGAGGCACCGGTGCAAACCATCGACCATTAGGAAATCAGCTCCGGTCCCGAGTTCGATTTGGGGGACGGAGCCGGGACGCAGTAGGGACGGACCGGGGACGCAACGGGGACGGAGGCGGGACGGACCCGGGACGGAGGCGGGACGGACCGGGGACGCAGGCGCGCCTAGCCGATACGCAAGTGCTGATCTAAGCAACGGCCGGCGGCGACCGACCGGAGCGTCGCCGGAAGATCCTGTCTCGCCAACCGTTGACGTAACAGATCGGCCTCGCTCAGAGGCTGGTTGCAGAGAGCCCGGTAGGCTGCTTGTCGTTCCGCGGCGGTTTCACCCAACGCGGTGTAGACGGGGTGCTCGGTGAGCCAATCGCAAGATTCGCCGCAGGCATGAACGCGATAGGTCGACCACCTGTAGTCTGCCGGATCCCGCACCATTTGTGCCCGTACCGGATTCATTTCGATGTATCGAAAGCAGGTCAAGAAGTAGTCCTCATCACCAATCGGGATCCCTCGATAACGGCCAGCCCAGAGCGTACCAACCCGGTCGTATTTGCGATTGTAGTACGGCACATACTGCGTCCCGAGGCGCCGCATGGCATTGGGCAAGGCTGCCGCGGATGGGGGCGTGACGATCGCGTGATAGTGAGTTGTCATCAGCGTCAGCACATGAACCGGGATATCGTGTCTGGCCATCGCTCGTTCGAACCATGCGAGAAAGGTCTCGCGGTCAGTGTCATCGCAGAAGACGGCCGTCCGATTGTTGCCGCGATGGATGAGGTGAACGCTCAGACCGGGAAAGTAGACTCGCGCGTGTCGAGACATGTCGTCTCGACTCTGCAAAGTTCGCACTCAGGGGCCGAGCTCGCAAAACATTGGGGATTTTCATTACTGCTTTCAACTCAGGATGCAGCCTGTGCGTACTACGCGATGCTGCTCGATGCAGAGAATGCCGCGTCCCGGAAGGTCGCAAATTCGCGGGTTGAGTTTAAACGAAAACGGATTAGGACGGAGCCGGGACGGAGTAGGGACGCAACCGGGACGGAGCGGGGACGGAGTAGGGACGGAGCCGGGACGGAGGGGGGACGGAGCCGGGACGGAGCCGGGACGGAGGCGGGACGGACCCCCGACGGAGTCATCCGACAAACTTGTACCCCAGACCATGCACCGTCACGATGTACTCCGGCGCCTTCGGGTTCCGTTCGATCTTCTGCCGCAGCCCGGCCACGTGCACATCGACGGTCCGGGTCAGCGGCATAGCGTCGTATCCCCACACCTGCGACAGCAGCGCCTCGCGCGACAGCGTCTCGCCCCGATGGTCGACAAAATGCCGCAGCAGCTTGAACTCGCGCGCGGAGAGATCGACCGGCTGCCCGTCCCGCCACACCTCGGCGCGCCTGAAGTCGACGACCACGTCGCCGAACCGATAGATATCCCCACCCGGCTCGGGCCGCGACGGCTGGCGCCGCAGCAGCGCCTCCAATCGCGCCATGAGCTCAATCGTTTCGAACGGCTTCGTCAGGTAATCGTCGGCGCCAAGCTTCAGACCGACAACCTTGTCGACCACCTGCCCGCGCGCCGTCAGCATCAGGATCGGCGTGGTCACGCCGCGCTGCCGGACGGCGCGGCAGACGTCGAACCCGTTCATTCGCGGCAGCATCACGTCGAGCACAATGAGGTCGTAGCCGCCGCTCGCGGCGCGCGCCAGGCCGTCTTTGCCGTCAGCCGCGGTTTCGACCGTATAACCTTCGCTGGTCAGACGATCGCTCAACGTGATCCGCAGCCCGGCTTCGTCTTCGACGAGCAGCACCCGTGGCCGCACGGTCACGATTGTCGGTTCGATTGCTGCAGCCCCGGCAACTCGCCCGCCTCCTCACCGCGCCGGTGCCCCTCGCTCACGGCCGGCAGCTCCAGCACCACGGCGGTCCCTTCGCCGGGACGGCTCTCAACCGTGATCTCGCCGCGGTGGGCCTCGATGACATTCCGCACGATGCTCAGGCCGATCCCGGTGCCGCGCACCTGCGCGTCGATGGCGCGCCGTCCACGGTAGAACGGTTTGAAGATGTGCGGCAGATCATCGTGGTCGATGCCGAGCCCGCGGTCGGCGACGCGCAGCCGGACGCGCGATCCATGCGCGCTCGCGGAGACGTCGACCACGCCGCCCGCCGGGCTGTATTTGACCGCATTGCCGATGATGTTCACGACTGCCGATCGCAAGGCGCTCGCCTCTCCGGCAACCGCCGGCAGCGCGGTGCTCCGATCCACGGCAATGTTCACGTCGCGCCCACGCGCTTCACGGCTCACGGCATCTACCGCGCTGACGATGACCTGTGACAGGTCGACTTCGCCGCGGAGCGCGAACGGCTTTGCCGATGAAATGCCGCTGAACTCGAGCACACGCTCAACCATGTCCCGGAGCCGGTGTCCTTCAGAGTGGATCAGCGATCCATAGCGGTTGACCTGCGGCGGGTCGGCCACGACACCGTCCGCGAGATTTTCACCGGCCGAGCAAATCACCGCGAGCGGCGTCCGCAGCTCGTGCGAGACCGCCGCCACGAATTCCATCTGCTGGCGCGCGAGGCGCTGCTGACGCTGGGCGGCCGCCACGATGAGCGCAATGCTGCCGCCGAGGAGCCCGAGCACGCCGAGGCTGATCGCCACGTTCCGGCGCCGCGACTGCCGGACGATCGCATCGAGCGATCCCGACCGGTAACGCACGCGGACCAGCCAGGCACCCTGGTCGTCGCTGCTGCCGCCGATGAAGAGGCGATGACCGTCGGCGGGAGTCGTGCGGCGCATGACGGTCACCGCCACGCGCTCGGTCGTCTGCAGCCGGACGCCGCCCTGTTCGGACGCAGTCTGGTTCACGGTATCGAGCCGCAGATCGAAGAGCCCCATCGTCACTTCGGCGTCCCCGGCGACCGGCACGTCGCCGAAGGTGAACACCGGCGGCGACGATTCGTCGCGTCGCACGATCGTCACCAGGTAGTCCGATCCCGGCCCGCCACCGAAATGTTTCGCGACCAGTGAGCCGATCAGGCTCTCGAGCCGCTCGCGATCGAGCACGACAACGACGAAGCGCGGTGCCGCTGGCGATGCCGCGAGCAGCGTGAAGCGCTGTCCGGTGGAGACCTTCTTGAGGAACGGCACCGCGACGAAGAGCGCCGGGATGCGCGAATCGATCGCGTCGAACATCAGCATCGGCGGCCCTTCGGTTCCGCTCGGGGCTGGCGCGCCGGGGAGGCGCGGAAGTGACGACTGCGTGCGGGCGAGAGAGGCCTCGATGTCGGCGGGCCATTCCGCCGCCTCGAGGCGCCGGCCGTCGACATCCAGCCTGCGCAGGACGTTCGCCGCAGCGCCGCCGCGCGGCCCGAGAAGAAAAACCGCGCGCACGAGATCCGGAGCCGGCGCCGATGCTTGCCAGCGCTGGTACGCATCGGAAAGCGTCGCCGAAGCGTCGCGATCCAGACCGTCGCTGTCGACGTGAAAGGCCACGTACGTGCGCGTGATCTCGGCGTTGAATTCCCGTACGAGTTCGGACGTCCGTGTCCGCAGGCCGGTCCGCATCCGCTCACGCTCGGCCTCGCTTACCGCACCGAGCCAGCGGTATTGCAGCGTCGCGAGGATGCCGAGCAGAACGAGAAGAGCGGCCGGAAGTACGAGCTGCCAGAGTATGCGACGTGTGATCAAGGTTCTCCTACCGAGGTAAAACTGAGAAAGCACATTTCATCTTCTCCGTTCGTTCTCGGTTCCTCTGCTTCTCTGTGTTGACCGTTAGCTCCCCCACCTCCGTTCCCTCGAGTCTACGCGAAGAATCCGGCCGGATTTGTGCAGTTTACATGTCTTACAAAACGATTGCGCAGGCCTAACAACTTCGCGCCTCGCAGATCGTCATACTGCTGAACGAAGGCGCTGAGAGCCTTCACGCACAGAGGTGACACATCCCATGAAACGTCAGGTTACGTCCTGCGCCGCCCTTGCCGCGGTGCTGGCAATCTCCACAACGCGGACCCCCGCGGACACGCGCGCCACGGAGCTCCTCGCGCAGGCGCGTGCGGCGCTCGGTGGCGAGCAACAACTGTCGAGGGTGCACGGGCTGTCACTCGACGGAACGCTTCAGCGCGCCATCGGCGATCGACAGGTTGACGGCGAGGTCACGATCGATCTCCAGCTGCCCGACCGCATGCTGCGGACCGACAGCATCAGCCCCATGGGCGACAGCGCGCTCGTCGTCACCGCGCAGGGCGTGAGCGGCGACAGGCTGCTGCGCAGCAGCCGCGTCCTCAACACCCCGCCGGGTGCGATGATCCGGATTCCTCCGCCGCCGGCACCGGGGAGCGACGCGGAAACGCAGGCGCTCCGAGGCGCGCGGGCGGACTTCGCTCGCCTCACCCTCGCGTTGCTGCTGACGGCGCCTGCGCAAATGCCGCTCGATTTCACCTATGGTGGCGAAGCAGAGGCGCCGGACGGCAAAGCCGATGTCATCGATGTCAAGGGGCCCGGCACGTTCGCGGCCCGGCTGTTCCTCGACAAGGACGGCCACAAGCCATTGATGCTCACCTACCGCGGCGTGGCGCCGCGCATTTTCGTGCAGCGCGCGCAGGGTGGACCGCCTGATGGGCGACGCGACGGGCCGCCGGAGCCAGGCCGCGGCGGACGCCGGGACCATGACGTCGACGCGGCTCCTGCGCCCGACATTGTCGACATCACGTTGTTCCTGGACGACTACCGGCCGGTCGACGGCGTGCTGCTGCCGCACCACATCACCCGATCAACAGACGGCCAGCCAACCGAGGAATTGACGTTCAAGACGATCAGGATCAACCCGGCGTTCAAGGCGGAAACGTTCAAATAGGGCGGGGCAGGTAGGGCAGGTGGGGCAGGCACGGGGAGCGCCTGCGGCCACACCGAGACGAGGACTGGGAGTCCGAGGCGAGGTGTCAGCGTCAGTTCGCGCTGGGGGTGGGGCCCCAGCGCCAGTGCAAGAGAAGGAAGGGGAGGTCCGGTGAGCCGGACAACGGATGTCGCGCGAAGGTTTGTTTTTGTAACCGTTCTTCTGCTGCCCGCTCTTGCTCTCGCACAGCCGCCGGGCAGCAACAGTTCCATTCGCATCACCGTCTTCGATCCGAGCGGCGCGGTCATCGTTGGTGCAGCGGTCACTGTCCGTCCCGCGACCCCCGGCGCAGATCCTGTACGGTTCGAAACCGGCGGCCGCGGCGATGCCGTGTTCGCGGTGCTCGAGCCGGGCCACTATTCGGTCCACGTCGAAGCGCCAGGATTCGATCCGGCCGACATCCCCGACCTGCGCGTGCGCGCCGGCGAGACCCGCCGCGACGTCAAGCTGCGGATCGCGAGGCTCGCGGAGACCGTGCAGGTTGGACGCGACCCGCGCGAGCGCGCAAGCGATCCGCGCAGCGACGCCTTTGCGACCGTGCTCAATCAGGCGCAGATCGAGGAGCTGCCCGACGACCCCGACGAGATGGAGCAGGTGCTGCGCGACATGGCCGGGCCGGGCGCGGCGCTGCGGGTCAACGGCTTCCGCGGCGGCAAGCTGCCGCCAAAAAACCAGATTCAGCAGGTCCGGTTTCGCCGCAACCTGTTTGCCGCATCATCGCACGAACCGGGAATCATCTCGGTCGATATCATCACCAAGCCGGGCCTTGACAGCTGGCGCGGATCGACCAGCGCCGGCTTTCGCGACGCCGCGTTCAACGCGCGGAACGCGTTCGCGCCGGTGAAAGGCGATGAGCGGCAGGAGCGATTCGGCGTCAGCCTCAGCGGACCTTTGTGGAAGCAACACACATCGCTCGCGCTGTCGATCGACGGCATCGACGCGTTCGATGCGAAGACGATAGTGGCGGCGACGCCGGGCGGCTACGTCGCCGACTCGCTCCGCAAGCCGAATGACGCGCTGAATTTCAGTGGCCGGCTCGAGCACATGCTCGGCAACACTCAGATGCTGCGCGCCGAGCTGCAGCGCAATCATTCGTTCACGGACAATCTCGGCGCCGGCGATTTCGACCTGATCGATCGCGCGTATGCCCAGACACGCACGGAGGGCGTGCTGCGGGCATCGCTCACCGGTGGGCTCGCGAAGAGACTCTTCAACGAACTGCGGGCACAATGGCGCGGCGAGAACACAAGCGTCGATCCTTCGAGCACGGCGGCGGCGGTGATGGTGTTGAATGCGTTCAATGCCGGAGGGGCGCAGATCTCAGGCGATCGCCGCGTCAACGAGGTGCAGGTCGCCGATGACCTCGACCTCGCCGCCGGACGACATGCGATCCGCGCCGGCCTGCAGCTCGACGCCGGCCGCTATGACAGTAACGTGCTGCGGAACGGCGGGGGCACCTTCACCTTCTCCAGCCTCGCGGCCTATGCGGCCGGCGCACCCACGACCTTCACCCGCAACGTCGGCAATCCAAAGGTCTCGATCGCACAGACGGAGGCTGCTCTCTACGCCGAAGATGATGTGCGCGTGCGGCGGAACCTCACGATCAGCGGCGGCCTGCGCCAGGAGATCCAGTCGCGCATCGGCGGCCTTCATCTCGGGCCGCGCGGCGGTGTCACGTGGTCGCCGTTCAAGAGTGGAAAGACGACGGTGCGCGGAGGCGGCGGCATCTTCTTCGACTGGTTCGACGCGCAGACCTACGAGCAGTCGGTGCAGCTCGATGGAACGCACCAGCAGATTGTGACCATTGTTCAGCCCGGCTATCCCGACCCGTGGGCTGGGGGCCGCGCGTCCGTGCTGCCCTCGGGGCGCGTCGAGATCGCGCCGGGGTTGAAGCAGCCGGAGCTGCGCGAAACGATGGCCGGGGTCGAGCAGATGCTGCCTGGCGATTTTCGTCTGATGGCCATGTACATTCACCGGAACGGCGTCAATCTTCTTCGCGGCGTGAACGTGAACGCGCCGTCCGCCAACGGCCAGCGGCCCGATCGGTTGTCGGGACCGGTGACGCGGATCGACTCGATTGCCTCGTCGCGCTTCGATGCGCTCAGCCTGAATCTCAATTACGCGCAGCCCGCGCGGCGGCTGTTCATCGCCGCGAACTACATGCTCTCCCGATCGCTGAACGACACCGACAGCGCTGTCAGCCTGCCCGCAGACAACTTCAACCTCGCTGCCGAGCGCGGACCTGCGCTCTACGTGCCGCGACATCGTTTCATGAGCCTGATCAACGCCCCGCTGCCGAAACGGTTCCGGATCGGCACGTCGCTGCGGATGCAGTCGGCGCTGCCTTACAACATCACGACCGGGCGCGACGACAATGGCGACACCGTCAGCAACGATCGGCCAGCCGGCGTGACGCGCAACAGCGGCCGCGGTCGCCGGCAGGTGGATGTCGGCACTCGACTGAGCTGGTCGGCCGCTGTTGGCACGCGGTCCGCCGGCTCGATGCAGGCGCCGCAGATTCGAATCGTCCGCGGCGACGGCGGAGACCCGCTCGGGGCAATGGGCGGTATGGACAACCCGAACAAGCGCTACGGACTGGAATTTTTCGTCCAGGCGTACAACCTGCTGAATCACATGAACGCGACGAATTTCAGCGGCGTGCTCACGTCGCCGTTCTTCGGGCAGCCGACGGCCGCCGCCCCGCCACGGCGCGTGGAGATCGGGACGAGGATCTCTTTTTAGCACCACGGAGGACGCGGAGGTGGAATCCTGCGCTTCGACGGTGCTCACAGCGCCACGACCATCGCCCAGTGAAAACCTACAGGATTTGCCCTCCGTGTCCTCCGCGTCCTCTGTGGTGAAATCGATTCAGCCCTGCCTCAACGCATGCAATGCGATACCGACCGCCACCGCAACGTTCAGCGAATCGACGGTATCGGCGATCGGAATACGTACACGGCGGTCGGCGATCTCTTCCACGGCGCGCGTAAGGCCGGCGCCTTCGGTGCCGACGACGAGCGCCAGACGTTCCGATCGTTGTGACGCGAACGCCGTCAACGTCTCGGCCGGCTCGCGCGGCGTGAGCGCCACGATCGTGAATCCCGCAGCCTTCACGCGCAGCAAGTCCTGCGGCCACGCGCCGGCTCTCGTGAACGGCACCCGCAGCACCGCGGCCATCGACGTTCGAATCGCCTTTCGATAGAACGGATCGCAGCAGGTCGGGCTGAGCAGGACACCATCGACGCCGAACGCCGCCGCATTTCGAAAGATCCCGCCGACGTTGTCCGCGTTTGTCACCGCTTCGAGGACCAGCATGGTTCGCGATTCGGGGACGATTGCATCAACAGGCAGTGCCGGCGGACGTTCCACGAGTGCCAGACACCCGCGGTGGATGTTGTACCCGGTGAGCCTGAGAAATTCCGCAGCGGCACAGACATATACCGGCACGCCCTGAGCCACCGTTTCGAGCACCGGCTGCAGGCTGGCCCGCGCAGCATCGCTGACGAGCACCGACTGGACGCGCCAGCGCCCATCCTCGATGAGGCGCCGGACGACGAGCCGCCCCTCGGCGATGAACAGGCCGCGCGACCGCACCAGCTCGGGATCGCCGATATCGCGGTACGCGACGATTCGCGGATCGTCCAGGCCCTGAATGCGCAGGTACATAGCACGTTCCAGATTGGGCTTTTCGTGAACCGCCCCTACGGGCTGTACAGGGTTGACCCTTGGTGTCCTTAATGTCGGTGCTAGCGCAGCGTCCCGCGTCAACGCTTTTGCTGGCAGCTTCGTCTAATCGGAATCATCGGTCGTGTCCGGCTCTTGTGCTGGCCGGCCACCACAGAGGACGCGGAGGCGGGGTTCAATCCTGCAAACACAACAGGATTCTTCCTCCTTTCCTCCGTGTTCTCCGTGGTGGATTGTCATTTTCAGGCCTTTATGCGCCACCTGACCCGCGATCTTCGATACGCCTGGCGCGGCCTCGCGCGTTCCCCACTCTTCACGCTGGTGGCCGTTCTCTCGGTTGCCCTCGGCATCGGCGCCAACACCGCCATCTTCACCCTCGTGGACGAGGTGCTGCTGCGGAGGCTGCCGGTCAAGGACCCCGAGCAGCTCGTGCTCTTCAACGGGGCGCGCAATCACTACGGGAGCAACTCGGGCGGCAACATGCTGTCCTTCCCGATGTACGAGGACTTCCGCGACAACTTCGTCGACCGCGGCAGCGCCAAACCGCTTCCGCGCGTCAGCCAGCCGGTTCCGAATCCCGCGCCGACGCCGAAGATTTTCTCAGGGCTCTTCGCCCGGCGGCCGGTCGCGATGAACATGGGCGTCAACGGGCAGACCGAGCGCGTGCCCGGCGAGATGGTCTCCGGCACGTTTTTCCAGGTGCTCGGCGTCGGCGCCGCCCTCGGCCGCGTCATCGAGCCGGACGATGACAAGACGCGCGCGGACGGGTACGTCGCGGTCCTCAGCTACGACTACTGGCGCAATCGCTTCGGCCGGGACCCGTCGGTGGTCGGCCGCCGCGTTACCATCAACAATTATCCGTTCACGATCATCGGCGTCTCGCAGGCCGGCTTCGATGGCCTCGACATCGGCGCGGTCGCAAACGTCCGCGTCCCGCTGATGCTCAAGGCGCAGATGACGCCGAACTGGGACGATATCGACAACCGCCGGAGCCGGTGGGTCAACGTGTTCGGCCGTCTCAAGCCGGGCGTCACCCGGCAGCAGGCGCTTGGCATCCTGCAGCCGTTCTTTCACGGCCTGCTCGAGCAGGAAGTGCAGATGCCGCCGTTCAGCAATACGACGACGTATACGCGCGAACAGTTCCTGAAGGGCCAGATGGATCTCCTGCCGGCGGCCCAGGGCCGCTCGCCGATTCGCCAGCAGCTCTCCGAGCCGCTGAAGCTGCTGTTTGCGATCGTCGCCGGCGTCCTTCTGATATCGTGCGCCAACGTCGCGGGCCTTCTCGTTGCCCGCGCGGCGGCGCGACAGAAGGAAATCGCCGTCCGCCTCGCCCTCGGGGCCAGCCGCGCCCGCCTCGTCGGACAACTGCTGGTCGAGAGCGTCCTGCTCGCCGGGACGGGCGGTGTTGTCGGACTCGCGCTCGCGTCGTGGACCGCGCGCTTCCTCGTCCGCTTCCTGCCGGCAACCGGCACGCCGCACGTGATCTCCGGGTCGATCGACACGCGGATTCTCGCGTTCAACTTCGCGCTGTCGCTCGTCACCGGCGTTCTGTTCGGGCTCGTGCCCGCGCTGCGGTCGACGAGGCCGGACCTCGCGCCAACGCTCAAGGATCAGGTCGGTGCCGCCGCCGGCGGCGGCTCGAGCGGCGTCAGGCTGCGCAAGGGCCTCGTCGTCGCCCAGGTGACGATCTCGATTCTGCTGCTTGTTGGAGCCGGACTGTTCATCCGGAGCCTGCGCAATCTGCGGCTTCTCGATCTCGGCTTGAGAACCGACAACCTGATTGCCTTCAACGTGTCGCCGGCGCTGAGCGGCTATACATCGGTCCGCACCAAGACCTTCAGCAAGCAGTTGCTGGAGCGCGTCGGTGGACTGCCTGGTGTGTCGTCGATGGCCTTCGCGCAGATCGGACTGCTCGAAGGCAACGAGTGGGACAGCTCGATGACGGTCGAGGGCTATCAGGCCAAACCCGGCGAGAACATGAACCCCTACTGCAACGCCGTCAGTCCCGGTTATTTCAAGACCATGGGCATTCCGATGGTGGCGGGCCGCGACTTCGACGATCGCGACGCGCGTTACGAAACGGTCGTGCCGCAGCCGAATACTCCTCCTTCCTACAAGGTGGCGATGGTCAACGAGAGCTACGCGAAGCACTACTTCGGCGATCGAAGTCCAATCGGCCGCCATATCGGGTTCGGCATCAATCCAGGCACGAAGACCCCGATCGAGATCATCGGCGTGGTGAGGGATGCCAAGTACACCGGGGTGCGCGACGACGTCCCGCGGCAGGTCTTCTTCGCGTTCATGGAAAACGATTTCGCCACCTCCGCGGTGATGTACGTGAGGACGGCGAGCCGGCCGGAAGCCGCGTTCGGGTCGATCCGCGACATCATGCGCCAGCTCGATCCGAACATTCCGATGTACAACCCGCGCACGATGGACGCCCAGCTCGATCAGTCGCTGCTGAACGACCGCCTGATTGCGACGCTTTCCACGGCATTCGGCATCCTGGCCACGCTGCTGGCCGTGATCGGGCTGTACGGTGTCATGGCATTCACCGTCGCCCGGCGAACACGCGAGATCGGCGTGCGGATGGCGCTCGGCGCGGTTCACGCGGATGTCGTCTGGCTGGTGATGCGGGAAGTGTTCGTGCTGGTCGGGAGCGGCCTCGCGCTCGGCCTGGCCGCGGCGGCGGCCGCGACGCGTGCGATCAGTGCTCAGTTGTACGGGATTACGGCCAGCGATCCCGCCACGATGATCGGCGCTGCGGCGCTGCTGCTCACCGTCGCGCTGATTGCCGGGTATGTGCCCGCACGGCGTGCGACGCGCGTCAATCCGGTGCTGGCGCTCAGGTACGAATGAATACCCGTATACGAATAGATCCCGGTAGTGTCCGCCTTCAGGCGGACCATCCGGAGCGGCCGGGATCGTCCGGCAAAAGCCGGACACTACCGGGCGCACGAACGGGATCCGTTCGCCCGCCGTCTAATCACATCGTGGCATTGTGCACACGTCGCTTATCCGTATCGCTGCTCATCCACCTCGCGTTTACGTCATCTTTGCCCGCGCAGAGCTCGCAGGGTGCTGCGGCCTCGGCGCGTCCGGAAGTTCGGGCCTTTCGCGTCTCTCGCGCGCCGGCTATCGACGGCGCTCTGGATGATGAAGCGTGGAACCAGCCGCCGGTGACGACAACGGAGTGGCTGTCGTACAACCCGCTGCACGGCGATCGCATCCCGCAGCACACCTCGGTCTGGGTCGCGTACGACGACGATTATTTGTATTTCGCATTCAAGTGCGACGATCCGGAGCCGTCCGGCATCAAGACGTCGATCGCGCGGCGCGACAACGTCTGGAGCGACGATTGGGTCGGTCTCAGTCTCGACTCGCTGGGCACGGGCCAGCTCGCGTACCACATGATGGTGAACCCGAGCGGCATCCAGATGGACATGTTGAATAGTATTGCCGGCGGCGAGGATCAGGCGCCGGACTGGATCTGGGACAGCGCAGGGCGGGTGACCGACGGCGGCTACACCGTCGAGATCCGTCTTCCGCTGCAAAGCATCCGGTTCAAGGGCGGCCAGAACCTTCAAATGGGCATCCTGTTCTGGCGCCGCGTCAGCCGCATTGGCGTCTCGGTCGCGTGGCCGCCGCTCGAGCCGGGCAAGTGGGTATTCGAGAAAAATGCACGGCTCGTTGTTCCCGAGCTGCGTCCCCGTCCGCCGCGCGAGCTGATCCCGACGGCCACCTTCGCCGTCAACAGCGAGAAGGCCTCGCCCGGCCGGTGGAGCTCGCACCACAAGGGCGATCCGGGGCTCAGCACGAAAATCGGCCTCTCGCCGACCGTGACCCTCGACGCGACGGTCAATCCCGACTTCAGCCAGGTGGAGAGCGACGCGTTCCAGGTGCAGGTCAACCAGCGGTTCCCCGTGTACTATCCCGAGAAGCGGCCGTTCTTCATGGAAGGCGCGGGCCTCTTCACGCTGGCGGGGACGCGCGACGGCGACCAGAGCCTGTTCTCGGGCGTCAACACGCGCAACATCATCGATCCCATCGCCGGGGCCAAAATCACAGGCAGCACCGGCCGTCTGAGTTTCGCCACCCTGACAGCAGTAGACGAGGATGCGGGGCCGGGAGCGACACCGGACCTCGACCGCGCGCGCACGTTCAACATCGGCCGCGCCCAGTACAGCACGAAGCCGGGCAGCTACATCGGGGCGATCGCGGCCGACACCGAGCAGCCGGGCGCGTTCAACCGGGTCGTCGGCGCCGACATGTCGCTCAGGCCGACGTCGAACCAGACCGTCACCATGTTCGCGCTGGAGTCCTTCTCGAACGGTGGGGCGACGGTGGGGAGTCGGGCGGGCTTCGGCAGTCAGGTGCGGTACCAGTACAGCACCCGCCGCTGGAACTTCGGGAGCCATCTGGAACACTACGACCCCGAATTCCAGATGGACACAGCGTTTCAGAACCGCGTCGGCGAAACCAACGGGTGGTTCTACACCGATTACAATTTCTATCCCGACAAGGAACGGTGGCCGTGGCTGCGGCGGATCCAGCCGTTTACGTTCAACCAGGCGACGCGCGATCGCATCCAGCGCGGCGACGAGCTGTTCACCGTCGACGGCGTCCGCGTGTATTTTTCCCGCCAGGGATTTTTCCGGTTCGACCAGCTCGTCGGTCACGAGCCGTTTGCGGGGCAACGGTTCAAGATGAACCGGTGGCGCATCCAGAGCAATGCGCAGGTGGTCCGCTGGCTGCGCTTCTACGCGAACGCCAACGGCGGATACGCGACGTTCTACGATCCGGTGTCCCCGTATCAGGGCCGCGCGAGTGACGTCTCGACCGGAGTGACCTACCAGCCGAGCGGCCGGTTTTCCGAGTCGATCGACTTCGAACGGGTCGCCTTCGATCGCGAATCGACCGGCGAGCGCGTGTACACGGTGCACATCCTCAACACCAAGACCGCGTACCAGTTCACCAGCCACTTCTTTCTGCGCGCGATCATCCAGTTCGACAGCTCACGTTATCAGACGCTGACAGATTTCCTGGCGTCGTACGAACTGCACCCCGGGACCGTGTTCTACGCCGGCTACGGATCGCTGATCGAGCAGCGGGAATTCAGAAACAACGAGTGGATCGACGGTGCCGGCCGCTATCAGACGACGAGGCGGGGGTTGTTTTTGAAGGCGTCGTATCTGCGAAGGTTCTGAGCAATCAGCCGTAGCGCAGCCCTTGAGAATTGCCCGACTCAGCTCGTCGATTCTTATCGGGCGACATCGTATTGCCGGAACGTCAGGTTGAACCGCCCGCTCATCTCAAGCTTCCTCGGCGCGGTGCCGGGCACGATGCGCGTCACCCCGTGATAGCGCAGACGCGCGGGCCCGCCGAACACGAACGCATCGCCCGATTCCAGCAGCATCGCCTCCACCGGATCCCGCCGGCGCGCACCGCCGAACAGGAATCTCGCCGTATCGCCGACTGAAATCGAGACCACCGGCAGGCCCGCCGCCAGCGAGCGCTCGCTTTCGTCCTTGTCCTGGTGCAGTCCCATCCGCCCTTCGGCGTCGTAGTAATTGAGGATGCAGAGGTCGGCGTCGAGCGTCATCCCGGCGGCGTGCGCCGCGGCGTTGGCCAGCGCGCGCAGGTTGTCGGGCAGGGGCGGCACCGGCAAGTCGTCGAAGTCCGATCGCGTCGGCTCGTACGTGTAGGTCTTCCCGTTCCAGTGGCGGCCCAGGCAGAGCATTCGGACGTGCATCTTCCCGCCGCCGCGGACGACGGGCACGTACGCGGGGACAGCGCCGTCCACGAGCGCGCGGCATTGATCTGCGAGCGCGCGCTGCGCGTCGAGCGGCAGGTAACGGTGGAGGTGAAATGCCCCGGGCGCGATTTCCACACCCGTACGCTACCATTGCCGGCCGTGACGGGACACTGGTCACGACGATCAACGCAGAACCCGCCGAGAAACCCTGGCTCTCTGGGGCTCGTTTCACGACGATCAACGCAGAACCCGCAGAACTCGCAGAAAGAACACCATTCTCTGCGTGTTCTGCGAGTTCTGCGTTGTATGTTCGTCGTCTTCGTGGCCGCGCTCGCCATGTCGCGCACAGCACTCGCCCACCCGGTCCCTTTCAGCTACGTCGACCTGCGGCTGCAGTCCGGCGCGATTGAGGGCACGCTCGTCGCGCACGTCTTCGACGTCGCGCACGATCTCAACGTCGATCCGCCCGACCGGCTTCTCGACTCCACGTTCACCGGTGACCGGGCAACGGCAATCATCGAGCTGCTGTCGCCGCGGCTGATGGTGTCGGCAGACGGCCGGCCGCTCCGCGCCGAATGGTCGCAGGTCGAAGCAGTCCCCGATCGCCAGTCCATCCGCGTTCATCTGCGCTTCGCCGCCGCCCGGCCGCCCGGAACGGTGAGCATTGCCACCGTGATGTTCCCGTACGATCCGAACCACCAGACGTTCCTGAACATCTATGAAGGCGAGGCGCTGACGCAGGCCATCCTCGATGCGCGGCGGATCCAGTTCGAATACTTTGCCGGCAGCCGGCAAGGCGTCCGCGCCGTCATCAAGCGGTTCGTGCCGTCGGGCATCCATCACATCCTGATCGGACCCGACCACCTGCTCTTCCTGGTCGGCCTGCTCCTGCTCGGCGGAACGATCCGTCAGCTCGCCGTCGTCGTGACCGCGTTCACCGTCGCGCACAGCATCACGCTGTCGCTCGCCGCGCTCAATATCGTCACGCCGCCGGCGCGGATCATCGAACCGGCGATTGCGCTCAGCATCGTGTACGTGGGAGCGGATAATCTGCTCGTGCGCGGGGGCCGGGACGTCCGCGCCTGGATCGCGTTCGCCTTCGGATTCATTCACGGGTTCGGGTTCGCCAACGTGCTGCGGGAGATGGAGCTGCCCTCGCGGGCGCTCGGCTGGTCGCTGTTCTCGTTCAACCTCGGCGTCGAAATCGGGCAGCTGCTGGTCGTCGTTCCGGTTGCGTCAGCGCTCGCCCTGCTCCGCGCCAGAAGCGAGACCGTGGGGCGCCAGCTGGTCATCGCCGGTTCACTGGTCGTGATTGCCGCCGGAACGTTCTGGTTCATTCAACGCGTGTTTTTTCCTGGAGGAGTGTGATGACTGTATCGAGGCGTGGCATCGTGCTCACCGTGCTGATAGCGGTCGGCGCTCTGTCGATGGGCGTCGGCGCCGTTCAGCCGCCGCAACCCGCCGCCCCGTCGGCGGCGGCGCTGGCGGCGACGAAGATCGAGAAGGTCAAGGACAACCTTTACATGATCACCGGCTCGGATCCGACCGACCGCAATGCGTTCAGCGGCGGCAACACCGGCGTGTTCGTCACCAACAGCGGTGTCGTCGTGGTCGACACGAAGCTCGCCGGCTGGGGCCACGTGCTGCTCGAGAAAATCAAGACCGTCACCGACAAGCCGGTGACCACCATCATCAACACGCACACGCACGGCGATCACACCGGCAGCAACCCGATGTTCCCCGCCACCGTCGAAATCGTCGCCCATGAGAACACGAAGGCGAACATGGAGAAGATGGATGCCTTCAAGGGCGAGAACGCCAAGTTCCTGCCGAAGAAAACCTACAAGGACAAGCTGTCGCTCGGCAGCGGCAAGGATCGCGTCGATCTCTACTACTTCGGCCGCGGCCATACCAACGGCGACACCTGGATCGTGTATCCGGCGGTGCGGGTGATGCAGACCGGCGACATGTTCGCGTGGAAGGACGCGCCGGTCCTCGATCGCAACAACGGTGGCAGCGGCCTCGAATACGCCGATACGGTGGGCAAGGTGCTGGCGACCGTCAAGGACGTCGATACGCTCATCGTCGGCCACAGCCCGTTGCGAAAACCCGCGGAGCTGAAGGAATATCAGCAGTTCATGACCGACTTCGTCGCCGCCGTCAAACAGGCGAAGATGGCGGGCAAGAGCGTCGACGATGCCACCGCGTCGATCGATCTGACCGGCAAGTACAAGGATTAAAAGAAGGAGCGCTACAAGGCCGCGATTCAGTCGATTTACGATGAGTTGAAATAGGCGCGCGCAGCGCGCCCCGCGCGAACGGAGCGGGGATCATGGGGCCCCCGCGAGTGAGCGCGTAAGGGGGTCCGCGGGGGCGTAGCCCCCCGGATCTAGTAAGGAGGCACTCATGAAACGAGCGATCGTGCTTGGGATGCTGCTGGGGGTCGGCGGGCTGTCGCTCGCCGCGTATCAGCCGCCTGCGCAGCAGCAGGGGCCGAAAGTCGTCGAAGTCGACAAGGTCAAGGACAACCTGTGGGTGCTGAAAGGCGCCGGCGGCGGCGGCAACACCGCGGTGTTCGCCACGGCGGACGGCGTCGTCGTGGTCGACGCGAAGAACCCGGGCTGGGGTCAGCCGATTCTCGACAAGATCAAGGAACTGACACCCAAGCCCGTGACGAGGTTAATCAATACCCACACGCACGGCGATCACGTGAGCGGCAACGTCGAGTTCCCTGCCACCGTTGAAGTCATCACGCAGGAGAACACGAAGACGAACATGGAGAAGATGGACATCTTCAAGCAGAACAACAGCAAGGGGATGCCCAAGCGGACGTTCAAGGACAAGCTGACCATCGGCAAGGGCGCCGACCAGGTCGATCTCTATTACTTCGGCCCCGGCCACACCAACGGTGATGCGTGGGTCGTGTTTCCGGCGCTGCGGACCGCTCACGTAGGCGACCTGTTCGCCAGCAAGGGGCTGCCGCTCGTCGACGGCAACAACGGCGGCAGCGTGCTGCACTATCCCGAGACGCTCTCGAAGGGGCATGCGGGCATCAAGAATGTCGATACCGTCATCAACGGCCACAGCAACACCACGACGACGTGGGCCGACGTGAAGGAGTTTGCCGACTTCAACAAGGACTTCCTGACCTGGGCGCAGGGCGCGCTGAAGTCAGGGAAGACGCCGGAGGCGGCCGCGGCGGAGTGGAAGGTGCCGGAGAAGTATCAGGGCTATTCGTCGCAGGTGTCGAACCTGTTCGGCGGGGTCGCGGGACGGCTGCAGCGGCTGCAGGAGGAGATGAAGAAGTAGATCTTGCAGGAGCGGACACTACCGAACGATTTCGGTAGTGTCCGGCTTTAGCCGGACCAACCGATTAAGTCATGTAAACTCCAGACGCGACCCGAAGGCCTGTCGTTGGCCTTTGGCGATCACACTGAACTGGTCGCCGACTAGAAGAAGAGCGGCCAGCCACACCCATGGCGTCCGTACACCCGACGATACGCACGAACGGTCGCGGGTGGCGGACGATTTATGACCTCCTCTGCGGTCCGTGCCATATCGCCGCCGAACTCCACGCGAAACCATCAATCATTTT
>JBKPAI010000187.1:0-18522 GCA_046726355.1 Acidobacteriota bacterium | reverse complement strand
TCCACTCTCGCCCGTCAGGAGGATGAAGCGGATTAGCTCGCGATTCTCGTCCAAGTTGACGTGGTGCACGAGCGAGCGCTGTTTCCGCATGCCCGCGGATCGGCCGGGCAGGAATCGATGTAGGAATGGATCATCGTCGCGGAACTCGGTGAATGCGACCGCAACCGTGTCTTTCTCCTGCATCGTCTCGCCTCCATTCGTCGGTACGAGTCGCAGCTGCGGGCTCGCCGGGGCTCGAGCCCGCAGTTTGCGATGGCGACTTGCCTGGCCGGCTCACTCATGCTGGCGGTCGGCAGTTCATGGGATGTGCCAGCAAGAAACCATCGTGTTTTCAGGCACTTACGTAGATTCGGCGGGAGATAATAAACGAGACGATTATCCCTGAGTTAACTAATTCGCAAACGACGACTCGGGCTTATCGCCATCCCCGAGGTCAAGCTATTGGGACAGCCTTCAGCAGCAGGACTATCTTGGCCGCGCACGCCATTGCGCTCAATCTCCAAAACCGCCGCCGTCCATCCACGGGGACGACGCGACATCGTCGACGGGGCGAGGAGGAAGGGCTGAAGGTCACCACGTCGCGGCCTTGGTCTACGAGCGCCGGATGCGTGCATGTCGATTTTCAGAAGGATGGGACCTTACAGCGCCAAGAGCACCGCCCGCAGCTGGTCGTCGGTGACCGGTCCCGCTCCGGCCGACAAACCAGCGTCCGCCGCGGCGCGCAAGTAGCGGCGCACGGTCTTGGGATCAAGCCCCACCTGCGCGGCGAGCCGTTTGTCGGCAGCCCGGCGCGCCACAGCCGCAGGACCTCTTTGACTTCGAGCATCGTGACCTCGCGATACATCCAGGCCTCCTGGCCCCAAGCACAACCCGGGATCGGAGACCTCTCTGGCGCGCGGTCAGGCAAGGGGGAAACGTTAAAAACTTGCCCCCGCAAGGGCGGAAAGGTTTTGAAAAACCTCAGTCCAATGGGGGGAAAGGTTTTGAAAAAGTCGTCAGAGAAGGGTCCCTAGGTTTTGAAAACCGACACGTGCAAGCCTGAAATCGGGCGTGTGTCGGCGAGACGCATGCCGCTCGGAACAAGGGAGCTGACGGGAGGGGTACATTTGTGGGTACAGTCGCGGACTGCTTCCGGATAGCGTCTCTCTAAGTGAAAAGATTGGCTCACCAGGCTGGACTCGATCCACCGCCGCGGATCGTGCGCAGGGCCTCCTCAAAACTTATATCGGGCACTCAGCCTGAAAATCCTCGGCGCGGGGATTGGATTTGCCGACGCCGCGTCGATGCCGCCGGTCGCCAGCGGCTTGAGATAATTCGGCCCGTTGACGTTAATGTGCCTCAACACGACGCTCGTGTTCGTCAGGTTGAAGACATCAAACATGCCTTCGAACGAGTGCTTGCCCTTGACGAAGCTCTTCGACAGGCGCAGGTCGAGCAGCCGCACCCAGTCGTAGCGGCCGGCCTGCCCTTCAACGACGATGTCGACCAGCTGATTCAGGGCGTTCGGAACCTGCACGATGCGTGGAAAGTACTCGCCTTGCTGCGCCGTGAACGTCGAGGCAATCAGGACATTCCATGGCAGCTCATACGTGCCGCTCAGACGCGCGCCCTGATACACCTGCGGCAGCTCCGGCGGGAATATCGTGCTCAGAACGCCGTCGGTGGACTGCGGATAACGCGCCTCGTTCGGATTGCGCGGGTTGATGTTGCGCACGTCCCGCCGATCGATTGAATACGACGCCAGCAGCGACCAGCCCGACGAAGAGCGTTTGCTCGCCGTCGACTCGAATGCCCAATACCGGTCCTCGCCCTCGCCAGGTCCGGTCGGGGTCGTCAGGCGCACGACCTGTCCGAACGTCGGATAACTCCGCGGCACCGACCACACCTCGACGACGCCATCGTCCGCGGTGCCTGCGACGTTGTCGCGGCCGGGATCGACGCCGGTGCGCCGGTCCGTGAACGCCTCGAACGGCTGGGCAAGATCGAGCTCCTTGCTGCCGCCCCAATCGCGCTTGCGCACGAGGTTGAGGCGAATGGTGAGATCGCGATTGATGCCGAGGTCGATCCCGCCGGTGTACTCGTCCATGCCCTCGGCCTTCAGTTGCGGATCGAGACGGCGATCGCCGCGGCCGCCGGAGACCGACTGCAGATCGGCCGCGGTCGGCACGTAGGGAATCGGTCCGTTCCACCGGTAGGTGGTCGTCCGGGTGGCCGCCGGGTTCACGTCTGCGGCAACCGGCCCGCTGGCCGCGCTGATCCCGGAGCCCGCCGCCGCGTAGCGGCCGTAGCTGGCCTTCAACGCGACGCGGCCGCTGCCGGTGAGGTCGTAAATCAATGAGAGGCGCGGCGACCATGCGCTGTAGATCGGGAAATCGTGGGTCTCCGGGTAGAGATTTTTCTCGGCGAACGGGCCGGTTCCCGGATTGCCTTGTTCGGGCAGCCAGGACGCATAGCGATCGAAGCGTACACCTGCGTTGAGCGTGAATTGGTGCGTGAGGTTGATCATGTCGTTGGCAAACCAGGAATTGAAGTTCACGCCGCTGTTCGTGTCGTTTGGATAGTCGAAGACCTGGACCGAGTCAGGCCGCATGAAGGCGTTCGGATCGCCCGCCTGGCTGCGATAGCGGTAGACCTGCTGATTCGGGTAGCCATAGCTCTCGACATGATTCGTGCTCGTGTATCCGAGGAACCCAGACTTGATTTCATGGCTCATGTTCCTGATGTTCGTGAACCAGCTGTAGGTGCCGTTGTAGCCCCACCGCGCCGGCTCGCGCCGCAGCTCGAGATACGCTCCCCGCGTGTCCGTGGTCGTCAGGTCGATCCGGCGGACGTCCTTCGTCCAGGCCAGATCGGGCCACCAGTATCCCGATCGGTTGAATCCCGCATCGAAAGTCATCTTGTTGCTGAGGATGCGCGTGAACTTCGCCGCCGGTCCAATCGCCGTCCAGGCAATCTGATTCTGCGTCGCCTCGAGCGGCACGAAGCGGCTGGCGTTCCGGTACGGCTGCCACTTGCGGTTGAACTGCTGCGAGAGCTCGAACTTGTTGTTCTGCGACATCTGATACGTCAGCTTCAGCGTCGGATTGTCGAGCCGCGTGAAGTACTCGACCTGCTCGCCCGTCCGTTCGGAGATGAACCCCGGGATGAACAGGCCGGAATAGTTGTGCCCGTATGCGGCGTAGAACCAGAGCCGGTTGTGAAGAATGGGACCGCCGAGATCGGCGCTGAAGTCGTTGTAGCGCGTGAATTTGTTGTTGCCCGGGTCGAAGCCCTGACGGCGCAGCTCCGGAGTCACGTTGTTGCCCTGGAACGCGCCGTCCTGCCAGGCAGCCAGATACATGCCGCTCAGTTTGTTGCTGCCGGACTTGATCACGAAACTCAGGGTCACCCCGGGACTCTGCGCCTCGGCGCCTTTGGCGGCGGCCGAAATCTGCACCTGCTCGTACGTGTTGTAGTCGCCGAAGAACTGATCCCACACCACGCCGTCGAACTTGATCAGTTCCTGGCCCGTACGCCCGTAGTTCCGGGCGCCGGTCGTTGTCGATCCGCCGACGGTGTTGCCGCCCACATCGAACTGCGTCGGCGACAGGCCCGGCACGAGCCGCGCCAGGCCGCGAATGCCGCGGCCGTACGGCAGATCCTCCATCTGCTTTTCGTCCCAGTTGACGCCGACAGTCGTGGCCTGCAGGTCAATCACCGGCGTGTCGCTGACGACGGTGACCTCTTCGGAAAGCGCATCGATCTGCAGCGTGCCGTTGATGGTCATCGTCGCGCCGACGTCCAGGCGGACTGCATCGATGTTCAAGGTCTTGAACCCGGACAGCTTGAACGTGACGCGGTAGTCGCCGGAGGGAAGCTGGGTGACGCGATACGCGCCCTGCGCGTCGGTGAAGGTCGTGCGCGCACCGCCGATCATCGAGGGACTCGAGACGGCGACTTCGACGCCGGGGAGAATACTGCCGCTGCTGTCGAGCGCCCGGCCGGTAATGACGCCTGTCAGCGCCTGCGAAGAGGCGGGCAACGGGAAACCCAACGACGACACCACTGCGGCCGCGAGAAGAATGCGTGTAATCCGGGCGCCGTCCATGCGACACCTCCTGCCACAACTACCACGGAGGACGCTGAGGGCGCGGAGGTTCATTCCTGAACGCCGGCAGGATTTTTCCTCCTTTCCTCCGCGTCCTCCGTGGTACCAGTTCTACTGGTTCGTCGTCGACGCAACGGTCGGGACGGTGCTGAACGGTTTCGATCCGGCCTTCTTCCAGGCGTCATACCGCAGGCGAAGAGTCTTGACCGGATTGGCGTTTTCCGACGGCTTGATGTCGTCGTCGGTCACACGGATGTAAGCGGAGTACTTGCCCTGATTGTGTGACTTCTCGGTGACGTCCCCTTTGTTGGCAATCAGGATGTACGCCACGTGCGCGGTCTTCCCGTCACACGGGGCATTCGGCTTCGGTTCCGTCTCACAATTGCAGCGCTTGTCGCCGCCTCTGGCATCGGCCGCCTCCATCGCCGCCATGACGTGATCCGCCAGCGTGCCTTTCGCGCGGGTGAAGGCGAGCGCCGCCTCGTACATGACCTGATCGCTGAAGAGCGTGTTGCCCTGGACCTGGAAGTAGTAATCGCCCACGTGGCCCGGCACGTAGAGCGACGCCGACGAATTGTTCTTGCCGTTGTGCCCCGCCGTGCGCCCCTGCAGATCGAGAATGCCGAACTGGCGCCGTTCGATATCGGGATCCATGTGGAGGATCTCAATGATCTTTGTGGGATCGGTGCCCTTCTTCAATTCTTCGAAGACCGTCAGCTGGTTCTGACGCGTGTTATCGGCGCCCGCCTGGCATGCAGCCACACCGATCCCCGGCACGATGACCGCCTGGACATCCATCAGATCCCGCGCCGGGAGCGGCTGTCTCCTGGGGAACCCGGCCTGGGCGACACACGTCGCGGACGCAATGATCACCTGGCCGGTTTTCTTGTCGACGGCGATGACCGACCAGGTGGCCCAGGCTGTTGCATCACTGGCGAGAACCATCATGAATGCGAGCAGCGCCCTTTTCATCGTCGTCCCTCGGCATGGATTATCGCTGCGGCCGGGGCCAAGTCAATCTGGAATCGCTGCAACGGGGCGCAAAAACGAGTTTCCGCGGCCTTACGCCGCCTGTGACTTCCAAAAGCCCGCTTCCCGGCGATGACGCGACAGAATCGTGAAACTGGTAGAGTCAATCCGGGAGTCGCGTGTGTCAGTAGGCTGACCATTGATGCTCGAACGGTGCGCGCAGGTTCGTTGCTCGACGATAGTGTTGCGATTCCCGGGAGGCCCGACAGATGTCCACCACCACGAATGCCGCCGCGTCCGATCTCGACACGCTTGTCGCCCTGAACGAAGACTACCTCCGGTCAGTGGAAGCGTCGGACGTCAAGCGCTTCGACGAGATCCTGGCCGACGACTTTCTGTGTTCCATGGCGGACGGAAGGCTGGTCGACCGGAAGCAGTTTCTCGAACACACCGCCAGGCCCGCGGCCATCTCCCGCTTGAGCGCGCACGATGTCAACGTGCGACTGATGGGCGAGGTGGCCATTATCCACGCAAGGACGACGTTCACGCTCGCGGACGGCAGCGCCGGGGAAGGTCGCTACACCGACGTGTGGGCGCGGCGGCGAGGACGATGGATGGCGGTCGCTGCACATGTGACGCGCAAACAGATCTCTTGACGGACGTGCGTTGATGGGACCAAGGAGGCACGATCGTCCTTCGCGGCGGTTCGTGTTCTGTGTTCTCAGCGCAGACGGGCAGGCGTTCGCGCCGCCGGCGCCGGCGCCCAGTTCACCACATCCTGCCGCCTGGCAAAATGCAGCAGCGGACGGGCCGCTGGCAATCGGATTCCGGACGCCTGCGCGAGCGTATTCTGGCGGATCTCGGCAGCCGCCGGTTGAAGCGGCCAGCGCGGGTGCTGAATGTCGACGCGATAGGCGCGCTTCGCCCCTTCGACCGTGTACAGGCAGTAGCGCTCGGTGAGGAAGTACTCGAGCGATCCTTCCAGCGGCTGCGTGGCCGGGCCGGTCGGTCCGTAAGAGGCGTGGAAGGCGGCGTGTCCTCGGCGGCGGCGGCTGGAATAGTCAATCGTGTCCTCTCCGCTGCGCCGAACGTCAATCGATGCCGAATAGTACGGCAGGTGAAAAACGCTCCGCGCGATCCACACCGCCAGCGGATTCGCCGCGTCCAGGCTGAAGAAATATACCCCCGGATTGCCGCTCACGCGAACGTAGGTGCGCACGTTGATTTCCGGAAACGCGGACATCCACGGCAGCGCCGGCGCGAGGCGCGGCGCCACGTTGGTCATCTCGAACGCCACAATTCCGAGCCAGGCCCGGCCGTCGAAGAGATCCAGCTCGCACGGCGCCGGTAGTAGGGCCGCAAGGTCTTCTTGATCCACGGCCCAGTGTGCAAACAGCAGGTCGTGCCACGTTTGCGTCATGATCCAGGGGGCGGCGGGCATCGGCCACGGTCGATGGCCGGTATCTTTGAGAACGTCGTAGCGAAAGTCGTGCGCGACCCGGGTCATTCTGTCAAGGGCGGCGCAACAATCAGGAGCGTACGGTCCGGAACGTAATTGAATAACGCAGCGCCGTTACCGCAGGAATATGGTGCTCGTATGCATGTCTCGAGTCTCCCGCCAGCAGGTACGCCGATCGCGGCTCGAGGACAATCTCGTGCGTCGCGGTCCGCCTTCGGCCGTCCGCGGGCGCGCGAGCGTCCGGCCGCACGTACGGCCGGAATTTCATCCGGCAGGCCGACAGCAGCGAGATGCCCGCGACGACGTCGTACTGCGGTGCGTCGCGGTGCCAGCCGATCGGCGTGCCGGGACGATATTCATTGATCAGCGCCATTTCAAACGCGTGCGGATTCAGGGTCGCCCACCTCGCGACCGCGTCGCGCAGCGGCAGGAGAAAGTCGGGCAACGGCGGTACGACCGACGCGGCGCTATCGTAAGCCCTGCCGAAAAACGCCACCCGCCGGCGCGCCACGAACCCACGCATCTCGAACGGCGAGAAGTCGAGATGGGCGATCTGTTCGGCGAGCCGCGCTTCCTCCTCGCGGGTGATGAGCTCCCGCTGATACTGAAAGCCGCTCGGGACAGCCTCCTCGAACAGCGGAATTCCTGCCGGCACATCTCAAAGTGTGGCACAGCGCGCCGGGCGTGACTGAGCGGGGGCTTCGCCCGCCGGCCCCCCCAACGCGCCGTGCGCGTCTGCCCGTATGCGGCTCGGTGTGGAACCGAGTACGAAGTTCTCGTCCCCAGCCGCATAACGGGCTAATGCCGTGCTGGGCTCGCAGCACAGCCACTCCGTCACGTTCACTGGGATCAGCATTGCGCTCTATGAAGGCCGCAGCGAACGCCGAGCCACAACGTACTAAGGCAGAACCCGCAGAAACGATCGCTGTTTGGGGCTTTCTCTGCGGGTTCTGCGCGTTCTGCGTTGATCGTTACTGAGACGCGCCCGATGGCCGGCTACCGCGCTCGCCAGGCCTCTTCCGCTCGGCAATCTACTCAGGTGTACGGTGAAGATCTGGCGATTGGATTGCTTATCGATCGTGACACGATGCGATGACACCACCGAGCGAGCTGCCACGTGCCGACGAGGACCTCCGGATGTTGGAGAACACCTGGGCGGATCCGCCCGGGTTCCTCGGATGGCTGAGGCATGTCGACCACAAGTCACTCGGCCGGCGCTACATCGCCACCGCGTTTACGTTCTTTCTCATCGCCGGCATCCTCGCCGCGCTGATGCGGCTTCAGCTCTCTAGGCCGGATAACTCATTCATCGGCCCTGATCTGTATAACCAGCTCTTCACGACTCACGGCACGACGATGATGTTCCTGTTCGCCGTGCCGGTGTTGCAGGGACTCGGGATCTACTTCGTGCCGTTGATGGTTGGTGCCCGCGGCATCGCCTTTCCACGCCTCGTCGCCTTCAGCTACTGGATGTTTCTCTTCGGCGGCATTTTTCTCTACACCGCATTTCTGTTGAACGCGGGCCCGGACGTCGGATGGTTTTCGTATCCGCCGCTGGCCGAGGCGCTGTACGCGCCGGGCAAGCGCGCCGACGTCTGGGCGCAGTTGATCACGTTCACCGAGGTCGCTTCGCTCGCCGTTGCCGTCTCGCTCATCACGACCGCGTTCAAGCTGCGCGCTCCCGGCATGACGCTGAACCGCATCCCGATTTTCGTCTGGGCGCAGATCGTGACGTCGTTCATGGTCCTGTTCGCGATGCCGGCGGTGATGCTCGCGAGCACGGCGCTCATCCTCGACCGCCTGGTCGGCACCCACTTTTTCGACGTCGAGCACGCCGGAGACGCGCTGCTCTGGCAGCACCTGTTCTGGTTCTTCGGACATCCCGAGGTCTACATCATCTTCATTCCCGGGAGCGGGCTGGTCTCGGCGATCATCACGACCTTTTCACGCCGCCGCCTGTTCGGCTACCTGGCGGTGGTCCTCTCGCTCGTGTCGACGGCATTCATGGGGTTCGGGCTGTGGGTGCATCACATGTTCGTCACCGGTCTGCCCCAGCTCGGGGAGAGTTTCTTCACCGCCGCCAGCATCATGATTGCGATTCCCACCGGCATCCAGATCTTCTGCTGGATCGCGACCATGTGGTCGGGCCGGATCGTCGTCAAGACGCCGATGTTGTGGATCCTCGGCTTCTTCGCGATCTTCGTCGCGGGCGGCCTGACCGGCGTGATGCTCGCGGCGGTGCCGCTGGATGCACAGCTGCACGACACATTTTTCGTGGTCGCGCACTTCCACTACGTGCTGATCGGCGGAGCCGTCTTTCCGCTCTTCGGCGCCATCTACTACTGGTATCCGAAGATCACCGGACGGCTGCTGAGCGAGCGCCTTGGCGCCTGGGTGTTCGGCCTCGTTTTCGTCGGCTTCAATCTCACGTTTTTCCCGATGCACCTTCTCGGGCTGCACGGGATGCCTCGGCGCGTCTATACCTATCCGGCGGCAATGGGTTGGGCCGGACTGAACGGCATGGCCAGTATCGGTGCCCTGGTCCTCGCGTGCGGCGTCGTGCTGTTTCTGGTCGATGCGGTACGGGCATGGCGTGCCGGCGCGGCCGCGCCGGACAATCCGTGGGCCGCCGGCACGCTCGAGTGGGCGACCAGCTCGCCGCCGCCGCACAGCAATTTCCTGCGGCCGCCGACAGTCGCGGGCCGCGAGCCGCTGTGGGACAACCCGCCGGATCAGCCGGTCGTCGTTGGCCTGCGCACGGATGTCCGCGACGTCCTCGTCACCCACGTCCTCGATGCGGAACCCGATCACCGGAGCGAATTCCCCACGCCGTCGATCTGGCCGCTGCTCACCGCGATGGCGACCACGGGATTGTTCATCGGATCGATCTTTACTCCGTGGGCAGTGGTGTACGCCGCCGTGCCCGTGTTTGTGACGATGGTCGGATGGTTCTGGCCGAAGAAGGCCGACGAGGGCGGCACTCAGCTGTGGCCGATCAGGCACCGCGTGCTGCCGCATCCGCATGAAGCGCCCGCCTCGGGAGGCGCGATATGAGCGCGCGCACGCTCGACGTCGGCGCCCTTCCACCCGGCGCGTTCGGTTCCAGGAGCCTGATGTGGTGGGGCACGCTGGGGATCGTGCTGATTGAGGGCATGGCCTTCGCGCTGGCGATCGGCGCGTATTTCTACCTGGTCACGCGGATGCCGTCCTGGCCGCCGGGCGGCGTTGCGCCTCCCGACCTCCGGTGGGGCACCGTCAACACGATCGTGCTGATGGCCAGCCTCGTCCCGAATGAGCTGGCAAAGCGGGCGTCACAACAGCTCAACCTAGGCCGTGTGCGCCTGTGGCTGGGTGCGTGCCTGATCTTCGGTGCCGCCTTCAATGCCGTCCGCGTCTACGAATTCGCGCACCTCAACGTGATGTGGAACCACGACGCCTACGGCTCAATCGTCTGGCTGCTGCTCGGCCTCCACACCACCCACATCGTGACCGATTTCCTCGACAGCGGGGTGTTGGCCGTCCTGATGATCGCCGGTCCGATCGAAGAACGACGGTTCGTGGATGTCGAGGAGAACGCCGTCTACTGGTACTTCGTCGTGCTCGCGTGGCTGCCGATTTACGGGGTGATTTATTGGGCGCCGAGAGTCATCTGAACGCCGGTGATCTGCGCTGGCTGTCGCCGTTGCCGCTGTGGAGCGGCATCCTCGCCGGTCCCGTCGCGTGGGCGCTCGATCTGATGGTGAGTTACGCACTGGTGAAGTGGAGCTGCGGCAGCCAGCGGCAGCAGGTGCTGCATCTGATCACGTTCGCCGCGCTGGCGCTGGTGTTCGCGGGCGCGATCCCCTCGTGGCAGGCGCTGCAGCGCACGGTGTTTGATGTGCCGACCGATGGCGGGCGGTCGCGACAGCGCGCCCGGTTCATGGCCATCCTCGGTCTCGCCTCGTGCGCGCTGTTTGCGGCGGCGATTGTGGCGGGCGCGATCCCGCGATGGATGCTCGATGCTTGTCAGTAGCCTCGCCGTCCTGTTCGGCGCCTATGCGGCTGGCGTCGTGCGCCTCTGGCGGACGGCCGGGTATGGGCGCGGCATCCGTCCGTTCGCGGCGCTTGCATTCGGCGGCGGCTGGCTTGCGCTCGTCGTCGCTGTATCGCCTCCCGTCGATGAGTGGAGCGACCGGTGGCTGTCGGCGCACATGATCCAGCACGAATTACTGATGGTCATCGCGGCTCCCCTGATCGCGCTGAGCGCGCCGGCGGTTGCATTGTTGTGGGCCCTGCCCACCGGTACTCGCCGGCGCATGGTTGAGTCCTCGCTGCGGCCGTCGTTCGCCTTCGCCTGGACTGCGGTCACCTCGCCGCTGTCGGCATTTCTGCTGCACGCGCTGGCCCTGTGGGTCTGGCACCTGCCGGCGTTGTACGACTATGCGCTCGAGCACGAAGGCGTGCACGTGCTGCAGCACATCTGCTTTTTCGCCACCGCCGCGCTGTTCTGGTGGGCGATCATCCACGGACGCTACGGCCGGATTGGATACGGCGTGGCGGTGATCTACGTCTTTGCCACCACCGTGCACGGCGGCGTTCTGGGTGCGCTGCTCGCTTTATCACCGCGCGTCTGGTACGCGCAGTACCTGGTGAACCATGGCGCCGCGCTCACGCCGCTCGAGGATCAACAGCTCGCCGGCCTTCTGATGTGGGTGCCGGCCGGCCTGATCTTCGTGGTCGGCGGTCTCGCGCTCTTCGCGGCGTGGCTGCGCCAGTCGGAGCGACTGTCGCGAAGCCTGCACCGGGTTTCTGGCGTGAGCCGCGATGCCATGCAGGCGCTCAGCCCGAGAGAAGGGCAGGTAGGGCAGGTAGAGAGGCCTACTCCACCCACCCGACCCACGCGAGCCACCAGGCCCACCCGACCCGGCCTACCCGACCTACCCGACCTACCCGACCTACACGACCCACCCGACCTACCCGACCCACCCGACCTACACGACCCACTCGACCCACGGGACCCACCAGCGACGTGCCGCATCTGCGCGTGCTTCGCGGCCACTGCCGTCGCGGCGTGCGTCGCCGCAGGCTGCGGCCGTGAGTCGCAGGCCGCGGCCGGCAGCCTCTCGGACATTCCCGGCGCTCCTGCGGCGACGCGCGTCGTTGCCGAGGTGTCAAAGGGCGAATGGCGCATGCCCGCCGGCGACTACGGCAACCTCCGCTACAGCACCCTCGACGCGATCACGACCACCAACGTGATGAACCTTCGCGTCATCACCACGTTCTCGACCGGCGTCCCGCACGGACATGAAGGCCAGGAGAAATTCCCGATCTACAGCGGGGTTCTCGCGACCGGCGGCGACGTGGTCTTTTACGGCACGATGGACGGATGGTTCAAGGCCGCTGATGCGCGCACGGGGACGGAGCTGTGGAAGTTCCATACCGCGTCGGGCATCGTGGCGAACCCCGTCACCTATCTGGGCGCCGACGGCAAGCAATACGTCGCCGTGTATTCGGGCATCGGCGGCTGGATGGGCGCCGTCGCCTTCCCCGACATCTCGGCCGACGATCCGTACGCGGCGCTCGGCGTGGTCGGTGCGATGAAGGACATCAAGAAGTACACCGCGCCGGGGAGCACGGTCTATGTCTTCGGTCTTTAGGACGGCTTTCCTCACCATTGCTGCCTGCGCCACACTGGGGGCGGGGCTGCCGCCGCTTCGCGTGTGCGCCGATCCGAACAACCTGCCGTTCTCGAACCGGGAGGAGCAGGGGTTCGAAAACAGAATCGCGGCACTGGTCGCGCGCGACATGAGGCGGCCGCTTGCGTATGTATGGTCGCCGCAGCGGCGCGGCTTCGTCCGCAACACTCTCAATGCCGGCGCCTGCGATGTCGTAATGGGCGTACCGGCACACTATCGACTGCTGCAGCCGACGCGCGCCTACTATCGTTCCTCGTACGTCTTTGTCACACGCCAGGATCGGCATCTCCATATCCAGTCGTTCGACGATGGGCGGTTGAGGAGGCTGGCCATCGGCATCCAGATCGCGGGCGACGACTATGCCAATCCGCCGGCGGCTCAGGCGCTCGCGGCGCGACAGATCGTTCAGAACGTGCGCGGCTACACGCTGTACGGCGACTATTCGCAGCCGGATCCTCAGCGCGAGATCATCGACGCCGTCGCCGGCGGGAAGGTCGACGTCGCCGTCGTGTGGGGGCCGCTCGCCGGGTACTATGCCCGCTTGGAACCGGTGCCGATCCGGGTGACGCCCGTTGGGACGGGCGGTGATCCCACTTCGCCGTTCGCATTCGACATCGCGATGGGCGTCAGGAGCGGAGATGTTGTGCTGCGCGAGACGCTGGACGCCATCATTGGACGGCGCCTCGCGGAGATGCACCGGATTCTGAGAATGTATGGGGTTCCCTTGCAATGAAGCGCGGCGCCACAAGCCCTGTCCGCATTGCGGCGGCCGCGCTCGTGATCGTCTCGGCATGCGGCCGTACGCCGCCGCACGGCGGCACGACTGCCGACCCACCACCGTTCACGACCGCCGTCGGCCCTGTTCCGGGCCCGGGCACCGGCACTGCGGACACGCCGAATCCGTACGCCGGCGATCGGACGGCGATGGCTGAAGGACGACAGCTCTTCGTCCGCTTCAACTGTTCAGGGTGTCATGGCGGCCGCGCGGGCGGCGGGATGGGCCCGAGCCTGCGCGACGTCGACTGGCTCTACGGGAATCGCGATGCACAGTTGTTCAGCTCCATCGTGGAGGGACGGGCTCACGGCATGCCGTCGTGGCAGACGCGGCTGACGGCCGATCAAGTGTGGAAGCTCGTCGCCTATATCAAGTCGCTGCGCACGCCGAACGAGCCGCAGCGCCCGCCGGACGAATGACGCGCACCGCCACCGGCGCGAGCGACTGATGCGGCATCCGCCATCGCTGCTGCGGGCTGAGCCGCCGCGGGCGTTCCGATCCCGCCGCCTTCTGATCGCGATCCTCGTACTCGTCGCGGCGAGCGGCTGCCGCAGCCGCCAGGAGGTTGTCTCCCGGCAGCAGAAAGCGCTCACATCTCTCCGCGCGACGACTCTGGCGACGTGTGAGGCGTGGCTGGCCGGCGCCGTCTCGACCGCGTATGCCCGCACGACTCTTGAAACCACACGGCGCCTCGTCGAGAAACAGCGCGCCGCCCTCGCCGGATCGTCGCCGGACTTTCTTGCGGATGCGGCAGTGCAGTCGGTGAGCGATGCGCAGAGCGAGCTGGCACGGACGCTCGTGCTGCTCTGGAAAGCCATGGACGGGGGCGACGCCGCCGCGGTGCGCCGCCATCTGGCAGCCGTCGCGTCCGATCAGTCAGGCGCGCACGGCGCTGGGGGGTCGGGCGGGGCGAAGCCCCCGGTTTAGTTCGTTTCCCGTGAAGAAGATCTTTACGCTCTTTCTCGGCGTGGTCACGAGCATCGGCAGTTTCGTCGAGGTCGGCTCCATTTCCACCGCGGCGCAGGCCGGCGCGGAATTCGGGTTCGCCCTGCTGTGGGCGATTGCGATCGCCACGGCGAGCCTGGCGATTCTGGCGGAAATGGCGGGCCGGGTGGCGGCCGTGAGCCGGCGGTCCATGGCCGCCGCGGTCAGAGAACGATTCGGCTTTCATTTTCAGCTGCTGCCGCTCGGCGCCGAACTGATGATCGATCTTCTCCTTCTCACCGCGGAGCTGGGCGGCGCGGCGACCGCAGTGAAGTTGGTGACCGGCATCGGCTTTCAGTGGTGGATCGTCCCCATCGGGACGGCCGTGTGGCTGATCCTGTGGCTCGGGAACTTCTCCGTCATTGAAAACGGCGTCGGCCTGCTCGGCATGATCAGCCTGGCGTTCGTCGTCTCGGTGTGGCGGCTGCAGCCCGACGCCGGACCAGTGGCGAGCGGCTTCGTGCCCAGGCTTCCCAACCACGATCTCACACGCTACGGGTTTCTCGCCGTCAGCCTCGTCGGCGCCACAGTAAGTCCGTATTTGTTGAACTTCTATTCGTCGGGCGCGATCGAAGAGAAGTGGGGCGAGTCCGATCTGTGGATCAACCGCCTGACCGCGTTTGCCGGAATGGGTTTCGGGAGCATCGTATCGGTCGGCGTCCTGGTCACGTCGGCAATCGTCCTCGGCTCGCAGCACATCCAGGTGGATTCCTACGAGCAGGCCGCGCTGATGTTCGTGCCGGTTTTTGGCCGCTGGGCCGTCGCGTTGTTCGCGATGTCGCTCGGCATCGGCTGCTTCGGGGCGGCGCTGGAAATCACGGTGAACGCCGGGTACGTGCTCGCGCAGTCGTTCGGCTGGTCCTGGGGCGTGGACAGAAAGCGTCGCGAGGCCGCGCGATTCTCCGCGGCGTTCTCGCTGGTTCTGGTCCTGGCGATCGCCGTCGCGCTCATCGGCCTCGACCCGCTCCAGGTCACCCTGATCTCGGTCGCTTTGACCGTCGTCATCATGCCGCTCATCGTTCTGCCGTTTCTCGTCCTGATGAACGAGGAAGAATACGTGAAGAGCCATACGGCGGGGCGGCTCGGCAACGCTGTTCTCGCGACGCTGACCGTCCTCGGCGCGATCATGGCGTTGATTGTTATTCCGCTCGAAGTGTTCGGAGGGTGATGTGGACGTCGTCAGAGATGTTCTCGATAAACCGGTTGTCGACCGGGACGGACGCGAGATGGGACGGGTCGACGGCATCGTGTTCGACCTTCGCGAGGGCGACGCGCCGCGTCTGTCCGGGATACTGATCGGTCCGGCCGCGCTCGGATCCCGTCTTCATCCGGCGCTTGGCCGGTGCATCACCGCGCTCGAATACGTGTTGGGCGTAGCATCGGGTCGACCGGTGCTGATCGATTTCGCCGACATCACGGAGATCGATCGCTGCGTCAAGACCAATGTAAGGGCTTCGGACACTGCGGCGGGGATGATCGAGCAGCGGGTACAATCATGGGTGGCAAGGATTCCCGGCGGCCGATGAGCGCCAGCGTACGCCTCGATCGTCTGATCGGCCGCAAGGTCATGACCGCGAACAACCGCTCCCTCGGCCGCCTGGAGGAATGTCGCGCGGAGCGGCGCGGGAGGGACTGGGTCGTGGCCGAATGGATCATCGGTCCGGCCGGACTGTTCGAACGACTCGGTCTCGGAGCGCGCCTGGTGCTCGGTGCGGCCCGCCGTTACAGCTACGTCGCCGCGTGGGATCAGCTGGACTTGACGGATCCGGATCACCCGCGTCTGTCATGCGCAGTCGAGGAATTACGCCGGCTCTGACCGGCGCACCTGGACATCACCTGGACATCACCGGGCCGGGTCGGCCTTCCGTGGCCGGCGCTTCTCGCCTTCGTGCGGCTCGTCACTAATCCGCTCGTCGTGCGCCATCCGGTTTCGCCGGCGGACGCGTGGCGCCAGATCGAACAGTGACATCACGGCATCAACCAGCTCGCATCACAGCGTGAGGACGACGCTGACGCTGGATGATGATGTTGCGGCACGGCTGAGGGCGGTCATGCGGAGCAAGGGCCGTCCGCTCCGCGCGGTGGTCAACGAGGCGTTACGAGCCGGACTGTCAGCGCTGGAGAAAAACAGCCGCCGGCATACACCGCATCGCACGATCGGGTTCGACCTGGCCCGAGCCTCGTCGGCAGTCTGGATAACGTCGCAGACGTCCTGGCGCGGGCCGAAGACGAAAACCATCGGTGATTCTGATTGACGCCAACCTCCTGGTGTACGCCGCCAATACCGCGGCGCCGGAACATCCGCGCGCCTGCTCCTGGCTCGACGCGTGATTCGAGAAATCAGCGTCGGTGGAGCAGCACGTCATCTCGTGCCCGATGCCCATCTGGCGGCGCTTGCAAACAGCAGCGGTTCGCATCTCATCAGCGCATAGAAGCGCTGCCGTGTGAGCGACGCGGCGACGAGCTGCTCCATCGGCAGCATCGCGTCGATGCCCGCTGAGGGATCGACACGGGCGACGAGCGATCGCACGACCGGCATCAACTCCGCAGGCTCGCCAGCCGTGCGGACGACGAACGAGAGAACCCGAATGCGAGCCGCTCCTGGGCCGCCGTCGGCATCTTGCGCGCCTGCGTCAGCGCGAGGACTTGGCGGTAGTCGACGAACACGTCGACGACCGCTCCATTGTCGAGCGGATAAACCTGAGATTGTCTGTCGCCTGGCTGCTGACGGAGCGAGGCCGTCGGGGGCAGCACACGCACAGTGGAGCGCCCGCTACTTTAAGATGAAAAGTCGCGGCGGCACAACGCGCTCGGATGCCCGAATCGGCATGCCGGCAGAGAGGCATCACGACGATGGCTGCGGCCGCTCACGATGTGCTCGCCTTTGAGGTTTACACAAATAACTTTGTAATATAAAGTTATTATCGGGCAATGCGTCCATGAGGACATCAAAAATGGCGAGAACGTGAGACGGGATGGGGGCGTTGGCCACTTCATCCTCAAACGGTAGTAGAAGGCGACATGGAGTTACAGATTCGCGGCGTCTCGAAGACGTACGCCAACGGCGTGCAGGCGCTGAAGGACGTGACGCTCACCATTCCGGCCGGAGTGTACGGCCTACTCGGTCCCAACGGCGCGGGCAAGTCCACGCTGATGCGCATCCTCGCCACCCTGCAGGAGGCAGACAGCGGCAGCGCGACGCTCGGTGAGCTCGACGTACTGACGCGGAAGGACGAAGTACGCAAGACGCTTGGCTACCTGCCGCAGGAGTTCGGCGTCTATCCAAAGGTGAGCGCGGAGAGCCTGCTCGATCATTTCGCGGTGCTGAAGGGCATCACCGGGCGCCGGGCGCGCAAAGAGGCCGTCGAGGCGCTCCTCCGGAAGACGAACCTGTGGGACGTACGCAAGCAGAAGCTTGGCGGCTACTCGGGCGGCATGCGCCAGCGCTTTGGCGTCGCCGTGGCGCTATTGGGTGATCCGACGCTGATGATCGTGGACGAGCCGACGGCGGGGCTCGACCCGGCCGAGCGCGTTCGCTTTCTCAACCTTCTGAGCGAACTCGGAGAGAACAGCGTCGTCCTCCTCTCCACCCACATCGTCGAGGACGTGAGCGAGCTCTGCACCAGGATGGCCATCATCGACAACGGGGAGATTCTGCTCGAAGCCGAGCCGCTGCGCGCCGTTGAGGATCTCCAGGGACGAATATGGCGCCGCGTGATTTCGACGAACGCGCTCCCTGCGCTGGAGCGAGAGCACGCGGTGATTTCGACGAAGTTTCTCGCAGGGCGCACTATCGTACGCGTCTACGGCGATGCGCCGCCCGGTCTCGACTTTGAGCCCGTCAAGCCGGACCTCGAAGATGTCTACTTCAGCACCGTGACGCGCCACTTCGGTTCACGGCACGCCCTGGGCGAGCGAACGCGAGTCGAAGGGTCATGAAGCTCCGGGAGATTTTTCGCTTTGAGTTCATATATACCAGGCACATCGTATCCGGACCTGGCTTTATGCCGCTTTTTCGTCGTCGCGTACCTGGTTATGGAGAACTCCAGCGACGACGCAAGAAACGGCAGTGCCCTCGCCGATTCGCCATACGGCATCGCCGCCACTACGGTCATCTGCAACCTGCTGTGGGTTCTGATGGCCACTTCGGTGGCCGGCAGGTGCGGCGGCGCGTGACGTGCAGACGCGGATGCATCCCCTCATTTACACCACTCCCGTCAGCACGGCCGACTACCTCGGTGGGCGATTTATCGCTGCACTCGCCCTCAATGCGTTGATCCTGCTCACGGTGCCGGCGCATCCTGCTCGCTCTCCTCTCGCCTAGCGTCGAGCCCGAGATTCTTGATCCGTTCCGGTCGGCTGCATACCTCAGTGCCTACGTCGTTATGGCGTTGCCGACCGCCTTCGCCGTGACCGCAATCCAGTTCTCGCTTGCCGCACTGAACCGCCGGGCCGCCGTGAATTACCTCGGCAGTGTGCTCCTCCTCCTGGCGGCGGCTGGCGTGCTCGGTCAGGCGTGCAGCTAGGCTTACCAACAACGACACAATTCGACGCGCGAAGCGGCGTCGGTGAA
>JBKPAI010000186.1:0-6846 GCA_046726355.1 Acidobacteriota bacterium | reverse complement strand
ACCACCTACTTCAAGGACCCGCGGCCCACACGGACCACGGTCGTGGTCACGAAGCTTGTCGGCGATGGCCACATCGAAATCACGGTGACGGCCAGAAAGTAGACTCCGATATCCCGGAGACGGCTCCGCCTGACGGAACGCGAGCCGGGCCACGTCGCGCCTTCCGAACGAATTATCGAAGGTTCCGATGCGTCTCGCCACTGCGGCGGTGGTACGGCGCGTGCCTGAGACAGAGTCGGGCGTTGTTCGGTACGCCAGTGAGGCGCTGGCGTCCTGGCTCACGCCTGCCCTCCGGACGCGAATTCGAAGTGAGGGAGGAAGCTTCATTCTTCTACGAGTACTTTCATGGCGACAACGGCGCTGGGCTCGGCGCGAGTCATCAAACCGGATGGACCGGTGTAGTGGCGAAGCTGATCCAGTTGTTCGGACTGCTCGACGCGAAAAAGGCGCTCGAGACCGGCAAGGAAGCGGCGTTCTCGCGATAAGGTGTTCGCTATAGGCCGGCTTTTATGCGGTGGACACGCTGAAACTCGAAATCGTCACGCCGGAGGCAGTCGCCTACTCGGAAGACGTCAACATGGTGACGCTGCCGGCCGTCGACGGTCAGATCGGCGTCTTCCCGCACCATGTCCGCCTCCTGACCCAGGTAGTGCCCGGGGAGATCGTCGCGCGCAAGGACGGCCGCGACACCTACCTTCGCGGTCGGCGAAGGGCTGGTGCTCGTCACCGGCAGACAGGTATCGATCGTCACCCATATGGCGGTGGCTGCCGACCGCATCGACGAAGCGAAAGTGGAAGAGGCCCGTCAGCGGGCGGCGGCACGTTTGCGCGACAAGCTCTCCGACGAAGAGGTGGCATCGGTGAACGCAGCGCCCGCACAATCGCTGGCGCAGCTCAAGATCAAGCGGCACCGCCGGACGTAGCGCGATGACTCTGGCCGCACGCGCCTGGCTGTCCTCTTACGATCGCACCTGGCTTCGCGGCGACGTGGTCGCGGGGATCACGCTGGCCGCCTACCTACTGCCCTCGGCGATCGGCGACGCGTCGCTGGCCGGCCTTCCGCCGCAGGCCGGTCTCTACGCGGTTCTGTTCGGCGGCCTTGTCTTCTGGCTGTTCTGCAGCTCCAGACAGACCACGATCAGCGTCACCTCGGCGATCTCGCTGCTGATCGGTGCGACGATCGGTGAAATCTCGAACGGCGATCCGGCGCGCCAGGCCGCACTCGCCGCGGCCACCGCGCTGCTGGTCGCGGTTATCGCCTTCGCGGCGTACGCCGTGTCGGCCGGCGCCGTCGTCAACTTCTTCTCGGAGACGGTGCTGGTCGGCTTTAAGTGCGGGGTGGCGTTCTTCCTCGCCAGCACTCAGCTGCCCAAGCTGTTCGGCTTTGCCGGGAGCCACGGCGGCGACTTCTGGGAGCGGATGGGCCACTTCGTGCGCGGCCTGGGAAACACGAACCCGACTGCGCTGCTGCTCGGGCTGGCCGCGCTCGTGGTGATGCTGCTGGGTAAGACGGTGTTCAAGCACCGGCCGGTGGCGCTGTTCGTGGTGATCGGCGGGATCGCCGCGGCGCGGCTCTTTCACCTCGACGCCCGCGGCGTCGCCCTGCTGGGTGAGGTACCGCGCGGGCTGCCGTTGCCGGCGCTGCCGTTGGTGAGCCGTGCAGACATGAACACGCTGCTGCCACTGGCGCTGGCCTGCTTCGTGCTTGCCGCCGTCGAAACCAGCGCCATCGGCCGCATGTTCGGCGCCAAGCACGGCTACCGGCTCGACGCCACGCAGGAGTTTCTCGCCATCGGCTGGTCGAACCTGACTGCCGGCCTGGGCAGCGCGCTCCCGATCAGCGGCGGGATGTCGCAGTCGCTGGTCAACGAGTCGGCCGGCGCGCGCACGCCACTGTCCGGCCTCGTCGCTGCGGCCATCACGCTGGTCGTGGTGCTGTTCCTGACCGGGCTGCTGCGCTATCTGCCGCAGCCGGTCCTGGCGGCGATCGTGCTGGCGGCGGTTACCGGGCTGGTGCAGGTGGACGCGCTCCGTCACATCTGGCGGTTCAGCCGCGCCGAATTCGCGGTCGCAATGGTGGCGATCGTCGGGGTGCTTGGTTCAGGCCTGCTGAACGGCGTGCTGCTCGGGGCGGCGATGTCGATCGTGCTGCTGCTCCGGCGCGCCACGCGCCCGCGCGTTGTCGAAGTCGGACGGGTGCCGGGCACCGCGTACTTCGCGGAGTTCACCGGCCATCCGGAGAACGAGCGGGTGCCGGACGCGCTCATCGTGCGCAGCGAGGGATCGCTTCTCTATTTCAACGTCGACCACGTGCGCGACCGGATCGCGGCCATTGCCGGCGAACGCGGTGTGTTGCCGCACCTGATCGTCCTCTTCATGGGCAACGTGCCGAACGTCGATCTGGCGGGCGCGGAGTTGCTGACTGGATTGCACGAGGACTGGGGCAAGCGCGGCATCGCGTTCCATCTCGCGGAAGTGCGCGGACAGGTTCGCGACGCGCTGCACCGACTCGGCGCGGCCTCGGAGGGGCTGCTCACCGGCGCCCACCAGACGGTCGATGACGTCGTCACCGAGTGGCGAACGGTCCCGCCGGCGGGTGCCGTTGGCGCCGAAGGAACGTCCGCCGCACGCTGAGCTCGTTCCACCAGCCGTTCAGGCGAGGAAGCACAGAGCACTCGGCAAGCGGGCGACACCCGTCGAGGCGCCGTCAGAAGGAGGAGACCAGATCTGGATCGCGCGGCAGCACCTGTACTGAGAGACCTGATCCCTGCAGGTCAGCGTCTTTTGCACCGTGTTCGGCTTTGGTTTGGCGCCGCCGGCATTCTCGTCCGAGGCCTGTCCGCCGGCGCGACGCCCCGTCTCCGAGGCTCCGTCAATCGCGTCGCGTGGGTGTTGTTGACATTGGGGCCGACGGGCCTGCTGGCATCCAACCTCTCCGCGATGTGGGCGCTTGTCGGCGATGGCACCCTAATCGCAATGACGGTGTTCATCGGAAGCGCCCTGTTTGTCGGTCACCTCCTTGGCGGCCCCGATCCAGACCACTCGGTCGTGCTCGCACTGTCGAATGCCTGCCGGCATCCCACCCTCGCCATCTCGATCGCGTCCGCGAACTTCCCCGATCAGCAATTTGCCGCAACGATGCTGCTCTATGTGCTCATGAACGCCACGCTCTGTATTCCGTACGTCGTGTGGCAGCGGCGCCGTATCTCCAGGCAGCAAGCACATGCTTCACTCCACGTTCCAGTGCGGTCATGAGGCCACGCGGCGGGACCTTGCGGAGATCTACAGCAAACGCCCCGGCACAGCCGTTGCGCGGCGGGACACGCGAAGGGATGTCCATGCGTCTGACTGTTTAGAGGCGGGCAGCCAGATAAGCGCAGATTCGCAGGCATCCTTGGAGGTCGTCGTGGGAACTCGCGGACGAACTCTCGGCATTCTCGTCGTCGCTATGATCTTCGTGTGCGGCTGTGGGGATTTGGCGGTTACAGACGTCCAAAGTCTCTTCGTTCCAACCTTGCAACGGTCCGAAATTGTGGGATTCATCGCGGGGTTTGGCACGACGTTCGCGGCGGTCCCTGACTTGATCACGCTCTTCAGACGCCGGTCCAGCGCTGGCGTCAATCCGAGAATGGCCGGCATCCTCGCAGTCTTTCAAGTACTGTGGATCTATTACGGCCTGCTGATCCGATCGCGGCCGGTGATCGCATGGAACCTGTTGGCTGTGGTGATCAATTCACTCGGCGTTGCCGCGTACTTGTACGTCGCCCGTCGGGAACACACCGCGACGCCCGCGACGCACACGTAGAACCGGTAACGGTCCTGGCGCGGTCGCTGGCGCGACCGTGCCGGTCGACGAATACACTTCAACCGCGGCTCCACCACCGCGACAACCGCGCCGGACTGGGAGGAGCCATCAGACCGGTTCGACGACATCATTGCCCGCATCATGCATCTGTTTCCGACGACGCCGGCGGAGCTAGCATAGACCGCTCGTCATGGAGGTCTCTCACATGCGCGGAGTGCGGGTGTTGGCGTTCTCGGTGGTCTTGGTCGCAGTCTCGGTCACATCCACTCACGCGCAAGTGCCGCAAGCTCCTCAGGGCATTATGGGCAGCGGTGACGCTGCGATGCAGATTCTGCAACAGGAGCAACTCAGGCGAGCGGCCCTCGCCCGCCAGCAGCAGCTCGATGCCCTCGCCAACAAAGCCCTCTGCGCTGACGCGGGCGCTCTGGCGCAACGCCGATTCCGCCAGGAGTGGTCTCGGGAATCCTTCAACCGTGATGGCATGTCTGCGTATAACGCCGCACTCAATACCTGCCTCTACGCCGATGTCTACTCGGACTCAGACCCCGAAGGTCAACGGCTCTTGGGTTACACCTCGCGGACGATTGCCTTCGTGCAAGATGCCTTGACCGGGAAAATCCTCCTCGAATACATCGCCTACGACGGAACGGCCATCCCAGGCAGCCTCTCCAAAGCCGAGTTTCTGCGCCGGTTCGGGCGGCTGATGGACGGACAATAGTCACAATGTTGATAATGAATTGGAAGCGTGTGAGAGCGGTCGCGTTTGGCATTGTCGTGAGCGCGTCGATACTCACGCCGACGTTCGCTCGGTCAGCAACGCAGGCACAGCCAGCCACGAAGACGAAAGAACAGCCGAAGAGTCAGGCCGAGTGCCTCCGCGCTCGCGGCGATAAGAACCGATATTTAGTTTCCATCCGACTTTTCGGCCTTTATGATCGGAAGCTTGTGGGCCTCGCAGTAGAAATGGTCTATTGAAGAAGCCGGTTCGCCTGCATAGCGTGAACCAATCGTGCAGCCAAACTCGACGTTCGACTGTAATCGCCCCCACACTCGCACAAGCGCCTTAAATTCTGCCGTCCAGATGTCGGGCAAGTCATCGCACCATTCGTTGTCGCTTTCTTCAGGATACAGGAGGTCATATACGGCGACCATGAACTCACCAATTGACTCGAATTCCTCGTCGGGTCTGAGCTTCACCTGCGCCACACACGTGTCGGGCTCCGTCCCTGAGGTGTGCTGCACCTTCAATCGAAGCGTGGCGCCATTGTCCGGCAACCACCAGGTGAGTACCCATGCGCCAGGTATCTTGTCGACTTCAATGTCCGCACGGACGGCAATGATGTTTCAGCTGTCATCTCGTTCCTCTTCCTCGGTCGAGGTGCTCGCGATCACCGCACCCATGCTATGACGAATAACAATCACGCGTGATCCCGAGAATCGTCGACGCCTCAGCCAATGTAGAATGCCCCCGCGCGGCAGAAGCGGATGAAATCACGGAGCACGGGCTTGCCGCGACCGCTGAACCAGCGCAGCGACGACACACCGTCCACTTCGTCGCGTTCGAGGAGTATCGCGACCCGTCCGCGGACGATGAGGGGCTCATCGGGCACGCAGGACTGATCCGGCACGTCGTCCAGCGCGTGCTCAAGGGCGTCCGCCAGACCGCGCGCGTCGGCGGCTTCAACCCATTGATAATCATTCGTGGTGTACGTGCCATCCCACGGCACATCGGTGGCGGGCGTGCTCTCCTCGTTGTCAGCAAGGGGCGACGTCACTCGGCGACGAGCGTCAGACGATCAAAGAATTCCTCGAACGCTGGATCGAGCATGTCCGCCCGTCACTTCGGGCGAAGACGCACCACTCTTACAACCAGCTCGTGCGACTGCACCTGGTCCCCGGACTCGGTCATCTGCGGCTCGGTCGGCTTCAGCCGGAGCACGTCGAAGCCTTCCTCGATCGGAAGCGAGAGGCCGGGCTATCGCCGCGCACATGTCAGTATCTGCGGGCGTGCTGCGCGTTTCACTCAACCGAGCAATCAAGCGGAAGCTGGTCATGCAGAATACCGCAGCGCTCGCCGATGCTCCTCGCGTGGCGCGGGCGGAGGTGCAAAGCCTCACGCCGGATCAGGCGCGTACGTTTCTCGCGACAATCGCTGACCATCGACTCTACGCGTTGATCGTGGTCGCCGTGAGTTGTGGGCTGCGAGAAGGCGAGCTGCTCGGCCTGCGATGGCCGGATCTTGATCTGGATCGCAGCGTCCTTCGTGTGCGCCAAGCGCTCGAACGCCTCGGCAAAGGCTGGCGTCTGGTCGAACCGAAATCAGAAAAGAGCCGCCGGACCATTCGACTCCCGGCACCGGTCGTCCCGATTCTTCGCGAGCACCGTGTCCGCCAGCTCGAACGGCGCCTCGCTGCGGAGTCTCGATGGCAGGAGCACGCGTTCGTGTTCACGACGGGCGTGGGCACACCGCTCGACGGTTCGAGGGTGAACGCGACAGTGAAACGGATGATGAAGGCAGCCGGACTGCCGCCGCTGAAGTTTCGTAGCTTGCGGCACTTGTGCGCGACGTTCCTGCTCGTGCAGGGAGTGGCGCCGCGCGTCGTGATGGAGATCCTCGGCCACTCGCAGATCAGCCTCACGATGAACACCTACAGCCATGTCATCGAGCAGTTACAGGACGAGGCGGCGCAGGAGATGACGGCGATCTTGTGGGCCGATCGGAAGGCATGAATATCCACCCACGTCCATTCCTGTGGTTGTCAGTTAGGGTGTCAGGGGCTTGACGCGGACGGCGAAAGGTCGAGGGTTTGTTAAGAAAATCTGGAGCCGGCGATCGGACTTGAACCGATGGCCTGCTGATTACGAATCAGCTGCTCTACCAACTGAGCTACGCCGGCCCGGGCAGGAAACAACTATTCTAGCACGACCAAACAGATGGTCGCCACAACCCGCCACGAAATCGCCACGCGGGGTCAGGGTGATGCCCACGATCTCACGGAGGTTGTCGCCTCGGCACTGACACGGTCCGGCCTGACGGCCGG
>JBKPAI010000185.1:0-26394 GCA_046726355.1 Acidobacteriota bacterium | reverse complement strand
GTCCACGCCCGATCCGGGCGTGCCGGCACCGCCAGGCTGTCCACCGCCCATCGTGCCCAGACCGGATACGCCCGGCCCAAGCGTCACGAGCGAGATGAAGTTGCGGCCCGGCAGCGGCAGCTCCGACAACGAATCGCTCTGAAGCGTCAGCTGGTTGCGGGTCTCGGCCGTGTTGACCAGCGGCGCTTCTCCGCTGACGGTCACCGTCTCTGACACCGTGCCGACCTCGAGAGCGATTGAGACGCTCAGCGTCTGGTTGGTCTGCAGCGTCACGGTCCGTTCCGCGCGCTTGAAGCCTTGTGCCTCAGCCGTGATCTTGTAGGTGCCGGGCGCGATGCTCAGGAATCGGAAGTTGCCCGACGCGTCAGACGTGGCGGTTATCGTCACTTGTGTCGCGAGGTTGACGAGGTCGACCTTTGCGCTCCCGATGCCGGCGGCGGTCGGGTCTTCGACGATCCCCTGAATGTTCGCGGTGTACTGTGCGAACGCCGGTCCCGCGGTCAGCAGGAGCAGAAGGCACGAACTGAAAACGGCCAATCGTCGCGTGGACAGCATGACAGGCTCTCTTCGCGGATACCGGTCGTCTCCTGCCGGGCGGGGTCGGTCCGTGAACGTTCACTTCGCAGCCGTAAACGTTCACGGTGCGCGTCGCGACCATACCGCCGAGCCCGGTGCCTGTCAAGCCATCTGTCGCCGGCGTCGGCGCGGCGAAAGCGCTCAGACCGGTCCTTGCTTCTCCGGCCAGCCGCGGCTTGGTACTCGCCCCACGCCTTCTTTGATCGTGATCAGCTGATTCGCCTCGACGCCCTTGAGGCTGTCGTGGCCGCCGTTCGGCCAGAAGATCTCGAGATCCGCCGCGCGACAGCTGCCCAGCCCGAAGTGGAGCCGCGGGTCGTTTGAAGAATAGAAGCTCGACTGGCTGACGAGTGCCTGTGCCTGCATCGTGCCGCCGCAACGGAGGAGAACGCGCGCGCCGATCGCGCTTCGATTGGAGATCATGCCTTCGAGCTTCACCTTGAGCCAGTGGTTCGAGCCGGTGACGTCGTTGCGCAGCAGGGACGGCGGCTCGTTGAGGTTCACGATCAGCACATCGAGGTCGCCGTCGTTGTCGAAGTCACCGAATGCGCATCCACGACTGCAGTGCACCGCCGCGACGCCGGGCCCCGCGCCATCCACGAGCTCTTCGAACGTCCCGTCGCCAAGATTGCGGAACACCGCACGAGGCGTCTGGTTGGGATACTGCGCGAGCTTGCGTTCGACTTCGGGGTAGACACTGCCGGTCACCATGAACAGGTCGGGATGGCCGTCGTTGTCGAGGTCGACAATGCCGGCGCCCCAACCGACGTAACGGGTCTCGACCGCTACGCGCGTCCGCCGCGTCAAATCGTCGAACTGCGCGGTGCCGTCGTTGTGATACAGCCCGCTCGCATCGTCTGCGAAGTGTGTCTTGAGCAGATCGAGATGACCGTCCAGGTCGTAGTCCCCGATGCCGACTCCCATGCCCGCCTGCTCACCTCCGTCCTCGCTCAACGCGGCGCCCCGCAGCACGCCCTCTTCGCGAAACGTTCCGTCGTGGTTGTTCATGAACAGAAGGCTCGGCGTCGAGTCGCACGCGACGTAGATGTCAGGCCATCCATCTTCATCGAAGTCGGCGGCCACGACGGTCATGCCATAGCTCCTCGCCGCGGCCGAAATACCGGCCTGCTCGCTCACATCGGTGAACGTGCCGTCGCCGTTGTTGCGATAGAGCGAATGCCGTCCCGGCGGGAGACCGCGCGGTCCGCACAGGACCGGAATGCCTTTCCAGTTGCAGTTGCTGTTCTCGCCCGGCACAGGTGCGTGGTCGAATGAGAATCGGACGTAATTCGAGACGAACAAGTCCAGGTGCCCGTTGCGGTTGTAGTCGATGAACGTGCACCCCGCGCCCCATCGAGGCTCCGGGTTCCAGAGGCCTGCCAGCTTCGTGACGTCCGTGAACGTGCCATCGCCATTGTTGCGATAGAGCCGGTTCTGACCGAAGTAGGTGCAGAACAGGTCTTCGAACCCGTCATTGTTGTAATCACCTACGCATACGCCGGACGCCCATCCCGCGGCCTGCAGTCCCGACTGTGCGGTCACGTCGGTGAATGTGCCGTCGCGGTTGTTTTTGTAGAGCCGGCTGGTGCCTCCTTGCGGATCGCCGTCCAGGCGCGTGCCGCCCAGTACGAAGATGTCCATCCACCCGTCGTTGTCGTAGTCGAAGAACGCGCAGCCGCACCCGATCGTTTCGACGATGTACTTCTTGGTGTCGACGCCGCCGTAGATGACCGTCTCGCGCAACCCTGCGGTCGAGGCCACATCGACGAAACGTGCGTTGAACGGGCGGCCCGATGGCGCCTGTCGCGCGACCGGCTGCGCCGTATGAGTGGACACACCCTGCGCGAACAGCGAGCGCGCGCGCAGGGCGAGCGATCCGACAGACAGTCGCAGCAGCGTGCGGCGTGAGATCGATCGGCGAAGTGGCATGACCGAGGTCAGGGCGTGCGACCGGAGTCTCCGAGTACGAGCCTGTACCGATAACGCTCGCGCTCTTCCTGCGCGGCCTGCTCGCGCAGCGACGCAAGCCGTTTCAGCAGGTCCGGAATCTCGGCCTTGTCGCCTGACTTCCGCAGCGCTTGTATCAACCGGTACAGGGCCGTCTGGTCCTTCGGATCGGTCGCCAACGCCCGCCGGCATTGCTCGATCGCTTCGGGATACTGGCCGGCCTGCAGGTGCAGCTTCGCAAGCACGCCGCGTGCGGCGGCGAGTGACGGTTGCAGTACTACGGCCTTTCCGGCCGCCGTCATCGCCGTGTTGAATTCAGGCGTCCCCGGCTCGGCGCCGTGTTGCGCCAGGAGGTCCGCCTGCAGATACAGCAGGTACGCGTCGTTCGGCTTGTGCGCGAGCCTGGACTGAATCGTGGCGAGCGCGCGATCGACATCGTTCTCCTGCGCGGCCGCTAAGCTCTGGGCGGCCGCACTGAGCGCCTGATTCGGATCGAGGTCGCTGGCTCGCTCGAAATCGGATTCGGCCTTCTCATATTCGGCGAGCTGCACATACAAGACACCGCGTGCCACATACAGCGGTGCGGCATCCGGCTGAAGCCCGAGCCCGTCGCTCACGATTTCGACGCCGACCTGAAACGACTGGTGGGCGAACGCGATGTTCGCGAAATCGAGATAGAGATCGATGTTCTTCGGGTCGAGCAGAATCGCCTGTCGAAGCGTTGCAACGGCGCGCGGCGTGTCGCCCGACTTCTCGTAGGCTGCGGACGCAAGGCTCAGCGTCTCGGCGTCTGCCTGCGGCGCCTGGAGCAACGGGGACAGCGTGGCAAGCGCGTCCGGCGGCTTCTGTGCCATGAGCTGGACGGCTGCCAGTACCTTGCGCTCGCGCGGATTCTCGGGTTCGATGGCCAGCGCGCGCTGAAACACGTGGACCGCGGCGTCGAGCTGCTGCAGCCGCACGAGGCAGGTGGCGTGCGCATGCAACGCGTCGAGCTGCGAGTCGATCAACGAACCGGCCCGTTCGAAGTGGCCGACCGCCTCGCGGCAATTGCCTTCCCTGTACTCCAGCACCGCGAGCATCGCGTGAGCCGTCGGATTCTCGGGACGGGCGCGCAAGATCTGATTGAGCAACGGCACCGCGCGACGGCTGCCGGCCTCGTAGTGAAGTTGTGCGGCGCCCTCGAGTGCCGCCAGGTACTTCGGATCGATCTGCAGCGCTCGCTGAAACGCCTGCAGCGCCTCGGAACGCTTCCCCATGCTCGCGAGCGCCATGCCCTGCAGCGTCCACAACTGCGGATCGTTTGGCGATTGCTGCAACGCCGCTCGGCTGCGCTCGACGACGCGATCGAAATCCCGGGCGCGCAGGGCGGCGACAATCGCGTCGACCTGCTCCGTCGTTTGATCCGAGGGCACTAGACCCAGGGAGGCGAGCAGCGCGAGGGCGGGGATTACGGGCTTCAAATAGGGCATGAGGAGCAGCGGTAGGCGGCAGCTCGCCCGCACATGGCTGAGATCGGGCCTGATTCGTGGAACTGGCGGTCGCCCGCCGCAGATGATAAGCCATATGGCGCCTTGATCGTGCTCCGCGTCGTCGCGTGCGCGGATACTCTTCGTCAAACGGGACTGTCGATCCGACGCGCCCCGGACGGACGTGTTCTTCAGGAAACGGAGTTTTGTGAGGAGAAGAGGCAATGAGACGCCAATGGCAATCGCAGGGGTTATCAACCGTCGCGCTGGTGCTGATGGTGAGTACCGCAGCGTTCGGACAACAGAGCCTTCGAGGGACCCTCGGCGGTACGGTCAGGGACGATACCCACGCGGCTCTGCCCGGGGTGACCGTCGCCATTGAGAGCCCTGCGCTTCAGGTGCCGCAGATCAGGAGAGTCACCGACGAGCGGGGCGAATACCAATTCATCGATCTCCCAGCGGGGACGTATCGAGTGACCTTTGAACTGTCTGGCTTCACGACGATAGTGCGCGAAGGCATCGTCCTGACCACCGGATTCAACGCGCGCGTGGACGCGGTCATGAAGGTGGCCGCGGTCGCAGAAACGATCACCGTATCGGGCGAGACCCCGTTAGTCGATGTCACGAGCACACGCGGCGGCACCACCGTCTCCAAGACCTTGATTGAAACGGTGCCGGGCAACAGGAACTATTCAGATGTCATGCTGCTGGCCGGGGGCACCACCGTGAGCGGTCCGCCTCTCACCGGCATTCTCCAGGCCGGCGGTGGAGGATATTCCGGCAGGACATACGGTGCCGGCAACAGCGCCACTGGCGGTGGGACAGTCGAAATCGACGGCGTCAAGATCCAGCAGAATGAAATCCCCGATTTTACAGCCTTCGAAGAAGTGGACGTGAAGACGTTTGGCAACACGGCCGACGTGGACGCGCCTGGCGCTGCCGTGCAGCTCGTCGTGAAGTCCGGCGGCAATCAGTTCCACGGCCGATTCAACGAGATTGGCCAGAACAAACGGTTCCAGTCTGAAAACATCGATGCCGCTCTGAAGGCCCAGGGGATCACCGCGGGCGACGCGGTTCGGTATTACAACGACATCTCCGGCGATCTGGGCGGTCGGATTGTCGTGAACAAGCTATGGTTCTACGGCGGCGTCCGCGACCTTCGCAACGAGTCAACCGTCCTCGGCTATTCGCATGCGCCCGGCCCGGACGGTGTCTACCAGACGGCTGACGACGTGCCCGGCTTTCCGAAAGCCAGCCACGTGAGTGTGACACTGAAGATCTCGTATCAGCCGACCCCGAAGCACCGATTCACGGGGTTTACTCAATACAATCCGGATTTCTCGCCTGAATATCGGCCGACTACCTCCCGGTTCAGTCCGTTTGAATCGAGTTCGGTGCTCAACCAGTATTCGTGGGATTCCAAGCCGCTACAGTGGCAGGGGTCGCTCACGAACCGGCTTGTGACAGACATGAGCGTCGGGTTGGCGCGGTACGACGCGCCGCGCCGGTTCAACGGCGGGTGGGCGCCGAACTCGCATGCGCCGAACCGGTACGATCGCGCGACGGGATACAACACCGGTCCCAATTTCAGCGAAGGCGGCGCGGCGTCGCGCACTCCGATGCGGCGGCAATTCGCAGGCAGCATGAGCTATCTACCGGGAGGCTCCCTTCTCGGCTCGCACGAGGTGCGGGCCGGCTACCGTGTGGTCCTGGGGGCCATGGATTACCAGAATCCCGTCGACCCGGAAATCAACGGCGGTATAGGCGAGTATCGTCTGGTTTACGACACGGTCGCAGGCGTCCCGCATCAGCCGGTCGAGTTGTGGGCATACAACTTCCCGGTCGCAGGTTCGTTCCACGAAAACACTTACGCGGTCTACGCTCAAGATACCTGGCGGCCCACCAGACGTCTGACCTTCAATGTGGGCCTCCGCCGGGAACGGCAGCGTCATTTTGTACCCGCTCAAACAAAGATTCAGGGAACTTTCGGAACGTCCGGGAATTACCCCCAGGTCGAAGCTGGCGCGTGGAACAGGTTCGCTCCGCGTTTCGGTGCGGCGTTCGATGTGTCGGGCAACGGCAAGACGGTCGCCAAGGCGACGTGGGGCAAGTTCAATGACGATCTCGGTCTACGCGAATACTCCGTGAGTTTCAGCGCGAACCAGCCGCTGCAATATAACTATCGCTGGCACGATCTGAACGGCGACGGGAACTATCAGCCAGGCGAAGTGAATCTCGATCTCAACGGCCCTGATTATCTGAGTGTCAACCCCGGTCCGGGCTTCGGTGCCGTCGGGGCGGGCAATAACGTCGTGAATCCGAATTTGAAACTGCCCCACACGAACGAAGGGAGCGCGTCACTGGAGCGGGAACTGGGCCAAGGACTGTCGGTGCGCGGACTGTTCGTCTACAAGAAGCTCTACGATGCGATTACCAACGTAAACATTCTCAGACCGTTCAGCGTGTACGACCAGGTGTTCACGCGGAAGGATCCAGGGCCCGATGGCCTGCTCAACACGACGGACGACGGGCCGCTCTTCACGATCTACGACTACAACCCGGCATACCGGGGCAACGCGTTCGTGCAAAGCACGAACTTGAATCGGCCGCCAGACCGCAACGACTCGTTCAAAAACTTCGAGGTGATGCTCACCAAACGGCCGATCGGCAAATGGTTCGCCAATACGGCAATCTTGGCGACGAAGAATCGTCGATACCTGACCGGCGTCGTCCAGAGCCCCAATGATTTGATCAATTCGCTCGACAGGACTTGGGAGGTGAGCTATCGGCTGGCGGGCGGCTATACTCTGCCGTACGGCGTCGACGTCTCCACTCTGTATCAGGCTTACAACGGGATCCCAAGACAGCGCACAAACGTCTTCCGTGCCACAGACCCGGCGGGCGGGCCCGCGTTCCCGAGTTCGAGCACCATCACCCTTCGTATGGAGCCGTTCGGTGCCCACCGAGCGCCGGCCCGCCACATCGTCAACCTGCGTGGCGCGAAGAACATCGGGTTCGGAGGCAGCAAGAAACTATCGCTCGCACTCGACGCGTTCAACGCGTTCAACTCCAACGTGGCGTGGGGCGGTGGCAGCAATGGGTCGGGCATCACCGACGCCTCCGGGCCGACCTACGGCTACGTTGTCGGCATTGTCACGCCCCGTGTGCTGCGCTTCGGCATCACGTACGAGTTCTGAGAGCCTGCCAAAAAGTCGGCTGCCAGATGAAACCACAAAGAGAGCTGTGTGGTTTCCAAAGGCGCCCAGACGTGTGAATTCTTCATGCTCTCTGAGCTTCGGCGTTCCAAAGCAGTTCGTCGCTCACCGCCGCGGCGGCGCCGGCCTGCGACCGGTCTTTTGAAAGACGTAGTCGTCGCGCTGCTTTTGCAGCTCCGGCGTCAGCGGTCCGTAGATCTGGCGCGACGTGTACTTCCCGGTGCCCAGCATCAGCAGGCTCCAGTCGTCGCGCGCCTTCGACAGCTCTCCCGATTCGACCACCTCCTGCACCTTGTGCGGGGGAATGAACCACATGCCCTCGCGATCGGCGAGCACGACGTCCCCTGGCATCACCAGCGTCTTTCCGATTCGCACCGGGATGTTGATGCCGGTGACCATCACCCGCATTCCCTGCGTCGGAAACGAATTCTTGTAATACGCCTGCATGCCGGTCTCGGCAATGCGGTCCAGCCAGTAGACCCCGCCATCCACAATCATGCCGTTGCCGGTCGTGGTCTGAATGTAATGAGCGAGCTTGTTGCCGACGAAGTTCCAGTCGGCTCCAAACACGTCGGCCACGATCACGTCGCCCGGCTGCAGCAGGTCGATCGCCGTCTGGTTGCGCGCGGGCGAAGTGCCCTTTGCCGCCGCGTCGGCTGCGTCGACGTCGGCGATGTCGCCGCGGTGCGGCATGAACTGCACCGTCAGTACCCGCCCGACCATCTTCTTGTCCGCGTTCAGCACCTTCCAGCCGTCGCGCGACTCGAACTGGTTGGGGAATTCCTGGCCGGGCAGCGCCGCCTGCACCTCTTCGGCGATGAGCTCCTTCAGCCGTTTCAGCATCTCGTCGGGCACCTTCGGTCGTCCGTCGGGGAACCGGCCGTAAGGATTCTTGACTGTGTATTTGGTCAGTTGCTCCGGCGTCCATTGAAAGAGTTGAGCGGACGCGGAGTCGGCACAGAGCAATAATCCGGCAAGAACCAGCAACGCCGAGGCGACGCGTGCCTGCGGAACAACCTGCCCGAGTCCGGAACTTTCAGCTCTCGACATACATTCCTCCAGAACGGCAGCCGGACGGATAAGCGGCGGGAGCCGATGATACACGACGGCGTCTCGGAGAACGAGGGTGTGCGGAGCCGGCCGGTGTCACGCGGCGCTCGAGTTCGGACACGTGGTCGTGCTGCCGTGTTGATCGGTCGGTGTGACAGGCGAGCGGCGGCGACGGGCCCGTTCACGCCTGGGCCGGGCATGATAATCTCCCTGCCACTTCTTGCGGGATCCGCATGCTGATCAACAGAACTAGTTTGGCGGAGACGCTTGACGCCATCAATGCGGCCCTCTTCGACGGCCGCACGCTCGCGGCGGTTGAACGCGGTCAGGCCGCACGGTGGATCGCCGGCCGCCAGGGATTGCCCGGGGCCTACGGAGGCACGTTCGCCGGCTTCCCCTCCGAACGCTCGAGGGGTATTGTCCTGTTTACCGGTGAGCGCATCGCGTCGGCATCTGCACGCCACATCCTGGGCGAGGAAGCCTCCCGCGCGCTGAGGCACCTGCGCGTGCGGGATCCCAAGGTGACTCGCGCTCTGGAAAGTGCCGACGATGGCTTGAGGCGATGCCTCGCGCGGGCAGCCGAGGACCCGCGTGATGGCAATCCCGGTCTTTACTGCTGCGGCAAGTGCAGCGTGGGCCTCTGGCGCAACCTCCTCGCGGGCGGCCTCGATCGACAGGAAGAGCGATTGCGACGCGGTGCGTCACATCTGCGATCGATGCGCGACGGCGAACATCAATGGCGGAGATTCCCTTTCTGGTACACGGTGCTGGCACTGAGCGAGATGGACAGCACCGAAGCCAGAAGGGAGTTGACGTACGCGGCGTCGGCGCTGGAACGCGCCGCGACCGCCGCGGTCCCGTCGGCGCGTTATGCACGACGTCGACACGAGTTAGCCGTTCGAACGCTGAACCGTCTTTAGCACCTCATTCATCGGCTCCAGTTGCGATCGGAATCGACACACATGCCGAAACCACGTTTCCGATTCTGGCCGGTTCTGCTCGTGATCCTTCTCGCCGTTCCCGATGCCCGCGCGCAGGTCCGCTATCAGCTCCTGCTCAAAGGCGGACACGTCATCGATCCTCGCAACCAGCTGGACGCCGTCATGGACGTGGCGGTGGCCGACGGAAAGATCGCGGCCGTGCGCTCTGGTATCGATCCCGCGGAGGCCAGGACGGTGGTCGATGTCAGTGGCCTCTACGTCATCCCGGGTCTCATCGACGCTCATGTCCACGTCTTTGCCACGACCGGCATGAGGGACGCCTGGGCGGGCGACAACAGCGTGCTGCCTGACGAGTTCAGCTTCCGTACGGGCGTGACCACCATGGTGGACGCGGGCAGTTCCGGGTGGCGCAACTTCGAGGATTTCCGCAATCGCGTCATCGATCGCGCCGCCACACGCGTCTTCGCGATGTTGAACATCGTCGGACTCGGCATGATGACGGACGTCCCCGAGCAGAACGTGTACGACATGGACGCGAAAGCCACTGCCGAAATGGCCGTCAAGCATCGCGACGTCGTCGTCGGGATCAAGTCCGCGCATTACCAGGGACCGGAATGGGTGTCCGTCGACCGCGCCGTGGAAGCCGGCAAGGCCGCCGGAATTCCCGTCATGGTCGACTTCGGCTACTTCCGGGAGGAGCGTCCCTATTACAAGCTGGTCACGGAGCGGCTGCGTCCTGGTGATATCAGCACGCACATGTTCCGCGGACCTGTGCCGTACGTCGATGGCAACGGCAGGGTTCTCGACTATCTCAAGGAGGCCCGCGCCCGCGGCGTGCTCTTCGACGTGGGTCACGGAGGAGGCAGCTTCGTATTTCGCAACGCCGTGCCGGCCGTCCAGCAAGGGTTCTATCCCGACACGATCTCGACTGATCTCCATACCGGCAGCATGAACGGCGCGATGATGGACATGCTGACGACTATGTCGAAGTTCCTGGTGATGGGCGTACCGCTCAACGACGTCGTCCGGCAGTCGACCGTCAATCCCGCAAGAATGATTCGGCATCCCGAACTGGGACATCTGTCATCGGGAGCGGAGGCCGACATCGCCGTCCTTCGCGTCATGGAAGGGCGATTCGGTTATGCCGACGGCTCTCGCGGAACAATCACGGGAGACCGCCGGCTGATGTGCGAGATGACGCTCAAAGGCGGACGCGTCGTGTGGGATTGGAACGCGCGCATCGGCACGGATTATCGCAAGATGGGCAGCGACTACGGAATCCGGGACGTCGACAAGATCATTCTTCCCCCGAAGAAGTGATCTGAGAGCCTGTGAAAAAATCGGCTGCCAAATCAACCCACAAAGATCACAAAAGGCCACAAAGAAGCCATCGTCTTTGTGATCTTTGTGATCTTTGTGAGCTTTGTGGTTTCCAAAGGCGCCCAGACGTGTGAATTCTTCACCCGCTCTGAGAAATGTCCAGCGAAGGATTATCGCCCGCCGGAGCCGCTGAGAACGCGCGCATTGAAGCGAATCCTATTCGAAGGCGCCCTGAATGTCAGCGTCGCCGTAAAGGAAGCGGCGGGCGCAAGCCAGAGCGGCGCGCCGGCCAACCGGATCAATGGACTTCCGGCTGGCAAGGCGCACGACGTCGCGCCGGTCGCGTTGGTCAGCGCGGCGCCGCGTGTCAGGCTGTCCACGGCAATATCGAAAGGCGCACCGATGGAGCGTGAAGAGGTGTTCCTCACGGTAATCGACTGCGTGTAGGTATTGCTCGGCCCGCGATTCAGCGCTCCAGTCTCCACGCTCACCAGCGGTGACACATTACTGCCGCAGAGAAGGCCATAGACGCTAACGGCGTTCGCCTGCGTCGGCACGTACACCTTTCCGTTCGCGACGACCGGCGGCGCAAACTTCGTGAAATCGCCGAGCATGTCCCGGGCGCTGTGCATGTCGGAATTGTAGATTTCCTGGCTGACATCGGTGGCCCGGAAAGCCCGCAATGTACCGGGAGCACGTCCGCCGCTCCTGGTGGATTGAGTCGTAGCCGCCCACACAATGCCGCTGCCCGCATCGGAGCCATTCGCCGAAACGCTGGGACCGCCGGTCATCCCTGCTGCTACCGCACTCACAGCGGCCGGCGTCGTGACGAAGCGGTTGTTGACGAAGTTATAGGCTCTGAGGACATCCCGTCGATCCCAGACGTACAGCATGCCGTCATTCCGGCGGCCCCAGAACGCCGTTCCGAGCGTCTGCGCGCAGTCTTGTTGGCCGCAACCGTGGCTCGCCTGAAACCTCTGTAACGGCCCACCCGGGGCCCCTTCCAGCTTCCCCATGTCATTGCGATTCAGGAGAAAAATGACGCCTTCCTTGCCGCCGGAGAACATGAGCTGCGAATCAGGGATCAAGGTGACGCCGCCGGCGCTCAGATCGATATTTTGAAGGAACAGAAACTCGTGATTCTTCGGCGTAAACCAGTCGACAAGGTCGAGACTGCGGCCGGCGAACTTCAACGTGCTGCTCCCGAAATTCCTGACACCGTCATAGCTGCCGCCGGCGGTGGAAAGATAGACATTGCCCTGACCGTCCGCCGCGATCCCACGGCCTCCCTGCCAGATTCCACCTTTCCGGCCGCTCGGCGTCGTCTGGAAGACTGCGAACCGTTGTTTCAGATCGCGCGCGTTGAATGTCTGCACGAAGCCTTCCTGCGACCAGTGCTGGTCGTTTGGATCAGGCACGATGTTCGCGAAGGCGACATAGAGCACATCGTCGACCATCAGCAGCCCCGCGCGCTGGAGTGCGCCTTTCACGTTCGTCAGCGTCCCCTCCGATCCAGCAAACGGGAATGACAGGAGTTGTGGAGAGTTGTACTTTGGACGTCCGTTATATATGTCCAGGGCATTCACCCACAGGTTGGATTCGTTGTCTTTCGACACCAGGGCGACGACATACAGAGTACCCGTTGGCACGTCGATAAAGGGCGTTCCGAGAATGCCATGATGGACCGGCCCGATCCAGCTGTCGCCGGGCGCGGGAGTGTCAAGATTGCGCGACCACAGAGGCTCCGATTGCGCGGGATCGTCGGCGTCAAATGCGTAGACGGTGTTTCCCATCGAGGCGATGAACAGGACGTTGTGGCGATTGCCGGCGATGTCGAGGTCGGGAACGATCAAAGGAAGAGCGTAGATGCTGTCGTCCACTCGCCTCGAGAAGAGCTTGCCGAAGTGAGTGGCATCCACGTTGGACGGATTGAGCATCCACTCCTGCAGGTTGGCTCCCGTACGCCCGTAGTCGTACTGCGACATCGGCACAGTGACCGGCACGCCAACGGGCGTGCCGACCGATGCACCGAGCGACGCAGCCACCGCGGTGATGACTCCAAGCCCTCCAAGCCAAGACGACAGGATCCGCATACGGCACATATTAAGTGATCGACCGACGCGTTCTACTGTTTCTGCCGCGGGCGCGCTCGAGGCGCCTCCGCGCGGTACGCGTCCGAGCGCGCGTCTCCGGTATCCCGGTAGTTGGGCGGCAGCTTGTCCCAATCGACCCCGGCCAGGCCGTTGAGATCGTAGACGACCTTTCCATCGCGGAGCGTGAGCTCGCAGATCACCCGCTGGTCTCCCTTCAACCGTGCGCCGGCCTGATCGAGAAAGCCGAAGTCTCCTCGCTGCACTCTCAGCACGGCGACGTCGGCGCCCGAGCCGACCGACAGATGCCCGAGCTGCTCCTGCTTGATGGCCTTCGCCGCGTTCCAGGTGGTCGCCGTCACCACCTGTTCCACGGTCATGCCGAGCGCGAGAAACTTGCTCATGAGATTGGACATATCCTTCAGCCCTGCGTTCATGCTGTGCGTGTGCAGATCGGTGGAAATGGTGTCCGGGAAGAATCCCGCCTTGGTCAACGGGACCGCCACACGCCAGAGAAAGCTGCCACCGCCATGGCCCACGTCGAAGAGGATGCCCTTCTTGCGGCCGTCCACGAATGCCTGGCTGGGGCCGAGAGAGTTCGGGTCCTGTTCGCCGCGGCTGCCGCCGTACATGTGGGTCCATATGTCCCCGGGCCGGAAGATCCGTGAAAACAGCTCGCCGATCGATCGCACCCGGGCGCTGCCGAAGTCCACCATCACGGGGATGTCGGCGACCCTGCCCACTTCAACCGCGCGTTCGAACGGCGCCCACTCCGGCCCTGAATAGTGCGCGCTCTTGACGCCGACGATGAGCCCCTTGTACTTGCGCGCCATGTCGGCAGTCGGCTTCACCTCCATGTCGCCGAGGTCCTGCTCGTATTTGCCGCCGGCCTGGCCGCGGCCGACGATGTTGATCAGGGCGAGGACGCGCGTCAACGAGCGGTCGATCACCATGTCCTTCATGTGCTCGAAGTTGCGCCATCCCGAGCCGCCGGGATCGACGAACGTCGTGACGCCGGCGCGGAAGCTGAACCCGTCGGGGTAGACCATCTGATTGTCGGCGCGGAATCCCTGACCGAACGTGGGCCGGTACACATGCGCGTGGAGGTCGATGAGACCAGGCGTGACGTAGAGTCCCGTGACGTCGACCGTTTTCAACGCCCGCGCGGCGGCGATGGTCTCGGCGACGGCGGCGATTTTCCCATTCTTGATCGCCACATCACGCACGGCGTTGATCCTGTTCCTGGCGTCGAGGACGTGACCTCCTTTCAGGAGAAAGTCGTACTCCTGCGCGAAGGCGGCGCCCGCCAGGCCGAGAAACACGCTCAGTAAGACAACGAGGCGCATACATGACATCTCCAGTCCGGAATCCTTGAAAGCACTACCGCCTGAAAGACGGTAGACTCTGCGCGCTCCTCTCCCCCACCGTGCTGGAAAACACACGGTGGGGGCCCCACTGGAAGTCGCAGCTGCGCCGTCTTAGGCCGGTTGAACTGACTGAACGCCGCGCGGAACTGGAACTGCGTCCGGCCGGGGAGCAGGAAGTTCTTCGCGAGCGACAGATCCGTGTTGACGCGTCCGGCCCTGCGCAGAATGTTGCGCGGTGTGTTGCCGAACGTGTACGACGCAGGCATCCTGAATGCCTCGGCGGAGATGCAGCTTGAAACATGAGGGCAACTCCTCGGATCAGAGGACGTCGCGAGAGGTCCGCGCCCAGAGCATACTCCTGGCGGCAAGCGCAGTGCGCGTGAAACTCAGGAGAGAATAAGCGAAACTCACGCAGGAATAAGACATGGGAATCCGCTTCACGATGGTTAGCGACCTAGTCACGACGATCAACGCAGAACTCGCGGAACCCGCAGAGACAACTGGTTTTGTTCTGCGAGTTCTGCGGTCTCTGCGTTGAATGTCGTGCTGGATGCGATCCTCCTGGCCGCCGTCGCGCTCTGGTCGCCACCCGGCGATCTGCTTCGGGTCGAGCAGAACGACGAGGCCATGGGCGCGACGTTTTCGATCGTGTTGTTTGGCAGCGACCGCCTGCAAATGGAGAAGGCAGCCGACGCCGCCTTCGACGAAGTCCATCGGCTCGATCGGCTGCTGTCGAATTACAAGCAGGACAGCGAATGGAGCGAGGTGAACCGGACGGCCGGAGTGCGACCGGTGAGACTCTCGGCCGAGTTGTTCCAGCTCTTCTCAGACTGCCTGAAATACAGCCGGCAGAGCGACGGGGCGTTCGACATCACGGTTGGACCGCTCATGAAGGTCTGGGGTTTTTACAAGGGCGAGGGCGCGCTGCCCCGGCCGGTAGACGTGACCGATGCGCTGATGCGTGTCGGCCATCATCACGTGCGGCTCGACGCGGCTGCCCGGACCATTCAATTCGATCGCGCCGGCGTGGAGCTCGATCCCGGCGGCATCGGTAAGGGCTACGCCGTCGATCGGATGGTGGAGGTTCTGCGGCGGAACGGCGTCCACATCGCGCTCGTGTCGGCCGGCAGCAGCATCTACGGGTTGGGCGCTCCGCCTGACGAGCCGAGAGGCTGGCGGATCACGATTCGCGCGCCAGACGACCCGAACAAATCGGCCGCGCAGGTGTTCCTGAAGAACATGTCGCTGTCCACGTCCGGCAGCTACGAAAAGTTCTTCTGGGCTGACGGCCGGACATACGCGCACATCATCGACCCGCGGACCGGCTATCCTGCGCAGGGCACGGCATCTGTGTCGGTCATGGCGCCCCGGGCCATCGACAGCGAGGTGTGGGCGAAGCCCTTTTTCATCAACGGCCGCACGTGGACGGCCGCACACAGGCCGGCGAACTTTCGCGTGTTCGCCTGCGATGATCGGAAGCCTTCGACATGCAGCTGGATTGGCCCTTCCGCCTCCGCTGCTTTCGCTACTCGTGGCCGACCGTGAGCGCAGGCAGAGGCAACCGAGGCGACGGAGGGAACGGTAAACCACAGAGAAGCAGAGCAACGGAGGCCGAACGGAGAAGACATCGGTCTTCTCTGCTCGTCTCCGTTCCTCCGTTTCTCCGTGTTTTGCCGTTCGCTCCGTTCGCTCCCCGCTCAGCGCAGCCGTAGCGTTCCGAACGCCTGCGGCACGTGAAACGTGTCGGCGCCGGTCGGCCGCCACGCATAGCGCTGCCTGGGATTGGCGCCGGCGATCCGATAGAGGCCGATGCGTAACTCCCTGCCAGCCTCGGGCGGGCGCGCGTCGATCGACTGAAACGGAATCCGCATCAGCCCGTACCAGATCTTCGCGGGCGCATCGATGCGACCCCTGACCGTGTAGCCGGAGTTCCACTTCATTCCTTCCTGGCCTTTCGGGTTGTCGCGGTCGATCGCGAGATCCACCCATTCGCCCTGCGGCGAGACCTGGAACTCCTTGTATCGTCCGATGTGCTCGAAATCCGATCCGATAAAGGCCTCCGCGACATCCCAGTTCCAGAGCTGCGGCGTCTCCATTGTCGGAGTGGGGTTCGGCTTCAGGTTCAGTTCCGTGTACGGACAGACATACAGCAGATAGAGGTGCTGCTTCGTCCATCGTGAACGAATCTCCATTGGCGGGTCGGGGACCGGTTGGCCCGACCTGTCGACCGCCGCCACGACGCGTGGCGCGGTGTTCCACTCCGTGCTGTCCGGATTCAGGGTGAGCTCGAGGTCTTGCGCGGCATACGCGCTCTCGAGCACGGCGGACACGTCCACCGCGGGGGTGAACATCGCGACAAAGAAGAGCCAGGCGATCAGCATACGGAGGAGTTTACGGCAACGCGTCCAGATCGACGATCGCGATCGCGTTGAAACCGGGGACCCAGAATTCGGTGGTGTTTTCGATGTGCCGCAGGTCGGTGAGCGACGCGTCCGGCGCGGCTCCGTACGCCGCAAGCTTCGCCGGCCGGTACCGCCCCAGCACCCGGACGCGAATGGCCTGCGGATCGTCGGCCTGCCGGCGGCGGCTCCGGTCGAAGGCCAGGAGGTACAAACGGGCCCGTTTCCCGTCTCCGGTGAGGCGCGCGATGACGGTGCTGGTGCCGTAGAGCCGTACGAGGCGGTTGTCGTCGCCGAGCTTCGCGCGCACGCGCGCGGCGAATTCCACAGGGTTCTTCGCCGAGTCGCTGGGGAAATCCGGGGTCCCGAGCTGCACCGTGAAGCTGAGCGCGGGATCGGGCGTCGAGACCACCCGGTAGAGCAGATTGCGGCGCGTCAGCATGTTCAGGACTTCGCCCATCACGCTCGATCGATCGTCCACGACGCCGATGTTCGCCATGGCGGGCAAGGGCGGCTGATCGGTCGCCTTCAGGAACTGCAGCATCTTTCCCAGCTCCTCGAGGTCCGCCGGATCCGGGTCGAGGATCGCGTCCACGTTGAAGGTGAACGCCTCGGCGGCGGCGAGCGCGGCGAAACCGGCGGGCAGCTTCGCGTAGTTCGCCTGCCGGATGCCGCGCTGAAAGCGCCAGCCGTTGGAGTCGATCCACGGAACATTCGTGGCGCGGGCGACGGTCGGCACGGAGCGGACGCGCGGGTGCGGCACCTCCTCGAACGCGGCGGCTTCCGCACCGGTCGGTGCGGGAGCGGCCAGACCCTGCCCAACGAGACTGGCGGCGACGCTCGTGACGTAAACAGGACGCCGCCTCTCGACTCGCTGGGGCTCCGGTGTCTGGGATCGGCCAGCCCGTGCGCCACAGACCAGCGCCGCGATGGAGGCGAGCGCCACCGTGCTCGACGCGGGCTTCATACCGTCAGTTCGGTGTGATGAATCTTGTTGGTATCGTAGACGCCGAGGCCAAGCGTCGAGGCGTATTCGATGTGGCCCGGCTCGCGGATCGAGCGGTTCATGTTCGGGTCGCGATCCCAGTCCTCGGGGTTGGTGCTGAAGTATTTCATGTCGCGATTCCAGACCGAGATCACGCCTTCCTTCTTGCGCTTGTCGTCGATGACGTCGATCAGGAAGCGGTCGATCGCCACCGGATCGGTGCCGAACTTCAACTGCTTCGGATAGAAGCGGAACTTCCTGTCCCTCGAGAACGGCCCCGCGTGCCAGACGCCGCGCAGGCCGTCCATGATATGCAGGACGGTGCGCGACCGCAGCGGCTCGACGGTGGCCAGCGTGCCGATGAACGTCAACGTTTCGGTCTGTGCCTGGTAATGCGAGCGCGCGACGTTGTTGAACTCGCCATACGCGATGTTCTTCAGGCACCCGGTGACGCCCGAGGCCCCGTGGTCCTTCATGTTCGGCACGTTGACGATCTTCGTGAACTGCTCGGTGACCATGCGAATCAGGTACGAGCGCGTATCCTCCTCACCGAAGAAATTGGCTTCGACGTAGACGTCCGGATCGAGGCCGAGCCACGTGTTCGCCGATTCGACCCGGATCCCGGCGGGTACGAAGCGGTCGTAGCGGGGAAGCAGGATCTGTCCGGCGCCGCGCTCGTGGATGACGATGTTCGTCGGCTTCACGCCGACGGCAATGAGGTTGTTTGCGATCTCCGCCACCACTTCGGGCATCGACATCGCGCCGGGCGCGCCCGACGCGTTCACCTTGATGCCGACGAAATCCTGCGCGTTGAAGAAGCGCGCCCAGCTGTCGCGCGGATCCTTGTCGCCGGTCAGCGTCGTCATGCCGCGGGCGATCATCGCCTGCACAGTCGGGACGTCGACTCTCTCGGTCACCTCGTCGATGCACCGCGGCGAGTGCACGGTGACCACACGGCCGCGATACGGGCCCGGCATGCCGGGCCGCGGCGCCGGCTTGTATTTCGTGACGATGCGGTAGTTGGGAATCGGCCGGGGCTGAAGGCCGAGCACCGGCACGGCGGCCATCGCCGCCAGGAATTCTCTGCGATCCATGTGCGAACCTTAGATTACCAGGTTGGTGAAAACCCGAGGATCAACGCGGAACCCGCTGAGATCGCAGAAAACGTTTTGGGAAAGACTCTGCGTGTTCTGCCTTGTCGTGTTTCCGGCATCCTGTTAGAAAAAATACTTCACTACCAGCTGCACGATCCGTGCATCGCCGATCGTGCTGGTGATCGTGCCGAAGGCGGTGCTCTGGATGTTCGCCTGCGGCGGCCCGAAGTTCGGATGGTTGAGCGCGTTGAAAAACTCGCCGCGGAACAGCACGTACTGACCGCCGACGGTCGCGACGCGCTTGCCGACCGAGAGATCAAGGTTCCAGTAGCCGGGCGCGCGCAGGATGCCGATGCCCGAATTGCCGAACTCGCCGAGCGGCGCCGAGACGAACGCGCTCCGATCGATCCAGCGCTCCAGCGTCGGATGCTCCACCTTGCCACTGCCGATCCGGTTCGGACGCTCGGTGGAACGAGACGCCTGGAGCGACGGGTTGGAGCTGTCGAGCACCGTGATCGGGTACCCTGTATGCGCCGTGAGCGCGTAGCTGAGCGACCAGCCGCCAGCCACCGCGTCGAGCGCTCGATTCCAGCCGCCGCCGACCTGCCGCTCACGCCCGAACGGCAGTTCCCAGCCGCCGGCGAGCGAGGCGATGTGGCGCGCGTCGAAGTACGCCGGCCCGTAGTTGGCCTCGAGATCGCGGCTGTTGACCGGCGTGGACGTCGAGGTGCCGGCGGCAACGCCCGCCGAGCCGAAGAACCCGCGGGCGTTCGACATCGCCTGGCTGAGCGTGTAGTTGGCGGTGAAGTCGAGCCCCTGCCACGTCCGCTGCTTGAACGTCGTCTGCAGCGCGTTGTAAGTGCTGTGAAACCCGCGTGAGATCGTCGTGATGAGGAACGTGATGTCCGGGTTGAAGCGATAGAGCGGCCGGCGCTGCTGTGTCGGCAGCCAGGTGCGCGGATCGCCGGTACCCGGAAGCGGCTGATTCGCGTCGATTGTGTTGATGACATTCGTCGAGTTGCTGCCCACGTACCCCACGTTGATCGACGACCGCGGGCCAAGCAGGTACTCGATGAACAGGTTTCCCTGCTGCGTGAACTGCGGGCGGATCTTCGAATCCCACGCGCGGAGCTGTCCCGACACCTTGTCGAGCGGCTGCAGACCCTGGAAGCCGGTGGCGATGGTGCCGGGGCCGGTGGTGCGATCGTAGTCGACCTGCGATTCGAAGAAGAACGGCGGATTGAGCGGCAGCCGCTGGTTGGCACCGGTGCCTTCCATGTATTGCGAAACGGCGTAGCCGCCGCGGAAGACCCAGCGATCACCCGGCCGGTACGCGAACCCGACCCGCGGCTCCCAGCCTTTGTAGAAGGAGTCGTACAAGGCGCGACTGTTGCCGTTCTGTCCCGCCAGGAGCTGCGCCGCGTTCGTCAGGTCGAAGTTGGCCTGGCGATCGTCCTTCTCCACGAACGGCGAGGTGTACGCCCACCGCAGACCGAGGTTCAACGTGAGGCGGTCGGTGATCTTGAAGTCGTCGGCCCCATAGAACGCGACCCGGTGCTGGAGATGCGTCCACGCGTCCGACGTCGAGCCCTTGCCCTTTCGCGACACCTGGTCCAGCAGGAAATCGCCGATCGCCTGGCCGGTGAAGTTGAAGTTCATGTAGGAGATGAATCCGTTCTGCCCGTTGTTGCCCGGGTAGTACGACTCGCTCTGGTAGTAGTTCCACGCCCCGCCGAACTTCAACGCGTGGCGGCCGCGCAGCCATGTGAGCCGCTCGTTGATCTGGTACACCGCGTTGTAGTTGTTGGTACCCGTTTCGGCGCTGCCGATGCTGGTGATGTCGTTGCCGATCTGAATCTGTGACAGGCCGCGAACGGCCTGTGGGCCGCTGATGCCGAGCCGGTTGTTCAGGTTCCCGAGCCCGAGGAGATCAAGCGGCTCGCTGAGGTTGTCCGACCTGCTATACCCGACGAGCAGGTCGTTCACCATCGCCGCGCCAACGATCCGGTTCCAGTTGGCGCCCAGGCTCCAGGACGGATTGTCGGACGCGGACGTGAGCGCCAGCGGCATGACCGTTTGCGAGTTGCTGCCCTCGGCTGCCTGCCGCGAATACCGGACGTACACCTTGTCGCGCGTGGCGGCGTTCCAGTCCACCTTCGCGTCGAACTGGTCCGTGCGATCCTTCGCCGCCGTCGTGCCGCGGTAGTTGTCACGGAAATCGTTGATCGGGCGCGCGACGTTCGGCCGCGGGTAGAGCGCCTCGTCGGCGAACAGGTTCCGCGCGAACGTGCTGAACCGGCTCACCGGGATCTGGTTGTTCGGGAACGGCAGCCCGGTCAGCGGATCGCGAATCACGAGACCCCGCGCGAGCAGACTGCTCAGGTCGCCCCGCCGCCACTCGTCGGGGACGACCGTGGCGAACGCGTCCGCGGGAGGGGTGTTGTCGCGGCCGCCCTGGTAGTCGCCGAAGAAGAACACGTTGTTCCGCACGAGCGGTCCGCCAATCGTGCCGCCGAAGATGTTGCGCGAGAACTTCGACTTCGTGCCGCCGAGGCGGTTCGTGGCCCAGGGTGTCGCCGCGAGCTTGTTGTCGCGCCAATACTCGAAGGCATTCCCGTGGAACTGGTTCGTTCCCGACTTGATCACCATGTTGACGACGGCGCCGGCCACGTTGCCGAGCTCCGCGGAGTAGTTCAGGGTCTCGACGCTGACCTGTTCCACGGCGTCGGGGCTCGGCTGGTACGCGATGCCGTTGTTGATCGCCTCGTTCGTGTCGACGCCGTCAAGCGTGAAGTTGTTGGACTGCTGCTGCTGGCCGTTGACGAAGGGCCGCCCGCCGCCGCGCAGGCTGTTGAACGATCCGGGATTCGGCTGTGTCGAGCCGGCGGTGTAGAGGGTGACCGTCGAGACGCTGCGCCCCTGCACCGGCAGCTTCTCGATCTGATCGCGCTCGAGGATGCTGCCGACGACCGCGTTCTGCGTTTGCAGCAGCGCAGCGGTCGCCACGACGTCGATCCGTTCTTCGACGGCCCCGACCTCCAGCTTGAAGTCGAGGCGCGCCGTCTGCGCCGCCGACAGCGTGACCCGCGACTGCGCACTTTTGAAGCCCTGGAGCTCCGCGGCGATGGCGTAGGTGCCAATCGGCATGCCGGTGATGATGTAGTTTCCGGCCTCGTTGGTCACGCCCGTGTAGGCGATGTTGGTGGCCTGGTTGACGGCCGACACGGTGAGACCCGGGATGGCGCCGCCGGACGCATCGGACACGATGCCGGTGACGGTGGCGAGGCCGGTTTGCGCGGCGAGCGTCGCGCTCAGAATGAGTGCGGCCGACGCGACCAACCCGAGCCGCGAGACGACCTGCGCAAGCGCACGCATCGGGAATCCTTTCGCGGGGTCGATCCAGATCCGGGGGCTTCGCCCCTGCGGGCCCCCCACGCCTTCGCTCGCGGGGCCCCGTCGCCCCGCTCCGCTCCGGCGGGCGCGCCTGTGGCGCGCCTAAGCCGTGCTTGCACGGCAAATTTGACACGTTCGTACACATCATGCCGTGCAAGCACGGCTCGTACTGACCCCTGCGACTCGAGCGGTCAGCGCAACCGCAGCGTTCCAAACGCCTTCGGTTCGTGACACGTGGTACGCGCCGTCGGACGCCATGTGTAAAAGTGCTTCTCAGGTTCAAGGCGAGGATCGCGCGAGACGATACTATGAGAAATCATACGGAAGTCAAACGCCATTCGCGGACGAACGGCAGGAAGTGCGCCAGCGAGCTCTCGAGGGCTCGGTGCGGGCGCTTGTACACATGGCGTCTCTGTCGGATCCAGTTCCGCCCGCGGCAATCTCGACGCGCTGCCTTTCACTCGTCGCGAAGAACGATCAGCGGGTCCAGGCGTGCCGCCAAACGGCTGGGAAGATATGTCGCGAGCATCGCGGTGAGAAACACGAGCACCGAGACTCCCGCATAGGTGGCAGGATCGAGCGGGGACACACCAAAGAGGAACCTGGCGAGGATCCCTGATAGTGCAAATGCACCCGCAAGGCCCACGGCAATGCCCGGCAGCGTCAAACAGAGTCCGCTCCTGAGGATCATTCCGACGACGTCCGCGGAGCGCGCACCCAGCGCGAGCCGCACACCGATGTCGCGGCGACGTTGCGCCACGAGGTATCCCATCACGCCGTAAACGCCGATCGCTGCCAGGAGCAGCGCCAGTGACGCGAACGTCGTGACGAGTACCGTCTGAAACCGTCGCCGTGCCATGGCATCGGCAAGCAAGTCTTCCATGCTGCGGAAGGCGAACGTGGCTTGATCGGGATCGATGGCCGCGATCTGCGCGCGGATCGGCGCCACGAGCGCGGCCGGATCGCCTTCCGTCCGGATGACCAGAATCATGAAAGGCGAGGGTGCCTGTCCGTGAGGCAGATAGACCTCCGCCTTCTGCACTGCCTCCACGCCAAAATGACGCGTGCTTTCCACGACGCCGACAATCTCGCGCCAAACGGCGCGACCGTCGACCCATTCGGTCGCGAGCCGTTTCCCGACCGGGCGCACCGCTGGCCAATACTTCTTTGCCGCCAGATCGCTGACGATGGCGACGGGTCGGGTTTCACGACGATCGCGGGTACCGAACAGCCTTCCCTCGATCAGTCGGATGCCCATCGTGTCGAAGTACTTCGGCGACACTCGCGGCCGGTTCGCATGCGGCCACATCCCCGGTGCCGGATCAGGCAATCCTTCGACAGCGAACCCTCCCTGGTCATTGATGCCCGTGAGAGGAACCGAATCGCTGACCGCCGCCGAGACGACGCCAGGGAGCGTCTCGATGCGCTGCAGCGCGGCATCGAAGAATCCGGCCTGCTGCGCAGGATCCGAATAGCGGGTGGCGGAGAGATTCACGATGGAGGTCAGCAGTTGCGGTGTCCGGAAGCCCAACTCCGCGGCAGTCACGCGAATGAAACTGCGCAGGAGCAGACCAGCGCCTACGAGCAGAACGAGCGCCAGCGCCACCTGCGTCGTCGCGAGCGCGTGACGAACGCCGCCACCGATCCAGCCGCGCGACACGCGCCCGGCACCCTCTTTGAGCGCCTGCTGCACATTCACGGACGAGCCCCAGAAGGTGCGCCGACTCAATCTGCTGCACCTGCAGAGTTCGCGCTCACGATTGCGCTGGGGCTCCGTTACCTGGGCGTTCTGCTGATCGGTGCATTGATCATCATTCCGGCCGCCACGGCGAAGCGTATGGCCAGAAATCTCAACACCATGTTGGCCGCGGCCGTCCTCGTGGCCGTGATGGCTACGCTCGTGGGCAGCTTGGTCGCGACCTGGCTCGATCGCGACACCGGCGTCCACCTGCGGTGATCGGGAGTACTCTCGATCGAGCACATGCGCATCGAAGACTGTGACTTCCTTGGCCGGCCGGTCGTCGTCGAAGCGCCCGTTCCGATTTCGATTCCAGGCACGGTTCTCGTTCGCACTGCCTACAGCTGCAGGTGGCCGAGCCCTCTGGAGCGTGAACACTCGCTGAGCGTTCTTCACGTGTTGGGTGCGGGCCTCAAGCAACCGTGGCGGATCCTGCAGCACGGTTTCAGGTACCTGGTTCGACATGAACGGCGGGGCATCCACCTCGCGCTCGACCATCACATCGGCGCGCACGGCCGTTACGTGAAGCTGGCCCATACCTGCTTTTCCATCTCCGGCCGCGTCGAACACGCCTTTGAGGCCGATCGAGACGGCATCCTCACGCCGGGGACACTCGTGGCCGGATTTGGATTCAAGGCGCCTCCGTACGCGCCGTTCCACGTTGTGTCGAGCCAGCTGCTGGTGAGCGTGTCGAGTGAACGCGCGCTCGACACCGCGTCGCTTCTGATGCCCGCTGCCATGATGCTTTACGGCGTGCAACGTGCGACGCTGCGCCATCGTGCGGAGACGATGGTGGTGTTCGGGTGCGGCGTGGTCGCGCGCCTGGCGGCCTGCTTCGGCCTGCAGCAAGGGGCGCGCGTTCTCCTCGTTGACCGGAACGGCACGCTCACGCGCGTGTCGACTGTCCGTCCGTCGGGTTCGGACGGGCTTTCGTCGACGGGTCCGCCACCGCTTCTGTCCGACCTGACGGGAGCGGCGCTCCTGGTGATCAGTGCGCGCACGCCGCTCGAGATTCCAACGGCTTTGCTCGCCGCCCTAGTCGATGGAGGCCAGATGCACGGCGTCTGGATCCAATCAGGCCCGTGTCTCCCGACTCCTGACAGCGAGACGGTCGCGTGTCCCGCGCTCGACACGGTTCGGATCCCCGATCCGTGGGAAGGCGCGAACCTGGACATCCGCAGCGAACAACCTCTCGAGGTGCCCGAGTGGGCCTCAGAGCCGGCGCTGCGCCGCGCGCTCGATTGGTTGTGCGTCGACCGCGACGCGCTGGCGGGATCGCTCCAGGCCCGCGACTTCTATTGCCCGCCTGCAGACCGCCTCGAACACGTCGTACCCATCATGCGCCGGCACCGGACATCGACGCGTGCTGGGACGATTGGCGTCAGCTTCATCGGTGCCGGCGACTTTGCCCCGTTTCTGCTCAAGTACGTGCTCCGCGAGCCGAACGTGCGGCTCCGCGGCGTCGTGGATCTCCAGCCGGCCCGCGCGCGGTTCGTCGCCGACCTCTACGACTTCGAGTTCTGCTCGACAGTGGCTGCTTCAGTGCTCGAGGACGACCAGACCGACTGCGTGTTCATCGTCACGGATCACCATTCGCATGCCGAGCTCGCCGCGAGCGGCTTGCGCGCGGGCAAATACGTCTTCGTCGAGAAGCCACCGGCCGTGGACGACGCGCAACTGGCCATCCTGATGCGCTCGGTGGCCGCAGACAACGGGGTGCTGCAAGTCGGCTACAACCGGAATTTCGCGCCGCTGGTCCGTCGGCTTATCGACCTGCTCGGTCATGCAGATGGGCCGACCAGAATACACATCCGGCGGCGGCCGTACGACGTGCCTCCAAACTCCTGGTATTACTGGCCGAAGGAAGGCACCAGGATCGTTTCGAACGTCTGTCACTTCCTCGATCTCGCGCATCAGATCGCGGGCCGGCCGCTGCCGCAACGCGTGACGGCCGTTCACGGTGCCGCTGGAAGGCCGGACGAGAACGCCGTCGTCGCCGTGACATTTGCGGACGGCAGCGCCGCCAGGGTCCGGTTCTCGAAAGCCTGCGACGAACACGAGCTCGTGTCGGTGCACCGAGGAGGGCTCACGCTGCGGTTGCGGAACTACGCGCGCCTCGATGCCTGCGAGAACGGGCGCCGCATCGGCGAATGGTGCCAGGCGCCCGACTTTGGGCACGCCGCCGAGATCGACGACTTCATCCGTGGCGTGCGCGATTCGCGACGTCGCTTCTATACTCTGGAGCGCTTGGCCGTCACCTCGAGGATCACGTTTGCCGCTCGAGCGGCGCTCGAAACGAACGGGACCGTAGACGTCGATCGCGAGCGCGTGCTGCGAGGCGTGAGGGCAGACGCGGAATATCCCGAAGACTATGCTCCGACTGCGAGAGCATGAGGCGCCGCGGTCGTGTCGCTGCCGACCACTCGTTGTCGCTCGTGGACGCCACGCCTTAAACGTGCGGCGCGCCGAGCCGTCCGTCGCCGGAGGTGCTGGTGACGGGCTGATCGGCCGGAGCCCGCTGCACGCGCTCTTCGGCTTCTCGACGAAGGCCAAAGTTGGCGTGTAGATTCGACTGCCTGAGGCCCCACGGAGACGGCCGCGCGGCGCATCCAACAGCTTCGCTCGGCCATCCGGGAACACGACTGCCGGTACTACGTGTTCGATCGGCCGACGATCTCCGACGCCGAGTACGACCGGTTGTTCGCGGAACTCGTACGCCGTGAGGCGGCGCATCCGATCTCGTCACGCCCGACTCGCCGTCGCACGTGTGGCCGGGGCTCCGGTCTCCGCGTTTCCCACGATTGAACATCTGG
>JBKPAI010000184.1:0-20956 GCA_046726355.1 Acidobacteriota bacterium | reverse complement strand
GTGTCCTTGGTATTCCCGCGCAGCGTCCCTGATTCCAGTTTTATCCTTCAGCGCAAATAGCGATACACGAGCCGCTCGAAATCCCGCAGCGTCCGGATCGCCCCGTCGTCGTAAAACGGCAGCATCTGCATCATCTGCACGGCGCCGATGTGGCGTTCGGGATCGATCCAGAACTCGGTATTGAAGATGCCGGCCCAGCTCAGACTGCCGGCGCTGCGGAATCCCGCAGACCGTTCGTCTTTTGCCGCGATCTGAAAGCCGAGGCCGAACTTGTCGCGGCCGGCGCCGAGCGGAAACGGCTTCGTCCGGGCCGGATCTGCGGCCGGCTGTTTTTCGACGCAGATCGATCCGATGTGATTGTCGCCCATCAGCCGCACCGACCGTTCGCTCAGCAGCCTGACGGTTCCGAGACGGCCGCCGTTCAACAACATCTGCATGAAGCGGCCGTAATCGTGCACGGTCGAATACAGGCCGCCGTCCCCTCTGAACGGCGGCGCTGGAGCGGCAGGAAGCGGCGTGCGCGGCTGCTCCTGAAGCATGCCGTCTACGCGGATGTGCGTAGTCGGCACACGCGACTGTTTGTCCGGCGCGACGCCGTAGGAGGTGTCAACCATGCCGAGCGGCTTGAAGATTCGCTCCTGGTAATGCGCTTCGAGCGACGAGCCGGTCAGCTTCTCCACGATCAGGCCGAGCACGCGGGTACTGGCGCCGTACGTCCACCGCTCGCCCGGATCGTGCAGGAGCGGAAGCTCCCATTCGCTCTTTTGCGTTCCGCGCTGGAGGCGCGAGACGATTGGACTCGAGAAGGCGTAGCCGATGCCTGACGTGTGCGTCAGCAGATGGCGGATCGTCATCGGGCGCTTCACCGGACGCGTCTCACAGCCGCCATCCGCTTCGTTGCATCGGGTCATGACCTGGAGCCGGTCGAATCCATCGAGATAGTTTGAGACCGGATCGTCGAGGCGCAGCCTGCCTTGTTCGACCAGCATCATGATGGCAACGGAAGTGACCGGTTTGGTCATCGAGGCGATCTGGAAGATCGCGTCCCGCGGCATGGCCACGTTGTTCTGTGTGTCCAGCCTGCCGGCGGCTCCCTCATAGAGGACGCGTTCTCGATCAACCACCAGCGCCACGACGCCGGGCGTATCGCCGCGCTCGACCCCTGCGGCGAGCTGCTGTGAAAGAGCGGCCGCCCCGGCATCCGGTATCGTCAGCTGGCGCGCGCCGGCGTGAGGCCGCGGGACCGCCGCAGCAAGCACGGCCGCAACGATCAGGATCCGGGAGTTCCGGACCAGTGGGAACGTTCGAGCGGTCATGTCCGCCAGAGTTTACCGCCGAACCGATCTGGACTTCGCGCGTGTCCCGCCGCACAATGACGGGCACTTATGGCTTACGGTCGCCCGATTAGAGTCGAAGAGGCAAAAAAGGCCGCCGCCGCCGCGCTCGGCGAAGCAAGGGCCAACAACTGGAGCATGGCGGTCGCGGTTGTCGATCCGGCCGGGTTCCTCGTTTATTTCGAGAAGATGGACGACACGCAGCACGGCAGCGTGATCGTGGCGCAGGCCAAGGCCCGCTCGGCAGCCCTGTTCAAACGCTCCACCAAGGTGTTCCAGGACATGCTGGCGGCCGGCGGGGAAGGGATGCGCGTGCTCGGGCTGGAAGGTGCGGTCCCGGTCGAGGGCGGGCTGCCAATCATGCTCGACGGCCGTGTTGCCGGTGCGATCGGGCTGTCGGGTGGGACGAGCGCACAGGATGGTCAGTGCGCACAGGCCGGCGTCCAGTCGCTGTTGTAGTGTGAGGACATGAACCATGCACGAGGATGTCGTAATGACTCTGATCGACCGGTGGCGCACCACAGGCTATCAATTGATCAAAGTGCTGCGCATGACGAACCCGGTCTTGAGCGTCGAAATCAACCGGGAATTCGAGGAGCGCCTGGCGGAAATGACGAATATGCAGATCTTTCTGACCAACCGCGTCAATCAGCTCATGCTGGATGAGGGGCTCGATCGCCGCGCGCGTCCGGAACGACGAAAGTCGTGACCGAGCAACAACCGCTAGAACGCCGCGCGACGAACGCCGACCTGGTGGCGCAGAAAATTTCTCCACCGATGCAGGAGCAGCGCGAGCCAGCGGCGAATCCGTGCAGCACATCCTCTTTGCCGCCGCCGATGATCTCTTCGAAGACGCGGTTCTGCTCCTGATACTCGAGGAATTCCGGAACCTGAAAGGCGGTCCGTCCTCCAGGCCGGTTGATCGTCGCGTCATGAATCTGGATCATGGCGAGGCGCTCGGCATCCGTGTACGGATACGGATCGAGCAGCACGTTCTGGATGACGCTGAAAATGGTGGTCGCCGCGCCGAGGCCGAGCGCCAGCGTCAGGAACGCGAGTACGGCGAAGCCCGGCCGGCTGCACAGGCCGGTCCACCCATAGCGGAGGTCCTGCCACCATGAGTGCATCGATGCTCCCGACCGCGTCACCGGCTATAAGACGCTGCCGCACACGCCGACCCGCCGGCGCAGGAAATTCGTCCGCCGATGCGGCGGCAGCGCCTGCCAGCGGCGGATCATGTCGCGCAGCGCCCGCTCACTTTCCCGGGCGAGCGCCGCGAGTCTTGCCTTCCTGCCGGGCGGCTTCTTCAAGCGCTTTCTCCAGGACGTCGAGGACTGCGATGTCGCGCGGCCGCCTCGCAGCCCTCTTGCTTTTTATGCGGAACATGAAGTCGAAATCGACGGTCGTCACCGGCGCCCCTCGAAGCGCGGCCGCCGCGTTGCCGATGAGGACGGCGTCCAGCCGGACCTGTTGCACTGCACGTCCAATGTCGACGAGGAACGGCTTCGCGTCCACGAGCGCAGTATAGCGTCGCAGTCGGACACAAGCCGGACACTGTGGGGCGGGTGGGTCCAGGAGCGCGTCCGCGTATTGATGACCAATATCACCACGGAGCACACGAAGGGGAAATCCTGTTTGCTTTTGGGATTGAAGCTCTGCGTCCTCAGCGTCCTCGGTGGTCAGCTTCTGGTGGGGCTGACATGGGACTACACCGGACCCGGGTCGTCTGAAAAGACGGTTTCCTCCGGCGCGTCCGTCGGGCTCTCGAAGAACAGGTTGTAGCCGTCCGGGTCGGACACCTGTGTCACCCACATGCCGTTCCCAACGAAGGGCCGCCGGGCTTCTACGCCGCGCGCCCGGAGCGCCCGGTAGATCATGAGCGCGTCCCGGCAGATGAAATTAATGGACACGCCGATGCCGACTGTCCCGTCGGGCACGTTGCGGTGCGGCCCTTCCTTCCAGCACTCCTGCAGCATCACGGCGGCGTCGCCCAGCTGCAACCAGCACCAGCGCAGCTTTCCCTCATCTATCCAGTTCTTCGTCATCTCGAACCCAAGCCCGTCAACGTAGAAACGGACGGACGCCTGGATATCTCCGACGGTGAAGAACGGCACTGCCTGGGTCACGTCGGCTTGAGCCTTCGCCGAGAGAGCCATCACTGGAAACTTGGAGCGTCGTCAGAACTCACAACTCACAACTGAACACTCAGTACTTCAACTCGATCCGAATCGTGTGGCTCATGGTCTTGCCGACGTTGCGGACCTGGTGCAGGCTCGCTTCACTCCAGTACACCGTTCCGAGCTTACGCTCGTTTCGCGTCCACTGGCCGTCGGGCAGCGTGCGCGATTCGAGCGTGTATTCCGTCATGCATACGCTGACGCCGCGCAGGTGCCGGTGCGGCTTCTCCTCCGTCCCCGCCGGAATATGCGCCTCGAGCACGCGCACGAACGGATTGTCGAGAACCAGCTTGTAGTTCTCGGGAATGACCTTCAGCACATCGAGGTCGTCGCCCTGAGAGGCCGCCGGCCAGACGGCCCAGCCGAGCGCCCCGGCCGTCAGCGCCGCGATGAGAGCCGTCCGGCCCCTGCGCCAGGCCATTCGCTTCTTCATATCTTGAACCGGCACACCTGAGCGGGCTCGCTGCCAGGTCCGGGCGCCGTGAGCCCGGCGTCGCAGTAGTACATGTAGCCGTCGTGAATGCACATTCCGTGCGGATCGGGATCGTTGGTCCGGGAGATCGTCACGATCTCGAGCACCTTCCCCGATTCGGGATCGATTTTCTGCACCAGATGATCGCCGGCGATCAGCACCCAGAGCGCCCCGTTGTCCCAGTCGAGTCCATGCGGACGGTCGCCATGCGCGGGACGAATGCGCAGCACGCGGAAGTCCTTCGGATCGACCTCGGCGACCGCCTGGATGCTCAACGCGGTCACCCAGAGCGTCTGCGTCTGCGGCACGAACGTGATGCCGTGGACACCGCCGCCCCAGATCAACGGATGAATCTTCACGGTCTTGCCGGTCTTCAGATCCGCCTGTATGACTTCGCCATAGGGCTTGTCAGCCGGCCGCGGCGGACGCCGGCCGCTGACGCCGCCGTTGGCTCCCAGCCACAGGTACCCCGCCCCGACCGCCACGCCGCTGGTGTTGTGCGATTCGGTCTGGACTTCGTGCAGCACCTTGCCGGTCTTCCAGTCGACCTTGCACACGCGCTCCGACACCTGATCGCCGATCCACAGGCCGTCGGGCTCCGCTTCAAGCGCGTTCGGATGGACATCCGGCGCCTTGAACAACCGCTCGACCTTTGCCGGACGCGTGGGAATGGACGGCGTCTTGCCGCCGCCTTCCTGCTGCGCATGCGTCACCGTTCGCGCGGCCATTCCGGCGAGCAACGCGGACGAAGCGCCAAGAAACTCGCGACGTCTGATCTTCATCATCATTGCCCTCCAGCTCCCCGCAGCGGATTGATCCTGTATGGTTGGACAGGCTAACACGTCTACCTGCCGTTCGCCGACGATTTCACCTTCGGACTCGGGGTCGCGTCGGCATCGAGGTCGCCGACGATGTACTGAATGGCCGCGAGCAGGTGCGCGGTCCAGCGCCGGTCCGTATAAAGAATGGTTGTGTGTCCGAGCGGCGTGAAGTACGTGCGCCCTTTTCCGTACGTCTTGATCCACGCGAGTCCGTAATCCTGATCGGGCCGCGTGCACGGCGCGCAGAAGCGGTTCCCTGTCGCGCGGTCCGATTGCTCCACGTCGATGCTGAGGAGCACATGCTGCTTCTCGCGCGAGTAGGGCGCGTACATCGGGAACTGATAGAACTCGTCGGTGTGCTCGAAGCTGGCCGGCCCGAACGATCTGGTCAGCGGACTGCTCGGATCGTCGACTTTGATGATCTGCCGTTCAACGTGGTGCGCTCCGGCCCAGCCGCCCATCATCTCGGCGAACTCCGGCCAGTTGTTGTTCGCGAACGTGACCGCATGGTGGCCGCCGATGCCGCCGCCCTCGCGGACGAAGCGGAGGATGCCCTCGCGGACGTCAGGATCGTTGTGGACCATGCCGCAGACATTGTTCAGGTAGACCGCGTCGAACTCCTTGATCCTCGGATATTTCAGCAGTTCCAACTCGTTACTGAAGGTCGCCTCGAACGCGCCGGTGTACTTCGCCATCAACTCGAGCAGGAGGTTGCCGTGCGGGATGGTCGTGTGACCGGAATACATCTGCAGGTCGGTGACGAGCACCTTCCGCGGCTTCTTCGGTTTCACGATCGCCTGGCGGGGGACTGCGGCGTCGATCAGCTCGCGTTCTTCCGGCTTCAGGCGGTCGGGTCCGCGGATGCGGCCGGCGGGCGAGGTGATCACCTGGCGGACGCGCTCGGCCATCACGGGCCACATGACGCGCTCGAAGGCATCCAGGTTCTTCCGGACCTCCGCGTCCGTACCACCGGCTGCCTGCACGGTAATCGCCAGCGGTTTGATGCCGGCACGGAACGCCGCGAGAAAGAAGTCGCCGAGGGCGCCGACGCCCGTGCCGAGCGCCACGTCGCGTCCGCCGGCACCCAGCGCGCTTCGGTCGGCCACGGTCACGAGCAGCAGCCGGTCCTTGACTGCTGCGAGTCCGTCGACCGGCTTGATTCCGGCCTGCATCCACGCGCCGAGGTCGGCACCGATGCCGAGACGTGGACTGCGCCCTTCCAGAGCGTGCATCGCCGTTTTCGGATCGGCCCGGCTCTCGAGCGCGACGGTGATGGCAAACTCCTCTGCCAGGCGGTCGATCTCGTCGAGCGCCGGCGTGTCCGCAGGCACAGCGATGATCGGCGCCCCAGTCGTCCGGACGAAGTCGAAGACCTTCCGCCGCGTCGCAGCGTCCGGGCCGATCGCGTCGACGCGATACACGAGAACCTGCTGGTTCAGTTCGCGCAGGCGGTAGCCGACGGCATTCCGTTCGCCGGTCTGGAGCCGGTAATCGAAGCGCTTGGGAATTTCGTGGCTGACCGTGTCCCGGTTCGAGGCGTCGATCGACGCGACGCTCATGACGTCGGCTTTGGCCAGCGCCTCGGACAGCGTCAGCTGTTTGAACGCGGACGCCGGGATGGCAACGCGCCAGCCGAACCAGATGCTGTTGTCCGCCGCGCCGACGCGAATCGTGCCCAGACTCGCACCGGTAGGCCGCTGCGAGATCGACGGCACCTGCGGCGCCGGCGGCTGCGCGCCGGAGGGAACGGAGATCACACAGAGAACGGTAAAACACAGAGCAGCAGAGAAACGGAGGATAAACGAAGACCAGAAAACTCTTCTCCGTTGATATCTCCGTCCCTCCGTTCCTCTGTGTTTTACCGTCTCCTCCGTGAGCTCCGTTCGTCGCTGATTTAGCATTGCCTCCGTCATCACGGTTACCTCATCGACGGGTTCGGTGTCGTATCCGCCTCCAGATCGCCCAGGAGAAACTGCACGCCGGCCAGAAAATGACCGACGATTTCAGGGGTCATGAACGTATCCGGCATGTGGCCGAGCGAAGAATAGAACACCCGGCCCTTTCCGTAGCTCCGAATCCAGGTAACGGGATACACGTTGTCGGGTCGTTTGTAGCCGGTCCAGGGCCGCGGCTCGATCGCCGGCTCGTCGAGATCGACGGTCAGGAGCACGCGCACGTCTTCCCAGCGCAACCGGTTCGGACCATCGTGTTGGAACCGGTAATACTCCTCGCGAAAATCGAGCGGCTTCTCGGCGAACGGCTTCACGATCGCGCTGGTGCGGTCGTACACCTTCATGACCCCCTGCTCGATCCGGTGCGGCGCGTTCTTGGCACCGATCATCACACCGAACTCGTCCCAGTTGCGCGACGCCCAGGGCGTCCCGTGGACGCCGCCCAGTCCGCCACCCTCGCGAACGAACCGCGCCAGGCCGGCGCGGACCGCGGGATCCGGCAGCAGCTCGCCGACGTTGTCGTTCAGGAACACGCCGTCATAGTCGCTGACTTTCGGGTACTTGAGATTGTTCAGATCGTTGTTCAACTCGGTCTGCCAGGCGCCCGTTATCCGGCCCATCGACTCGAGCATTGTGTTGACGAGCGGAATCGTGTCGTGCGACATCCCGGCCAGGCAGGCGTCGATGACGAGCAGCTTCCGCGGCTTCTTCGGTGTGGCGTACGCCTGCCGCGGAATCGCGGCCTCGATCTTCTTCAGGGTGTCCTCGCTGCGCCGGCGGGCTTCTTCCAGCGACCAGGTCTGATTGGGCGGGGGCTTTGCCAGATCGCGTCGAATCGGAGCCGCGCGCGACAGCTCGGTGAAGTACTCCCCGTACGCAGGCTGCACGGTGGCTTCGAACGCATCGACGGCAGCAAACAGATCGGCCGGCGTGTTCACGATGCCCGTTGTATCGAGGGAAAGAATCAACGGGCGGACGTTGAGGCGATTCAACTCGCGGAAGACGTCCGTCAGGTGGCCCGTGCCTTTGCCAAGCACGACGTTGCGGGCATCGCCGCCGAGCCCGGCACGATCCCGCAGACTGACATACATCAACCGGTCCTTGATGCCGGCCAGTGCGTCGCGCGGCTTGAGGCCCGCCTGTGCCCACAATCCCGTATCGACGCCAAGACCCAGACTCGTGCTGCGCTGTTCGACCTCCTCTGGCACACCACCGAGGAACGCGACCTTCACGCCGAACTCACCCGCAAGCGCATCGAGATATGGCGACGAGCGGTTCAATCGCGTCACGATCGTGTCAACGCCCATCGACCGTGCGAATTCGAAGATTTGCCCCTCAGAGCCGGTGAGTATCGCATCGAAGCGGTAGGTCAGCATCCTGATCATCCCCATCTGCGCGCGGACCGCCGCCCGCTCTTCAGATGTGAGTCTGTAATCGAGGTGCTTCTGGAGTTGCCGGCTGACCTTCTGTTCGCTCGATCCTTCGACGAAGTCAACGCCCGCCGCATCCGCGCGTACAACCGCCTCGAGAAACGTCGGCACGCCTGCGCCGCTTGCTGGCACCACGAATTTCCAGTTCGTGAGCCGATCGTCGCCCACCAACGTCCGCGTGCGCCACGTCACCCGTTCCAGCGCATCGGGTGCGCGCGCGAACGCGGGTGGCGGCGCAGACTGTTGTCCTCGCGACCTGTCAGCCCCGACCAACAACCCGATGGCGACGACTGTCGTCCCGCACACGAACCTGCGCATGTTCACCCGCCTGCCCTACCCGCCCCACCCGCCCGGTCCAGCGGTAACGCGAACACGTGGTACCCCTGTGCGCCGATCGTGCCTTCTTTCCGGTGGAACGGGTTCTTCCAGATCGGATCCGGCCCGGTGCCGGCCGACGCGCCGGCCGCGAACGCGATGTACTCTCGGCCACGCACGTCGTAGACGGCGGGAATCCCTTCAGGATTCGCTTCGAGCTCCCGTTCCCACAGAACGGCGCCGGTCTGTGTGTCGTAGGCGCGGAGCATCCGATCCTGCGAATTGGCGAGGAAGACCAGACCGCCAGCGGTCACGACCGGTCCGTTTCTGGGGCGAACGGTGCCGGTGTTCATGATGCCCTTCGCCGCGAGCCCCGGTGCGTTGCCATCGGGAACGCGCCACTTGATCACGCCCTCGTTCAGATCGTACGCAACGAGCGTCGTCCATGGAGGTCCCACCGCCGGCAGGCCGTTGCTCGCGTACCAGCCCGCCGAGAACGCGCCGGCGTACCGCGTCTGCGGACCGGAATAGCGGTCCGGGTTCTGCGGAAGCCGCAGATACGCCTCGGTTCCGTTGGGATCGTCGGCGGCCGCAAGCGACAGCAGGTAAGCTTCAAGCGCGTCCACGTCACCGGCTGGCAGCGTCGGCGCGGTGAATGCCGGCATCTCATCTTGTCCTTGCCGCAAGAGCGTCCTGAAGCGCTCGGGTCCAAGCTTCGCCGGCGTCGGCATCGGCGTCTGCCCCGGACCATGACACCCGGCACAGCGTTGCAAGTAGATCGTGTACCCGCGCCCGGCCTGGGCCTCAGTCGGACGCGACGCCGGCCGCGGCACGTCGACCGCCATGCGCCGATAGCTGGGCATCTCCAGGCTGCGCACGAACAGCATGCCGGCCGCCGGATCCGCCGCAGTGCTGCCCCAGTTCGCGCCGCCCCAGGCGCCGGGAAACTGGATGTGAGAACGGCGATGACTGGACGGCGTGAACAGTCCCTCGTTTGCCGCCTCACGCACCGCCTGCCGCAGCCGCTCCTGTTCCTCCGTGCTCAGGAAGGGGTTGACGTCTTCAACCCCGAACACCTGCCGTGCAAAGGGCGGCGGCCTGGTCGGGAACGGCTGCGTCGACGATGAAACTTCTCCCGGGATTTCGCTCTTCGGGACCGGCCGCTCCTCGATTGGCCACACCGGTCTGCCGGTCAAGCGCTCGAAGACATACAGGAATCCTGTTTTTCCCGCCTGCGCGACGATATCGATGGTTTTACCGTGATCCGACGGGTCGCGAATGGTGAGCAGCTTCGGCGCCGCGGTCAGGTCGTAGTCCCACAGATCGTGATGCACCGTCTGAAAATGCCACAGCCGCTTTCCGGTTCGTGCGTCGAGCGCCAGCAGGCAATTGCCGAACAGGTTGTTGCCGGCGCGGTCGGCGCCGTACAAGTCGTGCGTCGGCGATCCGGTCGGAAAAAAGACGATGCCGTGTTTGCTGTCGACGGTGATGTCGCCCCAGGTGTTCGCGCCGCCGGCGTACTTCCACGCTCCGGGCGGCCAGGTCTCGTACCCGAGCTCGCCGGGCCGTGGAATCGTGTGGAACGTCCAGACCAGCGCGCCGGTGATCGCGTCGTACGCGCGCAGGTCGCCCGGCGGCGAGCCATACCCTTCCCCGGTGTTCGATCCCATGATGATTATGTTCTCGAACACGCGGCCGGGACCCTTCGGCGGGCCGCCGAGCCGGCGATCCGTCATGATGCGCATATCCACTCGCCCGTTCCGGCCGAACGTCCGGATCAACTCCCCGTTCCTGGCATTGATCTCGCGAATGCCGCCTGCCGTCGTCAGGATCAGCCGCCGATCCGATCGGTCCTTGCTTTCCCAGTAGGTGAGACCGCGCTCGGTGGCCTGTTCCGTCGACGTCCACAGCACCCGGCCGGTTGCGGCATCGAGCGCGACCACCAGGTTTCCGGTACCGGATACGTACATGACATCATCAACGACCAGCGGGTTGAACGGCAGCCTGCTGGCCTCGCCCGGCACCGGATAGAACCACGCCGGCGCGAGGTCTTTCACCGTCGTGCGGTTGACCTGCGCCAGGGCGGAGTACTGCATCGAGTCGGGCGACCCGCCGTAATCGGACCACGAAGTGTACGGCGGCCGTTGCGCATGTTGGGCTCGAACCACAAAGAACCGGGGCACCACAACGCTCACACAGTCCACAAAGAAGAGGGAGACGACAAGGAAGACGGACCAGCGGAAGAACGTCAGGGACGCCAGGACCCTCTCGCTGGGCCGGACCGACACGGGCGCGCGGAACGCTGCCATGCCTCGCCTCCTGCTAATGTGGAGCTCTGCCCCACACCCCGGCTCGGTCGCTCGCGGGGCCCCTTCGCCCCGCTCCCTCGCAGGCGCGCTGCGCGCGCCCAGGTGAGGTTGAGTGGGCCGGGGTGTTACGGGGCGTTGTATATCCTACTTTGAGCTTTAACGCTAAAGGAGTTTACTTTACCGATAAAGTTAGGTATACCAGGGCCTCACACACCAGCTTTCACAGGGCCCAGGAACCGGCTGGCCCGACGAGGGGGACGGGATGAGGCATTTCAGCTTCTCGGCGGCGGTGATGGTGCTGCTGCTGCTGCTCGCCGTCACGGCATCGGCCCAGACGGTGACCGGTTCGATGTCCGGAACGGTCGTCGACGCCACAGGTCAGGTCCTTCCCGGCGCCGACGTGGCGATCGTCCATGAGAACAGCGGCGAGGAACGGCGGGCCGTCACCAACGACGTTGGCGACTTCCTGTTTCCAGCGCTGGCGCCGGGCCCCTACACCATTCGTGTTGCCCTGAGCGGGTTCAAGCCGCTCGAGGTGAAGGCGAACATCGTGCAGGCCAACAACCGCCTGGCGGTCGGATCGCTGCGCCTCGAGATCGGCCAGTTCAGTGAAGCGGTGTCGGTGAGTTCGGTGGGCCAGGTCCTCGCCACTACGCAGACGTCGCAGCAGGCGGTCCTCGATCTCAAACAGGTGACCAACCTGTCCATCCGGGGCCGCGATCCGATCTCGCTGCTCAAGATCCTGCCCGGCGTCGCCCTACTCGCGAACGATCAGGAAACGTTTGGCGGCAGCTTCGCCACGGCCGTACCGGCGATCCAGGCCAGTTCGACGCGCGGGCAGACGATCTACGTCGACGGCATCAATGGCGGCGATGGCGGCGGCCAGGGCGGCGGCGGGGGCAACTTCAGCGGCGCGACGAACCTCGACGCGATTGCGGAAGTGAACGTGCAGGCGGCCGCGTACACGGCCGAGTACGGGCTGAAGGGCGGTGCACAGGTGAACTTCATCACCAAGCATGGCGGCACTGAGTACCACGGCACCGTCTACACCTACCAGCGCGCCACAGCGTTCAACAGCACGAACTACTTCAACACGATCGCCAACCTGCCGAAGCCGGAATACCGCTACAGCACCCTGGGCGGCAACCTGGGCGGGCCGGTGCCAGGCATGAACAAGAAGCTGCTGTTCTTCTACTCGCTCGACGACACGCAGCTCAAGGATCCAAACATTCTCCGGCGCTGGATGGTGCCCACCGCGGCCGAACGGCGTGGCGATTTCTCGCAGACGCGGACGCCCGCCGGCACCTTGATCCAGATTCGCGATCCGCTGACCAACGCGCCGTTCCCCGGCAACATCATTCCGGCCGACCGCCTGGATCCGCGCGGCCTCGCGCTGCTCAACATGCTGCCGATGCCGAACGCCGATGGCTCCGGTTACAACTTCCTGACGCAGGAACCGAGCATTCCGCATCCGCGGCGGCAGCATCTGTTCCGCTTCGACTATCGGCCCGGCACCAAGGACACGATTTCGTTCAAGGGGCAGACCTGGTATACCAAGAGCGTCGGCTACAACGTGGCCGGCGCATCGGCGCGATGGGGCCTCGTCCGGCAGCGCTACGACTTCACCGCCGACCAGGCCAAGATCGATTACACGCGCGTTCTCGGCCGCGACACGGTCCTCGAAATCAACACGGGCGTGTTCAACAGCCACGAGGACGGCCCGCCCGAAGATGCCAGGGCGCTGGCCTCGATCCAGCGCAGCAGCTTTCCGGCGCTCGCGAACCTGCCGCAGTTCGCGGTGCAGAACAACCCGCTGAATCTGATTCCGCGCGTGATGTGGGGCAACTTCCAGAGCAGCGGCAGCAACGACTGGATCCCGAACATCACCTACGACGGCCGCTGGCCGATTACCGGACACGACACCGCGTTCAACGTCTCGATGAACCTGACGCACACGCGCGGGGCGCACACCTTCAAAATGGGCGCGATGCGCGAGCGCGAGAACTTCGGCCAGGCGCGATCCGGCACGTTCGCCGGCGAGTTCAACGTCTCCAACGACGCGGCGAACCCGAACAACACCGGTTTTGCGTTCTCCAACGCCCTGCTCGGCCAGGTGACCAGCTACACCGAATCGATGGGACGCCCGGGCGACGACCGCCAGCAGAACACGTATGCCTGGTTCGTGCAGGATACGTGGAAGCTGCACCCGCAACTGACGTTGGATATCGGGCTGCGCATGTACCGGTCGGGTCTGCCGCTGCACGTCAACGGCGAGTCGTCGATTTTCTCGTTCGACGTGTTCGATCCGACGTGGGGCGGCATTCCGCCGGTGCTGTTCCGGCCGATCATGACCTCGGCCGGCCGCCGCGCGGTGAACCCGCTGACCGGCGAGATCTGGCCGGTCACCTACATCGGACAGATGGTGCCGGGCACCGGGTACACATGCGGCGTCATCACGCCGGAGACGCCGTGCACGATCAACGGCGTCGTGGTGCAGGAAAACGGCAGCTACGTCGAGGGCGGCCGCGGCTTCTTCAACCCGCCGGGGCTGCAGTACGATCCCCGGTTCGGCCTCGCCTGGGCGGTGAACTCGCGCACGGTCGTCCGCACCGCCGCCGGAGAGTTCCACGAGGGATCGGGCGGGTTCTACGTGACCGGCGGCCCCGCGTTCAGGTTCGACCGGGTCGTGCGATTTACCGACTTCAATTCGTTCCTGACCGGCACCAGCACGACGACGCCGGTCAACGTGAGCGGGACGGCGAAAGCGGACAAGCGGCCGGCCACCTACAAGTACACGGTCGGCGTCCAGCGCGAGCTTGGGTGGCACACGGTGCTCGACGTGGCGTACGTCGGCGATCAGACGCGGTTCCTGCCGGTGCAGAAGAACTACAACGATGTGCCCGCCGGTGCCCGGTTCCTGCCGCAGAACCGCGACCTGACCGTCACGCCGACGGCCGCCAATCCAGGCGCGCTGCCGGACGTGTTCCTGCGTCCGATCCTCGGCTTCGGCGAGATCAGCATCACCGAGCCGATCGGCCGATCCAGCTACAACTCGGTGCAGACGCAGCTGACGCGTCGATTTACCGGCGGGATCGAGCTGGCGGGCAGCTACACGTGGGCGCGGAGCTATCACAATTACTTCCCGCAGAATCGCGCGAACAACAACAACACGGTCAACGGCTCGCAGATCTACCAGGACAACCCGCTGCCGGAGCTGATGTCCCGCGCCAACAACATCCAGGAGCACGTCGTCGTCGCCAGCTACACGATCGACCTGCCCAGGCGCGACTGGCAAGCCGCTCCGGCCAGATGGCTGCTGAACGACTGGAGCATCTCCGGCATCAGCACGTTCGCGACCGGCAATCTGGCGGCGATCACGTTTACGACGACGGACAACTTCGACTTCACCGGGGGCGGCGAACGGTGCGGCGATCAGGACGGTCCCTGGCCGAACGTGACCGGAGACGCCAGGCTTCCGCGCGGCGAGCGCACGATCGACCGGTGGTTCAATACCAGCGTCTTCCAGCGCCCGAGCGGGCAGGGCGGCCGCGGCAACAGCTGCGACAACAACATGATCACGCTGCCCGGCTTCAACAACCACGATCTGTCAATCTTCAAGAACTTCCCGATGCGGGGCAGCCGGAAGATGCAGTTCCGGTGGGAGATCTACAACCTGTTCGACGCGCTGTCGTTCAACGAGGTCGATACCAGCGCCATCTTCGACGCCAGCGGCCGGCAGACGGATACGAATTTCGGGAAAGTCATCTCGGCGCGAAACGAGCGGCGCATGCAGTTCTCGCTGCGGTATATCTTCTAGAGAGGCTCTGGGCTCTGGGCTTTGCGCTGTGGGCCCGTCGTAGTGACGGAGGTCCTAAGTGACCGCAACATTGAATCGCCGTCAGTTCGCGAAGACCATCGCCGGCAGCTTCGGCGCGGCGGCCTGGTCCTCGATTGCGGCCGCCCGGGCGCGCAAGCTGAAGATCGGCTGTACCGCGCTCATCTGGGGCGCCCTGCCGCGCACGCCCGAAAACCTGACGACGGCCGTCAGGGACATGGCTGGTCTGGGCTTCCACGGCTTCGAGACCTTTGCGTCGATCCTGTACGACCTGGACGCGAAGGGAACCCTCGGGCCGCTGCTCGGTGATTATCGCATCCCGTTGGTTTCCGGCTACGCGACGGTGCAGCTGACCGACACGTCCGCACGCAGGGAGCACCTCGCACAGCTGATTCAGTGGGGCAAGACGCTCAAGAAGCACGGCGGCCGTTTCATGGTGCTCGCGCCGAATGGCGTCACGCGCAATAAATACACGTTCGCGGACCACAAGGCTGATATCATCGCCGCCCTCAACGAGTACGCGAAGGCGATGAACGATCTCGGTCTCGGCGCCGGCCTGCACCAGCACACCGGGACGGCGATCGAGTCGCGCGACGAGACCTACGCGGTGATGGAAGCGGTCGACACGCGCCACTGCAAGTTCGCGCCCGATGTCGGACAGCTGCAGAAAGGCGGTGCGGACGCCGCCAGGGTGGTCAAGGACTTCCTGCCGATTACGGTGCACATGCACCTCAAGGACTACAAGGGCTGGGAACACTTTGCCGGCTACTGTCCGCTCGGCGAAGGCAAGGTCGATCTGCAGGCGATTCTCGACATGGTCGAGCGCGCGAATCCGGACGCGACTATCATGCACGAGCTCGACGGCTCGGCGAACGCGCCGTACACGCCGCTGCAGACGGCGCAGATCGGCGTCGCCTACCTGCAGAAACTGGGTTACACCTTCAGAACCACGGAGCGGAGTCGCTGACACGATGGGCGCGAATTAAGGGAACCACAAAGCTCACGACGCTCACAGAGAAGACGACCGTTGCGGCTCAAAGGCAAGCGCGCGTTGATCACGGGAGCCAGCCGCGGCATCGGCCGCGGCATCGCGGAGGTGTTCGCCGACGAAGGCGCGGACGTCGCGGTCAATTACATCGCCGGCAAAGCGGCCGCGGAAGACGTCGCCGCCCTCGTGCGCGCGAAGGGGCGCCACGCGATGACCGTCGCGGCCGACGTGGCGAAGCGCGCCGACGTCGAGCCGATGATCGAAAAGGTCTGGAACGAGCTCGGCCCGATCGACGTCCTCGTGAACAACGCCGGCATCGAAACCATCGTGCCGTTTCTCGAGCTCACCGACGACCAGTGGACGCGGCTCGTCGACGTCAATCTCCGCGGCGCCTGGCTCTGCTCGCAGGTCCTGTGCCGGCGCGTCATCGGCGCGAACCGAACGGCGAGCATTGTCAATATCGGATCGATCCAGGCGGCGAAGGTGCTGCCGGGCCGCACCCATTACGCCCCCACGAAACTGGGGCTCGAAGCGCTGACGCGGAACCTGTCCGCCGAGATGACTCCGCTCGGCATTCGCGTCAACTGCATTCATCCGGGGCTGATCGACACCGACATGACCGCGTGGGTGATGAAAAGCCCGGACATTCTCCCGACGGTGCTCGCCCAGATCTCCCTCGGCCGTGCCGGCGAGCCGCGGGAGATCGGGACGGTCGTGGCCTTTTTCGCGTCGGACGAGGCGAGCTATCTGACCGGCCAGGCGATTCATGTGGATGGAGGGTGGGAAGGAAAATAGTCATCAGCCGTCAGTCGTCAATCGTCAGTCGACAGTCGAAGTAAACAACGTGGCCCGAAAACTCATCGATCTGAGCATGGACGTGTTCCAGGGGATGATGACGTATCCCAACGTGGCGAAGCCCGTCATCGTCGAGATGGAGAGCTACCGGGACATGGCGCGGAGTGTCGGCACCGACCAGTACGGCGTCGACGAGATCACGAACCACTGCCTGATCGTCACCGGCGACCACATCGGGACGCACATCGACTCGTGGGGCCATGTCAAGCCGGATGCGCCGCGCGCCGAAGGGATCCCGATTGACTACTGCTACGGCGACGGTGTCGTCCTCGATCTGACGCACAAGGCGCCAGGCGATGAAATCAGCCCTGGCGACATCGAAGCCGCCGAACAGAAGCTGGGCGGCTACCGCATCAAGCCGCTCGATATCGTGCTGCTTCGAACCGACGCGTCAAAGCGCCGCAGCGAGAAGGCCTACCTGACCGACCATCCGGGCATGACGAAGGAAGCCGTTCACGGGCTCCTCGACCGCGGCGTGAAGGTAATGGGCATCGACGCCATCGGATTCGATCCGCCGGTCGCGAAGATGTTCGAACGCCGCAAGTTCTGGGAGGCGCACCGCGTCATGCGCGAGCGCGAGTACTACCATCTCGAGAACCTGTGCAACCTGCACGAGATTCCGCCGCCCTGGCACTCGTTCATCGTCAGCGTGCTTCCGATCAAGTGGCGCGGCGCATCGGCGGCGCCGGTGCGGGCCGTGGCGATCATCGACAGCTAGTACGTCCGCGAAGCATCCAATTCCACCGCGGAGCACGGAGGACAGGAGGAAACATCCTGTTAGTTTTCATCCTCGGCGAGCCGCGGGCCGCTCCGAGCAACGTGATTCCTCGACCCTGCCCGGGACGGCCAGAGCGCAGTCGAAGGGAAGGATTCCACCTCCGCGTCCTCCCTGGTAACTTGCGAGATGCCACCATTGGAACGACTCTTTCGGCTTGACGGCAAGGTCGCCCTCGTCACGGGTGGCTACGGCGGAATTGGCGCAGCGGTGAGCCGCGGCCTCGCCGCAGCCGGGGCGAGAGTGGCCGTGAGCGGCCACGACGGGGAGAAAGCGGCGCGGTGTGCCGACGTGCTGAAACAAGAGGGCCGCGATGCTTACGCCGTCGAATTCGAGTCGCTTTCAATCGCCGGCACGCGCCGGATGATCGACGATGTCGTCCATCACTTCGGACGGCTGGACGTGCTGGTCAACTGCGTCGGCCTCAATCGCGAGGAGAGAGCCGAGGATGCGACCGAAGCGCTCTTCGATCATGTGGTCGCCGTCAACCTGAAGAGCGCGATGTTTCAGGCCCAGGCCGCGGCGCGGCTCATGATCCGGCAGGGTGGAGGCGGCAAGCAGGTGCACATCGGATCCGTACGGACGCTGCTCGCGCTGCGGGGCCGCGGCTACGCGGCCTATTGCGCCAGCAAGGGCGGGCTCGCGATTCTGTGCAAGCAGCTCGCGGCAGAGTGGGCGCCGCACCAGATCACCGTCAACGTGGTCGCGCCGACGTTCGTGCGGACCGAGCAGGTGGCCCATATGCTCGCGGACGAGCAGTTTTACAACAGCCTCGTCGCGCGCATCCCGCTCGGCCGGATCGCCGAACCCGAAGACGTCCGGAATGCCGTGCTGTTTTTCGTCTCGCCGGCTGCCGATTTCATCACGGGACAGACGCTGTACGTGGACGGAGGGATCACGGCGACGCAGTAGGCTTCAAAAACTCGGCTGGCGTCAACCCGCGGCGGGTGAAGCGGGCGAGGCGAATCGCGCCCTTGAAATAGTTGACCAGATTCATGCGCACGCCGATCGCCGAACGGCCCGGTCCTTGCGGATCGAAATGGATCTCCGCGGCCCCTTCCTGTTCGCCGTTGACATAGTTGCGGAATTCGCGACCGTCGTACACGGCAGCCACATGGTACCAGGCGCCGAGCGCGTGCAGGCGCTCTCGGTTGATCAACGCCTTGTCGGCGGCGCCGCTGTGCACGAAGCTGTCGAAATACCAGCGGCCATCGGTCACGCGGATCTCGAACAGCATGCGATTGTCGCTTCCGGTCTCCTGAAGGTGGAACCAGCGCTGGGCCGACTCTCCGCCGTCGGGACGGAAGATCGCCTCCCACGTGAACGTCGCCGCTCCGGCGAGGGGGTGGATGCCGACGACCAGTGCATCGTCGACGCCGTCGAATTCGATGGCTTTGCCCGCGGGCGTGTCGATCACGCGGGGGCTTCCAAGCACGCTCGTCTCGTACCCGCCGATACGATCGAGTCGGTCGAACGTCCACACCTCGACGCGGTCGGCACCCGAGTCCTGACCGTGACCCGCACTCATGCCGAGACCGGCAATCCCGGCTGCGATGAAAGAGCCGAAACGGAGAAGACGGAGGTAACGGTATAACCACAGAGAAACAGAGGAACGGAGTCGAGCAGAGCAGCCGCCACTGAAGTTTTGAGTTGTGAGTTCTGAGTTTTGAGTGTCGAGCGATGCCTGCTGCGGCGCTGCGTGGCGTGCAGCCTCATGCAGCGCGCGCCACTCGTACAGAGGTGCCGCAGGTCTGAAACCCATGACTCAAGACTCACAACTCAGGACTGACCGGAATGTCGCTTGTCTTCTCTGCTCGTCTCCGTTGCCCCGTTTCTCTGTGTAATACGGTCGCCTCCGTCTGCTCCGTTTCCCTCAACGTCAGAAGGCCGCATTCCGCAAGTACCGCGTGGCCGACCAGGTTGCCGACAAGTACTCGCCCATGTCGAGCGTGCCCTTCATTGCGTCGCCGTTGACCGTTCCGGTAAACGTGAACGTGAGGGCATCGCCGTGCTGCTCACCGTAGGCGCTGCGGATGCGCACCGCATCGCCATGAATGGTACCGGCCACGTCGCGAGACACGAAGTCGCCCTGGTGCGAACCGTCGATGTCGTGATCCCGCTGCCTGAGGTGAAGGACGTGGTTCGCTGAGCCCGCGGCATACTCGATCCGCACGTTCCACTGCCCGGTGAGATCGGCGATCGGCGCGGCCGCCGACGCCGTGTCACGCCGCGCCGGCCTCGAGAGGAGCGCTTGCAGCCGGTCGGCCACAATCGCTTCGTCGCCCGGTGACATCATGTAGGGCGTTACCGCGACGCCGGTCATAGCAGGATCGCCGGGGCGGCCGGCCGCGGCCAGTGCGATGCGCGGCTCGGTATCCAGCAGCGTGCGGACAATCTCGTCGCCCGAGACCCCGAAGCGATTCCGATCCCAGAGCACGCGCAGCGACGGGGTCCGGTTCGACAAACCGGCAGGCTGAACGACGGATGTGGTGATCCCGCCGACGCCGGACAGGCGCGCGGTAATGTGGTCCAGCATTGCATTCCAGCGCTTCCACTCCGCTTCGTGGTCGCGTTTGAGCCACATCTCCACCGCCATCAGCATCCCGATGGCTTCCTCTTTGCCGACCTTCATCGCGCGGCCGAAGCCGTGATGCGGTGCGCTGTGCACCCAGGCCGCACGCACGAGATCCTTTCGTCCGAGGAGGAGCCCCGCAGTCTGGGGACCGCGCAGACACTTGCCGCCGCTGTAGGCCACGAGCGTCGCGCCGTTCTGCAGGTGTACGTTCGGCACGGTCAGGATCTCCGCCGCCGCATCGACGAGGACGGGGATCTGCTTCGCCCTGGCGAGCGGCGCGATCGCTTTCAGGCTCAGCGGACTCTCATCCGCCGCTGGACCCGCGAGGATGTACACCAGTGCGGTCCGCGGACCGATGGCCGCCTCCAGTTCCGCGGGCGTCGTCACCTCGAGCACCCGAACGCCAACGGCGCGCACGGCCGCGTCGTACACGTTGCGAGAATGCTTGGGGATGATGGCTTCGTCCCTGGCGAAGCCGGCAAGGTTCGGGATACGGATGTGAAGGTCCGGATTGCCGCCGGCAACACAGGCGGCGGTGGCGTGGGTCAGGGCCGCCGAGCAGCCCGAAGTGACGAGCCCCCCTTCGGCGCCGGTCAGCGTCGCCAGCCGCGCGCCCACGGCATCCATCAGCTCGTCGAGATGGACGTAATGCCGGGCGGCCGCGTCCATCGCTACCCGGACCTCAGGCAGCATCAGCGAGCCGCTGATGATGGTGAACGTGCCGCGCGCGTTGATGAGCGGCCGCACGCCAATCGACTGATACACGTCCGCGCCGGTGCTGAGCGCCGGTTCCGCAGCCTCCAGCGACGGCACATCCAGACCGCCGAACACCGCCGACCCGGCCAGCGCACCGCCGACATCGCGGCTGCGGCGAAGAAGATCACGTCGACTCACGCTCATAGGACGCCTCCGGGACTTGGTGAATGGCTCTGGCTCGCGACTCTCGGCTCTTGGCTGTTGGCTATTGTTTTTTCGCTCTCTCGGCCTTGCGCTCTCGGCTCCCGGCGCGCTCCCCTGCCCGAGGCCAGGAGCCCAAAGCCTGAAACGCCATGACCAACGACCAACGACTAATGACCGACGACTACTCCACCCACTTTCCCGCCCGCATGACTCTCTTG
>JBKPAI010000183.1:0-7977 GCA_046726355.1 Acidobacteriota bacterium | reverse complement strand
CGCGAAACGCCGTCGCTCGGGTCCGTCGCCGACAATAGTCAATCGACAACCGAGACGCTTGATGGTGTCGGCATGATTCAGGATTTGGGAGAGATGTTTCTCCTTTGCGATTCTGCCAACAAACCCGAATACGACCGGCTGAGAGTACTGATCGCCTGACGGCATCACGTCGGCCGCCGCAAACCGCCGAACATCGACAAACGCCGAGGTGTAAAGAAGCTTCCGTTTCAGCACGCTGCTGAGGCATTCTTCGGTCCTGTCCGTGTGCGCGATGAGAACGCTGCATTGTCCGTAGATCAGCCGGTCCCACACGCGTGCGATCATTCGTGCGGCGGTGACCTTCAGTCGCGACGGGATTAGGGATGGCAGATATTCGCCGACATACGCGGGCCAATTGGTGTGATAAAAGCCGACGCACGGCTTTTGATACCTGACGGCGTACCGCATCGCCGACAGGCCGAGAAAGCCCTGCGTCGCAACATGGACTACGTCGACATGCCCATACATAGATTCAAGGTTTCTGAAGTCCTTGTCTCTGACATATCCGGTGATCAGCTCGGGATACTGCGGAAGATGAAATCGGAAGCGCGGTGCCATTCCGATCACGTGATGGCCGTATCCAATGGACTCTTCGCATGCGTGATCGGTGGGATGGACGACCAGCAACCGGCATGATCCGCGGAACCGCTCATCCAAGCAACGAATCACCGCTCGATACAGCGTTGTGATTCCATTCGTCTGGTTCCAGCAATCTGTTGCGAGCAACACCAGACGTGCCCTGATTGCGTCGCGAACCATAGGATGGACGTACGGCTCGTTCACGCGCCCTGGCCACTTATCAGCGGGAGAGGGCTGGAAGGCAGACGCTGCGTCACACATGCAGCGGTTGTCTGCGCATGACTCGGCGAGAGCATTGTCAAGTGGGTTCCCGGCGTGTCGACGACGACCACTGATCGAGCATGCTGGCGCCAGATCGACTCGAGAGAGGGTAGGCCAGGCTCGCGCCGTGCGGGCGAGAACAGCGTGAGCTCACCGCGATAAAACCCTGGTTGGTACCTTGCGGAGGCGAAGAGCGCGCTCGCCGCGACCCTGATTCCAATCAAGCGCGCGGCGCTGATGGAGAGGCGCCACGCGCGACGGTGCTCGGCTGACTTGCGCAGCGTGGCGGGCCACCTCCGAATTGACACCGTCCGCAGCGCGGCGGCGAAGCGTGCCATTCGCCGGGCGCCGATGGCGAGCCAGGTCTGTAATGGCCATCGCACCGGACTCATCGTCGTATCAAACAGCCCGACCAAACCGACTTCATCGCCCGACTCGGACAAGCGTCGGGCAATCTCGAACGCTGCAAGTCCACCGGAGGAATAGCCGCACAAGTAATACGGACCGTTCGGCTGGCGCTGCTTGATCTCCCTCAGATAGTCCTCGGCCATCGCCTCGATGCTCGTGTGCGGTTTTTCTCCGCGTACGACACCGCGCGCCCGAATGCCAATCACGGCGCCACCGTAAGTCAAGCGCCGCGCCGTAGCCAGGATTTCGACGAGATTACCGCCAACGCCATGGATGAAGAAAACCGGCGGCAGGCCGCCGCCCGCCTTGAGGGTGACCAGAGGAGTCGAGCCTGGTGCGCGCCGCTCTCTCAGCGCCTGGCAAAGCTCAGAGAACCTCGGCGTCTCGCTGATCAGCGTGAGCGAGATCTCGAGCCCGAGTACCCGCTCGAGCTCGAGCGCGAACGTGATCGCCTTGAGCGAGTCGCCGCCGCTCTCGAAGAAATCATCGTCAGCTGCTCGAACCGGCGTGAGCAACACATCTTGCCAGACGCCAGCCACCGTCCGGGAGACGTGATCGCCACCGGCGATCGCCGGGAGCGTGGCTTCGTCGATCGATGCGGCACGTTCCCGTTGAACACGGGCCGCGTCGAGCGCGGCGAGCGCGCGAATATCCAGTTTCGAGCTCGGCAGCCGCGGAATCGAAGGCTCAAGAGAGAACCGGGCGGGGCGCATCGCCGGCGGGGCGGAGCGCATCAACGCCTTCAATTCGTCAATCAGCGCAGAAGGTGCACCATCGCGCGCGCTCACATAGGCGACGAGCGTCAACGTGCCATCGGCGCTGCTCGGCCGTCCCATCACGGCCACATCGCGAACGGACGCATGCGCGCGAAGCATCGCCTCGACGCCATCGAGATCGACGCGAAACCCGCGTATCTTGACTTGCCGATCCTTGCGGCCAACGCGCTCCAGCAACCCGTCGGGCCGCTGGCGCGCGAGGTCTCCGGTGCGAAAAATCCGCCCTCCACACTTGGCATCCGTTTCAACGCTCCCGTTCGCGAGCCGTCCCTCGACCCAACTTCCCAGCGAAATGTATTGGCCTCCGACGATGAGCTCACCGACCTCGCCGCGCGGCGTGGCACGACCGTCTTCGTCGACTAACGCGAGACGGTTGCCAGGCAGCGGATAGCCAATGGGAATCCGAGCGTCCTCACGCCTGCATCTGTCGTCCACGAACCACTGCATCATCGGCGCTTCCGTCGCTGCGTAGACGAGTTGGATTGCGGCCTCTGGTGCAAGCCACGAGCGCAGCGTCTCGACGTCGTTCCACAGGGTCGTGTCTCCGCCGATGCGCACCAGCCTCAATGCAGCGTCCGCGCGTTGTTCCCGAGCGGCGACGATGGATCGGAGAAGAGCCGGAAACGCGAACAGGACGGTGATGGCCTCCGCGCGGATCACGTGCAAAATCTCGAGTGCGCCGAGGCCTCGCGGATCGAGCAGGTGAATGCTCGCTCCTGCCAGCAGCGCGGTCATGACATCCCGGACGCCGACGATCGTGCCGGCCGGAGCAAGGGTCAGATGTCGGTCCGCCGCGTTGATGTGCGCGGCATTGATCGATTGCGCCACGCGCTGCAGCAGGTTTCGCTGACTATTCACGATGCTCTTTGGCTTCCCTGTGCTGCCGGAGGTGAAGAGGACGCAAGCGGGTTCATCCACACCCATCGTGGCCGGTCGCCAACCCTTGGGCGCGGCTCTGGGCAGGCGGGTGAGACGGATGACACGCACCGTGGGCATCCGCGCTTCGACACTCCGCAGACCATCGTCGAGCGTGATGACCAGGCTCGGGCGTGCCTCCCGCAGCACGTCGCCGAGCCAGTCCGGCGGATGATGTGTGTCGAGTACGACAAACGGGCGTCCTGCGGCGAGGCATGCGAGCATGGCGATCGGAAACATCGGGCATGCCGGCAGCAGGATGGCGATCAGATCGCCGGGCGCGGTGTCGGCCGCCAGGGTTCCGGCAAGTCCCGAGACCGCGTCCCACAGTTCACCAAACGTGAGAGCCGTGTTCGCTTCCCTGACTGCGATACGGCTTCGCTCTCGGCTGGCCACGCGCTCGAAGAGCTCGATGATCGGCTGCTGCAAGTTCTCGTCGCGAAAGCGCGTGAACAGCCGGGTCGCGGGCCCGTTCCAGTCCACCGGGCGCGGATCGTTCTCGAGCCACTGAACGGCAGAACACGTATCGAGAACGCCGTCCGAAGGGTCGGTGCGCGTATCCCCTCGCAAAGAATGCATGACCTCGGGTGTCGAGAGCCTTAACACGTAAGACGTAGACACTCTACGACTTGTTCCCGAGGCTATCGGCTGCGGACCGGTGGCCCGGGGCGCGGCCCGTACCGGAGGATCTGGATTGACTGTCTTTCCTACTAATCATCAGGTGGGCGGCGCGTGTCGGCACCCCTTCCCCGAATTCCCCTATTGCGTCTGATTGACGCGGAACACCGCGCGATCGATCTGCGCGCCGCGCAGGTAGACCGACGAGATCTTTCGTGTGTTCGTGATGTTGTCGAGCGGGTTGGCATCCAGCACGATGAAGTCGGCGCTCTTATTCGCCTCGATCGTGCCGGCGTCGGTGATCCGCAGGAACTGTGCGCCGTTGTGCGTGGCGGCCACAATCACCTGCATTGGTGTCATTCCCGCCGCAACCATGTCTTCCATCTCGATGTGCGGTGCATATGGTGTGTTGCCGTCCGTCCCGACAACAACCTTCACGCCGGCCGCGTTCAGCTTCGCCAGGTTGCGCCCCTGTATGCTCCAGAATTCGTGCGCCTTGGCGTCGTCCTTGTTCGCGGCCTCGAGCTTGGCGAGGTCGGCCGGCGGAAGGCTTTCGCGCAGGAACGAGAGGTCCGTTTTCACGCCGCGGTCCGGCATGTTCGGTCCAATCACGAAATTCGGGTTCTTCTTGACCAGCGCCATGAACTCGTCATCGACATCCTTGTCTCGAACACCGTGTGCGAATGCGTCGACGCCCGCGCGCAGCACCCCCTTCGCGTCTTCAAGCGTGTAGATGTGCGTGATCGTCTGCACTCCTTTCTTGTGCGCTTCGTCGATGATCGCGGTGTAGAGCTCCGGTGTCAGTTTCTTGACCGTGCCCATGCGGTCGTCGACCCAGAACTTGATTCTGTCGACTTTCTTGGCCGCTTCCTCATCCACCGCCGCCCGGGCCTCCGCAACCGTTGTCACCCAGTGCGGCGCCGTCGTCCGTCCCGGCTCGGGACCGGTGATGCCGCGGCCAGCGGTGAAGAACCGTGCAGCGCCCGGAATCCTGTTCGCCCGTGTGTCCTCGCGAATCTGGAACGACACGTCGGTGGTGTCCTGCCCGAGGCTCTCTGCGGCGCCTACGCCGTAGTAGACGCGCCGCTTCAAGTCGGTGATCAGCATCTCGCGGCTCTGGCTCAGATGGTTGTGCGTGTCGATGATCGTAGGCATGACGGTCTTGCCAGCGAGGTTCACGCGCGTGGCACCGGCACGTACACGCACGTCGGCGGCGCGGCCGACCGCTGTGAAACGGTTGCCGGTCACGACGAAGGTAGCGTTGTCGATGGGAGCGCGGCCGTCGCCTACGATGAGGCGCGCGCCTTCGAAGACGGTGACAGTTGGCACCTGCGCGAGCGTTGCAGCCGACGCCGCCGCGATCGCCGCCAGGACGAGAAGTTTCGCTCGGTGCATGGGTCCCTCCAGCGAGGGCAACTTTAGTCCAAGCGGCGGATGGGGCGGAAGAGTCCAATGACCGAGAGCAGGTCGCCGTCATCCGGCTGAACCACGCGGGCAGCATGTGATCCCAGCCGCGCACGCGGCGCCTCCGGCACGTTCACACCGGGGAGGCGTGTCCTAAGCGAGGGAGCAAGCGTCATCTGATTTGCGATGGACACGGTGTCCCTCTCGCGGTGCGCCTGACCGGGGCCAACCGGAACGACTCGCAGGAAGCTTTGGCGTTGGTGGATGCGGTTCCACCACTCCAGGGTGAACGTGGACGGCCACGGTATCGGCCAGATTGCGTGGTTGGCGACCGCCCCTACGATGCGGCGGGAGTCCGACACGGGTTACGAACTCGTGGCATTCTGCCAGTGCCGGCCATGCGTCGCACGGCACATGGCAGCGGCTTGGGACGGTGGCGTTGGGTCGTCGAACGGACGTTCGCATGGCTGAATCAGTTCCGCCGTCTCCGCGTCCGTTACGATAAACGAGCCGACATCCATGAGGCCTTTCTCTCGCTGGCTTGTGCGTTGATCTGTTGGCACGCCCTGCGAAAAAGCTGGATGCCCAGTTAAGCGCGTGGCGCCTTCGTGCCTCTGCCCCGAGTCACTTCATCGCTAGAATCAGTCGCGACACATGCCGCTGACAGCCGGCGCGCTCGCCTTGGTTTCTACGAGATTCTCGCTGCCATCGGTGTGGGCGGGATGGGTGAGGTGGATCGCGCGCGCGACACGAAGCTCGATCGGGACGTTGCCATCAAAATCCTCCCCGAGTCGGTCGCGTCCGATCCGGAACGCATCGCCCGGTTCGAGCGCGAAGCGAAGACGCTGGCGGCACTGAGTCATCCCCACATCGCGCATATCCACGGCCTGGAGGAGCGAACCCTTCGATAGACTCAGGGCACGTCGGGCGGGCGCTCGTCATCGAGCTGGTCGAGGGGCCGACGTTCGCCGATCGCATCGCCAGTGGCCCCCTTCCACTCGACGAAGCCCTGCCGATCGCGAAGCAGATTGCCGACGCGCTCGAGGCCGCGCACGCCACCGGGATCGTTCACCGCGATTTGAAGCCGGCGAACATCAAGGTGCAATCGGATGCCACGGTCAAGGTGCTGGACTTCGGCCTCGCCAAGGCGCTCGATCCGGTCGCCGGATCCGGCGATCTCGCCAACTCGCCTACCATGACGTTTGCGGCGACCCAGGCCGGCGTGATTCTCGGTACGGCCGCGTATATGTCGCCCGAGCACGTCCGAGGGAACGCCGTCGACAAACGCTGATCCGATGGGTCGGGTACGTCATCGGATCCGAAGGACGGACTCCGTACAGCACGCTCCGCAGGAACCGTGACCGGGCCAAGGCGGTCGCCAGTCCGATAGCAACGCCGATCGCTGCCATCGCCAGGCCTTCGCGTATGACAAGTCGCGATACATCGCCGCGCGTCGCCCCAAGCGCCACGCGAACGCCGATCTCTCGGGTGCGCCGCGCGACGGAATAACTCAAACTGAAGATTGCCGTGTTGGCGCCGATGCCGAGAGCCAGCGTGCCGATGATGGCGATCGACACCACGGGTCGACGGACCATCATGCGCGCCGCGTAGCGGATCTCCTGTAGCCAGCCCTCCATGAGTCCCTCCTCCAGGTGCAATGCGGGCCTCGGCGTGAGCCGTTCCGAGAGCGCACTAATGAACGCGTCGGCCGTGATTCGAACCCAGAATCTGGCGAGCGCACCTCGACCGAGCTGCCTTGCGGCGCGATGTTTATCGCGAAAGAGTTCGAGCAGCTGCAGACCGAACCGATCTCGGAAGGCGCGAGGAAACAGCCGCAGAACCAGCTGGTAAAGCCGTTCTCCGCGCGCGCGACTGCGATCGCTCATGCCGGTCCTTTGAGCAGATCGCGCGCGCGCGCCTCCCGCACGAGCTCGGCCAGCCGAGCCGCCTCGGCTTCTGCGACGCGCAGCCCGAACCGTGTGATGCGGTAGTACCGGCGACGCTCGTCATCGACTTCCGGCGCGGGACGCCGGTCCGACTCTTCGATCAGCCCTTCTTCCAGCATGAAGCGCAGCGTGCGATACAGATTGCCCGGCTCGAGCTGCATGCGCGCCGACGAGCGTTCAGCGATGTCTTGAGCGATCGCGTAGCCGTGCCGCTCACCGTCGGCGACCGAGAGCAGCACCTGAAAGACGACGGGGCGCAGCGGAAGCAGGACGTCGGGATCGCGCGACCGCGTCATATGATACCCATAATTATAATCAATGTAATTAGACACGCGCAACCGCGGCACGGAGAACACTCGACAGCACCGGCGAGATGGCAGTTGCGGCGATGAATGACTTGAATGACGGCCGAGTGGGTCCCTGACGGTTTACGGCGTAATACCGCTCGACCACGCCTGAACCGCGGCCCAGCGAACGACCGGCTCCTCGCCAATTCGCGACTCTGTCTCCGGCCGCTGGCGGGACTCGACGCCACGCCGATCCCCTCGACGGACGAGGCAGAGGGAGTTGCGAACCCGGTATTTTCGCCCGACGGACGCTCGATCGCGTTCTGGTCGACGAACAGGATCAAGCGAATCAGCGTCCGCGGTGGCTCAGCCGTCCCGATCTGCGAAGCCTCGCGGCCATACGGCATGAGCTGGCAGGGAGACACGATTCTCTTCGGCCAGTGCGACGGCATCAAACAGGGCTCCGCCAGCGGCAAGCCGCAAACGCTGGTCACCGTGCGAGCTGGCGAGGTCGCTGACCGGCCGCAGATGCTGCCGGGCGGCCAGGCAGTGCTCTTTACACATCGTCACCAACTGGTTCGAGGAGTTGAAGGCGCGCGGGCCGCCGAAATCGGATGCCGCCCACCGGTGGCGCCAGCGCGCGAGGTTTTGATACAGCCTTTAAGGATAAGTCTTCGTCGCGCCCGTCCGGCCGTTAGTGACGCTGAACGAGCCATCGTCTCTGGCGCTCACCTTGAGCCAATG
>JBKPAI010000182.1:0-28498 GCA_046726355.1 Acidobacteriota bacterium | reverse complement strand
GCTCGCGCTCGGCGGTGGCGCCTTCGGCAACGCGCTCGCGTTCGGGTTCGTGAGGCTGTTCAAGGCAATCGGCGGCCACGCGATTCCGCGCCTCGACGCGGTGACGACGGGATGGCCGATGCTGATTTTCGGGCTCGCGATGTGAGTAGGACCGAATGCCTGGGTGGATGCCTCGCGCCACGTGCCTGTCGGCTTCGACAAACTCCGCTATTGGAGGCTCACTTCGCTTCCGGCATCGGAAACCGCGCGACACGGGCGCCGCGCACTGATCCAACCCAGAGTTCCTTTCCGAGCTGAATCGCGACCGTCGAGAAGTTGAACGTGTCGTTGTACGGATAGGTAATGAGATCCTGCACGTTCAGCGTGTTCGGATTGATCTTAATGACGCGTGACGTAGCCATCGCGAACCCGCCCGCGCTCGGAATCAGCTGACCGGCACCAATGAGCGAGCCATCCGGCGCCCACCGAAGATTGTCGAGGCGGAAGCCGACGGGAATCTCGTCGCGCTTCACAGGCGTCTGGCCGCGCGAGAACCGAATGAACGACTGACTGCCCCAGCCGGACATATAGAACCACCTGCCGTCCTTCGAGATCTCGATGCCGTTCGCGCCGGATGCTTCGCTGCCCGGCACGATCTTCCACCCCGTTCCGGTGTGCCACTCCCAGAGCTCGCCGTTCTTCTCGCCTGCCTGCATGTTGGCCCGTCCGCGCGCGGCCCCCCGGGGCTGAAAATTCGTCGTCGCGAAGCCGCCTTCCGGCAGGGCGACAACAGAGTTGAGGCCGATTGGATCGGGCGCAACGGCGCAGCCCACCCACGTCAACGCCGGTGGCTTGGCCCGTGCGTCGAACTCGAAGACCTCGATCGACTCTCTGTTGCCGTGATGGACCACATACAGCGTATGGAGCGCGTTCCTGCCCGGGCGCAGAAACAGACCGTGCGCCCTGAACTTGTCTTTCTCTTCAGGATCGATGGGGCCTGGGCATGAGTCGTACGTCTTCGCGTCGAGTCGCTGCTTCATCGATCCGCCCGGGTAAAGCGGGCTCGTCGTCTTGTCCTTGACGTTAATCAAGGTTATCGCCCCGGGCGCAGCGTCGCCGGAGGCAATGACCAGTTGCTCGCCCGGCACGACGACGAGATCCTCAGGCCCGACAACACCGCAAACGAACTGCACGTTTCCTAAGGGGTCGCATCCCGCCTCCTTCTGAAGACCCGTTCCCTGTAGAAACCCGACGGCCAACAACATGAACAGCACCGCACGTTTCATGACCGTCCTCCTTCGACCTCCCCGATGACGACAGGGTGAGACACGGGATCGATCCTCGATTCTAAGAACCACTAAGAACCGGTTTCAGCATGCGTTCGTTGGCCGGCGGTTATCAAGCGCCGGGCGGCGGCCTGTGCGCCGTCGCGGCGCACGGCAGCGGCAATGGATTGGGCACGGGCACCCACATCGGATTGCAGGGTGTGCTCGAGAGCGCCCGTCAGCGAGTCGGCCGTTGGTGTGCCGGGTGCGTGCGCGGTGCCGATGCCGAGGTGGTGTATTCGTTGCGCCCAGTAGTGCTGGTCGTACATCTGGGGAATGACGACCTGGGGTGCGCCGACCAGCGCGGCGGTGGTTGTGGTACCCGCGCCGCCGTGATGGACGACGGCAGCGACCCGCTTGAAGAGAGCCTGCTGGTTGATCTCGCCGATAGCCAGGCAGTCGGGTCCGTTGTCGGCTCGCGACAAGTCGGCCCAACCGCGGGACAGGATCGTCCGTCGCCCGAGCGCGCGCGCTGTCTGGATCATCACCTGACTGAGGTCTTGCGACGCGCGCATGCTGCCGAAGCCGAAGTAGACAGGTGGCTCGCCCACCTCGAGGAACGACTCCAGCTCGCGGGACAGCGGACGGTCATCCTGCAGGATCCAGGCGCCTGCCTGAAACACGGCCGGATCCGCGGGATCGGGCCAGGGCGCCAGCGTGGGGTCGGCTGCGAGCCAGGGCTGATCGGTGAAGACGTAGCTGCGCACGTCACTGACCGGGGCCAGCCCCCTTGATGCCCGATGGGAGTTGAGCGCGGTGCCGAACAGGTCGTTGAACCTTTCCGCATCCCGAGCCCAGAGCTCGCGGTTGTCAGCCGTTGCTGGTGGCGGCGTCTGTCCCGGCACAGGCGGCAATGGGGGTGGCGCGTGGTGTGGCGATGGCAGAACGGTCGGACAGTAGGCGGCAAAGACGTAGGGAATTCCCATCATCTCTGCCACCGAACGAGCGGCGATCTGCAGGGCTGTTGCGGCCACGATCATGTCGCAGCCTCGCGCTGCCGCGGCGATGGTCTCGAATTGAGTGGCGACTGTGGCTTCTGCCAGCTGACGCCGCCGTTCGGCCGAGAGTGGGACCGGCATGGCCGGTGAGCTGGACGCGGTCGCCTTGCGCAGCTCGGGGCCGATGGGTGTAACGGGGATGCCGAGGCTGTCGATCCAGTCCTGGAAGTCGGGCGGCACGCACAGGCGGACCTCCTGACCGAGCGCCCTCAACTGCAACGCCAGCGCCACCAACGGCTGGACATCGCCCCGCGATCCGATTGCCGACAGCAGCACGCGCATGAGAACTCGCCTCTGGTGGCGTCCCTGTATCATGAACTGGAAGCGGCAGCACATGCCCGGAGTTGTGACAATGCACACGCACGACAAGGTCGTCGTCCCGCTAACCGTGAGTGAGATACGAAAGAACGAGCCGCGGCCTGTCGCCATCCTGCTGTCGCTCGCACTGGCCGGTTCGACAGCCGTAACCGCCCAGTCGCCGCGCGCGCAGAGTACCGTGCTGCGCGCCACGCGTCTGATCGACGGCACCGGCACGCCGCCCGTCATGGCGGCCATGATCCGTGTCGACGGCGACCGCATCGTCGAGGTCGGAACGAGCGTGCGTATTCCATCCGCGGCGCGGGTGATCGATCTCGGTGACGCCACGCTGCTCCCCGGACTCATCGATCTCCACACGCACCTCACCGGCGACGAACGCGTGCACTGGGAAGACGCGCTGGTGAAATCGACGCCGCCGAGAGACGCGCTGTGGGGAGCCCGTAATGCGCGAATCACCTTGCTGGCAGGCTTCACGTCGGTCCGCGACATGGGTCCGAGCTGGCCCTATGTTGACGTCGAGTTGCGCCGCGCCATCGAGGACGAGGCGGTACCGGGCCCGCGGATGATGGTGGCCGGCAACTACGTCTCCGCTACAGGCGGGGCCGGCGACGCGCGGCAGTTCTCGATGTACGTCGACGTCCCCCTGGTGCGGAACCTCGCTGACGGCGCCGACGAAGTGACGAAAGCCGTGCGTACCAATCTCAAGAACGGTGCCGACTTCATCAAGATTCTGGCCACTGGAGCGGTGCTCTCCAAAGGAATCCCGCCGGGCGCGCAGCAGTATTCCGATGCGGAAATCCGCGCGGCGGTGGTCGAGGCGCGGCGGTGGGGCAAGTGGGTGGCCTCACACGCGCACGGCGCCGACGGCGTCAAAGCATCGATTCGCGCCGGCGTGCGCACGGTTGACCATGGATCGGACCTGGACGATGAGGCGGTCGCGCTGCTCAAGGCATCCAATCGGCAGGTCTTCTACGTGCCGACCCTCTACACCTATGCCGCGATCGACCGGGTCGGGAAGGACAACCCGTTCCCGGAGAGCGAGCGCGAGCGTGCACGGCAGATCCGATCGACAGCCTATGCGGGCTTCCGCCGCGCGCTCGCCGCCGGTCTTCCCATCGGCTTCGCCACCGACGCCGCCGTGATCCCGCACGGCCAGAATGCGAAGGAGTTCTCCGAACGCGTGAAGCTCGGCGAGTCACCAATGGCCGCCGTGGTCGCCGCCACCTCGCTCAACGCGGAAATCATGGGATGGCCGGATCGCGTCGGCTCGCTGACGGCGGGCAAGCTGGCCGATATCATCGCGCTGCCCGGCGACCCGCTGCGCGACATCACCGTGCTGGAGCACGTCGGGTTCGTCATGAAAGGTGGCGTCATCTATCGGGATGAACTGGTGCGACGATCACACTAGCGTTATGGACGTTCGCCTTTCAGCATCATCCCAATCGGCATCCATCTGGCGCGTCATTGACCCTGAGCGCCACGGCCACGAGCCGGCAGCGTGCCGCCTTCGGCGAGGATCTTCATATTGGCTTTCACGTGGCTGCCGGGAAGCACTGGCAATCGCGCATGCGTGCTTCGCGGACTTCATACGCGTCGAGGGCTTCGTGTTCGCACACGTGGCAGACGAGGGTCTGATCGAGTCCTGCGCCGGCGCGCTGCTGCGCTACCGCCGTGCGATCGGGGCCGAACGCGTGCTGGTGTTCGCGGACATCAAGAAGAAGCACAGCGCTCACGCCATCACGGCGGACGTCTCGCTGGCCGAAACGGCGCGGGCCGCCGAATGCTTTCTGGCCGATGGCGTGGTGGTGACCGGGGCGGCCACGGGCATCGAAGCGTCGGTCGAGGACCTGCGCGCCGCCGCCAGTGCGGTCTGCCTTCCCGTTCTCGTCGGCTCGGGCATCACACCGGCCAACGTCGGCCGTTTCACCGCCGCGCACGGCTTCATCGTCGGCTCCGCGGTGAAGCAGGGCCGGCAGTGGCACAACCCGCTCGATCGCGAAGCCGTGCGGGCCATGGCGCGCGCATTCGCGGCACTCGGCGACGGCTCCTGACGGCGGCGCTGATGGTGCCCGGCAGCCTCTTCGAGTGAACTCCTCGATTGAGAGATGCTCCAGTGTCATTGCCCTTTGCTCTCGCCGGCGGATGCGTCGAAGCCCCATCGTGCGCGCATGCCCTGCTGGAATCGTTCCCGTTCCTCAGTGGTCATGTGCTGCCTGCGCTCTTCAATGCGCTCGTCAATGCGCTCCCCAATCCGCTCGGCAATGCGACGCCGCACTCCGGAGCCGGAAAAACCCTGGCGTCCGAATCCGCCGAAAAGAATTCGGCAGAGCGCGAGAAGCGCAAGCGCCTGCCAGAAGGTCAGCTGCGGCCACCCGAAGAGCGGCGGCAGCAGCCAGTTCCACAGCCACATCACGATCCCGCCGCCAAGGAAGATAAACAGCGCCAGCCCCAGAAGCGCCAGCGGAGCGATCAAAAGCACTCTTCGCCTGTTCGATCTCATATCCCAGCTCCTCATCCGTCCGTGAATTCGTCGTAGATGCGTTGCAATCGCTCGCGCAGACGTCGCACCGCATAACGCTTGCGCGAGAGCAGCGTATTCACGCTCACACCGGTCGCGGCGGCGATCTCCTTGAAACTGCGCCCTTCCATCTCGTGCGCCACGAACACCTCGCGCTGCTCCGCGGGCAGTTCGCCCACTGCCAGCTCGAGTTCATCGAGAAGCACGGTGCGGGCGTACAGCGCTTCCGGTCCGGCATCGGGCGACGGCAGCACGTCTTCCAAGTGCAGCAGTTCGTCGTCTTCGGCCGCGACGGCGGCTTCGCTGAAGCGATCCGGCTTCTTTCTGCGAAAGAAATCGGTGATGCGATTGCGCGCTACACGAAACAGCCAGCCGGTGACGTGCTCGATCGGCATCAGCAGCCGGTTCGCTTCCACGAGCTCGGAGAACACATCCTGCAGGATGTCCTCGGCATCGCGCAGGTCGGGCACGCGCCGGCGGATGAAGTTGCGCAGCCGGGACTGTTCCCGCCTGACCACTTCGGAGATCCGCTGGTCTTGTTCGAGTGCCATCCTCTCCGGGGTCGTGGCGACCTTCACCTGCGCTTGTAGACGAACGAGAGGGTGCGGATATTGTAGGCGTGCTAAGTTGCTGAGGACGGCCGGATTAACGGCGTGCCCATGGTCCGGGCTCCAACGCGGATTGACACCCGTTCGACAGCGGGTGTATACGCCTCACGTGATGCGGGAGCGGTGGCGGTGGCTGTGCGGGTGCGTTTTGGTTGGCCTCGGGCTTGCCCCGCTCGCCGCGCACCATGTCGTCGCCGCGAAATTCGACAGCGCGAAGAAGCTGACGCTGAGCGGCCCGATCACCGCCGTCGACTGGGCGAATCCGCACGTCCACCTTTTCCTCAACGTCACCGACAGCAACGGGCGCATTGCGAACTGGGCCATCGAGCTGGAGAGCCCCGTGGATCTCCGCCGCCAGGGTTGGACGGCGAGTACCGTGAGCATCGGCGACGTCGTGACCGTCGAGGGGATCGCCGCGCGCGATGGCAGCCGCCAGGCTTGGTCGCTGTCGATGGTCCTCGCCCGCACCGGGCAGCGGGTGTTCTTCGCCCGTCCGGTCGCCCCGCCCGCGGCCACGCACAAGCCGACGCCGCGCTGGCCGGACAGCCAGCCGCGCCTCGGCGCGCTCTCCGGCGAAACGGGATACTGGGCGTTCCCGAGCGCGACGACGCTCGTGGAAAGCGGCGTGACGGTTGAAGCGGACGCGAACGGACTGTTGACCAGTCTCGCGGATGCGCCGCGGGTGGCGCCGTTCCAGACCTGGGCGCGTGATCTCTATGTCTACCGCCAGCGCAATTTCCTCAAGGACGATCCGATGTTCCTCAACTGCCTCCCGCCAGGCGGCCCGCGTCAGTTTCAGAACCGGTTCGGCGTGCAGTTCCTGGAGCAGCGCGAACGGCAGCGAGTGTTCGTGATGATGGGCGGCGGCAACCGGAACTGGCGTCTCATCTACACGGATGGCCGCGAGCAGAAGGGACAGGTCCAGGGAGACGCCGACAACCCGCTCTACTTCGGCCGCGCCGTCGGGCGCTGGGAGGGTGACGCGCTGGTCGTCGATACGAAGGGGTTCAACGAACGCTTCTGGTTCTCCAACGGCGGCCTGCCGCATACCCAGCAGCTGCATCTCATGGAGCGCTTTTCGCGTCCCGATTTCGATGCTTTGCGGTACGATGTGACCATTGACGATGCGGGCGCCTACACGCGGACGTGGTCCGCGGGCTGGACGCTGCGGTGGGTGCCCGACCAGGACATGCCGGAGTATTTCTGCCAGGACAATCGACCATGACAATGAGGTTCCTGACATCGGCATTCGTCGCGCTTGCGGCGCTCGCGGCGGTCCGGGTCGCGCCGGTCAGCGCCCATCATTCCTTCGCCGCGGAGTTCGACGCCAGCAAACCGATCACGCTCAAGGGTGTGGTCACGCAGATCGACTGGGCGAATCCGCACGTGTGGTTCTATATCACCGTGAAGGATGAGGAGGGCAAGACAGTCCGCTGGGCGTGCGAGATGGGCGCCCCACACCAGCTGCAGCAGCGCGGCTGGCTGCGCACCACCATGAGAGTCGGCGACGTCGTCACTGTGGCGGGCAGCCTCGCGCGCGACGGGTCGAAGCGCGCCAACGCCAGAGTCGTGACGACGGCCGACGGCAAGACGTTGGGGGCCGCCTCGAGCGGCCCTCCCGCGACGCAGCAATGACCCGCCGGCATGCCGTGACGAGACTCGCCATCCCGTTGCTCCTGTCCGTAGCGGCACTCTCGATCTCCGCCACGGCGCAGCGGCGCGGTGGCGCGCCGCCGGCACCGGCAAGGCCGACGCCGCACTGGCCCGACGGCCGCGTCAACCTCGGACCGCCTCCTGGCGAAAAGGGAATCTGGACGCCCGCGGGCATCGTGCAGCTGTCGCTCAACCCGAAGAGCGTCAACCGCGCGAACCCGGCGAGCCACCTGCCGAACAACATCACCCTCGAGGCGGTGCCGTTCCAGCCGTGGGCACGGGCGCTGCACGCCGCCCGCCAGGCAAACTTCGAGCGTGACGAGCCGCATACGCGCTGCAAGGCGTCGGGCGGACCGCGTGAGTTCATCACGCCCTACGGCGTGGAATTCGTGGATATTCCCGAGACGAAGCGGATCTACATCTTCGATGTCGGCGGGCCGCACACGTTCCGCACGATCTACATGGATGGCCGGCCTCATCCCAGGGACCTCGATCCGAGTTATTACGGGCATTCGGTCGGCCATTGGGAAGGCGCGTCGGGTGTTGAGGGCGCGTCGCTCGTCGTCGACACGGTCGGCTACAACACGAAGTTCTGGATGGACCGCGAGGGCACGCCGCATACCGAGCAGCTGCACCTGGTCGAGCGCGTCACGCGAACCGACTTCAACACGCTGAAGTACGAAGCGACCGTCGACGATCCGGGCGCCTACACCGGGATGTGGACTGGGGGGTTCATCATGCGATGGAGCCCCGGCACCGAGCTGTTCGAGTACATCTGCCAGGACAACAACCGCTCGCCGCAGGGGATGGTTGGCGCCGACGCTTCGGTGTCGCGGCAGCGGAGGGTTGTGCCATGAACTACGTCTTAGAAGACTTACCACAGAGGACGCAGCCACCTTCGCGCAAGGCTACGGTGGCCCGCCGTAGCTTCAGCGCAGGCGGGAGGATGTGGAGGTTCAATCCTGCTCTTTCGTCGCAGGGAAGAAAACGCACGCGGGATTCGTCCTCCGCGTCCTCCGCGTCCTCCGTGGTGACATGTCATATTCCGGCCGGACTCCTGGCGTGGCTCGCCGCCTCGTTCGCCGCAGCAGTGCTGGCCCAGGAAGGACATCCGCTGGTCGGCACGTGGTACGGTGACTGGGGGCCGACGCCCCAGGTGCGGCACGACGTGACCGTCATCATGACGTGGGATGGCAAGACGATTGGCGGCACGATCGACCCGGGACCGGACGCCGTGCCCTTCAAGACCGCCACGCTCGACTCGAGCGCGTGGACCGTGCACATCGAGGCCGAACGTCCGGCCAAAGGCGCGACCGCGGCGGTCCGCTACGTGATTGACGGCAAGCTGGCCAACCTCGGATCGTACAATCGCACGCTCAGCGGCACGTGGAGCGACGGTACAGCCAAAGGCGATTTCAAGCTGACACGGGATTAGGTCGGGTAGGTCGGGTAGGTCGAGTCGGTCGGCACATCGATTCGGCTCACTACCCGATGCGGCCCATGACCTCTTGCACCCAACTCACGCGACCCCCCCGACCTACCTGCCCTACTCGACCCACTCGACCCACTCGACCTAGAAGCTCACCGTGAAGTTCAGACGCACGAACCGCGGGTTGTAAATGCTCGTGGGCGTGCCCCAGCCGCTCGGGCGCGGCGCGTTGTCCGTGAGGTACGTGTACGTCGTCGCGAACCCCGTCGCGTAATTCGTGTTGAGGAGGTTGTTCAAGTCGACGCCGACGTCCGTCCGCGTGCGGGCATACCGCAGGATCTTTGCAAAGCGCATGTCGATCTGCGTCCGCCGTTCGTGCGAGTAAACGCGGTGATCGTTGTCCGCCAGCTGAATCACCGTCGTACCGGTCGGCGTCGCTCCCGGCGGGAGATGTCCAAGCGCCGCCGCGATGACCGCGTTCGGCACCTGCCACTGCGCGGAGCTGGCGCCCGTCAGGGTGGTGGCGTTGCTCAGCTGGACCTCCGGCTGCGATCGGAGGACGGCGCTCACGAGGACGTCGACCTTCGGGACGGTGTAACTCGCCGAACCGCGCCATTCCGTCTGCCACGGCTCGACGTTGCGGCACCCGCGCGGGTCGGGGCCGCTGATCGCTCCCGTGGTGGCGTTCACGTTGTTGAATTTCGTCACGGTCTCGCAGGTGTCCACCAACCCTCGACCGATGCGCGGGCCGATCTGGGTCGTCAGTCCATTCCGCAGGCGCGCGTTCACGCTGAACCCAAAGCCATCCCATACACTTTCGCGCTCCGGGCCGAAGTCGCTTTCGCGGGTCATGTAGCGCCGTGGGGCCACTGCCTGTGCCGCGTCCGTCGGAACGTATACGGTGATCGGGTAACCGCCGCCATTCGCCAACCGTGGATCGCGCGGCGCCGTCAGCGTATAGGTTTCGTAGTACGAGTTGACGTTGCCACGGCGATTGAGATCGTCAGTGACGAAGAACCCGTGGAAGCTTCGGTGGGTGAAGCTGACATCCGCCGACACCCGCGGCCGCAGCTCCTGCTGCACCGTGACGGTGTACTGGTGGTCGCCCGGCCGCACGCCCCAGCCACTCAGGACGCCGGGATCGACCTCGGTCGCCGCCCCGAGCCGCCCGAAGTTGGGCGCAGTGTCGATCGCGGCGGCGCACTCGTTGTTCGCCGCAGGGTTCAGGAGATCGCAGTCGACGACCTTGTTGTTGTTCGAGTCGGTCCACTGACGGTTCTGAACGTCGCGCACCACCGTAAAGCCCGGGTTGGTCGAGGTGTACGGCGGATCGTTCGCGGCGTAAGCAAGATAGTGGCCCCAGTTGAACTTGACCGCCGTCTTGCCGTTGCCGAATACGTCGTAGGCGGCGCCGACCCGCGGCGTGAGGTCGTGGTAGGCGTCCACACCGGGCGTTCGTTCGATCGTGATCGGTGTCGGTGCCAGGAAGTTCGTGATCGTGGTGCCGTTGCCTTCGACCGGCGCGGAGCTCGACGCCCGGTCATAGCGGAGCGCGCCCTGGACCGTCAGGCGGCCACGCGTCCAGCTGTCCTGGGCGAAGACGCCGTGCAGGCTCGTGATCGTGCGACGGCCCATATCAGGCAGCCAGTAGCTGACCGCGTTCGGCATGCCCAGATTGAAGCGGTACGCGATCCCCGTCTGATTGGAGATCGTCTGGTCGAGCTGATCCAGCCGGTTACCCTGGTAGCCGATCTTCAGGTTGTGGGCGCCGGTGACGTAGGACGCTGTCGCCTGCCAGCCGTCGGTCTTGCCGACCGCCCATCCCCACTGCTGGATACCGCGATAGGTGTAGTTGTTCTGCGGGGCATATCGAAGGCCGGTCGCCGGGTTGATCGCGTTCGACTGCTCTGTCACGGGAATCAGGTTGGTGATGCCGTCGGGTGGCGGATGGCCGAAGATCGGGTTGTAGCGGAACGGCGTATAGCCGGCCTCGAGCAGCAGCCGGCTGTTCACCGGCATCGTCCACGACACCTGATTGAGGTAGAAGGGCACGTCGAAGTAGCCGCGCGCAGCTGTCGACGTCGCCTCCGGCGATTGGAACGGCGTTTGATTGTTGCCGAGACCGATCCAGTCCTGCCCGCGGTTATGACAGCCTTTGGTTTCCACCCTGAGCGGCGTACCCTCGCAGCGATGCTGGTACTCGGAGTTGAACCGGATGCGGTGCTTGCCAATCTGCGCGGTCAAGCGACCGATGATCATCTGGCGGTCCTGCACGAGCCGCGCGGAGATCGGCGACCCGACCCAGTCCCAGCGCGAGGCATCGCCGGCGTTGGCGTTGGCGCTGATGCCTTCCATCGCCGTCTGTGTGTCGAGCGTCCGATAACTGCCGTAGAACCAGAGGTGGTCCCGCTTGATCGGCCCGCCAAACGATCCGCTGGCGTCGTGAGCATGGATGATGCCCGGTGTCTGGGCCAGGTTCGGGTTCAACGCCATGAGGTCGTCGCTCAGGTTGTTGCCGCGCAACCACTCGCCAGCGACGTTGAAGAAGGCATCGCCAGCGAAGCGGTTGCCGCCCGACCTCGGTACGATGTTCGCCACTGGGCCGCCGATATCGCTTTCGCCGAGGCCCCCGCCGACGACGACGGCGAATTCTTCAGCGTTCGGCGTGTCGTAGACGTACGACGAGACGCCGCCGCTGCGCGCGGCCGCCACGGTAAAGCCGTTGACCGTCATACGACCTTCGCCTGCCACCGAAGTCGAATTGATCGTGCTCGAGTTCGCGTTGAAGAACGTCATCGTGGGTGACAACGCCGGACCGTTGGTGTCGACCGTCAGCCCGGGCGTGGCGTTGAGCAGCGCCCCGGCCGCGCGCGCGACCGGCAGCGTCCGAATGACGTCGTCCTTCATGACGAGCTCGCGCCGGGCAGTCTGCACGTCGACGACCGGCGACTCGCCGGTGACGGTCACGTTTTCCTCGATGCTGCCCACGCGCATCTCGATGGGAATCGTGAGCGTCTGCGTGCCGGCCAGCTCGATCCCTTCACGTTTGACCGTCGTAAAACCGGGCAACGTGAATGTCAGGACATAGGTCCCCGGACGGAGATCGATGATGCGGTACTGGCCCGTTCCGTCGGTGACCGCCGACCGGGTCTTCTCGATCAGAGCCGGGCTCGCCGCCTCGACCGTCACGCCGGGCAGCACGGCGCCGGACACGTCACGAACAGTGCCGGTCACGGATGCTTGTGCGAACAGAGGAACCGGCAGCAGCAGGAGGAGGACGACGAACGCCAGGCACTTCGTTGCGGTGCGCATAGGCAGCGGTCTCCTTCCGAGGGGGTCCCGGAATACGCGTCGGCGGCGAGGATACTGAACTCGATCGGGTCCGGGCAAGGAAACTCTGGGCTGCGAGGCGTCGCGACAGAGCTTCGCGACATCGGGTGCGGCGCTGTGCGATCGGTCACGCGCTGGCCAACTTTATAGGGCGTTGCCATAGCCCGTTATGAGCCTCGAGACCTTCGTACTCGTTTCTTACCGGAGTCTTACCGAGCGGCATAACGGTCCGGCGGGCGAAGCCCCCGGTCCGTCTTAGTGCTGACTTTCATAATGACGGTGGCATTCGGCCGGCGATGCATCCCGCCTGGCGGCGTTGCTCGGCGCTCAAATATTCCCGATATTCTCACGCCTCGCGGCTTGCCAGGCGGGCGCCTCGCCGCCCTCGGTGCGTCACCGTCATTATGAAAGGCAGCACTTAGTTGGCCGTGCAGACAATCCGACATCTGGCGGGTGTCGCTCTTGACAAAAGGTGGGGGCCCCACGGCGCGGACTGGGCGCCGTGGGGTGGTCTGAGCGGGGTGCGGGGACCAGGCGATGGGACGAAGCCCCGCGCTCTAATCCGCCTCGATCACTTCACTGGCGGATGCCGAGTGATGAAATCGTCCACTTCGCGCTTCGCCCGGTCGCGTTCGTAGCCGTAGCGTTCTTGCACTCGACCGACGAGTTTCTCGGCATCGCCCGCCACGCGGTCGAGGTCGTCTTCAGTAAGCTGACCCCATTTTGATTTGACTTCGCCCTTGAGTTGGTGCCACTTCCCCTTCAGCACATCAGCGTTCATGGTAACCCCCTTCCAAATCCGTAGCAGCTACGCAAGTAACGTGCCCCGGGGGGCATTTGAGTGCCGAGCCGGCGCCGCCGTGATGACGGACGAAGTTGGTTGCTGCTGCCAGCGAACCGCACATGCCGGTCTGGCAAACGACGCCACCTGGCAGCCTCCTGAAGAACCCAACGTTCAACGCAGCACCCGCTGAAACCGCAGAGATCCTTAGCAAAAAGGCTCTGGGGCCTCTGTTCTGCGTTTCGTGCTTTTTCAGCATCTTGGTCAGTGGATTCATCCGTCACCGGCTGCCGGAGACCTGTAACATACGCGTTCCAATGAGAGCAGATGCAACGACTGCCCGGATGTGTGTGGTCCTGTTGGTCTTCGTGGGTTCGGCCCTCGCCCAGGACCCGGTTGTGGTCGACGGCAAGCGGGTGCTGATGATTTCGAACGACAGACTCACGCTCGGTGTCCGCATCGAGGGCGGGGCGATGGTCCGGCTGGTCTTGAACGACGATCGGGCCGGCGTGAACGCGCTGCATGCGGAGCTGGGCCATTTCGTCTGCGTCGACGGGTTCGGGCCCGTGTCTCCGGAAGAGCGGTCAGCCGGCCTGCCGGGTCATGGTGAAGCGCATCGGGTGACGTGGGAAAGAGTGTCTTCCACAAGGGTGAACGGCTCGACCACTACTGTGTCGTTCTCCGCCACTCTGCCGCTCGTGCAGGAAATACTCCACCGGACGGTTCGCCTCGTGGACGGTGAGAACGTCGTGTACATCGAGAGCGAGCTGGAGAGTCTGCTCGCGTTTGACCGCCCGATTAACTGGGGAGAACACGCCACGATCGGATCGCCGTTCCTGGAGCCGGGGAAGACGGTCGTCGAGATGTCCGCGTCGCGGGCGATGACGCGTGCCCACGAGACGCAGTCCGAGACGCCGCCGCACCGGCTCGCCTCGTTCAAGCCGTTCGCCTGGCCCATGGCTCCCGGGCTGAATGGCGAATTGATCGACGTGCGGCCGACGCCGACACAACGGCCGATCGGCGATCACACAACGTCGCTGATGGACCCGGCACGGCGTCTGGCGTTCGTGACGGCATTCAACGCGAGCCAGCATCTGTTGCTGGGATACGTCTTTCGCAGGGAGGAATACCCGTGGACGCAGCTGTGGGAATTCTATCCCGATGGTGATCGGATCGCGCGCGGACTCGAATTCGCGACGCAGCCGTTCGACCTGCCGCGGCGTGAAGTCATTCAGACCAATTCCATGTTCGAAACAGCGACATACCGCTGGCTTGCCGCCAAATCGAGAATCGGTTCCGCCTTCCTGATCTTTTATACGCGCACGCCAGACGAATTCCGCAAGGTGGACGATGTGATGCTGGACAACGGCAGGTTGACGGTCGAGGATCGAACGTCCGGAATCAAAATCGTGCTCGCAGCCTCGCGCCAGCTGTAAATATAGTCGCACCAGTGGATCAAGCGCCGCGGACGCGGCGGGAAGGACACATGAACGCCATGGCTCCCATCTACCGCGCGGACCAGGTCGGCAGTCTGCTGCGGCGGGCGGAACTCCTCGCCGCGCGCAGGCACCCGGCACTCTCTCGTGACGAGCTGACGGATATCGAGGATCGGCACATCATCGACGTCCTCGATCGTCAGCAGCAGGCGGGGTTCAGGATCTTTACCGACGGCGAGCTGCGCCGCACCGGCTTCATGGGCGACTTCTACGAGTCGGTCGAGGGTCTCGATCGCGAGTACGACCTGGATCGGACGTGGAAGGGCGCGCCGGCCGGCGTGGGTGTCGCGAAGGGCATCGGGGCCCCGGGGGGCGCCGTGATTGCCCGGCTGCGGCAGACGAAGCGGTTGACGAAGCACGAAGTCGACTTCCTCAGACGCCACGCGCCGGGCGACATCAAGATGACGCTTCCAACCGCGAACCAGTTCCCCGCCATCGCCTACAAGAAAGGCATCAGCGATCGCGCGTATCCAACCTACTCCGAGTTCCTGTGGGACATCGTGCCCATCATGAAGGCCGAGATTCACGCGCTCGTCGACGAAGGCGTGAAGTACATCCAGATCGACGCGCCGCGCTACAGCTACTACATCGATCCGAAGTGGCGGCAATACGTCAAGGACGAGATGGGCATCGATCCGGAGGCCGCTCTCGACGAAGCGATCCGGGTGGACAACGCCTGCCTCGAAGGCATCAAACGCGAAGGCGTCACGCTCGCCATGCATCTGTGCCGCGGCAACAATCGCAGCCAATGGTACGCCGAAGGCGGCTACGATCCGATTGCCGAAAAGCTCTTCAACCAGCTGCATGTCGACCGCTTCCTGCTCGAGTACGAATCCGAGCGTGCAGGGACGTTCGATGCGCTCCGGTTCGTGCCGGCCTCGAAGTCGGTCGTCCTCGGCCTCGTCAGCAGCAAGGTTCCCGAGCTGGAAAAGCCCGACGATCTGATCCGCCGGATCGACGAGGCGAGCCGCTATCTGCCGATCGAACGCCTCGCCGTCAGTCCGCAGTGCGGCTTTGCGTCCACGATGGAGGGCAATCTGCTCGGCGAAGAGGAACAGTGGCGCAAGCTGGAGCTGGTCGTCGATACTGCTCGCCGGGTCTGGAAGGACGCGTGATCGTCCGGCTGAACCGGCGGGCTGATCCGACACACGACCGCCATCTGTGGGGACGAACATGTCGATTGAAAAATGGAATGAATCGGGCCGCGATTGGGAAGACGATCACGGGCTGCTGGACGCGGAACAGGTCGCGCAGTGTTCGCGCGCGGATGTCGCGGAGCCGTTCCGCTCGCCGATTCCCACGCGGATGATTTCGAACGGCGAGTACATGCCGGTGCCGCAAACCGACAAACAGAAACGGGTCGAAGCGCGCATCGAAGAGCTCAGCATCGACGCCAGCAAAAGGCTGGGCATGGATCGGCGCCAGTTTCTGAGAAGTTCCGGTGGGATGGCCGCGGCGATGCTCGCGATGAACGAAGTATTCGGGCGTTTCTTCAACGTCAGCCTGACGGAACTGTTCGAACCGGCAGCGTATGCAGCCGCGAGCGCCCCGAAGGATTTGTTCGTGTTTGACGACCAGCTGCACTTCGTCCGGGGAAGCCAGCCCTCTCCAGCGGACCTCCGCGCGATCGCTCAGGGGCCATCGTCGGCGCCGACCGTGAAATCGAATCCCTACAACCCGCAAGGGAGAGTCGATGAGCGCGGCGAAACGTGGGGCGTGTGGAATCCGGCGCTCGTGGGATTGCCGATCGATCCTGGATTCGCTCACATCACTCAATTCATCAAGGACGTGTACCTGGACAGCCAGGTGACCATCGGATTGCTGAGCAACGTGACGGCTTCGGGCGTTCAGATCGAGGGCGAGCGGCGAGCGCCGAAGAACGCGCAGGAGGCGCAGCTCGGGGAAGTGCTGACGGCCGCGCAAACCGCGGCTGCCCGCAATTCCTTCAATCGTGACGTTTCCGACTGTCGCGGCCCACATCATGGGGCAGCTCATGAAGTTCATGGGTGAGGACCGGATCGTGTTCGGCTCGGATTCGGTCTGGTACGGATCGCCGCAGTGGCAAATCGAAGCGTTGTGGCGATTCCAGATTCCGGAGGATGTGCGGAAGAAGTACGGATACCCGGAGCTGACCGAGCGGGCGAAGCGCAAAATCCTGGGGGTGACCTCAGCGAAGCTATACGGCATCAAGGCCCTGGATGCGGGCTCGTACAAGGCGGTGCCGAAAGACTTCGAATCACGAATGAGCCAGGAGCTCAAGACGCTTCTCGAGTTCGGCCAGCTCAAAGCGGACAACATGTCCCGGATGAAACACGTCTACGCCTCACTCTCGATCGAACCGGACCATGTCCGCTACGGATGGATCCGCGAGAGGGTGTGATTCATGCGTGCAGCATCGGGAGTGTCTGCACATCGATGCGACCAATCCAGCACTCGCAGTCACTCTTTTTGAGCCTTGCATCGCTTCACCAGGATGTGGATGATCGTCGATGCCCTGAGAGGGGCAGATCATCAGCCGGAACTTGTTAACTGATCTATACAAGCCGTTCGAGTTGAAACAAACGGGTTACCGTTCTCGCCGCGGAGTTTCTCGCTGCTGAATAAAGATGAGCGCGGAGGGTTCCATGATCGCTGAGAGAAGTCTGTCGTCCTGGTTGAAACGGTCTGTCCTGCTTTCGTTAGCCGTGGCGCTGGCCTTCGGCGCGGGAGGGCCGTTGCGTGCGCCAACCGTGAAGGCCCAGGGGCCGCCGGACCTCGAAGAGCAGCATCGGCGACTGCTGCCGCTGTTCGAGCTGGCGGGCGTGGTTTTCACGGACGCCGATGAGGCGCGCGGCCGCCTCGTCGTCGGCGTCCTGGACCGCGGCGTAGAGGGACTCGTCCGGGCTTCGCTTCGGGCGCAGGGCGTTCCATTCCAGTCCGTGGACATCGTTGAGACGGACGCCATTGTGCAGGTGACAACACTTCGCGACCGGGTCCGGCCTGTGATGGGCGGCTTGCAGATCCGTTTTTCGCAGTTCCTCTGCAGCTTGGGCTTCATCGCCGAACGCAATCGCGTGCTCGGGTATGTCACCGCCTCTCACTGTAGCGACACGCAGGGCGCGGTGGACGGGACCAAGTACTATCAGCCGCTGAACCAGGTGACGGACGAGTTCATCGGCACTGAAATCGCTGACCCGCCATACGTCCGGAGCGGCGGCTGCCCGAGGGGACGAAAATGCCGTTATTCGGACGCGAACTTCAGCCAGGGAGCCGAGGGCGTCTCGTTTACGCGTGGCGCGATCGAGATGACGACCGGGAAAAACAACGGCTCGCTTGTGATTTCCGGCCAGTTCACCATTACCGGCACCGGGACGGCTACGGCTAATGAGACGACGGCGAACAAGGTTGGCCGGACGACTGGCTGGACTCAGGGCACGGTGACTCGTACCTGCGCCAATACTGGCGTCTCGGGCACCAACATCATCCTTCTGTGTCAGGATTTCGTAGAAAGCACGGTTCAGTTAGTGGCGGGCGGCGACAGTGGATCGCCGGTGTTCAGGATCGACGGCGGCAGCAACGTCACCCTTCTGGGTAATCTCTGGGGCGGCAACTCGTCGGGCACGCTGTTCGTGTACAGCCCGTTCGCCAACATCGAGGGCGAGCTTGGGAACCTCACGCCCTGAGAAGTGGAATTGCCAGCGGCCGCTTTTCGGGCCGGTTGGTTCGTCCTAAAGATCCTTCATCGTGAGGCCTGTGATCTGGACGATGGCGCCTCGGATCGCTCTTGCACTTGTGCTGGCAGCAGCCGCCGTCGGCGTAGCTTTCCTGTTCGGAGGAGTAACCGAGGCGAGTCAGGTATCCCCGGAGCCGAGGCGCATGGAGACGCACGACGATCTCCTCGTACGCGTTGACGAGAGAGTACCGGGCTTCGGGGGCATGTTCATCGACTCGGACGGCCGGCTTACGGTCTACCTGCTCGACACCGCGCGGCTCCCAGCTGCGCGCTCGGCGATCGAGGCCATATTCGGATCGAGCCACGTACCTGCGGCGGGCGTGCGCGCCGTACAGGGACAGTACACCGTCTCCCAGCTCAAGGCGTGGACCGAGCGCGCTGGCACCGTCCTGAAAATGCCAGGTGTGACGCTGGTGGACCTGGACGAGGCACAGAACCGGGTCGCGATCGGTGTCGAGGACGGCTCGCGGACGCGGGCCGTGGAGCAGAGGCTCTCGTCGCTGAAAATCCCGCGCGAGGCAGTCGTGATCCAGGTGACGGGCCGGATCAGGCCTCTCCGTTCCCGATAATTCCAAATTCTCGTTTCGCGCGCAACGCCGAAGCAAACACTCACCGCAGCCGCGCGACCGCGTTTCATTTGAAAGAGTGAGGCGACATCACGTCGGCACGACTTGTGCCTGCCGATGGACGCGAAAGTGGAACCACGATCGATGGGAGACGCAACATGCGCGCTGCGGTCAGTTTGATTGTCGTGCTGCTCGGATCTGCTGCCGACGTGCTGGCCAATTACACAGAGTCGGAAAATGCGAAGCTGGGTACGAGCGACTGGAGAATCACACGGCCGGGGTACGCTTCAGGTGTCATCGAAGGGTACGCCTCGCTCACCAGCGTGAATCGGGGCGGGCGGATTCAGTTCTTTGTCAACACGAGCGAACCCTCCTACACGATGGATTTTTTCCGGATGGGCTACTACGGCGGTCTGGGGGGCCGGCGCATGCTCCCGACCATTACGCGCACGGGGAAGGTTCAACCGTCGTGTCCGATGGATGCTCTTGGAATGGTCGAATGCAACTGGACCGATCCATACGTGCTGACCGTTCCCGGCAGCGCTGATCCGACGAACTGGATGAGCGGCGTGTATGTGATCAAGCTCACCGCATCGGCCAGCGGAAAACAGCAGTACATCATCTTTGTCGTTCGCGACGATACGCGGTCGAGCGATCTGTTGATGGCGCAGACAGTCAACACCTATCAGGCCTACAACATATGGGGCGGCAAGTCGCTGTACGGCACGATCACCAATCGTACCGATACCGCGAACAAGGCGATGAAAGTGTCGTTCGACCGGCCCTATTACGGCGCCGACTCGTACGGCGCCGGAGCCTTTTTCGGCTACGGTCTCACCCTCGGTCGCGAGCAGACGATGGTGCAATGGCTCGAGAAAGAAGGCTATGACGTTTCATATGCGACGAACGTCGACGTCGACGACAATCCGACGCTGCTGTGGAACCATAAGGCTTTCCTTGCCGTCGGCCATGACGAGTACTGGTCCTGGCGGATGCGCGACAACGTCGAGGCGGCGAGGGACCGCGGTGTGAATCTCGGGTTCTTTTCCGGCAATACCTCGTACTGGCAGGTACGGTACGAGCCGAGCGTGGCCAATAACGCGCCGTCTCGCGTGATGGTCGGCTACAAAGAGTTCTGGAAACAGGATCCGATCACGCCTGACTACCTGAAAACAAATCAGTTCCGTATCGCTCCCGTCAATCGATCGGAAGATGCGATGCTCGGGGTGCGCTACGTGACGCAAGCACGGCCGCCGTTCTGTGTGGAGGACGAATCACACTGGGCGTTTACCGGGACTGGCCTCAAAAACGGCGACTGCCTGCTCAACGCGAACGGTACGCCGTTTCTCGGCTACGAAGTCGACGCGATGGGTCCGTTCAGTCCAGCCAACACGCAGAGACTGGCGCATTCGCCGTCGGGCAGCCGCAAGGCGAACTTCTCGGACGTGACAATGTATCGAGCGGCCAGCGGAGCGACCGTGTTTGCGACCGGGAGCATCGAGTGGTCGACGACGGTGCCGCAGATTCAGCAGATGACCCGGAACGTTCTTGCCCGCTTCATTTCCGGTGCGTTCACCGATACTGAACCCATCCGGCCGCTGCCGCCGGCTCCCTTTCGTACGACGGATATCGGGACGACCGGCAGAGCCGGGTTCGTCGCGCTGGCCGGCAGCAACAGCTTTACGCTGAACGGTGCAGGAGGCGGTCAGGACGCGATGTTCTTCGTCTACCAGCCTCTCAGCGGTGACGGCGAGATCACGGTCCGGCTCCTGTCGCTGCAGAATTTCTGGAACAATCGGGCAGGCGTCGTGATCCGCGAGTCGCTCGATCCGGCAGCCAGAGCGGTGATGCTGCTGGCGCGGCCCAGTTTGAGCAGCGGCGCCGTGAACGAAGGTGCCGAGCTGAAGGTCAAGACGTCTGTCACCGCTGCACTGACCAACGTCGCATCGCTCGATCAGCGCCAGCCGAACTGGCTCCGTCTGGCCAGGAACGGCAGCAGTTTTACCGCCTCCCTCTCGGCGGACGGCCTCACCTGGACCCAGGTCGGCACGGCAACCGTCGCGATGAACGCCGACGCGCACATTGGCGTCGCGGTGCACAGCGCGCAACGCGGCGTCTGGGCGACTGCGCAATTCGACAACGTGAGCGTGCACGCCGGTGGACCCCTTCCGGGCGATACGACGAAACCGACGGTGTCGATCGACTCTCCCGCCGGCGGGGCGACCGTCTCGTCGACGATCACCGTCTCTGCCGGCGCATCGGACGACGTTGGCGTCGCCGGCGTGCAGTTCAAGATCGACGGCACGAACATCGGGGTGGAAGACACGTCGGCGCCATATGCGGTGGCCTGGAACACCACCGGCGTGCCGAACGGGCGACACACGCTCGAGGCCGTAGCGCGCGATCGGGCGGGCAACACCGCCGTTTCCAGTCTTTCGGTCAACGTCTCCAACATGCAACCGGCAGCGGCCACCGTGGTGGTGTGGATGGCCAAAGTTCGCCCGGCTGATATTCACGGCAACTGGCAGGTCCTGTCCGATCCGACTGCCGCGGGCGGGGTGGCGCTGTTCAACCCCGATGCGGCAGCGGCCAAGATCGCAACGGCTCTCGCAAGCCCGGCCAGTTATTTCGAGATGGCGTTCCCGGCGGCGAGCGGGATTCCGTATCACCTCTGGGTGCGGCTGCGGTCGCAAGGCGATTCCTTCGCCAATGACTCGGTCCATATCCAGTTCAGTGACTCGGTCACCGCGTCGGGGGCCCAGACGATGCGGATCGGCACGACCGGATCGGCGAGCGTGGTGCTGCAGAACGGCAGCGCCGGGGCCGCGAATCACGGGTGGGGGTGGACGGACAACGGCTGGGGGTCGCCGGGACCGAACATCTACTTTGCATCAACGGGCACGCACACGATCCGGGTGCAGCAGCGGGAAGACGGCGCACTGATCGATCAAATCGTGCTCAGTCCTGATCAGTACCTCGTCGTGGCGCCGGGTCCACGCCGCGACGATTCGACCGTGCTGCCAGCGACGGACGCCGCGTGCTCTCCGTCCTTCAGTCCCACGTCCATCTTTGTCGGCGCACCGAGCGCCACCTGGTCTATCAACGTCAGCGCCTCCTGCACCTGGACCGTCCGAAGCGACTTCGACTGGCTGCAAATCAAAAATCCGGCGAGCGGGCTGTACCTGAATGGAGTGGATCTGTCGTTTACGGGGAGCGCCACGCTGACGCTTCATTCGCGCACGAACTCAGGCGTGCGGCGGAGCGGATACTTTTCGATCGGCGGGCAACGGTATTCGGTCACTCAGGGCGCCGCGCCAGGCTTCTGACTGCTGCAGCTCCGAGCCGAGATCTTCAACGCATTCAATCACGCACAGTTTCTGAACCCCCCGGGAAACATCAACTCGGGATCGTTCCTCGTGGTCCGAAGCGCGCGCGATCCGCGTATCGGGCAGCTGGCGGTTCAATTCGTGTTCTGACGCGCTGCGCGCGATAAGACGCGGGCATTTCGCGGCCCGATGGCTGCCAGGCATGGGAAGCGGGCCGCTGCGAACGTGCCGCGCCATCGGGCGCGCTTCCGAGAACTGTCTACCTGCGGGTTGATATACAATCGCCGCCGCAGGACCACCAACGCCCGGACAATGCAGGAGGGATTCATGTCCCGATGTGTCAGCGAGCGCGGCCTCAACCGGCGCGACTTCATGTCCTACGCGCTGGCATTGGGCGGGTTGACGGGCGTGGCGTCGGTCATCGGCGCATCTGACGCGTGGCCGGCCGTCTCACATCGCCCGCTCGACCCGGTGAATCCGGACATTCGTTTCGGGAGCACCAGTTCCCTCTGGGGCGGGCAGCACGAGATCGAGTGGGCGATCAAACGGATAGCCGCGCTGGGATTGCAGGGCATCGAGCCCTACGCCAACCAGATCGAGAAGCATCGAGGCCATCCGCTGGCGCTCAAAAAGCTCTTCGATGAAGCGGGCATTACGATGATCGACGTGTCCAACGCCGCGAGCGGACAGTCGACCAACTTCATCGATCCCGATCAGATCCCGAAAACCATTGCCGACCATGTGGCCTTCGCACGCGAGTTTCTCCAGCCCTTCGGCTGCGACGTGTGGAAGTGCAACATGGGCGCGCGTCCGGCGGGCGGTCCAACCGACGACCAGCTCAAACGGCTCGCGGACACATTGAACGAGATCGGCCGCCAGACGATCGCCATGGGGATACGGCTGGCCCCTCATCCTCACATCTGGGGGCCCATGGAGCGCGAACGCGACGTGCGCCGCGTGATGGAGCTGACCGATCCCAGGTACGTCTGGCTCACCACCGACACCGGGCACCTGACCCTGGGCGGCATGGATGCCGTCCAGATCATGAGCGACTATTTCCCGCGCATCGCCGAAGTGCACCTCAAGGACACCTACGCCAGGTATCGCGGCAACACGTCAACGCCGACGCAGGAACAGCACCGTGTGGCGAGCGTGTATCACAACCTCGGCGGGGGTGGCGTCGACTTTCCGGCCGTCTTCAAGCTGCTGCGGGACCGCCATTACAAGGGCTGGGTGGTTCTGGACATGGACGGGCCGAGAAAGGGTGACGACGGGTTCGACGCGATTGGTGGAAACCTGGATCTCGCCGTCGACGACTACATCATGCACAATATCAATTATTTGAGAGTGATTCTCGGGATCAGGCTTCCGCCGTACGGTTAACGAGTTCGTCTCCGGGCCTGGGTCAGCTGGAGCTCTGCCCGGATTCCACCACGGGAGGACGCAGAGGACACGGAGGGGAAATCCTGCTCTTTACGCGATCGAACGTCCGCGTCCCCCGCGTCCTCTGTGGTGAATGCGTCACTCGTACCTGAGTGCCGTGACGGGATCCACGTTGGTCGCGCGCCGCGCCGGGATGAAGGCGGCGACGGCCGCCACGACCGTCAGTATGCCGGCAACGCCGGCAAACGCGAGCGGGTCGCTCGCTTTCACGCCGAAGAGCAGGCTGGTCAGCAAACGCGTGAGGCCGTACGCGAGGCCCAGCCCCAGGACCACGCCGACGAGGGTGAGCGTCATGCCTTCTTGCAGCACGGTCCGCAGCATGACGCCACGATTGGCACCGAGCGCCATGCGAATGCCGATTTCCTGCGTGCGCTGCTCGACCGAGTAAGACATCAATCCATAGATGCCGATGGCGGCCAGCACCAGCGCCGCGCCGGCGAAGACGCTCAGCAGCACCATGTTGAAATTCTGGCGGGCGATCGCGCTCGATAACACCTGCTCCATGGTGCGCTCGCGCGAGATCGACATCTGACCGTCGACCGCGTGGAGCTCGCGCTCGATCGCGACCCGCAGCGGCCACGGGTCGGTCGTGGTGCGAACCGCCCAGGACAGGGGAATGACGCTGTTGGCGAGCGCCGTGAGACCCTCCGTCATTTGCGCCTGTGGAATGTACATGACGCCGACACCGGCGTTGCCGAGCCCGTTCTCGCGCACGTTTCCGACGATACCGACGATCTGCCGCGGCGGCTCCTCGAACTGCGGACCGAGTCCTTTGCCGATGACGATGACCTGCCCGACCGCGTCCTCCTTCGGCCAGTACTTCTTCGCCATGGCCTCGTTGACGATGACGCAACGGGCCGCCGCGCCGGCGTCGCCGTCGGTGAAGAGGCGGCCGCGCAACAGCGGGATCTTGAAGACGGCAAAGTAGTGCGGGGACACCGAGCGCCACTGCTCGTCGCCGTTGTACTCGCCGCGGGCCGGCGGCTTGCCGACGATGGCGAACGGCAGATCGATGCCCGCTTCAACCGGCAGGGCAATCGTCGAGGTCGCCGCTGCCACGCCCGGCACCGCTTCCATCCGCTGCGCCACCTGGGTCGTGAGGTTGGTCACGCTGGCCGTTGTCGAGTACGCGGTGCCCGCGAGCGACGTCTGGAACGTGAAGACGTTGCGCGGATCGAGTCCGGGGTCGACCGAGCGGAGCCCGACGAAGCTGCGAATCAGAAGCGCCGCTCCCACCAGCAGCACGAGCGCCAGCGCCGTTTCGGCCACCACCAGCGCCGAACGCACCCGCCTGTGCCGCAGGCCGGTGCCCGACCGTCCGCCGGCTTCTTTGAGCGTCAAAGCCAGATCCGGTTTCGACGTGTGCAGCGCTGGAAAGAGTCCGAAGAGGACTCCGGTCAACAGCGCCAGCCCCAACGTGAACGCGGTGACGCGCCAGTCGAGCACTGGAATCACGATCGACTCGCCGGCCGCCCTGGTCACGCGAGGAATATCGCCCGGCACCAGCAGCAGCAGCCCGCGAACGCCCCACGCGCCGAGCCCGAGCCCCAGCAGCCCTCCGCAGCCCGCCAGCAGCACGCTTTCGGTGAGCAGCTGGCGGACGACGCGCGCGCGGTTCGCGCCCATTGCCGATCGGATGGCCAGCTCGCGCTGGCGGCCGGCGGCCCGCACGAGCAGGAGGTTTGCCACGTTCGCGCAGGCAATGAGGAGCACCAGCGCGACAGCTCCGAACAACACCAGGAGCGCCGTCCGCACTTCTCCTGTTGTCGCCTCGCGCATCGGCACCACGCCGACGCCTTCATCCGCGTCCATCCATTTCGGGTTCAGTTTTCGAAACCGCTCGCCGACGACCTTCATCGCCGCCTGTGCGGTGGCGACGCTCACACCCGGCTTCAGCCGTCCCGCCACGTTCAGGTAGTGACCCTGGTTCGTGCTGTTCGGGTCGGCCTGCAGCGGAATCCAGAGGTCGGCTTCCGGATCCGGATGAAACCCGTTCGGGAGGATGCCGACGATCGAATACGGCACGCCGTTCAGCAGAATCGGCCGCCCGAGGATGTCGCTCGCGCTGCCGAAGCGGGACTGCCAGACGCCGTAGCTGATCACGGCAACGGCGGGGCCGTGTGGGAGGTCCTCGAGGGGTGAGAAGATGCGGCCCGCAATCGGTGTCACGCCGAATACCCTGAAATACTCGGCAGAAACGTGGACGGCGTTCACCGGCGTCGGCGGATTCCCGGAGCCGAGGTTCATGGCCAGCGCCCCGAAGTCGTACACGGCCATGGCCTCGAACACGTCGTTCTGTCGCCACATCATGTACTTGGGGATGGAATTCGAGTAGCCCACGCCGGTGCGGAACTGGCGGCCCAGTTTCATGATGCGGTCGGGCTGCGGGTATGGCAGCGGCTGCAGGAGAACCGCGTTGACGACGGTGAAAATGGCCGTGTTCGCGCCGATGCCGATGGCGAGCGCCGCGAGCGCGATGGCGGTGAAGGTCACATTGCTGCGCATGGTCCGCAGGGCATAGCGCAGGTCGGCCGCAAAGGTTTCCATCAAGAAGGTTGACGAGATTCGATGAGGTTTGTTCCCGCGGCTCCATGCCGGGTAGCTGGAGGGAGTTGACAAACCTTTGGGGGGGAAACCGGCTCTCGGCTCTCGGCCGTGTCTAAGCCGAAAGCGAGAGCGGTGTGCCTTTTGTCAGCGCGATCAGGAGCGGTATTGATGAACCCATCCCGAGTGTCATAAAGGATTGATCTGTTGATCGGACACAGCATGGCACACGCGGCCGCCGCCGAACTCAAACGATCGCATCGCGTGGCGCCGGACCCGATCAGCACCGAGGCGTCCCGCGCACGCATCTCCCGAGTTCAACGGAGCGTTAGAAGAACACATGCAGCCCCAGCTGCACGACGCGATTCGCGACCGACGTCCTGGTGATACGCCCGAAGTTGGCATTGGTTGGATCGGCGATCGGCTCGGCGAACTGCGGGCGGTTCAGGAAATTGAAGAAGTCGGCGCGAAACTGAAACCGCCGCGCGTCACCGCCCGGAATCCTGAAGTCCTTCTGCAGCGAGAAGTTCAGGATGTTCGCGCCGGGATTCCGAACGTTCGAAAAGTAGCGCGGCGCGTTGCCGAATGCTTTGTTCGGATCCATCGGTCCGGTGGGCGTGAGGAGACCCGGAGCGGGACACGTTCCCGAGAAGTCGAAGGCGTTGCGGTCGAACCAGGCCGCGGTCGTCTGCTTGAACCCGTCGGGCAGGGGATCCCCGATCATGTCTGGCCGGCTGGTCAGCGTGTGCGAGAAGTTGCAGTAGCTGTACGAATTGTCCGTGATCCCGAACGGTGAGCCGCTGCTCAGCGTATAGACGCCGGTTGCGCGCCAGCCGCCGGCGATCTGACTGGCGATGCCGTCGCTCATCCAGCGGTGGCCGGCCCCGAACGGCAGCTCGACGATCGATGCTATCGTGAGGCGCCGCGCGATGTCGCCGGCGCTGACCGACCGCTCGGATTCGCGGTCGTAGAAATCCTGGCCGAGCACATCGAGCGACCAGAAGCCGCCCCAGTCGGACGAGGAGTCGTCCATCAGGTTGCTCCAGGTGAAGTTCGCGAGCAGCGACACGCCGCCCGAGAACCGGCGCTCGTACTTCGCCTGCAGCGCATGGTAATCGGAGCTCGACAGACCCCAGTACCCGGGATTCACGACAAGGTCGTAGATCGAGGCGCCGGAGGCGAGCACCCTCGCCGCCGCCGCCGGACAATACGGGCTCGTGGTTGCGGTGCCCGACCGCGGCGTGCTCTCCCGCGTCTGCTGGCAGATGTTGTACGCATAGTTGACAGGGAGATTGCGGCCGCGATTCCCGACGTACGCCACCTGGCCGACGGACACTCTGTCGAGCTGCTTCTCCAGCGTGACGTTCCACAGGTGTTAGTACGGCGGCGTCTGCTCGCGCGGTGCCCAGTACGAGAACGACACGTTGCCCGTGACGGGAATCGGCGCCCGAATCGCCGCCGGATCGGGGTTCGCGATTCGCGGCAGGCTCGACCAGTTCGTTCCCGCCGGAAAGTTCGTGCGCGCGAGCATGTTCGGCCCGGGCTGCCCGTCGCCCGCACGCCCGTGGCCGACGGCACTGGGATAGCTGAGCCCGTACCCGGCGCGTACAACGATCGTGGGAGTCGTGTTCCAGGCGACGCCCACCCGCGGCGCGAACTGCTTCCGGGATGGATCGAACGGCGTTTCCGGCGCGTTGACGCCGAATTGCTCCCATGCCACGGTGTAGGGGTTGAAGAACGCGAGCCCGTCGTTCAGCTCCCGGAACGATTGGTCATACTGCCAGCGCAGGCCCAGATTGAGCGTCAGATCGGAATGGATCTTGAAATCATCCTGCACGAACGCCGCGTAGCTCCAGGCGCGCGTCGAGACCATGGCGTTCTGCACCTGCACGAAGCCGCTGTTCATCACGCCGAACAGAAAATCGACAAACGCATTGCCTGTAGGCGCACCAGTGAACGAGAAGCTGCTGGCGACGCCGTTCGGCTGATAGTTGTCAATCGAGTAGCGCCGCGCCTCGCCTCCGATCTTGAGGCTGTGGCGTCCACGCAGCGTTGTCACACTGTCGCTGATCGTCAGCGTTGACGCGGGTTCGTAGAGGACGCCACCGCTGGTGAATCCTCCGTACCCACTGACACTCACGCCCGGCGTACCGCACTTCGCGCCGTTCGCCGTGTCCGGTACGCTCGAAAGGCAATCGGGGATCCCCTGAACTTCGACGTCGGCCGCAAACCCCGGCGCGATCGCCTCATCAGGAGCGGCGCGGTCGGGCGTCTCGCAGAGATGCGGTAACGGCGGCTCTCAGCCGTCGCCGCCGCGAACGCGTCGCGACGGGACACGATTCGAAACCAGTCTCGGCAAGAGAGTCAAGGAGATCCGCGTCTTCGATCTTCCCTCCGGCGCGTGCCTTCGGGGCTTGCGTCGCCAGCCGTTCGGCGTGCTCGAATGTCAGCGAACAGATCTGGATCTCATCA
>JBKPAI010000181.1:0-12401 GCA_046726355.1 Acidobacteriota bacterium | reverse complement strand
GGTTGGCGTTGCCCACGGCCTCGAGCTTCGTGACCCAGAGCTCCTTGCCCGTCTTCGAACCGAACGCGCGGAAGCGCCGCTCGTCGGTCGCGCCGACGAACACCAGCCCGCCGACGTTCTGTTTCCCGGCCGGCAGGTTCTCGTTGATCCCGAGCGTGGTCTCCCAGGCGATCTCGCCGGTGTTGGCGTTGATGGCGATCAGCCGCGACCATTGGCGGGCGCTGACAGCGTCCCTGCCGATCGACGCCGAGAACGTGTGGAACAGACCAACGCCGTCCACTGACACGCGGTCGTATGCGAGCGGCGAGCCCACCGTGTCGAACGAATATGTGACGCCGGGCTTTTTCTTCTCGCCTCCTGCCTCCGGCCACCCAGCGCAACCCCCCAGCCGACCAGCGACGTCTCGTGCGAGTTCTTGGTGATGTAGCCGGCGCGTGGATCTGTGGCTTACCGCCCCAGTTGACCCCGCCGGTGCCGCCGGGGAAGGAAATCGTCGACTTCGCGGCGCGCCGTCCTCGTGGAACGTATACGACATTTCGATTGAGCCATCGCGATGCAGGACCGCCTGAAACAGGTTGGTCCTGGGAAACTAGGAGAAATCCAACAGGCTTCCGAATGGCTCGGTGAGCTTCCACGTAATGACGACGCGATCGGCTAACTCCCGCACGTAGTGCGCGCCGGGCATCCTGGGCTTCAGAAACACGCAGATGGCTGGCGCACGCGCACCTATTCTGCCGCCGACGTCAGCGAGACGGTCAAATCGTCCAATGGCGGAAGCGATTCCGCCGTCAAGCTGACCGTACGCATCGACATCACCCACCCTCGGTGGCGGACCGAATCGAATGGATCCCGTCGTCCCCACGGAAAACGAACTCCACCGTTGCCCTGAGAACGGAAACGTGAACCGCTGAAGGCTGACGTCAGAACCGGTGAGTTCACCACCGTAGTCAGCCTCCCACTGTAACGTCTGACTCGTCACACGGTAACGGGAACCGGCTGGATTAAATCGCAGCGTGCGGCCGACGAGATCAAACAGGTTCGGTTGCCCGAGTGCTGCGTGGTCCAATTCGATCACGATCAGATCGCCGTTTGTCGATACCTGACCGATGGAACGTCCCGGTGCCTTCTGCTGCCCGGCGTATAAGGACCCGGGATTCAACACCAATCCACACAACAGGACAATTCCACGCCACGAGACACGGTGCACGCTGTGCGTCAGGAAGACCTGCAAGACATCCCTGTGATTCGTGAGGCCGCTGGCGGCATGCTCCCCCGAACCGCGGTTATAAGTCGTTCAATCCGTCCAGCCTGCCCGTGCTGTCGCCCCATGTGTCAACCGGCACGCGCATGCGATCCAGCATCGACAGGAACAGGTTCGCCATCGGGGTCTCGTCAGCATAACGGAGATGGCGTCCGGGGCGAATCGTTCCCCGGCCGCGCCCTGCGATGACGGCCGGCAGGTTGTGGTGCTGGTGCTGGTTCCCGTCGGCCAGGCCGCTGCCGTACACGATCATCGAATTGTCGAGCAGCGTGCCGTCGCCGTCGCGAATCGACTTCAGCTTGTCGAGCAGATAAGTGAACTGCTTGATGTGGTACTCGTTGATTTGCGTGACCTTCTCGATCTTCCCCTTGTCGCCCTGATGGTGCGTGAGGCCGTGGTGGCCCTCGGTGATTCCAATCTCGGGGTAGTTCCTCGGGCTCTGCTCGATGGCCAGCAGCACCGTTACGACGCGCGTCATGTCGGTCTGGAACGCCAGTGCGAGCAAGTCGAACATCAGCTGCGAGTGCTCGGCGAAATCATCGGGTACGCTGGCCGACGGCGCGTCAATCGCGACGCGCGCCACATTGCTGCGTTCGGCGCTCTGAATGCGCTTTTCGATGTCGCGAACCGCATACAGATACTCGTCGAGCTTCCGGCGATCCGATCCGCCGAGGGAACTCTTCAGGCGTTCCGCTTCGCCGAGCGCCATGTCGAGGATGCTTCGCCGATAGCTTCCCATCCGCTGCCGCACCGCCGGATCCTTTTCGTCGTCAGCAGCGCCGAACAGCCGCTCGAACACCGCACGCGGCCGGATTTCCGGCGGATTCGGCGTGTTCTCCGTCCGCCACGACAGGCTGTTGCTGTAGGCGCAGCTGTAGCCGTTGTCGCAGTTGCCGCCCTGAATCCCTTCCTCACAGCCGAGCTCGAGCGACTCGAAGCGCGTCTGCCCCTCGAAGTGGCGAGCCGCGATCTGATCCATCGAGACGCCGGCCTTGATGTCCTTGCCGTGGGTCTTGCGCGGGTGCGCGCACGTGAGATAGGCAGCACCTGCGCGTGCGTGATCGCCGCCACCGTCGCCGTGTTCGCGTCCGGCGTCCGACGTGAGACCGGTGAGCATGAGGACGTCGTTGCGGTAGGGCGCCAGTGCACGAGAGACGCGTGGAAAGTCGGCGAGCGGCGTGGATCCCAAGCCGCCGGTCGGCGTCCACTCTTCCATGATGATGCCGTTCGGCACGTACAGGAGCGCCATACGATTGGGTGCAAGCGACTTCTTGACCGTCTGCGACGCAAATGCCGGGTACATCGCGTCGAGAAACGGGAGCGCGATGGTGGCGCCAACGCCCCGCAGTACCGCCCGACGAGAAAGCTGCTTCACGCTGTCCTCCTGTTGGCCGAATCTGCCGTTTGCGCCGACGCTCAGCTGCGGCTTCGCATGCGGAACGCCCGGCTGCGTACGATGTTTCTGACGATCGTCTGGAACCGGTAGTCGTCTGGCGCCGCATCCCGGATGATTTGCTCGACGAGTGGGCGATCACCGCGCTCGAGGCCGCGCCCGAGCGCGTAGGTCATGAGCTTCTCGGTAAAGTTCCGCGTGAAGGTGGCAGCATCCGCGCGCAGAATCTGCTTCAGCTCCTTCGCGCCTGAGAACGATCGTCCGTCCGGCAGAGTGCCCGTCGCATCGATCGCAAAATTGCCGTCCTTCTCCCTCCACGCTCCAGCGGCATCGTAGTTTTCCAATCCAAACCCGATCGGATCCATCTGGTTGTGGCACACCGAACAGCTCGGATTCGCGCGGTGCTGCTCGAGCCGCTGGCGCATCGAGGCCGCCGTACCCAGGCCTTCGTCCGCGAGCGCCGGCACTTTGTCGGGCGGCGGCGGCGGTGGAGCGCCGAGAAGTGTATCGAGCACCCATTTGCCCCGCAGGACCGGCGACGTGCGGGTTGCATACGACGAGATGCTGAGGATCGAGCCTTGCGTGAGAATGCCGCTGCGCTGCTCGCCGTCGAGCTCGACGCGTTGGAACTGCTCGCCGTCCACGCCCTTGATGCCGTAGTAGCGCGCAAGCGGGCCGTTGACGAAGGTGAAACGGCCGTCGATGAACTCGAGGACGCTGCGATTCTCCTGCATGATGGCGGCAATGAACATGAGCGTCTCCTGCCGCATGGCATCGAGCAGCTCGTCGTCGACCGAGAGGAATTTTTCCGAGTCGGGTTTGGTACGATCCATCAGCCGCAGGTTCAGCCATTGTTCGCCGAAGTTCCTGACGAGAGCGGTCGTTTTTGGATCCTTGACCATCCGCTCAATCTGCGCGTTGAGCACTGCAGGATCGTGCAGCCGCTTCTGCCCCGCAGCCTGGAACAGTTCCTCATCCGGCATGCTGCTCCATAGGAAGTACGAGAGCCTCGACGCCAGCTCGTAATCGTTCAGATCGTAAGCACTCGCCTTCACCGCTTCTCCGCGAGGCAAGTCGTCTGCACCCGTCGCACTTTTCTCGTCTTGATCCCGCTCGATGCGGAAGAGGAAGTTCGGCGACACCAGCACGGACTCAATCGCGAGACGAACGGCCTGCTCCACCGAATCGTGCTTTCGCACGTCGTTTACGAGTGCCAGCAGCCTGTCGATCTCCACTTTGGTTGCCGGACGGCGATAGGCGCGGGTGATGAGGTTCGTGACGATCTGCTCGACGCACTCGTTCGAGTACCGTCCGTCGTCGCCGCACACGAAGATCTTCCTGAAGCCCGGTGGACGGCCTGCCGACGGGTTGTACGGCCCGAGGATCCGCATGTAATCGACAAACAGCTCCTGGCGCCCGTCGGCGTTGATCAACTTGAACGGGTCGGGATGGTTTGCCAGATCGGGCCACGACACGCGAAGCACGTGATCGCCGGCGGTGACCTTTATACGGGCGATGTTGTCGCCATGCGAGTAGTTGTAGTTGCCGTCGCCTTCCACGAATTCGCTGTGGACCGGCTGGCCGTCGATGCTGAACATCATCAGGATCGGTGGAAACGCCAGGCGGAGCTTCTCCTCGCGCGCCTTGCGTTCTTCGTCGGTCGGCGGACGCCTGCGCCCACCGCCGCCGGCGCCACGCCCCCGCCCCGGCGCGGCCGCAGGCTGATCGACGACATCGGCAGACGGCAGCGGATCGGCAGGAGCCGCAGCGGCCGTCGCAAACGGCCGTCCCGGACCGGCGGGCTTCCCGCGGCCGCGGTAGTTTCCATAGCGCCACCGGAACTCGTACTCGCCATCGACCGGGAAGTGATACGTCCTATACAGCGCGCCCCGCATCGAATATGGCGTCTCGCTTCCGCGGGCATGCACGTCGTCCTGCATCTTCTTCGGCGTGAGGTTGACGAGCTGGCCCGGCTTCTCCGGATACGGCTCGCCGAACACCGCCGCACGCGCCAGGACGCGCGCCGCGCTGACGTGCTTCTCCATGAGCATCGGCGAGAGCGAGAGGACGTCGCCGATGCTGTCGAAGCCATAGCCGGAGTCGTCGATCGGGAATTCATCAGCGGGGCGCAGGGCGACACCCAGCAGGTCGCGAACCGTGTTGTTGTACTCGACGCGGTTGAGACGCCGGGCGGTCACACGGCCCGGGTCGGTCTCCGCCGACGGGTCAAGGCTCGCCGTCGAGATGCCCGGCAGCTTTCGAATCCAACCCGTCACCGCCTCGAGATCTGCCGCAGACAATGGCGGCATCGGTCGAGGCGGCATCTGCCCTGCCGCAAGCTTGTCGAAGACCTTCTGCCACAGGTCCGTCCGCTTCGACGCAGCGTCCATGTCGTGGAACGCTTCGAGGGTCAGCTTACCTGCCTGCTGGCGATCGCTATGGCATCGCACGCAGTTCTTCGCAAGAACGGGCGCGACCGTCCGCTGGAACTCATCGGCAGTCTGCGCGCGGGGCGCTTGGCCGACGAGCGTGCCCGTGAAGAAGCCGCCGGCAATCGCCAGCGGCCCCGCGATGATTCCAAGCCATTTCTTCATCGAACGTCCCCGGGCCCCCGGTCAGAAGCCCATCCGGATGCCGAGCCGCACATAGCGTTCCGAGTACTCGCGTCCCGAGTGCTGAGTCGTGTTGATCACACCCACACCATTGAGATTACGAACGGATCCATCCGGATTGAACGTGACATCGGAGATATTCAGGCGCGTCGGGTTCGCGAACATCGGCCGGTTGAACAGGTTGAAGATCTCGACCCGCAGCTGCAACGTTCTGTTCCCACTCATCGCCATCGATCGCGTGATGTTCAAGTCGACGTTCCGGACGCCAGGTCCACGCAGACTGTTGAATCTGGCGCTACCGAATCGCGGCTCGGTAACGGCTCGGAACGCCGTGACGTCGAAGTACGGGCGATCCGTTCCGTCATAGCCGAAGATCCCGACGTCGTCCTTCACCTGATCCGCAAGCTGCGGGTTGCCCGGCGCGTTGAGCGATGCCGTGCTCGATGTCACCGTGAACGGGGCGCCAGAGTACGCGGTGAAATTCGAGCTGACCTGCCAGCCGCCGGCAATGCCGGCGAACAGTCCGCTTTCATTGAGGAACTTCCGTCCGGGGCCGAACGGCAGCTGATAGATGATCGAGGCGTCAACCTTGTGCGGCGTGCTCGTACCCGCTCGGGCAGCCTGGAACGAGCCGCCGCCCTGAGTGGCCTTGTTCAAGTAGTAGTACTCCGGGATCGCGATGGTGCCGGCCCACCAGTCGATCGCCCGCGCGTAGGTGTACGCCGAGGTGAACTGCAATCCGTTGCTCATGCGCCGGTTGACGCTGACCTGCAGCGAGTCGTACGTCACCTTGCCTTCGGGTCTGAACACGGTCATTGCCGCGGTCGTTCGCAGTCCGTTTACCAACCCGACCTGGTTGAACGGCTGGCTCGCGGCACCGCCACCGATTAGACCGTAGTTCAGGTTGTTGGGACGCGTGATGTTCTCCTGGCGATTGGCTACGTATCCGAGCTGGACGCTGAGCTGATATGGCATCAGCCTCTGCACTGTGACGTTCCAGGACGTAATCGTGCCTCGCCGGAACTCTCCTTCCAGCGTCGTGACGCCGGCGCCCGCCGGGAGCCGCACCGTTCCGCTGCTCAGATCCAGGAGGGGCACCAGCGGCACTCCAGTGTCGAGAGTGCCTACCGGTGTGAACGTGTTCGGGCCGGTCTGCGTGATCTGGATAACTTGCGGGAATGCCTGCGCGATGCCGCCGACGCGGGTAACCGCGTTGTCGCTTTGCGGATTACGCGAGTACCCGACACGGAGGACCGTTTGTTCATCAGGCCGGTACGCCCACCCCAGGCGCGGCGTGAACAGATCCTTCTGCACCTTAATGTCGCACACCTGCGGGTTTGCATTCCCGACGCCGCAGACTTGCAGCAGGTTCGTGTTGAAATCGAACATTTCCAGCCCGCGATCGGCGCGTTTCGGGAACGGGTAATACTCCCAGCGGACTCCGACCGAGGTGGTCATCTTGCGGTTCATCTGCCACTGATCGCGGAGGTAGACGCCCGTGGCCCAGCTTCGCACGGTCGCCGGCCAGTTCGCACCCTTCGCGCCCTTGTCGCTCAAAAGCGGCATCATGATTTGCGCATTGCGAGACTGCGGCAGGCCGAGCAGGAAGTCGGCGAACTGGTTGAAATTGTTCGGTGACGCGCCGCCGTTCAGCGACGTCGCGCCGCCGTTGAAGGTGAACACCGGTACTTGCGTTTCGTAGTGGTTCAGAAAGTTGCGCTGCACGTCGAAGCCGGACTTCACGTTGTGCTGCCCTTTGATCCACCCGGCGTTGGCGCTCCACTGCATCTGATTGTCGGCATAGTCGCGGAACTGGCTCGGGGTCACGAGCCCCCACCCGCCCATGTTGAAACTCGGCGCTGCGCGGTCGCGTGAGTACGGCGGCTGGCACGCATTCGGGATGCCGAAGTGGGCTCCCCAGCATTCGTCCGCCGGACCCTCGGGCTCGACCCAGCTGTGATAGGGGGTGTATCCAAACACGCCGTCCACAACGAAATTCGACGAGAGGATCGAGGTGGCCAGCAACGAGCCGCTCGTGATGTTTGCCTTCCACAGACGGCCCACGCTCAGCGGGTTGAACTCTTCACCAGTGAGCGACGGGAAGATACCGTGACTATTCTGCTTGCTGGTGAGCCAGCTGAGTCGGTTATTGAGATTCAGCTTGTTGCCAGGCGTCCAGGTCATCTTCGTGTCGATCTTGGTGAGATCGGCTTCGTAATTGTCCCTCGCGTAGTAGTTGTCTTGATACCCCGGCTGCGTCGGCAGAATGAGAGCATCGAGCAGCCGCCGCGAGATTGGATTGATCCGGCTCGCAGGGATGTAATTGCAGCTCGTGAACCTCGGATCGGACGTGGACGTCAGCCCGGGGCAGTTCGCAAAGGCGAACGGCACGCGTCCGCGGCCATCCGCGGCGCCGGTCAGCGGGTCGTAGAGCACCGTGCCGGTCCCGGAGAAGTCGCCGCGACGGAGATCTGCGGGCGGCAGCGTGTTCAGGCCCGTCGTCCCGGTTGACACCTCTCCTTCAGCGAGCTGCACCGTGCCGTCCTTGACTCGGCGGATCTCGGTTTCGACGCTGACAAAATAGAAAAGCTTGTTCCGGAGGATCGGACCACCAAACGTACCGCCGAAGATGTTCTTGGTATCGTCGCCCTTCGCCGTCCCCTTCGGCAGGAAATAGGGACGGTTCTTGAGCGCCGAGTCCGTGAGGTACTCGAAAAGCGAGCCCCTGATGGTGTTGGTCCCGCTTTTCACTTGGACGTTCACCGCCGCACCGCCGGCCATCCCCTGGTCCGCGTCGAAGCTGTTGGTGACGACGCTGACCGTTTCAACAGCTTCGAGGGCCGGGCTATAGGATTGGATGTCGGGGTACCACTGATTGGTGACGGCCGCGCCATCGATCCGGAACAGCGTGTTGTTCGGCGGCTGACCGTTGACCGACACGCCCATCGATCGCGCCGGGTTGTTGATGCCGCCCGCCTGAATCATGTACGGCTGCGCGACGCCGGCCATCAGTCCGATGAAGCTCTGGTACGACCGGCCACTCGTCGGCAGGTTCACGATCTGATCGCTCGTGGTCTGCATCTGGACGGCGGCCGACTCGGTCTGGAGCACCGTGGCGGTGCCGGACACGAGAACCGTCTCCTGTAGCGCTCCTACCGTCAGCTTCACGTCGACGCGAATCTGCGTGTTCTGCCGCACCACGACGCCGCGCGAGCTGAAGGACTGGAAGCCGGTCAGGCTGACGTCGACCTGATAGGTCCCCGTGGGAATATTCGGGAAGTTGTAACCGCCCGACTCGTTGCTCACGCCTTCGCGAGTCTGATTGGTCTCGAGATGCGTCACTTTCACCGTCGCGCCCGGAACGGCCAGACTGCTCTCGTCGGTGACGTTGCCAACGAGCGAGCCATAAAGAGTCTGAGCAGACGCAGGAATCGAGAGAGCGAGGATGACCGCCGCAGCGAGCGCGAACCGTGCGCGGGGGCCCATGGCGCCTCCTGTTTCAGGACTATTTACAAACGGTTCTAACGAGTGAGAGGAGCATAATCAAATACGTGCCGCCCGCGGCATCATCTCTTCGAGCGCGCCGGCGATCCGAAGCATGAGGGGCTCGGTCGCGGGCCCGGCTCATGACGAAACTTGACCCCAAACCGGACTGCCCTTCCGCAAATGCCTCCAGACATACCGGTTGCCCCGCAGATGCCCCGCTGAGTCGTCCTCGCGGAATTCTAAGCCTGGACCGATAGTTCCCTGTACACTGACTCGACGGGTCGTGCAACTTTATTCGTCCTTCAGAGGGCGATATGTCAGACCAACGCAATCGGCTAAGCCTGCTGTTCGCGTTTTCGTTGACGCTGGTCATGATCGTCGCCGCAGGCGCCGCGAACGAGGAACTCCGTCTCGTCGACGCCGCGAAGAATCAAGACTGGCAGGAGGTGCGTGCGCTCCTGGGTCAGCATGCGGATGTGAACCTCCGATCCGAGGACGGCTCGACCGCGCTCTTGTGGGCCGCGCATTGGAACGATCTTCAGACAGCTGAGATGCTGGTCCGGGCCGGCGCGGATGCGAACGTCGCCAATGACTTTCGCATGACGCCGCTCTCTCAAGCGTGCACGAACGCCAGCAGTGCGCTGGTTGACCTGCTACTGAAGGCTGGCGCCAATCCGAACACGCCGATTGCGACCGGTGAGACACCGGTCATGACGTGCGCGCGCACTGGCAACGCCGAAGCCGTGGCCATGCTGCTTGTTCATGGCGCCGACGTGAACGCGAAGGAGCCAGCACAGAATCAAACCGCTGCGATGTGGGCGGCTGCCGAGCGGCATACGCGGGTGCTTCGGACGCTGATCGAGGCGAATGCGGATCTGAAGGCGCACACCAAAACGGGATTTACGCCGCTGCACTTTGCCGCGCGGGTTGGTGATGTCGAGTCGGCCAGAATGCTGCTGGACGCAGGTGTCGACGTGAACATCAGATACGAACGTGAGGCTCAAAACGGCCGGGGCCGTGGCGCGGGTGAAACGGGAGCTGGAGGAAGAGCGGCGCCACCCGGACGTGCAGGCGGCGCCCGAGGCGCAGCCGGCGGTGGTTCCGGTGCCCGCGCAGATTCCACGTTTCCCGGCAGCACTCCGCTGCTCGTCGCCACCGTGCGGGGACAGGTGCCGCTCGCGCTGTTCCTGCTGGACCACGGCGCCGATCCGAATGTCATGGATGCCGGCTTCACTCCGCTTTTCTGGGCGGCGGGTACATGGGAAAACGGACTGTCAAATCCAGTCTATGGCTTCGTCGATCCGGTCGGTGGAATTCCCGATCGCGACGCGAAGTTGCGGCTCGTCAAGGCGCTCCTGGCTCACGGCGCAAACCCGAATCTTCAGATGAGAGCCCGGCCACCCGGATACGGCGGTACGGGAACAGGCGGATATAACGACGCCGCTGGCGCCACGGCGTTTATCGTCGCCGCCAACGCCGCCGATGTGGAGATGATGCGCATCCTGCTCGCGGCAGGCGCGGATCCTCATCTCGTGACGAAGACCAACTCGAATGCGCTGCTCGCCGCGACCGGGCTCAACCGGGGAATCGGCGAGATCATCGACGACGAAGATCGCGCGATGGCGGCCGTCAAGTTTCTCCTGGAGGCGGGCGTTGACGTGAAGGCCGTCACCACCTACAACGAGAACGCGCTCTTCGGTCCTGGCTACCGCGGTTGGAACCGGATGCTCGATTTGCTGATTGAAAAAGGCGCCGAAGTGAACGTTGTCAATAAGGCAGGCGTCACACCATACCTCGCCGCCTCAGGGTTCGGCGATCGTCTCGGCGGCGTTCTGTATAACAAAGCAGGGGCTGAAATTCTGCTCAGGCACGGCGCCGATCCGCAGCTCGGTCATCCCTGCCTGGCGCAGAACCGGTGTCGTCCGGAGTAGGTTGCGGTGCTCATTCGGCAGCACAACGTGACAGTGATGTTGGCCAGCGGGACGATCGCGCTCGTCGCGACGATCGCAGCGTCGCTGTCCGCAAGTCAGCCGCGAACATCGGCAGCGCCTCAAAGCGCAACGACAACGGCACCGGCGGCCACGCCGGCGCGCCGGCTTGTCAGCACGTACTGCGTGAGCTGCCACAACGAACGGGTCAAAACTGCCGATCTCGCGCTCGACAAAGTGGATGCCGATCAGGTGTCCAATTCGGCCGACGAATGGGAGAAGGTGGTCGTGAAGCTCCGGAGCCGCGCCATGCCACCTCCGGGAGCGCGTCGTCCCGACAACGAGACGTACGACAAGGTGGCCACGTGGCTCGAGACGGAGCTCGATCGGGCGGCGGCAGCGCATGCGAATCCTGGCCGGCCGGCAGCGCTCCATCGGCTCAACCGCGCTGAATATGCCAACGCAGTTCGCGATCTGCTGGGAGTGGAAATCGAGCCGAGAATGATGCTGCCGCCCGACGAGCAGGCCTACGGGTTCGACACCAACGCCGACGCGCTCTCGATCCAGCCGGCGCTCCTGGATCGCTATCTCAGCGCGGCCGCGAAGATCACGCGGCTCGCCCTCGGCGATCCGACGATTCCTCCAGGCTTCGAGCGTTACACGGCGCTCAAAAACAACTCGAACGAGTCCACATGGCTTTCGCAGAATGAGCGGCTCGGCGAGGAGTTTCCGCTCGGGTCGCGGGGCGGGATCGTGGCGCGCCATTATTTCCCGGTCGACGGCGAGTACGTCTTCAAGATACGGATGGACCGCACCGACACGGGCCTCATTCGTGGCCTGTCGGCAACGAACGACATTGACATTCGCGTCGACGGCGCCCGCGTCGGCCAGCTGACGATAGGCGGTACGCCGGAGTTCACTGGCGCGAATACGAACTCGATCGAGAATCCGGACTACGCAGCGTCGAGGAACCCGCTGATGACCGCGGATAGTGGGCTAGAAGTACGTGCGCCCGTCAAGGCCGGCATGCGGCAGGTGATCGCCACGCTCGTGAAGACCGACAATCTCCAGAACGAGGGACTCGGACTGAATTCAACTCCGATATGGAGCCGCGAGCACACGACCAAACCCGACAATCCCGCGATGATCTCGTCCCTGCTCATCGGCGGACCGTACGGCCCGCGAGTGTCACAGACCTCGCCCGGCCGCCAGCGGATTGATGTCTGCCAGCCCGCTATTAGCCGTGAAGAGGCCGCCTGCGCGACGAAGATTCTCTCAACGCTGGCGCGTCGCGCGTACCGGCGGCCGCCGACCAGCAACGACATCCAGACGCTTGTGGGCTTCTATCAGGCCGCTCGCGCTGAACGAGACTTCGACGCGGGCATTCGCGCGGGCGTCGAGCGTGTGCTCGTGAGCCCCGATTTTCTGTTCCGGATCGAGACCGATCCGGCCAGCGTCGCGCCGGGAACGGCGTACAACCTTCCGGACGTCGAGCTGGCGTCGCGTTTGTCGTTTTTCCTCTGGAGCAGCATCCCCGATGACGAGCTGCTCGACACGGCCATCCGCGGGAAGCTGCACGAGCCGGCGGTGCTCGAGCGGGAAGTACGGCGGATGTTGAGCGACAAACGTGCGCGCACCTCGCTGGTGCAGAACTTCTTCGAAGAGTGGCTGCAGATACGAAATGTCTGGCTGATCACGCCGGATCTCAACCAGAGATTTCC